>NZ_JBICKS010000009.1:0-307 GCF_043104415.1 Delftia sp. WSY_16 | reverse complement strand
AAGACGTGGAACGCGGCCAAGTGCTGTGCAAGCCCGGCTCCATCAAGCCCCACACCCACTTCACGGCTGAGGTGTACGTGCTGTCCAAGGACGAAGGTGGTCGCCACACTCCGTTCTTCAACAACTACCGTCCCCAGTTCTATTTCCGCACGACCGACGTGACCGGCTCCATCGAGCTGCCCGCCGACAAGGAAATGGTGATGCCTGGCGATAACGTGTCGATCACCGTCAAGCTGATCGCCCCCATCGCCATGGAAGAAGGTCTGCGCTTCGCTATCCGCGAAGGCGGCCGTACCGTGGGCGCTGG
>NZ_JBICKS010000008.1:0-116940 GCF_043104415.1 Delftia sp. WSY_16 | reverse complement strand
GCGCCAGCCGGGCCAGGGGATCGAGCAGGGCCTGGATCTGCGCGCGGTACGGGCCGTCCACGATGTTCTCCAGCGGCTGCCCTACGGCCTCGGAGCTGGGCTGGCCGGTCAGCTGTTCCCAGCGTGCGTTCACGAAGGTCAGCAGACCCTCGCTGTCGGTGCGAAAGATCAGCTCCTGCACGCTGCGCATGAGCACGGCCATCTCATGCTCGCTTCGCGCCAGGCGTGCCTGGGCCTGCTCCATGGCCTGCTGTGCCGTCTTCTGCTCCCTGCGCGTCTTGAGCACCGACCAGCTCAGGCCCAGCACCAGGGCCAGCAGGGCCACGCCGGCCACGAAGAAGGCGAAGGCGTCATCCCTCCAGCGCGCCACCAGGGCTGCGTAGGGCTCCTCCACCACCAGCAGCAGGGGCCAGTTGCGCACGGTGCGAAACGACACGATCTCATGGGAGCCGAGCATGCCCGCGCCGATGTAGGAGCCGAATTCGCTGTGCGGCAGCCACTGCCGGAACAGCGGTGTCTGCAGCACGGCGGTCGCCTGCACGCCCGTGCCCGCATTGGTGCTGGCCAGCGGCCGGCCGTCGTAGGTCAGCAGCACGGCCTCGTAGCTGAGGATCTCCAGCGTGGCCTGGTAGAAGTTGGCCACGGCGTCGGGGTTGATCAGGGCCACCAGCACGGCGGGCATGCCGTTGTCCTGGTGAAAGCCCAGCAGCTGCGGCAGAAACGACACGCCGCGCGGCGACGGGTGCGCGCGGGGCGCCAGGGCCGACAGGCCACGGCCGGGCACCAGCCGGCCCAGCAGGGGCTTGCCGGGCACGACGACGGCGCTCTTGTCGTGCAGCAGCTCCTGCATGTCAATCTGCTGGCCGGCCTCGCCCGCCTGGGTGCTGGCCAGGATCAGTCCCTTGTCGTCGAGCAGGGCCATGCTGCGCAGGTAGGGCAGCTGGGCGATCAGCTGGGCCATGGCGGCCTCGCGCGTGCTGCGCGTGCTGCCGGCGGCCAGGATGGCGGGGTGGTGCGCCAGGCTGGACAGGGCCATTTCGGTGTTCTCGAAGGTCTTGGCCGTCTGGTCCTCCAGCACGCGCGCCAGCAATGCGGCCTGGGACTTGCTCTGGTCGGCCTCGGCGTGCAGCTGGCTCCAGACGAAGAGCACCAGCCCGGCAAGCACGCACAGGGCAAAGGTCAGCACCAGTGCCTTGATGTGGGCGCTGCGTCCGGCACCCAGGAAATGATGCGCGGTAGCTCGATCAGACATGATGAAGATGCTCCATCAGAAATTCCGGGGCGCGACGATGGCGGTCAACCCGTCGTGCGGCACAGGAACGGGCCGGGCCGGCGCGAACGCCTGCGTCCAGTGCCAGCCGCCCGCCAGCCTGCGGCTGGACGGGCCGTCTGCCATGGACAGGTCCACGCGGCCGGTCTCCCGTGCGCGCATCATCATCAGTCGCTCCTTTCAAGGCTGGCCAGGATCTGCAGCAGCCGGGTCGGGCTGAAGGGCTTGACCAGGTATTCGTCGGCGCCCGCATTGAAGCCCGCCTCGCGGTCCTCTGCGCTGTCCCGGGCGGTGAGCAGCACCACCAGGGTATGCCGCAGATCGTAGGAGGTCTTGATGCGACAGCACACCTCCAGGCCGTCCAGCGTGCCGGGCATCATCATGTCCAGCAGCACGATATCGGGCTTGTTGCGCTGGGCCACGGCCCAGGCTTCGTCGGCGGTGGGCACCTCCATGACCTCGTAGGCGCCGGACTCCAGCGTCATGCGCAGCAGTTTGCGGATGTCGGCCTGGTCTTCGACGATCAGTATCTTCTTCATGGCGGACCTTTCACAACGCAGTTGAAGGGGGCTGCGTGAGGCTAAATCATAAATATCAAATTCATCAAATTTATATTGAATTTTTCAATCGTATTTGATGCAAAATTGCTGCCATGTCCGAGAACAGCACCCCATCAGGCCAAATTCCGCACTACACGACTGCCGAGGTGGCAAAGCTGCTGGGCATGGCCGTGCGATCGGTCCAGCTCATGGTCGATCGCGGCGAGCTGGAGGCCTGGAAGACGCCCGGAGGCCATCGCCGCATTACGCGCGCTTCCGTGGAGCGCTGGCGCAGCAGGCAGGGCGAGCGCGCAGCGCCCGGGGTGCCCGGCGCACCAGCGGTGGCACAGGCGCCGGCCCCTGCCCAGGCGGGTTCGGGCACCGGGCAGCGCGTGCTGCTGATCGAGGACTCCGTGCACTTCCAGAATCTGGTGCGCATGCTGGTGCAGCGTCACTTTCCCGACGTCCAGCTGCATGTGGCGAACGACGGGATCACGGGCATGGCGCTGTACGGCCAGATCCAGCCCGATGTGCTGCTGGTGGACATCCTGCTGCCCGACATCGATGGAGCCGCCCTGATCACCACCTTGCGCACCCATGAGCAGTTCGCGCGCTGCAAGCTGCTGGTGGTCACCTCGCTGGAGGCGTCAGAGCGCGAGGCCTATGCCTTCGCATTGGGCGGCGTGCGCGTGATCCACAAGCCCCAGCTGGTGCAGGAACTGCCCGAAGCGCTGGGCGGGCTGCTGGGCGGGCCGGCGGCGTGAACGCGCCCCTTCCCGCGGTCCTGCTGGTCGAGGACGATGCCTCGATTGCGCGGTTCGTTGCGCTGGCGCTGGAGGGCCTGCCCCTCACGCTGGTGTCCTGCACGAGTGCGGAGCAGGCCCAGCAACTGCTGCAAACCCAGCCCTTTGCCCTGCTGATCACCGATCTGATGCTGCCCGGCGCCTCCGGCGTGGAGCTGATCGAGTGGCTGCGCTGCTCGCCGCAGGCGGGCTGCTGCGCCGTGGTCTTCAGTGCGGGCGTGCGGGCCGATGTTGCGCTGCAGCTGGAGCAGTTGAAGGTGTGGCGCGTGCTGCTCAAGCCGGTGTCGGTGGCGCAACTGGTGGACTGCGTGGAGTCGGTGCTCCAGCAGCATGCGCCGCCTCCCCCTTGCAGGCAGGAGGCCGGGACGGGCGAGGGCGCCGATGCGCAGCCGGATGTGCAACCGGATGTGCAACCGGAGGCGCCGTCGGACGCGCTCGCCATCGCCAATTTCTTTGGTGGCGACGCAGGCCTGTTCCACAGCTACCGTGACATCTGCCTTGCGCACTTGCCCGACGATATCGCCCGGATGGAGGTCCTTATCGCGGAGCAGAACGCCATGGCCCTGCGCAGGCAGGCGCACAGCCTGCAGAGCGTGTTGCGCCTGCTGGGACAGGAGCGGGCCAGCGGACTGACCAGGAGCCTGGAGCAGGCCTGCCTGGCCGGCGACTGGGCCGGTGTCACCGATGTCTGGCGGCCACTGGGCGAAGCCTTGCAGCAGCTGCTGGAAAGCGCAGGCCAGCGCGACCCGCGCGACTGAGCGCCGTGCCGGCCTGCCCCGGCTTCAGCCCGGCGGCCTGCGCCGCAGCCATCCATGCCAGATCCCTGCCGCCGTGGGAACGGCCAGGCAGACGCCGGCCAGCATGTCGCCAAGGCCGCCGTCGCTGAACAGGGCCGAGACCAGGCCGATGGCCGTCAGCACGCCCAGCGCGATGGGCCAGCCCCAGAGAGCGAGAAAGCCCCGGTGTTGCGCGCCGCTCATGCCGAGACCTCCTTGCCGCGCGGCGCGGGCTGCGGGGCCGGCACGCTCTTGCCCTTGTTGATCCACAGGTACAGGCCGGTGCCCAGCACGATGATGCTGGCGATGTCCAGCAGCGCCCAGAGGATCTGCATGGCCCGCCCGCCGTAGTCGCCGAAGTGCAGCGGCTGGGACACCAGCAGCGCCGTCAGATACCAGGGCAGGGCGGGCGCGGCCGTGACCTGGGCGGTCCTGGCGTCCACCAGCACGGGCAGGAACAGGCGCGAGGTCAGGGGCTCGTTGCCGCGCAGGAAGAATGTGTGGTGGTGCGGGCTGGAGAACGTGGTGCCGGGGAAGGCGATGAAGTACAGCCTGGTGCCCGGCACCTGCTGCTGGGCGGCCTGCAGCGATTGCTGCAGCGAGGCGCGCTCCGCCACCGGCACCGTGTCCTGGCCCTGGTAGGGCGCCAGCACGCTGCTGAGCTGGTCATGCTGCCAGTACTTGATCAGCAGGTCGGCCCAGGTATTGATCATGCCGGTGGCGCCCACCACGAACAGCCACACCAGGGTGACGATGCCCAGCAGGTTGTGCAGGTCTAGCCACTTCAGGCGCGGCTGGCGCGTGCGGCGCACGGTGCCGAAATCGAGCTTGCGCATGAAGGGCGCGTACAGCACCACGCCGCTGACGATGGCGATCAGCAGCAGCAGCCCCATGAAGCCCAGGAACAGCTTGCCCGGCAGCCCCGCGAACAGGTCCACGTGCAGCTTGAACATGACCCACATGAAGCCCTGGTCGAAGCGCGGCTGGGCCAGCAGTTCGGCCGTGCGCGCATCGATGACCACGGAGCGGAAATCGTCCGTGGGCGCCGGCGTGGGCGTCATGGTGACGAACCAGAGGTCGTCGGTGTCGTCGGACTTGGAGACGAACTGCACCACGCGGTCCGGGTGCTGGGCACGGGCCACCTCCAGCACCTTGTCCAGGCTGGCATGGGGCGTGCCCTGGGGCATGGGCGGGGCCTCCACCTCGGTGCCCAGCAGGTGGCCGATTTCGTGGTGGAAGATCAGCGGAAGGCCGGTCAGGCACAGCAGCAGCATGAAGACGGTGCAGACCAGGCTGCTCCATTTGTGCAACCAGGCCCAGGTCTTGATCGTGTGGCTTTGCATGGGGTGTTCTTTTCTCTGACAGAAGGGGGCCTGGGGCCCCCGCCATCACCGCGCCCCCGGCGCCATGCCAGGGGCGGGGCGGTTGCCGGTGGCCGGGGGCTTAGAAGTCCACTTGTGCCGACAGCATCAGCGTGCGCGGCGCGCCCGTGGTGGTGTAGCCGGCGGCAGTCACCCAGTAGCTCTTGTTGCTGACGTTCTCCAGGCTGGCGCGCAGCACCACGGGCTTGCCGGCCACATGGGTGCGCAGGCGTGCGCCCAGGTCCAGGCGTGTCCAGCCGGGCATGCGCAGGATGTTGGCCGCGTCGTAGTACATGGACGAGGTGTGGATCACGCGGCCGTTCAGGCTCAGGCCCTCCACCCAGGGCGTATCCCAGTCCAGGCCCAGGTTGAAGGTGCGCTCGGGCACGCCGTTGGCATCGTTGCCCTGGTTCACGCCGCCTGCCGTGCGCGAGAGCCTGGCGTTGTTGAAGGCCGCGCTGGCCAGCAGGCGCAGGCCCTTGTGGATCTCGCCGTAGGCGGTCAGCTCCAGGCCGCGGTTGCGCGTCTCGCCGCCGAAGCTGTAGACATTGGTCACCGGGTCGGTCATGGAGCCCGGGCGCTGGATCTGGTAGAGCGCGGCCTGCGTGGTCATGCGGCCCCAGTCCACCTTCACGCCCACTTCGTACTGCTTGGACTTCTGTGGCGCGAACACCTGGCCGGCATTGGCCGTGTTGGGCCCGGCCGTGCCGCCTGCCGACAGGCCCGCCGTGTAGTTGGCGTAGACCGCGACATGGTTCTGCGGCTTGAACACCACGCCGGCCAGCGGCGTCACGGCGCTGGCCTTGTACAGCGTGGTGCCGCTGGCGTTCTTCTGGTCTATGGTCTGGTCGCGCAGGCCCACGGTCACCAGCAGGCGGTCGCTGAACAGCGCCATGGTGTCGGCCAGCGCCAGGCTGTGCTGCGTCAGCTCGGCGTTCTTGGTGGGCGCGCCGCGCACGAAGTCGATGGCAGGCAGGGGCGACGGGTTGTAGATGTTGGAGGGGACGGCTTTGGTGGTCAGCTGGTAGAAGTAGCCGCTCTCGCGGTCCATGTAGTTGGCCGCTGCCACCACGGTGTGGCCGATGGCGCCGGTCTTGAAGCGTGTGCGCAGGCCCACGTCGGCCGAGGTGGTCTTGTTGAACTCGTCGTAGAAGCCGTTGCGCACGGTGAAGTTGCCCAGCGAGTCGATGCGCTGCACGGCCGTGGGGAAGCTCTGGTCGCTGGACACATCGCTGTAGCCCACGCCGCCGTAGACGGAGGTGTTGGCGTTGATGTCGTATTCCACGCGCGAGATCACGGTCTTGGCCTTGTCCAGCAGTTCCGTGCCCGGGTTGAAGTTGGTGCGGCTGTCGGGCACGGCGGGCACCTGGGTGATGCCGGCCAGGAAGGCGCTTTGCGGGCGGAACTCCGTGGTCTTGCCGCTGGTGGTCAGCGCGTCCAGCGACCAGCGCAGGCCCTGGCCTTCGTAGTCCAGGCCCACCGAGGCCAGGCCCAGGCGCTGGCGGCCGCCGTCGATGTTGCCTTCGCCGTTGCGCCACACGCCGTTCACGCGCACGCCCCACTGGTTGTCTTCGCCAAAGCGGCGGCCCACGTCCAGGTGGGTGCCGAACTGGGCCTTGCCCATGTAGGTGGCGGTCAGGCGGTTCAACGGCACGTCGCCCGCGCGCTTGGTCACCACGTTGATGCTGCCGCCGATGCTGCCGCTGGGACCCACGCCATTGGTCAGCGAGCCGGGGCCCTTGAGCACTTCCACGCGCTCGATCACCTCCAGCGGCAGGCGCGTGGAGGGCGACAGGCCGTACAGGCCGTTCACCGACACATCGCGCATGGACAGGGAAAAGCCCCGCACCTGGAAGTCATCGCCATAGCCGCCGCGCGCCTGCAGGGTGCGCACCGAGGCGTCGTTCATCACCACGTCGGCGATGGTCAGCGCCTGCTGGTTCTCGATCAGCTCCGAGGTGTAGTTGGTCGTGCTGAAGGGCACGTTCATCTGGTCGGTCTTGCCCAGGATGCCCAGGTCGCCGCCGCGCGCGATCTGGCCGCCGGCATAGGTCTTTTGCAGTCCGCCGATGGCCTCGGCCTGGTCGCTCACCGTCACCTCCTTGAGGGCCGGGCCCTCGGCCGTCTGGGCCGCCACGCCCACGGCGGCCAGGGCCAGGCCGGCGCCCAGGCATTGGCGGATCAGGCGCGTGAGGGGATGGGAAGCGAAGCGGAAGTCCGCAGGAGTGCTGGGGTGCGTCATGGCAGTCATGTGCAAAGGTTGGAAAAACCGGGAAGAAAAGCCGGGAAGAAAAGCCGGGAGGGGAGGGCAGGCCGGCCGTGGCCCTAGAAGCGCGCGCGCAGCGACACCGTCACGTTGCGCGGATCGCCGTAGTAGTTGTTGAAGTAGGTGCTGTTGGGCGAGAACTTGGCGTAGTAGCGCTTGTCCAGCAGGTTGCTCACGTTCAGCTGCAGCGAGTAGGTGTCGTCCAGGCGGTAGGCCAGCAGCGCGTCAAAAAGCGCATAGCCACCCTGGCGGGTGGTGACATCGCCCACGCTGGCGTAGGCATCGCTTTGCAGCCGCACGCCGGCACCTGCGGTCCATCCCTGCAAGGGCCCCTTGAAGCGGTGGCTGGCAAACAGGCGCAGCGCATGGCGCGGGTCCACGGGCCGCAGCGGCTGGCCCACGTTGGCCTCGGAGGCGTCGCGCAGGTACCTGGCGTGGGTGTAGGTGTAGCCGGCCAGCACCTGCCAGCCTGGCGCGGGCTCGCCGGACAGCTCCAGCTCCCAGCCCTGGCTGCGGCTCTTGCCGCCGGCCATGAAGCAGTGGCTGGTCGGGTAGTACGGCAGGCAGGGCATGGCCGATGCCGTGTCCTGCATGGCGCTGCCCACGCGCTGGATGCGGAACAATGACACGCTGGCCTGCAGCCGGCCGTCCATGAAACTGCCCTTGAGCCCGGCCTCCAGGTCCTCGCCCCGGGCGGGCGCCAGGATGCTGCCATCGGCGGCCTTCTTGTCCTGGGGGCTGAAGATCTCGCTGTAGCTGGCATAGGCGTCGAGCGTGTCCGACAGCGCATGCACCAGGCCCGCATAGGGCGTCAGCTCGCGGCGCACGCTGTAGCCGCTTTGGGCATTGCCGGGCTCGAGATAGCTCCACCAGCTCAGGCGCGCGCCGGCAATGGCGGTGAGCGAGTCGGTCAGCGACAGCCGGGCCCGCGCGAATCCGCCGTACTGGTGGATGTGGGACACGGGCGATGAATAGGCGTTGCCGTTGCCCTCGCTGTAGAACGGCTCGGGGTAGCTGGTGTATGGATTCCAGCCGCGGATGTCCACATTGCGCAGCGGGCTCACGCCCCAGTAGCCCGTGGCGCCCGTGCTGCGGATGCGCTGCAGGTCGGCGCCCAGCGACAGCTCGTGCCTGCGGCCCAGGGCCTCGAAGGGGCCGCTGGCCAGCAGGCTCAGCGCGTTCTGCGTGCTGCCGTCGCCGCCATAGATGGAGGTGCTCACGTCGAACAGGTAGGGATTGCTGTCGCTGGCCCTGGAAAACGAGGTCTGCTTGAACCCGTCCGACCGAAACCGCGTGTGCGCCGCCTGGGCCTTCAGTTGCCAGCCGCTGTCCAGCCGGTGCTCCAGCTCGGCAAAGGCCTGCTGGTTGTGGCGGTCCCAGGTATTCCAGGGCGTGCCCAGGTAGGTGCTGCGCGGCAGGCCGAGCTGGCTGCCGTCGGCGGCGGCAGGCAGGCCGCCCCAGGAGCCCGTGGCCTGCAGGTCCGTGTGCTGCAGGCCGGCGGTGAGCGTGGTGCGCGGCCCCAGGTCCGCCTCCAGCACGCCGTACAGGCCCAGGCGCTTTTCCTTGCGCGCGGTCTGGAACGATGCCTTGTCGTCCGCCAGCGCCACCAGCCGGCCGCGCAGCGTGCCGGCTGCGTTCAGAGGGCCGGACAGGTCGGCCTCCATGCGCTGGCGGTCCCAGGAACCCAGCGTCAGCGCGGCTGAGCCCTGCCATTGCGCCGTGGGCCGCTTGCGCACCATGTTCACCATGGCCGAGGGCGAGCCCGCGCCACGCAGCAGGCCCGTGGCGCCGCGCAGCACCTCCACGCGGTCCAGCATGGCCATGTCGGGCTGGATGAAGGTGGAGGCCGAGGCCACCTGGTTCACATTGAGCCCGTCCACCTGCAGCGAATCGATCTGGTAGCCGCGCGAGTAATAGGCGATGCGCTCGCTGTCGATGTACTCCACCGTCACGCCCGGCGTGTGCTGCAGCACGGCATGCAGGTCGGGCAGGGCCTGCTCGTCCAGCCACTGGCGCGTGAGCACGGTCACGGGCTGCGGGATGTCGCGCACCGACTGAAGCCCCTTGTAGCCCGTGACCAGGCTGGCGGCATAGCTGTCCGAGGTTTCGGTCGTTGCACTGGCCGGCGCCGTGGCCCGGACGTTGACGGTGCCCAGCATCTGGCCGCCCGTGCCCGAGGCCGCCGCTGGCAGGGGCCGCAGCGTATAGACGCCGCCGGACTCGTGCACGGCCTGCAGCGCCGTGCCCTGCAGCAGCCTCGCAAAACCATCGTCCACGGCATAGCGGCCCTGCAGGCCCGGAGACTGCCGCCGACCCAGTTGGGCCGCATCGAACGAGAGCGCCACACCGGCCTGGTTGGCGTACTGGGCGATCACATGCGCGAGAGGTCCGGCCGCAACGGAAAAGCTGCGCTGCGCCGCCTGGGCTGACGACGCCGCCCGGGAGGGTGCCGGCGCCGCAGCGGCCAGCAGCAGCGCGATTGCCAGCAGCATGGCGCTGCCCCTGGACGCACGCCACCCCGGGGCGGCGGGGCAGCCGTGCTGGGGCTGTCGGGAGTGCGGGCGTGGCATGGTGGCTGGGAAAAGTGGCGTGACTCCCCGTATGCCGAACAAGCCATGCCCATCCTGCAAGTTCGGCTGGACTTTTTTTGCGCTGCCGCTGAGATTTTCTCCCTTATTTCCCGTTGATCACCAGGTGGGGTAAGGCTGGATTGCTATGGTTTTATTTTTACAGCCAACGCATCAGGACGCCACCACCGGCCTGGGCTGGCGCGTCCCCGCCAGCGCCAGGCCCGCGAACAGCATCAGCATCAGGCCGTAGGCATAGGTGACCGGCAACAGGCCGAAGCGCGCGGCGGCCATGCCCGCCGCGATGGCCGGCATGCTGAACGCCAGGTAGCTGGCGATGTAGATGGCCGAGATCAGGGCGCCGCGCTCGTGCGGCTCGGCCAGCGGGATCACGCTGCGCAGCGCGCCCTGGAAGCCCACGCCGAAGCCCGCGCCCGCCACCACCGAGGCACCCAGCACCAGGGGCAGGCTTTGCAGATGGGCGCCGACCAGCAGCAGGGCCACCCCGGCCAGCAGGCCGCTGCCGCCGAACTGCAGCATGGCGCGCGGCGCGCGGCTGCGCAGCGTCCAGATGGCGGCGGCGGCGCTCAGCGTGTTGATGCACACGGCAAAGCTGGCGGCGATCTCCGAGCCCGTGACCGAGCGGATCATCGACGGGCCCAGCGACAGGTAAAAGCCCCCCAGCGCCCACACCGTGATGCTCATGGGCAGCACGCGCATGAAGTCGGCCCGGGCCTGGCCCGGAATGCGCACGCGGGGGCGCATGGCGGCCAGTGCGCCGGGGCGGCGCGCGCCCGTCTCGGGCAGCACGGCCATGGCGGCGGCCACGGCCACGAAGATCAGCGCCATGAGCCAGAACACCAGGCCCAGCTGCTGGCGCCACAGCTGCGCGAACTCGCCCGCCACGACAATGCCCGCCGCCATGCCGACCATGGGCGCCATGGTGCTCACCAGCGTGCCGCGCTCGCGGTGCAGGTCCAGCAGCGCCGCGCCCATGGCCGCACTGGCCATGCCGGTGGCAAAGCCCTGCAGCACGCGCGCCAGCACCAGGGCCTGAACGTCGCCCGCGCGGGCGAACACCGCCAGCGAGACGATCTCCAGCACCAGCGCCGCCAGGATCACGGGCTTGCGGCCCAGGTGGTCCGACAGCGCGCCCGTGGTGAGCAGGGCCAGCAGCAGGCTCAGCGCATAGACCGCGAAGACCAGGGTCAGCATGCCCGAGGAAAAGCCCCAGTCCTGCTGGTAGAGCCGGTACAGCGGCGTGGGCGCGCTGGAGGCCGCGAAGAAGCTGCCCAGGCCGAATGCCAGGACGGCCAGGCTGCGGCCGGGCCGGGCAGCGGGAGTGGAGTTGGATGGTTGCAGTACCGACATGGTTAAGAGCCCTGCTGCACAATTAATGCAAAGTTTTTGCGTTAGCGAATTCTGCGCTTGTGCGCTGCTAACGCAAATTTTTAGCTTTAATAACCATGAGCACGCAAGTCCCATCCCTTTCCAAAACAGGCGGTCCCGCCCGTCCCGGCGGACGCAGCGCGCGCATCCAGGCCACGGTCTACCAGACCGTCAAGGGCCTGCTGGAAACCATGCCGCGCGAGGAACTGAGCTTTCCGCTCATCGCCGCCCAGGCGGGCGTGACGCCGTCCACCCTCTACCGGCGCTGGGGCGACATACAGCAGCTGCTGGCCGATGTGGCCGTGGAAATCATCCGGCCCACGGCGCCGCCGCTGGACACGGGCACGCTGGAGGGCGATCTGCTGGCCTGGGCCGAGCAGTTCCTGGAGGAATCGGCCTCGCCGCTGGGCCGCACCATGCTGCGCGACATGGCCGCCGCAGCGGGCAACGAGCACACGCCCTGCGCCTGCGTGGAAATCCTGCGCGGGCAACTGGCGCAGATCGGCGAGCGCGCAGCGCGGCGTGGCGAGGCGATGCCCGCTGCGGACACCCTGATCGACGCGCTGGCCGCGCCCATCGTCTACCGCGTGCTGTTCGACCTGCCGCCGTCCCTGGAACACGTGCAGGCACGGGTGCGCGGCCTGCTGCAGGCTGAAACGGCCTAGCCCTTCAGCGCCCGCGCCAGCACCTCGAAGATCCGCGCATCCGAGCACTGCGCCACATTGAAGCGCAGGAAATCGCCTGCGCTCTGCGACTGGCTGAAGGCATTGCCGGGCGCCAGCACCACGCCATCTTCCAGGCAGGTGCGCGCAAGCGCCGTGGCATCCATGCCCCCGGGCAACTGGCACCACAGGAACATGCCGGCCTGCGGCACCAGCCAGGGCTTCATGCCCAGGGCCTGCAGCCGCGCGGCCGTGCGTTCCATCTCCTGCGCCAGCCGCAGCCGCACGGACTCCATGTGCCTGCGGTAGCCGCTGTCGGTCAGCGTGCGCAGCACGATGTCGGCGGCCATGCGCCCGCCGCCGAAGTTGGTGGCGATCTTCAGGTCCGCCAGGTCCTGCGTCCAGTCGGGCCGCGCCGCGATGAAGCCGCAGCGCAGCGAGGCCGACACCGTCTTGGAGAAGCTGCCGATCTGGATCACGCGCGACAGGCCGTCGAAGGCCGCCAGCCGGGGCGCCGCATGGGTCTCCAGGTCGCAGAAGATGTCGTCCTCCACGATCACCAGGTCCGAGCTGTCGGCCAGCTTCAGGATGCGGTGCGCCACCAGTGGCGACAGCGTGGCGCCCGTCGGGTTGTGGATGGCCGAGTTGGTGATGTACAGGCGTGGCGAGTGGGCCTGCAGCGCGTCGGCGAACCGTGCCACGTCGGGCCCCTGCGGCGTGTAGGGCACGCTCACGGCCTGCACGCGGTGCGCCTTGAGGAGCGCATGGAAATTGAAATAGCAGGGGTCGTCGATCAGCACCGTATCGCCGGGCTCCAGCAGGAAACGGCAGACCAGGTCGATGGAGTGCGTGCCAGACTCCGTCAGCAGGATCTGCTCGGGCGAGGTCTCCAGCCCCATGGCGGCCATGCGCCGCGCCAGCAGGCGGCGCAGTGCCGGGTGGCCCAGCGGCGTTGCGTACTCCGTCAGCTCCAGCGTGCCCGAGCGCGCCAGGGAGCGCAGCGCGCGGCGCACGCCTTCCTCGTACAGCCATGAAGGCGGCAGCCAGCCGCAGCCCGGCTTGAGCGCGTGGGCATCTGCCTGCAGCGACTGGCGGGCCAGCCACAGGGGGTCGACCTCCCTGTCCACGCGCGGCCCGATACCGCCCAGCGCCAGCGGTGCCACCGGCCCCGCCACATAAAAGCCCGAGCCCGGGCGCGAGACGATCACCCCCTCGGCCGCCAGCCGCTCATAGGCCTCCACCACCGTGGACACCGACACCTGCATGGCCTGCGCCTGCGCGCGCACCGAGGGCAGGCGCGTGCCGGGCAGGCAGGTGCGCGCGGCGATGCGCGACTGGATGTCCTCCATCACCGCCTGGATGCGTGTGCCGCTGCGCATGGCTGCTCTTTCTTCTGTAGTGGTTTTGTGTGCATAACAGTTCTTTTGAATTGTATTGGACTGTCTATGGAAGATCCGGCCGTGCAATGGCCCACTGCCTGCTGCAAACCAAGGAGCTTTTTGATGGACAAGACAAGCAGCGGGTGGATCAACGGATTCATCGGCGTGGCGATCTTTGCGGGATCGCTGCCGGCCACCCGCGTGGCGGTCGCCGACCTGGACCCCACCTTCCTGACCTGTGCGCGCGCCAGCATCGCGGCATTGCTGGCCCTGGCCGTGCTGCTGGCGCTGCGCCAGCCCCGGCCCGCGCGTGCCGACATGCCTTCGCTGGCGCTGAGCGCGCTGGGCGGCGTGGTGGGCTTTCCGCTGCTGACCGCGCTGGCGCTGCAGTACGTCACCTCGGCGCATTCCATCGTCTTCGTGGGCCTGCTGCCCCTGTCCACGGCCGTGTTCGCCGTGCTGCGCGGCGGCGAGCGCCCGCGCCCGGCCTTCTGGCTGTTCTCGCTGGCGGGCGCGGCCTTCGTGGCCGGCTATGCGGCCGTGGGCGGGGCCGGGGGCTCGCTGCGCGGCGACCTGCTGATGCTGGCTGCCATCATCGTCTGCGGCCTGGGCTATGCCGAGGGCGCGCGCCTGTCGCGCACGCTGGGCGGCTGGCAGGTCATCAGCTGGTCGCTGGTGCTGGCCCTGCCCGTCATGCTGCCGGCCGCCCTGCTCAGCATGCCGGCATCGCTGGCCGATGTGGGCCGGCCCGCATGGCTGGGCCTGGCCTATGTCTCGCTGTTCAGCATGCTCATCGGCTTTGTGTTCTGGTACCGGGGCCTGGCCCAGGGCGGCATTGCGGCCGTGGGCCAGATCCAGCTGCTGCAGCCCTTCATGGGCCTGGGCCTGGCGGCCCTGCTGCTGCATGAACAGGTGAGCTGGGGCATGGTTCTGGTCACCATGGCCGCCGTGGTCTGCGTGGCCGGGGCCAAGAAGTACGCGCGCTGAGCCCGTCCGGCGTGGTGCAGGGCGTGGTGCGGGAGCGTGGTGCGGGAGCGTGGTGCGGGGGGAGCGATGCAGGGCGGTCAGCGCCCGGCCTCGCGCATCACCTGCTGCGCGAACTCTGCGGCCGAACCCTCGAACGGCTGGTTGCTGGCCGCCTCCAGCCGGCTGCGGATGGCCGGCGCGCGCAGCGCCTGGGCCACCGCGGCATTGATGCGCTGGGCCAGCGCTGGCGCCATCTGCGGCGGCGCGAACAGGCCGAACAGCGAATCCAGATTGGCCTGCGCATGGCCCAGCTGCGCCAGCGTGGGCACATCGGGCAGGGCTGCCAGCCGCTGCGGCGCGCCCACGGCCAGGGCCTTGAGGCGGCCCGCGCGCAGCGCCTGCAGCTGCAGCGGCGCCACATTGGTGGATAGCAGCTCGAAATGCCCGGCCAGCGCATCGTTGAGCTGCTGGCCCCCGCCCTTGTAGGGCACATGCACGATGGGAATGCGCGTGGCCTGCTCTATGCGCTGCAGCACGGCGTGGCCCGTCGTGCCCTCGCCCGTGGTGGCCCAGCGTATACCGCCGGGCATGCTGCGCGCCTCGGCCAGCATGCCCTCGAAATCTGCGGCCTTCAGCGCCGGCGTGCCCACCAGCAGCATGGGCGTGCGCATCACGCCGGCCACGGGCGTCACGGAGGCTGCGGCCAGGCCCACGGCGGTGGCGGCGGCAAAGACCAGGGTGCGGCCGTCGGGCGCGCTGCGCGCCAGCAGCTCCAGCGCCACGGTGCCGCTGGCGCCGGGGCGGTTGTCCACGATCACGGCCGTGCCCCATTGCTGCGCCAGTTGCTCGGCCAGGGCGCGGGCCACCATGTCGCTGACACCGCCTGCGGGGTAGGCCACCACGATCCGCACGCTGGCGCCCGGCCAGGCGGGCCGGGCCGGCCATGCCTGGGCGGGCCAGGCCAGCGCGCAGGCGCCCGCCGCCAGCAGGGCGCGCCGGCCGGTATCGGTGCCTTGCGGTGCCCGCATGCCTCAGCCGCCCGGCGCCTGGTGGCGCTGCGCCAGCTCGCGCGCCAGGGCGATGAAGGTGGCCGCGGGTCCTGCGCCGCCGGTTTCCGTGCCGGCCTCGCGGTGCACCAGGGTGAGCGGGGCGCTCAGCCGCACGGCGGGCTCGAAGGCACGGTAGACCACGGCCTCGGGATGGGCGCCGCGCACCGAGGCCGGCACGATGGACAGGCCCACGCCCGCCGCCACCAGGTTCACATTGGTCATCATGCGTTCCACCTCGGCGGCCACCTCCACCTGTACCTTGTGCCGGGCGCACAGCGCCAGCAGGTTCGCATACAGCCCCGGCGCGCCCGTGCGCCGCACAAGGATCAGGCGCTCGCCATCGAGCTGCCTGAGCGCCACGGGCCGCGATGCATCGCGCGCCAGCCTATGGTCCACGGGAATGGCCAGCAGCGCGGGCTCCTGCAGCAGCGTCTCGAACACCAGGCCTTCGGGCCGGGCCACCGGCACGCGCAGAAAGCCGCAGTGCATGCGCCCGGCCTGCACGGCTTCGGTGATCTCGGCGGCATTGTTCTCGCTCACATCCAGCGCAATGTCGGGATGGCGGCCACGGCACAGGCGCAGCACCTCGGGCGTGAAGGCATGGGCCGCCGCCGAGCTGGTGAAGCCCACATGGATGCGCCCGCGCTCGCCGCGCGCAAAGGCCTGCATGCGGTCGCGCATGGCGGTGAAGTCGGCCAGCAGCCGCGTGGCCTCGCCCTGCAGCTCCAGGCCCGCGTCGGTCAGGTCCACGCCCTTGGGGTGGCGCCGGAACAGGGCAATGCCCAGCTCCTCCTCCAGCGCGCGGATCTGCTGCGACAGCGGCGGCTGCTGCATGCCCAGCAGCTCGGCCGCGCGCGTGATGTGGCCGGTATCGGCCACGGCCAGGAAGTAACGGAGATGGCGCAGTTCCATATATGTGAAAAGTATCCAGCCAATATCCTAAAAATCTTTGAAATATTGGACAAGCCTCTACAGAATCCCATCCAGTCACCGATGCGACCGCTTGCCGCGGCGCGGCAGGTGACTTCCAACAAGAAGCCAAGACAGGAGACAAGACATGCAAGCATCCGCGTATTTCCCCCTGCGTCCCGCCAGCGCCTCGCTGCTGGCCGCGCTCGCCCTGGCTGGCTGCGGCGGCGGCTCGGCCGTGCTGCACGGGCCGGTCACCTCCATCGAGACCGCGCCCAAGAGCACGGCCTGCCCTGCCGAGATTCCTGCGGGCGTCAGCTGCTGGGCCGGGCAGGACTCCAAGGGCGCCTACTACCTGATCGCCAAGCCCGCGCAGTGGAACGGCACCCTGGTGCTGCACGCCCACGGCGGCCCGGACCTGGCCGCGCCCACCGCCGCCCGTGCGGCCGAAGACCTGGTGCGCTGGTCCATCATGGTGCGCGCAGGCTACGCCTGGGCCGGCTCCACCTACCGCCAGGGCGGCGTGGAAGTGCGGGCCGCCGCAGAGGACACGGAGCGCCTGCGCGGCATCTTCCGCCAGCATGTGGCCAAGCCGCAGCGCACCATCCTGCACGGCCAGTCCTGGGGTGCGGGCGTGGCCGCCAAGGGCGCGGAAATGTTCAACGAGCAGACCGTGGGCGAGCGCCCCTACGACGGCGTGCTGCTCACCAGCGGCGTGCTGGGCGGCGGCACCCATGCCTACGACTTCCGCACCGACCTGCGCGTGGTCTACCAGTACCTGTGCGCCAACCACCCGCGCCCCAATGAGCCGCAGTACGCGCTCAACCTGGGCCTGCCCGCAGACGCCAAGATGCGCCAGGCCGACGTGGCCCTGCGCGTGAACGAATGCCTGGCGCTGGACAAGCCCGCCGCCCAGCGCACGGCCGCGCAGCAGGCGAAGATCGACACCATCACCAAGGTCATCAAGATCCCCGAAAGCGCCATCCAGTCGCACATGAACTGGGGCACCATGCACTTCCAGGACATCTCGGCCAAGCGCACGGGCGGCGCCAGCCCCTTCGGCAACGAGGGTGCGGTCTATGCGGGCTCGGCCGACGATGCCGCGCTCAATGCCGGCGTGCTGCGCTACCGCGCCGACCCTGCGGCCTACCGCAAGTTCGCCGATGACACCGACCCCGTGGGCAAGATTGGCGTGCCGGTCCTCTCGGCCAAGTGGATCAGCGACCCCACGGCCTTCGTGGAGCTGGATGCGCGGTTTCGTGCGGTGATGCAGCAGGGCGGCAGTGGAGACCGGCTGGTGCAGACCTTTACGCGGCAGGGGACGCACAGCTATATCAGCGATGCGACCTATCCCACCTTGATGACTGCGTTGATGCAGTGGGTGGAGGCGGGGGTGAAGCCGACTGCGGCTGGGATTGCTGCGGCCTGTTCTGCTAATGAGGCCAAGTTTGGGGTGGGGTGTAGTTTTGATGCGGCTTATGTGCCGGCTGCGTTGGGGGCTCGGGTGCCTGAGAGGCAGCGGCCTTCTGTGCAGTGAGCTGGTTTTTGACCCTGCCGGGGGGTGTTTTTTCGAGGCCGGGTTTCGGCCCGGCGGCCGACCTCCTTTTCTTTGATTCGTCACCGGTACGCCCGCCGAAGAAAAGGAGGCAAAAGAAAGACGACCCGGATGTCCGCGGCCCCTTCGCTTCGCTGCGGGGCAACCTGCGCCGTGGCGGTTGCGGGGTTCGCCGTGAAACTCACTTCGCGCTGCGCGCTCCGTTCAGACAACTGCGGCGAGTCAGATGACGAAGCAGTCCTGTCCTTCGGCAGGACTGCAACCCCGCAGGCGGACCGACGCAGGCGCTGACATACGGGGAGTTTGCTCGGGCCTTTGCTGCGCTCGGCCTGGGGTTTTTTTAGCGGGGCATGTTGGTTCTGGTGGCGGGGGCCAGTTGCGCCGCGAACTCGCGCGCGGCCGCGCTGTAGCTGGCGCCTCGGCGCCACAGCAGGCCGGCGGTGCGGATGAGCTGGGGGGCGACCAGGTGGATGGCCACCATGTCCGTGGCCTGCTGGGCAGCGCGCTCGGGGACGATGGTGGCCATGTCGCCCCAGCGGCACAGCGCGATCAGCGATTCCACCGAGCCCATTTCCGCGCGCAGCAAGGGCGTGACGCCTGCGGTGCGCAGGCCGTCCTCAATCAGGCTGCGCGTGTAGAACGTGCGCGGCAGCAGGGCCAGGGGCACGCCGGCCAGCGACTTGACGGACAGCGTGCGGCGCCCGGCCAGTGGATGCGAGGGGTTGACCAGCAGCATCATGCGTTCGTCGAACAGCGGCAGCGCGTCCAGCTCGGCGCGCTGGGGCGGGTGAAAGCTCACGCCCAGGTCCAGGCTGCCGTCCAGCAATCCCTGCTCCACGGGCGGGGCCAGCAGCTCGATCACCACCACGTTGACCTTGGGATAGGCACGCATGAAAGCCGCCACGGCCGGGGCGACCAGGGTGTTGAGGAAGGTGGGAATCACGCCGATGGTCAGCGTGCCGGTCTGCAGCTCGCTGAGGTCGGCCAGCGCCATGCGCCCGGCCTCCACCTCATGCAGCGCACGCTCCGCATAGTTGCGGAACACCACGCCGGCCTGCGACAGCTTCAGCCCCCGGCCAATGCGCTCGAACAGCGCCATGCCCAACTCCTCCTCCAACTGCCGCAGCCCATGCGAGAGCGTGGACTGCGTGACATAGAGGTTCCTGGCCGATGTCGTCAGGTGCTCGGTCTTGGCGATATCGACAAAGTAGCGCAGCTGGCGCAGTTCCATGGGTGAAGGCAAGGGGGTGTTCGGCGGGCCAGTTTCTCACAGAGATACGGGCGCGCCGCACAGTTCACTCGCCGTCGTCCTGGTCCACGAACTCCACCAGCTCCGGCAGCATCTCCAGCTGCTGGATAGCATCCTTGAGCCGCAGGCCAAAGCGTGATTCCGGCCGCCCGAAGGCGCCCTGCGCCAGCCGCAGCGCCGCTGTTGCCTTGATCCACTCCACCTCGAAGGCATAGCGGTCCGCATGCTGCTGGACACTCATGCGCTTGATGTGCTCCAGCGCCAGCTCCACGGCGCAGTCCACATCGACTTCGCTGTCGTCCCTGTCGGGATCGTCGACCATCAGTTCGATCAACTGCTGCAGCGTGCTGTGCACCAGGCCCAGCGAGGCGTGCATGGCCTGCCGCCAGGTGGGAAGAAAAGGTGGTTGGGGAGGGGCCGCCTGAGCGGCGGTGAGAGGGTGCATGTCTTGGTTCCTGTATGAATCAAGAGAACCACACGCCACCGTACGACGGGCAACGGGTGGACGGGATGTTCGTAACACGTATACAGACGTGCGGCCATCCTTGCGGGTAAGCCCATCCCGTCCAAAACCGTTGGAGACGGACGCGTGACGACGCATCTGCCCCAGGAATCTGGACATGACAAAGCCCCCTTCAAGGTGGGGGCCGCACCTCTGTATTGGTGTTACGACACACCAAGCCTTTCGGCCTGCCGCAAGTTTAACGGCTGCGTATCAAGAAACCAGGCCGAGCGCAGCGAAGGCCCGAGCAAGCTCCCCGTATGTCAGCGCCTGCGTCGGGCCGCCTGCGGGGTTGCAGTCCTGCCGAAGGACAGGACTGCTTCGTGATCTGACTCGCTGCGGTTGTCTGAGCGGAGTTCACGCAGTGAACGCAGCGAGTTCCGCAGCGAACCCCGCAGGTGGCCCGACGCAGGTTGCCCCGCAGCGAAGCGAAGGGGTCGCGGACATCCGGGTCGCCTTTGCTTTGCCTACTTTCCTTTGGCGAAACAAAGGAAAGTAGGTCGGCCGCCGGGCCGAAACCCGGCCTCGAAAAACAACCCCCCGGCAGGGACAAAAAACAGCACCTGACCAAGACCAGACCAGAACAGACCAGCTGTCACACCCCTGTAAACCCCCACCAACAAACTCCCCCCCTTCACCACCCCCACAAAAACCACATGCCGCTGAGCAACCTCCCCACATTGCAATCCCTGCTCCTGTCCCGCCGCCTGGCGCTGAGCGTCCTGGCCAGCGCCGCGCTGGTGGCCGCCTGCGGTGGCAGCGACAGCAACGACAGCGCGACGCCCCCGGTGGCCAGCCAGCCCGCGACGGCCACGCTGGCCGTGCTGGAGACCACGGATCTGCACTTCAATGTGCGCAGCTATGACTATTTCAAGCTGGCCGAGGATGCCTCCTACGGCTTCGAGCGCACGGCCACGCTGGTGCGCGCGGCGCGCAAGGAGTTTGCCAATACGCTGCTGGTGGACAACGGCGACACCATCCAGGGCACGGCCCTGGCCGATTACGAGGCCGAGGTGGCCAAGATCCCCTGCACGCAGCAGCTGTCCATGTACAAGGCCATGGGCGCGCTGGGCTTCGATGCGGGCACGCTGGGCAACCATGAGTTCAACTACGGCCTGCCCTTCCTGAACCAGGTGCTGGGCGGCGGCCTGGACGTGGACGGCGTGGACAAGTCGGTCAAGTGCGCGGGCAATGGCTTTCCCATGGCGCTGTCGAATGTCTACAGCAGCAAGACCAAGCAGCCGCTGGTGCAGCCCTACGTGATTCTGGAGCGCAAGATCGCGGCCAAGGACAAGGATGGCAAGGCGGTGGAGCTGCCCATCAAGATCGGCGTGATCGGCTTCACCACGCCGGGCATCATGAACTGGGACAAGCGCTATCTGGAGGGCAAGCTCTACACCGAAGGTGCCGTGGAGTCCGCCCAGAAGTACCTGCCCGAGATGCGCGCCAAGGGCGCCGACGTGGTGGTGGCCATGCTGCACGGCGGCCTGGACGGCGCGGCCTACTCGCCGACGATGGAAAACCCCGGCCTGCACCTGAGCAAGGTGGCCGGCATCGACGCCATGGTCATGGGCCACCAGCACGGCGTTTTCCCCGATGCGGCGGCTACGCCGGCGTTCACGCAGGCGGGCGTGGACAACAAGGCGGGCACCATCAACGGCGTGCAGTCGGTGATGGCCAGTTCCTGGGGCAAGGCGCTGGGCGTGATCCAGCTGGCGCTGAAGTGGGACGGCAAGCAGTGGAGCGTGGACAAGAGCGCGGGCAAGAGCGAGCTGCGCAATATCCAGACCGGCAAGGACGCTGCAGGCAAGGCCACCTACGTGGCCGTGGACCCGACGGTGGCGCCGCTGATCGAGAGCCAGCACCAGGCCGCCATCCAGTACGTGAAGACGCCCATCGGCAGCACGGACTTCCGCATGAGCACGCTGTTCGCCGATGTGGGCGACCCGGGCGCCATCCAGATCGTCAACCAGGCGCAGCGCGACTATGTGGCCGACTATGTGAAGGCCAGCCTGCCGCAGTACGCGCAGCTGCCCGTGCTGTCGGTGAGCGCGCCGTTCAAGTCGGGCTTCCAGGGCGGCGCCGACTACACCGACGTGGCCGTGGGCCCGCTGGCCATCTACAACGCGGCCGACCTGTACCTGTACCCCAACACCGTGTATGCGGTGAAGGTGAATGGCGCCGACATCAAGGACTGGCTGGAGGCCGCTGCCAAGCGCTTCAACCAGATAGATCCGGCCAAGACGGGTGAGCAGCAGCTGATCAGCACCTTCCCGGGCTACAACTTCGACATGTTCACCACGGCCGATGTGCAGTACGAGATCGACGTGACCCAGCCCGTGGGCAGCCGCATCAGGAACCTGCAGTACCTGGGCAAGGCCATCGACCCGGCGCAGGAGTTCGTGATCGCCACGAACAACTACCGCGCCACCAGCGGCAAGAGCTTCATCGCCAAGCTCGACGGCTCCAGCGCCATCTGGGCCTCGCCGGACGCCAACCGCGACGTGGTGATCGGCTACGTGCGCAAGAACGGCAGCATCACGCGCGCTGCCAATGGCGCGGCCAAGAGCTGGCGCTTCACCAAGGTGGCCACCTCGGCCAACGTGGTGTTCAGCTCCGGCGCCAACGCGCTGCCGGTGGCACAGGCGGCGGGCCTGGCCAACATCTCGCTGGTGGCGGCCGATGACGGCTCGGGCAAGGGCACGTCCAAGTACCGCCTGGATCTGTCGAAGTAAGCCGGACCGGCCATCAAAAAGCCCCGTGCCTGGCGCACGGGGCTTTTTGCATTGGTGGCGGCTTTCTGCGTGTTGAGCGGGTTGAGCTTGTTCAGCGTGCTCACCGAGCAGGAGGCATCTCGAACACCAGGCAGGTGGTCGTGGCATGGGCGTAGAGCGTGCCGTCGGGGCCGACCAGGCGCGCCTCGGCCGTGGCCAGCTGGCGGCCGCAGTGCAGCACGCGGCCTTCGGCGCGCACGCGCGGCACGCGCGGGGTCAGTGCCTTGACCAGGTTCACGCCCAGCTCGGCCGTGGTGTAGCCCCGGCCCGGCGGCATGCAGGTGTGGACGGCGCAGCCCAGCGCCGAGTCCAGCAAGGTGGCGAACCAGCCGCCGTGCACCGTGCCCATGGGGTTGAGATGGTTGGCGCCGGGGCGGCCCTGGAAGACGGCGCTGCCTTCGCCCACGGAAATCAGCATGAAGTCCAGCGTGCGTGCAATGGGCGGGTAGGGCAGTTCGCCGCGCAGCATGGCCTGCATCAGCTCCAGCCCGCTGCGGCCTGCGACCTGGTCGGGGCGCGACACGCCTGCGCCGGGGCCGGCGTCCAGCCGGAGGGTGACCGCCTGTTCCTCGTCCAGCCAGGCTTGCAGGGCAGGGGAGATGGCACCGGTGGTGGCGCTGGAGGTGAGGCTGCGGGCGGCCTGCTCCGGGGAGTGGGTGCGGGTGTCCATGGAGTGTCTCTCTTTCATTGGGAAAAGTGCGGGCGCCAGGCTGTCTGGGATGGCGGCGTGGATATTATTGTATCTACAACAGTTGTATATACAATAATCTGCGCCATGCCAGTGAATCCAGACATCCTCGCCGTGCCCCAGGGCTGCACCAACCACCGCGTGCGCCAGCTCATGCGCAGCGTGGGCCAGGTGTACGACGCCCATCTGAACGAGACGGGGCTGCGCATCACGCAGTACTCGCTGCTCAGCCACGTGCTGGCCGCCAGTCCGGTGCGGCCCTCGGACCTGGCGCGGCGCATGCGCATGGACGCCTCGACGCTGACGCGCAACCTCAAGCCGCTGATCGACGCCGGCTGGGTGTCCATGGGCCAGGGCGAGGACCAGCGCAGCCGCCTGGTGCACATCACCGACGCGGGCCAGGCCAAGCGCGAAGAGGCCAAGCAAAGCTGGAAGACCGCACAGAACGAGTTCAACGCCCGCGTGGGCCTGGAGCGCGTGGCGGCCCTGCATGCGCTGATCGACGAATGCCTGGTGCTGCTCGATGGCGATGGCCACGCTGCAGACGGCCCGCAGGCGTAGGCCCTACCGAATTCCCAACCCCCGAAGAGACTCCCATGCTCTCCAACTCCACGGCGCGCTGGCTGCAGCGGCGCGGCATCCACTACGGCTGGCTGGTCGCGGCCATCACTTTCCTCACCATGCTGACCATGTCGGCGGCGCTGGGCCTGCCGGGCGCCATGCTGCAGCCGCTGTCGCGCGAGTTCGGCTGGAGTACGGAGCAGATTTCGAGCAGCCTGGCGCTGCGCTTTGCGCTGTTCGGCCTGCTGGGGCCGTTTGCGGCCGTGATGATGGAGCGCTTCGGCCTGCGTGCCGTGATGTGCATGGGCCTGGCCCTGGTGGGCGGCGCCATGGCGATGGTGACGCAGGCCACGCAGCTGTGGCATCTGTTTTTGCTGTGGAGCCTGCTGCTGGGCATGGGCACGGGCCTGACGGCGCTGGTGCTGGGCGCCGTGGTGGCCAACCGCTGGTTTGCGGCGCGGCGGGGCCTGGTCATCGGCGTGCTTACGGCCAGTGCGGCCACGGGGCAGCTGGCCTTCCTGCCGCTGGCCGCCTGGATGATCGAGCACTGGGGCTGGCGCTCGGCCACGGTGCCGGTGTTCGTGGCCAGTGCCTTGATTGCCGTGCTGGCCCTGCTGTTCGTGCGGGACCGGCCTTCGGACCTGGGCCTGGCGCCCTTTGGCGGCGATGCCTCGGCCCCGCCGCCGCCGGCCATGGCCATGAACTTCGGCACGCCCTTCAAGGTGCTGGCCGAGGCCGCGCGCAACCGCACCTTCTGGCTGCTGGCGGGCACCTTCTTCATCTGCGGCCTGTCCACCAACGGCCTGGTGCAGACGCACTTCATCTCGCTGTGCGGCGACAACGGCATGGGCGCGGTGCCCGCCGCGTCGGTGCTGGCCATGATGGGGGCCTTCGACTTCGTGGGCACCGTGCTGTCGGGCTGGCTGTCGGACCGCTACGACAACCGCAAGCTGCTGTTCTGGTACTACGGGCTGCGCGGCCTGTCGCTGTTCTGGCTGCCGCATTCGGAGTTCACCTTCTACGGCCTGGGCCTGTTCGCCATGTTCTACGGGCTGGACTGGATCGCCACGGTGCCGCCCACGGTCAAGCTCACGGCCCAGCATTTCGGGCCGCAGAAGGTGGGGCTGGTGTTCGGCTGGATCTTCGCGGCCCACCAGCTGGGCGCGGCCGCCGCTGCCTGGGGCGCAGGCCTGACGCGCACTTTGCTGCTGACCTATACGCCCGCGCTGTATGCGGCCGGCCTGGCCTGCCTGGTGGCGGCGGTGATGGCGCTGGTGATAGGGCGGGCGCGCAAGGCGGCGGCGGTGGCCGCGGCCTGAGCCCCATCACCGCTCACGCCATCCACGCCCTCAGTACAGCTGGCGCTTGCCTGGCTGCAGCAGGACGACCAGGGCGCCCGCGCCACCTTCGGCCGGGCGGGCCTGCACAAAGGCCAGCACTTCCTTTTTCTGCACCAGCCAGCGCAGCACGCGGCCCTTGAGCACGGGGGTCTTGCCCGGCGAGCCCAGGCCCTTGCCGTGCACCACGCGCACGCAGCGTATGCCGGTGCGGTGGGACAGGCGGATGAACTGGCCCAGCGCCTCGCGCGCCTCGTCCACGCGCAGGCCGTGCAGGTCCAGCTGGCGCTGGATGCTCCACTGGCCGGCGCGCAGCTTGTGCGTCACGTCCAGGCCGATGCCGGGGCGCCGGAAGCTGAGCTGGTCGTCGGTGTCCAGCAGGGTGCTGACGTCGAACTCGTCGCTCATGGCCTCCTGCAGCACGCGCTGCTCGTCCAGCTCCAGCTGCAGGGGCAGCGGCTCGGGGGGCTCGGGGGCGTGGAGGTGGCGGGCGTGCGCGGACTTGAGCGCATGCACCGGGCCCACGGTGTTTTCGAACAGCTTTTGCTCGGCCAGGAGGCGGCGCGCCGCCTCGGCGCGCTGCTGCTGGAGCAGGGCCTCTTGGGCGGCGGCTTCGGCCAGTGCGCGGCGCACTGGCGCGAGGTCCTGCAGGCTGGTGGCTTTCAAAGTCATGGTGACGCCGGTTGTACCGCAATTTCGGCACCCCGGCGGCCATGGCGGGCCCAGCCGGGGTCCTACAGCATCCCCTGGCCCGCCATGGACAGCGCGGCGCCCGGCGCGACGATCACATGGTCCAGCACCTGGATGTCCATCAGGCCCAGGGCAGCCTGCAGGCTCTGCGTGACGGCCCTGTCCGCAGCGCTGGCCTGGACATGGCCGCTGGGGTGGTTGTGGGCCAGGATGACGGCACCCGCGTGGTGGTGCAGGGCGCGCAGCACCACTTCCCGGGGGTAGACGCTGGTGCGCGTGAGCGTGCCGCGGAACATCTCCTCCAGCGCGATCAGCCGGTGCTGGCTGTCCAGGAACAGCACGGCGAACACCTCGTGCTGGCGTGCCGCCAGGTGCAGCTGCAGGTAGCGCGCCACGGCCTCGGGCGAGGCCAGGGCAGGGCGCTCGCGCAGTTGCTCGGCCGTGGCGCGGCGCGCCAGTTCGAGCACGGCCAGGAGTTGTGCGCTCTTGGAAGGCCCCAGCCCCTTGATGGCCTTCAGGTCGGCATGCCCGGCCTGCAGCAGCCCGGACAGGCCGGGCCGGCCGGGCAGCTGCAGCAGTTCCTGGGCCAGCTGCAGCACGCCCTTGCCGGCCATGCCGGTGCGCAGCACGATGGCCAGCAGTTCGATGTCGGAAAGCGCCGAGGGGCCGTGTGCCGCGAGCCTTTCGCGCGGCTGGGCCTGGGCGGGCAGGTCTTTGAGAGCCATGGTTCAGCCAGGTGAGGGGCGCCGCAGGGGCACCGTTGCACGGGGCGTGGGGACATGGATGTTTTTCTACAATACGGGCCAGTTTATCGGGACTTCCATGACCTCTAGCGCTTCTTCCCCGGCCCACCCCACGGTCCAGGCCGGCTCGTTCCTCACGCTGCACTACCGCCTGTCCGGGCCTGCAGGCGATGTGATCAACACCTTCAACGACAAGCCCGCCACGCTGTCCCTGGGCGCGGGCGAGCTGTCGCCCGCCGTCGAGCAGCGCCTGCTGGGCCTGGCCGAAGGCACGCGCACCACGTTCGAGATGCCGGCCGGCGAAGCCTTCGGCGAGCGCAACGGCGACATGATGCAGTGGGTGGCGCGCAAGCTGATGAACGAGCTGGGCGACCCGCACGAGCAGTACGCGCCCGGCGACGTGGTGCAGTTCCCCACGCCCGACGGCCTGGGCAGCTACGCGGGCGCCGTGGTGCAGGTGCGCGAGGACGGCGCCGTGCTGTTCGACTTCAACCACCCGCTGGCCGGCCAGCCGGTGACCTTCGAAGTGCAGATCATCGGGGTGCTCTGAGGTGCCGGATACGACCTCGCCCCAGGAAATCCTGCTGGCCGAGCCCCGGGGCTTCTGTGCCGGCGTGGACCGCGCCATCGAGATCGTGGAGCGTGCGCTGGCCAAGTTCGGCGCGCCCATCTACGTGCGCCACGAGATCGTGCACAACACCTTCGTGGTCAACGATCTCAAGGCCAAGGGAGCGATCTTCATCGAGGAGCTGGACGACGTGCCGCCCGGCGCCACCCTGGTGTTCAGCGCCCACGGCGTGAGCCGGGCGGTGCAGGAAGAGGCGCGGCGGCGCGGTTTCTCCATCTTCGACGCCACCTGCCCGCTGGTGACCAAGGTGCATGTGGAAGTGGCCAAGCTGGCCAAGGAAGGCTACGAGTTCCTGATGATCGGCCACAAGGGGCATCCCGAGGTCGAGGGCACCATGGGCCAGCTGTCCGAGGGCATCCACCTGGTCGAGGACGAGGCCGATGTGGCACGTGTCACTCCCCGCCAGACCGAGAAGCTGGCCGTGGTCACGCAGACCACGCTGTCGGTGGACGATGCCGCAGGCATCACGGCGGCCATCCGCGCCCGCTTTCCGCAGGTGCGCGAGCCCAAGCAGCAGGACATCTGCTATGCCACGCAAAACCGCCAGGACGCCGTCAAGGTGCTGGCGCCGCAGGTGGATGTGCTCATCGTCGTGGGCAGCCCCACCAGCTCCAACAGCAACCGCCTGCGCGAGCTGGCCGCGCGCCTGGGAACGCCCGCCTACATGGTGGACAACGCGGGCGAGCTGTGCGAGGAATGGTTTGCCAATGCCGGGCGCGTGGGCCTGACGGCTGGGGCCTCGGCGCCCGAGGTGCTGGTGGACGAGGTCATCCAGCGCCTGCGCCAGCTGGGCGCGCTGTCGGTGCGCAAGATGGATGGCATCGAGGAGACGGTCAAGTTCCCGCTGCCCAAGGGCCTGAAGATCGACGCGGCTACGGGCCTGGAGATCTCCGTGGGCAAGCAGCCCGAGACGGGCGGCTGAACCGCAGGCGCAGCGGACATTGGCCAAAAAGCAAACGGGCGCCTGGCGCCCGTTTTGCATGGTGGGGCCGAAAGCCTCAGCTCCACAGATCCAGCGGCGGATCGGAGGCCACGGCGCGCAGGATGTCGGTGCGGCTGATGAAGCCGGCCAGCAGGCCCTGCTCATCGGTCACGGGCAGGCCCGGCAGGCCGGTCTCCAGCAGCACGCCGGCCACGCGGCGCAGGTCGGTGGTGGTGGCCACCGTGGGAATGGGGGAGATCATGACCTCGTTCACGGGCCGGCGCGCCAGGGCAATGGCGTCCTTGATCGCACCGGGCTCGGGCAGCAGGTCCAGCGGCGCCATGTCGGCACGCAGCAGCAGCCCGACCACGCGGCCACCGGCATCCAGCACGGGCGCCTGGGCCACGCCGTGCTCGGCCAGCACGCGCCAGGCGTCGTTGACACCGGCCTCGGGCGATACCGTCACGGCCTCGTGGCTCATCACGTCGGCCACGGTCTGCAGGGGCTGGCGTGGCTGGCTGGGGCCTTTTTCCGTGGAAAGGTAGGCATCGACCGCGCCGCGCAGCCGCGGCGCGGGCTCCGGCGCGCCGGCAGGCTGGCCCGCGAGGTCGGCCAGGATGGCGGGGAACGAGGCGGTGGCGTCGCCCGCCATCACATCGGCCGAGCGTGTGCGCAGGGCCTGCGGGCGTTGTACGCGGCGCACGGGCGCCACCTGGCCCAGCCGCTCGGCGGGACCGCGAAACATCTGTCCGTTGGGACCGAAGACAAAAAACATGGGTGCTCCCGGGTGCGCAAACCGCTGTGGGCGGCATATTGGAAGTATCGGCGCCGGCGCGGGATTTCTGTAGCGGCAAGACCCCCAACGCCCAGGGGCGGGCGCTGCCATGGCGATACCGCCTAAAATTGCCGGCTATGCTCGATATCCTTCTTCTTCGCAAAGACCTTGACTCGGCCGTCGCACGGCTGGAGACCCGCAAAAAGCCCCAGGCCTTCCTGAACGTGGAGGCCTTCCAGTCCCTGGAAGCAGAGCGCAAGTCCCTGCAGACACGGACCGAGGAGCTGCAGTCCAAGCGCAACCAGCTGTCCAAGCAGATCGGCATGCTGATGGGCAAGGGCGAGAAGGACGCTGCCGAGGCCGCCAAGGCCGAAGTCGGCAGCCTCAAGACCGAGCTGGACCAGTCGGCCACGCGCCTGGAGCAGATCCAGGGCGAGCTGCACGCCATGCTGCTGGCCGTGCCCAACCTTCCGCACGAAAGCGTGCCCGTCGGTGCGGACGAAAGCGGCAATGTGGAGGCGCGCCGCTGGGGCACGCCCAAGACCTTTGATTTCGAGGTCAAGGACCATGTGGACGTGGGCCAGCCGCTGGGCCTGGATTTCGACATGGGCGTCAAGCTGTCGGGCTCGCGCTTCACCGTGATGAAGGGCCCCATCGCCCGCCTGCACCGCGCCCTGGCGCAGTTCATGATCGACCTGCAGACCGACTCGCATGGCTACACCGAGTGCTATGTGCCCTACGCCGTCAATGCCGACTCGCTCAAGGGCACGGGCCAGTTGCCCAAGTTCGAGGGCGACCTGTTCGCCGCCAAGAAGGGCGGCCAGGATGGCGAGCCCGTGCCCGACAACGCGGCGCTCTACCTGATTCCCACGGCCGAGGTGCCGCTGACCAACTTCGTGCGCGACGTGGTCGTGGCCGAGGACCAGCTGCCCATCAAGCTCACGGCCCACAGCCCCTGCTTCCGTTCCGAGGCCGGCAGCTACGGCCGCGACACGCGCGGCATGATCCGCCAGCACCAGTTCGACAAGGTCGAGATGGTGCAGATCGTGCATCCGGAAAAGAGCTACGAGGCGCTGGAAGAAATGACCGGCCACGCCGAGGCCGTGCTGCAGAAGCTGGGCCTGCCCTACCGCGTGATGAGCCTGTGCACGGGCGACATGGGCTTTGGCTCGGCCAAGACCTATGACCTGGAAGTCTGGCTGCCTGCGCAGAACACTTACCGCGAGATCAGCTCGGTCTCCAACTGCGAGGCCTTCCAGGCGCGCCGCCTGCAGGCGCGCTTCAAGAATGCCCAGGGCAAGAACGAGCTGGTGCACACCCTCAACGGTTCCGGCCTGGCCGTGGGCCGCACGCTGGTGGCGGTGCTGGAGAACTACCAGAACGCCGACGGCTCGGTGACCATTCCCGAGGCGCTGCGCCCGTACATGGGCGGACAGACTTTGCTGAAGGCCTGAATTTTTAGGCTATAATTTCAGCTTCGACGCTGCGGAGAGGTGGCAGAGTGGTCGATTGTACCTGACTCGAAATCAGGCGTACGTGCGAACGTACCGAGGGTTCGAATCCCTCCCTCTCCGCCAGAAACATGAAACCCAGTGCTATGTGAATAGCACTGGGTTTTTCTGTTTCCGGCATTGCTTGGCGAGAGTCCGGGCGATTGGGGCCGCCATAAAAAATGCCCGCGTTGGCGGGCCATGCTCAGATCTCGAGGGCCTTGCGGTCCTTGCCTTCGATCCAGCGCGGCGGCTTGCCCCGTCCCGTCCAGGTGGCTCCGGTGGCGGGGTCCCGGTATTTCGGCACGCCAATGTTGGCGGACTTGGATTTGCGGGCGCTGAAGATGTCGTCGTGGGTCAATCCGAACTCATGGACGAGTTCTCGGACCTTGGCGATGACTCCGCCTTTCTCCGCCTTCAGCGTTTCGGCAATCCGTGCCTCAAGCTCGCTCTTTTGCTTGAGCAGGGTTTTGTAATCTGCTGTCATATGTTCCTCATGGATAGTGTGCTACACAATGACGCATTTTATGGAGACAGGGTCGATGTCGCATGTGGGACATCGTCGGTGTTTGCACCTAGGTTTTTCAATATTTCGCCATTGTTCGGGATAGAGCGCGAGGCCTTTGTCTACGCCTCGACAAACTCCCGGTGGCTGCTGAAGTGCAGGATTTCGGAATCCTGCGCTCCGCCCTGTCTTTGAATGACGATGGTGCCATTGGCATGCAGATAGATTCGGATGCCCGGCGTGGTCTCCGAATCCCAGTAGCAGGGGCTTTTGTCGAGGTTTTTCCAGCCGTGCTCTGCGCACAGCGTGCGCTGGCGCATGCTGTTGAGCAATTGCCTGCGCGCGCCTGCGCCTTCGCAGATGCGCATCCACAGCAGCAGGAGCATGTCGTGCGCTTCCTGGCGGGATGAGCAGGGAGGCATGTGCTTCAACTGGCCCAGGAGGGTAAGGAACCGCTGTTCTATGCTGATGTTCAGTGCCATGCCCATCTCCTTTGTGCGTGGATATGCATCAAAGTGTAGGCAGCGCCGAAGGCTGCCGATATAGGGCGGATGACGACAGCGCCGGTGGCTTTTTTTCCTGCCGGTTTGCAGGATGGGTGCCTGGCCGGCTGTCGTGACAAAGGCCAGCGGCGTCAGTGCGACTGCATGCCCATGAGATTGCACGACATGGCGCATTGCTGGCAGGCTGCCGCGCAGGTCTGGCAATGGTCGTGGGAATGCTTGCTGCATTCGTCGGCGCAGGCCTGGCAGATCCGGGCGCACAGGCGGCAGATGTCTGAGACATGCGGACTTTGGCGCGCCATTGAGGCCACGGCCAGTTCGCAGACCTGCGCGCATTCAAGATCCTGGGCAATGCAGGCGGCCATCATCTGGACGTCTGTTTCCTTCAGGCAGGCGGCGGCACAGGTATTGCAGGCAATGATGCAGGCCTGGCAGGCATCCATGCAGGCCTTGTAGTCGATGGCCGGTGGGGTGGTATTCATGGGAGTTCTCCTGGAATGAGGGAGTGAAGTCGCGCAGGGCGTTCTTCCTTGGCCAGCTATCCGCACCAAAGAAAACGCCCCGCGAACGGGGCTGTGTCAAAGACCGCAAGGGTCGGGATTTACAGGTAGGGCACGCCGTAGTAATCGTTCACGCGGCGTCCATATTCATCGGTGTAGGCCGGTGCCGTGTCGCGCTCATAGCGGGGCGCGTTGTCCAGCTGCTCGCGCGTGAGCGACACCACGTAGCCGTTCATGTCGGGCTCGTACTTGAGGGATTCCCAGGGCAGCGGATAGCGGTCCGTGCCGATGCCCAGGAAGCCGCCGAATTCCATCACGGCGTAGCGCACCTTGCCGGACAGCTTGTCGATCATCAGCGTGTCTATGCTGCCCAGCTTGTCGCCTGCGGGGTTGTAGACATTGGTGCCGCTGACGGTTTCGGAAGAAATGACGCTCGATACGGTGTTGGGTGTGACCATGAGGCTCTCCATTGAGTGGGTTGGTGCTGGCACGCCGACGCTGTGCATCTGGCGGCTGGGCGATGCGGCATGGGAAAAGGCGCGGGAGGCGACCCCTTCAACGCCCGTGCATCGCCTGGCGAAGTCGAAGCCTGTGTGCTTCTGGGTTCCAGCTTAGGACCGCAATGAAGTGCTCCGGGTAGTCGGTGCGCCGCGACCGGCGTAGGAGGGTCCTTGGGCGACGGAGGCCAGGTCCTACGAGCCCTTGTAGTCAAGGTCTGCGCAGCTGCGGCCCTTTGCTGACGCGGCAGTGCAGCCTGGGCCGGCGTCGGCCTGGCGGGCACAGGCGTACAACGAAAACTGCAAGAGGGACGCTGCGGATGCAGTCCCGCGTCCACGGTCCATCCCCGAAGGAGATTCCCATGAATGCAAGCAACAAGCCATCCATCCCGCCGGTGTCTGCAGATGCGGTGGAGGACGAAGACCTGGCCGAACAGGCACGACCGGGCCACGGCGTACCTTCCCAGGACCCCGAGGCAGCTGCCCAGTACCAGCTGTCGCCGCAGGATGCGCAGCGCGAGTCACGCTCGGTGTTCATCGGCGGCGGCGTACTGGCCGGAGCCGCTGCCAGCGCTGCCGCCGGTGCGGTCATTGCAGGCCCGGTGGGCGTGGTGGTGGGCGGCACGGTAGGCAGCGTGGCCGGTGCGCTGGGCGGTGCGGCCGCAGGTGCCGTGGCGCCGGCAGAGAGTGCGCAAAAGCCAGTGGAAAAGCCCGTGCCACCCGGCAGCAAGTCTTCCGGGTGACACGGGCAGGCCGTTGCAGGCCATGTGTGGCGCGGCGGGCATGGACGGCGGCGCATGCATCCCGTATACAGGGGCCTGTCCACTTTCCTATCCACCCAGATGGCCAACGTTCTCATAGGCATCGTCGCCGCAATCCATGTCTACATCCTCGTGCTGGAGATGTTTCTCTGGGACCGGCCGGCTGGCAGGAAGGCCTTTGGGCTGACGCCGGAATTTGCGCAGCAGACCAGGACGCTGGCCGCCAACCAGGGGCTTTACAACGGCTTTCTCGCCGCCGGGCTGATCTGGGGGCTGGCGCAGGGCGCCGACGGCCTGGCGTTCAAGTACTTTTTTCTCCTGTGCGTGCTGGTGGCAGGCCTGTATGGCGCCGCCACGGCCAGCCGCAAGATCCTCTGGGTACAGGCCGTGCCAGCCGCCGTTTCGCTGCTGGCCCTGTACCTGGGGCTGTGAGAACGCCCGGGCACCGGTGGGCGAAACCGCTGCAGCTGCTGCTGGACCGTGACCCCGGCGTGCGAGGCGCGGGCCGGCATAGCCGACATGGCCGGCGTCAGTCCACCAGCGCCTGTATGGCCTGCAATTGCGCCGCCAGCCCGGGCCGCGCGGCCGGAAAAGTCTCCTCGAAGGCGGCAGTGCCTATCGTGAAGCCCGCTGCGCCGCCGGCCAGCACGGCCGCGATGCGTTCACTGCGATCAATGGAGCCGGCCACGACCACGGGTTTGTCCACCGCATCGCAGACGGCCTTGATCAGGGCCGGCACATCGCCGTGGAAGCGGTAGGCCAGCAGATCCAGGCCATGCACGCCGTCCAGCCCCGCCATGCGGCGGGCGCTGGTCACGATGTCCTGTACCGGGCCTGAAAGCACGCTCGGATGCCCGCTCACCTTGCCGGGAAACGGGTAGTACGCAATGCCGCTGCCGCGCAGCACGGGCAGCACCGCCTCGGGCCGCGTGCCGCCCATGAGAACGTCCACACCGAGCTCGACCGCCGCGCGGGCCGAGGCCACTTCGCTGGCCTCGTCCAGGCTGACAACCTCCAGATAAACCCTGGCGCCGCCCGCCCGGATGTCCCGGGCCAGGGCATGCAGCTCGGGCAGGGGCAGGCCGATGTCCTTGAAGCCCACATGGCGAACGCCCTGGGCCAGCACCTCGCGCAGCCGCTCGCGCGCATCGGCAATGGTCCTGTCCTGCTGCGTGAGCATGAAGATGAAGTCCGGGCGCTGCGTTCGTGCGCTGGCACCGGTACGGGTGGCCTGCACCATGGCTGCCGCCTGGCGCAGCGCGCAGGCCAGGCTGGCGTGGTCGGCGCGGCCCGTGCCCGCGATGTCGAAGGCCGTGCCATGGTCCACCGAGGTGCGCACAAAGGGCAGGCCCACGGTGATGTTCACGCCTTGCTCCACACCCAGGTATTTCACGGGAATCAGCCCCTGGTCATGAAACTGGGCGACCACCACGTCGAACTCGCCCCGGCGCGCCCGCATGAAGACCGTGTCGCCGGGCCAGGGGCCGCTGGCGTCGATGCCTTCGGCGCGCGCGGCGGCAATGGCGGGGATGATCACCGAGCGGTCCTCGTCCCCGAACAGACCGTTTTCACCGGCATGCGGATTGAGCCCTGCCACGGCCACCCGGGGCCGGGTGATGCCGAACGCGCGGCAGGCCTGGTGCGCGAGGCGAATGGCGCGCAGCTCGTTGTCCATGGTCACGGAGGCGATGGCCTGCTGCAGCGGCACATGGATGGAGACCAGCAGCACCCGCAGCTCATCATTGGCGAGCATCATGGCGAAGTCGCGTGTGCCGGAACGCTCGGCCAGCATCTCGGTATGGCCCGGATGCGGGCAGCCTGCCGCGCGCAGCGCTTCCTTGTGGATGGGGGCGGTCACCAGGCCCGAGACGTCGCCAGCCAGGGCCAGGTCGATGCCGCGCTGGATATAGGCATGGCAGGCCGCGCCGGCGCGTGCATTGACGCAGCCCCAGGGCAGGTCCGGCGGCAGGTCCTCGCCGGTCTGCAGCACGAAGAGCGTGGCGGGCGGTACCAGGGCAGGGACCTGGGCCGGTGTCTCGATGGCCCGGATCTGCGGATGGACGCCCAGCCCATCGGCCGCCCGCTGCAGCCGGGCGATGTCGCCGATGACGAGAAACGGCGTGCAGGGCCGCGCAGGGTCCATTGCCAGCTTGACGATGATCTCGGGCCCGATGCCCAATGGATCGCCCATGGTGATGGCCAGGGGCGCGCTGGCCGGGGTGCTGGCCGAGGGGTTGGCGGAGTTGGGGCTGGAGTGCTTCATGGTTCTTGCTGAAACCTCAATCGATGGGCTTACTTTGCATGAAGATGCTCCAGTAATAAATCGATATAGACTCATCATTCAATTGAGCAATGTTCAACTGAAAGTCCGCTGTTCCACCTGTCTAGAGCCGCCATTGCCATGCCCGCACCCGTCCACATGCCGCCGCTGTCTGCCCTGCGCGCCTTCGAGGCCACGGTGCGCCATGGCAGTGTCTCCAAGGCCGCGCGCGAGCTGCACCTGACCGATGGCGCCGTGAGCCGTGCCGTGCGCGACATGGAGGAGGCGCTGGGCTTTGCGCTGTTCCAGCGCAGCAACCGCAGCATCATTGCCACGCCCACGGCCCGCGTGCTGGCCGAGGAGGTGGCCCTGGCGCTGGAGCGCCTGCGCGGCGCGCTGGGCCGCGCGCGGCAGGCGGCAGGGCCGGACCGGCCGCTGGTGCTGTCGTGCGAGCCCACGTTTTTGATGCGCTGGCTGATTCCGCGTCTGGGCGGTTTGCAGGAAGCGATCGGCACGCAGCGCGAGCTGCGCCTGGTATCGGCCGGCGGCTCCGTGCCCTTTGCGCGCGAGGGCATTGATCTGGCCATACGCCGCGCGGATTTCGACATGGGCGCCGATGTGGTGGCCGAGCCCTTTCTGCAAGAGCGCGTGGGGCCCGTCTGCAAGCCCGCGCTTGCCAAGGCGCTGGCACGCTCAGGGCCGCTGGGCGGGGTGCTGCTGCATACGCAGTCGCGGCCGGACGCATGGCGGCATTGGAGCGAACTGACCGGCGTGCCGCTGCGGGCCGGTCGCGAGGTGCGCTTCGAGCATTTCTACCTGAGCCTGCAGGCCGCCGTGGCCGGGGCCGGCGTCGCCATCGGCCCGCTGGCACTGGTGGCCGATGACCTGGCCAGCGGCACGCTGTGCGCGCCGCGCGGCTTCGTGGCCGATGGCTCGCACTACGTGCTTATGTCGCCCCGGCCGGTGCAGGACGAGGCCAGCTTCGCCCTGGTGCTGGACTGGCTGCGCGCGCAGACCTTGCCGCTGGGCCTGGCGCATGCACAGGCACATGCACAGGCCCCGGCGGCCGGCTGAGCGTCGATCAACCGGGCTCCTGATCGTGCTCCGACAGCTCGCGCCAGTGCGTGCGTGTGAAGGCGTAGGCCGTGTCCAGCGCCGGTGACAGGGTGCGCGCGGCCATGCGCGCCATGCCGTAGCGGCCGCATCGGCGGGGATCGGCGGGCAGGGGCACTTCGGCCATGGCGCCGCTGGCGCGCTCCTTGCGGGTGATGGACAGCACGCCGAACAGCAAGGTGTCCGTGGCCAGGGTCACGCCGCGCAGCAGGTCCAGGTCGTTGCAGTGCAGGGTGAACAGCTTGTCGGGCTCGGCGCCTTCGCCCCACAGCTCGGCCAGCTGCCGCGCCATGGCCGTGCTCAACGTGGTAGTGGCCAGCGGGTAGCGGCGGATCTCGTCCATGCCGGGGTTTTGCAGCACGGGGTGGCCCGCGCGGCAGACCAGGCCGGCTGGCAGCTCGCCCAGCAGTTCCATGTCCACGTCATCGGCGGCGCGCAGCACGTAGGCGTCGCCGACGATGGCATCGATGGATTCGTTGCGCAGCAGCTGCAGCAATGCGCTGGTGGCACCCATTTCGGCGCGCACCTTCACGCGCGGATGCGCCTGCGCCATGTGGATCAGAAAGGGCTTGAGCAGCAGCGCCGCGGGCGCGGGCGCCACGCCAATGGCGAGCGCGCCTTCCTGGCCGCCGCGCAGCAGCTCCAGGTCACGCCGCAACTGGGTTTCCTCCAGCCGCATGCGGCGTGCACGCTCGGCCACGAGTTCGCCAAACACCGTCAGCCGGGCGCGCCGCGCGCCCCGGTCGAACAGCTGCGCCCTGAGTTCATCTTCCAGCGCGCGGATGCTGCGGCTCAGTGCCGGCTGGGTGAGGTGTACGGCGCGCGCTGCGTCGGAAAAGGTGCCGTGCTCGACGATGGCCAGCAGGTGCCGCAGCTTCTGTGTATCCATGCGGAGTCCTCATGGTTTGTTGGCAAATTTTTCATTTGAATTATAGGTAGGCGCTTCCTAAGATCGCATCCAGGGACATTGAAATGTTCTATAGAGCGGCCACAACCGCCAACTCTTTCATCGGAGCAAAAGGAGACAAACCATGCTCAAGCTGTTCATCGGCATAGGCATCCCGTACATCGCGGTGATCGGCCTGCTTCCCTGGGTCGCGTCCGTCGATCGCTTCGTGTTGGGCGTGCCCTTCATCTACCTGTGGATCTTCATGTGGTTCGTGCTGACGTCGCTGTGCATGCTCGTGTGCTGGCTGATGTTCGACCGCCACGAAGCCGACGACGCGCAGTCCGCCTGAAGGGAGCACCGCCATGACCACCGCAGTCTTTCTGGGCTTCATCGCGCTGTCCCTGTACCTGGCCATCCGCTCGCGCACGGGCAAGGGTGCGCAGAGCGTGCATGACTTCTTCGTCGCCTCCCGCCAGTTCGGCGCCTACCTGGTGTTCTTCCTGGCCGCCGGCGAGATCTACAGCATCGGCACCATGGTCGGCTTTCCGGGCGGCATCTACGCCAAGGGGCCGACCTATGGCGTCTGGTTCCTGGGCTACATCCTGCTGGCCTATCCGCTGGGCTACTTCCTCGGCCCCATGATCTGGAAGGCGGGGCTGCGGCACAACGCCATCACGCTGCCGGACCTGTTCAAGGGCCACTTCGGCAGCCGTGCGCTGGAGCTGATCGTGGCCGGCTCGGCCATCCTGTTCCTGCTGCCCTGGGGCCAGCTGCAGTTCACGGGGCTGGTGGCCGCGCTCAAGGGCCTGGGATGGAATTTCCAGCCGCTGCACCTGCTGCTGATCTCTGCAGGCCTGGCCTTCACCTACATCGCCATCTCGGGGGTGCGCGCCTCGGCCTATATCGCCATCCTCAAGGACATCCTGATGGTGGTGGCCATCATCGCCACGGGCGTGGCCGTGGGCTGGCATGCGGGCGTGGGCGATGTGTTCACCGCCGCCAGCGCCAAGGTCAGCAACCACATGACCGATACGCAGCTGCGCTTTTCCATGAGCACCATGCTGTTCCAGGCGCTGGGCTTCTACATGATGCCGTTCGCGGTTCAGAACTTCTTCACGGCCAAGAGTTCGCACACCATCCGCCGCACGCAGATCGCCATGCCGCTGTACATGCTGATGTACCCCTTCCTGGTGCTGGCCTCGTACTACGCCATCAGCCAGAACCTGCAGCTGGCATCGCCCAACGAGGCCTTCTTCGCGGCTGCCGTGCGACTGCTGCCCGACTGGCTGCTGGGCCTGGTGGCCGCAGGCGCCGCGCTGTCGGGCCTGCTGGTGCTGGCGGGCATCTGCCTGGCCATCGGCCCCATCGTGGCCCGCAACCTGCTGCCCGGCCTGCCCGAGGCCAAGCAAAAGCAGGGCGCCAAGGTGGTGATCGTCATCTACCTGGTGCTGTCCATCGTGATGACGCTGCTCACGCCCAATCTGATGCTGACGCTGATCAACACCACCTACTACGGCGTGACGCAGTTCTTCCCCGGAATGATGGCCATCCTCTTCGGCTGGCGCATCCGGCCCATGGCCGTTGCCCTGGGCATTGCCTGCGGCCAGGCGCTGGCCATTGCGCTGTACATCCAGCAGCCGGATTTCGGTGGCATCAACCTGGGCTTCATCAGCCTGGCGCTGAACCTGCTGGTCACGGCCATCGTCCACTATCTGCCCGGTGCCGCGCGCGTCAAGGCCGCCTGAAAAAGACCACCACCATGAACCACGACGAGAACGCGCGCACGCAGGTCTTTGTGGCGCGCACCATCCTCACCATGAACCCGGCCCAGCCGCAGGCCACCCATGTGGCCGTGCAGGGCGGCCGCATCTTGGCCGTTGGCCAGGAGGCCGACATGGCTGCCTGGCCCGAGGCCGAGCGCATCGACCGCCTGTGCGACAAGGTCCTCATGCCCGGCCTGATCGAGGCGCACAGCCACCTGATGGAAGGCGCCATGTGGGAGGCCGTGTACCTGGGCTACTTCGATCGGCGCGATCCCGAGGGCCGCCTGTGGCCCGGCCTGCGCACGCTGGACGCCGTGCTGGCGCGCCTGGCCGAGGCCGAGCGTGCCCTGCCCGATGCGCAGGCCACGCTGCTGGCCTGGGGCTTCGATCCCATCCTCTTCGGCAGCAGCCGGCTGTCGGTGCGCGAGCTGGACCGTGTCTCCGCCACGCGGCCCATCGTCATCCTGCACGCCAGCGTGCACCTGATGAATGTGAACTCGGCCATGCTGGCGCTGGCCGGCATCGACGAGGACACCGACATCGACGGCATCCACAAGGACGCCGAGGGCCAGCCCACCGGCGAGCTGCAGGAATTCGCCGCCATGTATCCGGTGCAGAAGGTGATCGGCAGCGCGCTGTCTCTGGCCGCCGCCGAGCAGCGCGAGGCCATCTGGAAGTTCGGCCGCGTGGCCCAGCTCGCGGGCGTGACCACGGCCACCGACCTGGTCAGCGATCTCTCGCCCCAGGGCCTGGCCGCGCTGCGCGAAGTCACGGGCGACGCGGCCTATCCGCTGCGCATCGTCCCTGCCTTCGCGCCGCAGCGCAACCCGGAAGGCGGTGCCGCGCGCGTGCATGCTGCAGCGGCGTCCTCGGCCAGCGACAAGCTGCAGTTCGGCCCCGTCAAGTTCATCGTGGACGGCTCCATCCAGGGCTTCACCGCGCGCCTGCGCGCTCCCGGCTATGCGGGCGGGCAGCCCAACGGCCTGTGGCTGATTCCCCCGTCGCAGCTGCCCGCGCTGTTCGAGCCCTTCCACCTGGCCGGTCTGCAACTGCACATCCACACCAACGGAGACGAGGCCACCGAGGTGGTGCTGGATGTGATCGAGGACCTGCTGGCCAGGCACCCGCGCGCCGACCATCGCCACACCCTGCAGCACTGCCAGCTGGCCAGCAGCGCCCAGCTGCAGCGCGCCGCGCGCCTGGGAATGTGTGTCAACTTCTTCTCCAACCATCTCTATTACTGGGGCGATGCGCACGCCGGGCAGACAGTGGGCATCGAGTGGGCCTCGCGCATGAACGCAGCGGGCACGGCGCGGCGCCTGGGCATGGATTTCGCCATGCATTCCGATGCGCCCATCACCCCTATCCACCCCCTGTTCACCGCCTGGTGCGCGGTGCGGCGCGAAACCGCTTCAGGCCGCGTGCTGGGCGAGGCCGAGCGCCTGTCGGTGGACGACGCCCTGCATGCCATCACCATGGGCGCGGCCCGCACCCTGAAACTGGAGCAGCGCGTGGGCAGCATCGAGCCCGGCAAGCTGGCGGACTTCGCCGTGCTGGAAGACGATCCCCGCGCGGTGGCGCCAGCGGCCCTCAAGGACGTGAAGGTCTGGGGCACCGTGCTGGGCGGCCACATCTTCCCCGCGCCCGGGTCAGCGCCATGAGCACGCCGGCCGCCGCGGCGCAGCGGGTGCCCATTTCCATGGTCGTCGTGGGCGGCTACCTGGGCGCGGGCAAGACCACCTTGCTCAACCGGCTGCTGGAGCGCGCCGATGGCCTGCGCGTGGCCGTGCTGGTCAACGACTTCGGCGAGATCAACATCGACGCCGCCCTGATCCGCACACGCAGCAGCGACGTGCTGCAGCTGGAAAACGGCTGCATCTGCTGCTCCATCGGCGGCCGGCTGGCCGAGGCCCTGGCCGCCGTGGGTGCGCGGCCCGACCGACCGGACCTGCTGGTCATCGAGGCCAGCGGCGTCTCCGACCCCGTGCGCATCGCCCAGGTCGGCATGCTCGACCCCGCACTGCAGCTCAACGCCATCCTGGTGGCGGTGGATGTCCAGGACGTCGATGAGCAACTGTGCGACCCGCTGGTCGGCGACATGGTCCGCCGCCAGATCTCGGGCGCGACGGCGCTGGTGCTGACCAAGGCCGATCTGGCCGGCGCATGTGCCACCGAAAAAGTGGCCGCGCGCGTGGCCGGCATGGCGCCCGGTGCCGTGGTGCTGGCGGCCCGCCATGGCGAGATACCGCTGGCCGTGTTCATTGATGCGGCTGCCTCGCCACGCCGCCCGCAAGGCCTGCTGCAAGCGGGCGGCTCCTGGAAAAGCCAGGCCGGGAACATGGCCGGCATGGCCGATGTGGGCAGCTTTTCCTACGCAACGCGCCGCTGCTTTGACCGGCAGCGGTTGCGGCAGGCGCTGCGTACGCTGCCTGTCCCCCTGTTGCGGGCCAAGGGCATCGTGCGGCTGGGCGGGCAGGACAGCGTCCAGGAAGTCCACGTGGTGGGTGGGCGCTTGCGCATTGCCAGCCTGCATGGGGCCAGGGTCTCGGAGTCCGTGTTTGTCTTCATTGGCTGTTTCACGGCGATGGGGCGGGAGGCGATACTCCGCTGTCTTGAGGGAGCCCTGGCCGCGCCATGAAGACAACTTTGGCGGTGTCGAAATTTTTGGAATTTTGGATTTCGGGCCAAAAAAACGTATTAGAATTTAGGTCTTCTAGGGGAGTCGCCAAGTTGGTAAAGGCACCGGATTTTGATTCCGGCATGCGAGGGTTCGAGTCCTTCCTCCCCTGCCAGATAGACAAAAGCCCTGACAGTTGTGCTGTCAGGGCTTTTTTGTTTTCGGGCTGCAGGCCAGGCTCAGGCCGCAGCCAAGTGTGAGTCGGCACTTGCCATGGCGGCGTTGAGCGTTGCGCGTATGCCCTGCGCATAGGGCGTCTTGGCGATGGGGCCCAGCAGGGCGTGCAGGGCGGAGTCCTCCATGATCAGCGGATCGGTCAGCAGGTAGTGCATCTCGGCCAGCTCGCGCATGAAGGGGTTGAACAGGCCGGCCAGGCGCAGCGCGGTCTTTCCTGCAACGCGCAGCTTCAACGGCCTGCCGGTCAGGCGTTCGATCTCCGAGACGACGTCGCGCTGCGTGATCGCCCCCGCGCCGGCGAGGTGCCAGACCTTGCCGAAAGCCTGCGGCGTGCCGATCAGGCGCGCCACGACGGGGCCCACATCGGGCACATAGACAAACTCATGCGGCCGGTCCAGCGGGCCGACCATGTCGGCCCGGCCGCCACGGGCCGCCGCCTCGAAGGCTCCGTGCAGCAGGCTGTTGTGCACGCCCGGGCCGTAGAAGTCGGGCAGGCGCAGTACGGCGGCCTCGATGCGGCCCTGTGCGTGGGCCTGCAGCAGCAGGTCTTCCTGCGCCTTGCGCATGCGGCCCTTGAAGGTATGCGGGTTGCGTGGATGGTCTTCCTTCACGGCATGGGCCTGCGCCTTTCCATAGGGATAGACGGTGCCGATCAGCACGATGCGGCGCACGCCCGCGGCAATGGCGCCTTCCAGCGTCTTGCGCATCAGTTCGGGATGCAATTGAAACTGCCAGTAGTTCACGCCCACCAGGTAGACCAGCGTGTCCACGCCGTGGGCGGCAGCCTCGATGGAGCCGGCGACATCCGGGTTCCAGGTGGCGATCTCGGCCAGGGGATCGGCGCCGAAGGTCTGGCGCAGGCTGGCTGCGTTGCGGCCGACCACGCGGTAGGTGCGGCCCTGTTGTCTGAGCGCGGCGGCCAGACTCTGGCCGATGGCGCCTGCGGCGCCGAAGAGTGCAATGGATGGCATGGGCTGGGTCCTGTGGTGACAGCCTCAGTGTCAGCAACCCGCTGCAAAAAGAAAATTGCCTAGAATTCTCTGGTGTCCATGCATAAATGAATGGATGAGTGATGTCGGAACCCCACTGGGAGTGGTATCGCAGTTTTTTGCAGGTGCTGGAGTCCGGGTCGCTGTCAGCGGCGGGCCGGGCCATGGGTGTGGCGCAGCCGACCGTGGGCCGCCACATCGACGGGCTGGAGTCGGCGCTGGGCCTGCAACTGTTCACCCGCTCATCCGATGGCTTCGCGCCCACGGAGGCGGCCTACGAGCTTCAGCCCTATGCAGCCAGCATGGCCGCGACGGCGGCCGCGCTGCGCCGCGTGGCGGCCAGCCATGGCTCGGGCGTGCGCGGCACGGTGCGGCTGACGGCCAGCGAGGTGGTGGGCGTGGAGGTGCTGCCGCCTGTGCTTGCGCAATTGCGCGCGGCACACCCTGAACTGGGCATCGAGCTGGTGCTGTCCAACGCGGTGGACGACCTGTTGCGCCGCGAGGCCGACGTGGCCGTGCGCATGTTCCGGCCGCAGCAGGAGGCGCTGGTGGCACGCCATATCGGCGCCATCGAGCTGGGGCTGCATGCCCATGAAAGCTATCTGTCCGCACGCGGCGTGCCGGAATCGCTGGAGGACCTGGCCGGGCATTCGCTCATCGGCTTCGACCATGAAAGCGCCCTGATCCGAAAGATGCAGCAGCAGTTTCCCATGCTCACGCGCGAAGGCATGGCGCTGCGCTCGGACAGCGACCTGGCCCAGCTGGGCGCCATCCGCGCGGGCTTTGGCATTGGCGTGTGCCAGTCGGCATTGGCGGCCCGGGAGCCGGGCCTGGTGCGGGTGCTGCCCCAGGCGTTTTCATGGAAGCTCGATACCTGGGTGGCTATGCACGAGGACCTGCGCAAGAGCGAGCGCTGCGCCGTGGTCTTCAAGGCCGTGGCCCAGGCGCTGACGGCCTATGCCAGAGGCGGTGCCTGACGCCCGGCACCCAGGGGCACTTGTGCTTCAGCCGGCGTGCAGCAGGCAGGAGCGCGCGAGATGGCGCAGCGTGGACTTTCTGCGCTGGGTGGCGACAAAGGACTGGCAGTTGTGGGCGATGTAGGCGGCCATGACCACGGTCAGGCTGGCGATGGCCCACAGCGGAATGGGCAGCAGGGAATCGAGCAGCACCGCGCACACGGCCAGCATCGACAGGCAGGGCAGCAGCCGCAGCAGGGCGGCTTGCCGGGGTTGCTGATTGCGCAGCAGGGTGAGGACTTGGGTGGCGGTCAGCCTGCGGAATCTGCCGGCTTGCTTGCGAAAAACGTTCACGGCGCGGTAGGGCGTTGATGTGGATCAAAAATTTGTGTTCAAATGTATCATCTTGGTGCATGCCCATCAAGCGATGTGTGGCGCCATGACAAAGGCCCGCGCAGGGCGGGCCTCTTGCGGCAATGCCTGTGCAGGCGTCAGCGCATCTCGATCTCGATGGCGATCAGCACGAAGGCTGCCATCCACAGCGTCTCCACCACCAGCAGTGCAAAAGGCCGCCAGCCGGCCTGGGCCAGTTGCTGGAACGAGGTCTTCAGGCCCAGGGCCGCAATGGCCAGCACCAGGCAGTTGCGCGACAGGTCGCTCAACTGGTGCTGCAGGCCCGGCGGTACCCAGCCCAGCGAGTTGATGGCCACTAGCGCGACGAACACCCACAGGAACCAGGGCACCAGGCCCGGCTTCTTGCCGTGGTGCTGCTCGGCCGCTGCCTCGCGCTGGCGCTTGAACAGGGCCGAGACCATGACCACCACCACGGCCAGCATGGACACGCGGAACAGCTTGACGATGGTGGCGTAGTCGCCCGTGGCCTGGTCGATGGTGTAGCCCGCGCCCACCACCTGGGCCACATCGTGGATGGTGCCGCCGATGAACAGGCCCGCCAGCTCGGGCGGCAGATGCAAGGCGCGCGCCACCAGCGGATACAGCACCATGGCGGCCGTGGACAGCACGGTGACCGTGACCACCACGGTGAGCGTGAAGCGGTCGCTGTCCTTGTCGCGCGGCAGCACCGACGAGATGGCCAGCGCCGCCGAGGCGCCGCAGATGGCCACCGCGCCGCCCGACAGCACGCCCTGCGGGCGTGTCAGGCCCAGGCGCCGGCCCAGCAGCGTGCCGCACAGCAGCGTGGTGACCACGGCCGCGATGACGATCAGCGCCGTGGTCCAGCCCAGGCCCGCGATCTGCGTGGCCGTGATGCGCGCACCCAGCAGGCCCACGCCCAGGCGCAGCACGCCGCGCGCGCAGAACTCGATGCCCGGCTTGGCGCGCGCGTCCTGGCTCAGGAAGTGGAAGGCCACGCCGAAGAACAGCGCGAACAGCAGCTGTGGCCCGCCATGCAGCGTGGAGACGAAGGTCGCCGCCAGCGCGATCACGCCCGACAGGCCCGTGCCGGGCAGGAGCCTGAGCCACTGCAGCATGCGCGGCACGGGCGCCTGCGCAGCCACCTGTGCTTGGACCTGGCTCATGACTGCTCCTTGCCGCCCGCCGCGCTGGCCAGCACGGCCAGCGCGCAGGACGCAATGCGGCTGGCCACCGAGTCCGAACGGCTGGTCAGCACGATGGGCACGCGCATGCCCAGCACCAGGCCCGCGCATTCGGCGTCGGCCATGTAGACCAGCTGCTTGTAGATCATGTTGCCGGCCTCCAGGCTGGGCACCAGCAGCACGTCGGGCTGTCCCGCCACGTCGGAGACGATGCCCTTGTGGTGCGCCGAGCGCAGCGAGATGGCGTTGTCGTAGGCCAGCGGCCCGTCGAGGATGGCGCCGCTGATCTGCCCCCGGTCGGCCATCTTGCACAGCGCGGCCGCGTCGATGGTGCCGGGAATGGCGGGGTTGACCGTCTCCACCGCCGAGAGCACGGCCACGCGCGGCCGGGCAATGCCGATGGCACGGGCCAGGTCGATGGCGTTCTGCGCAATGTCGCGCTTGTCCATCAGCGTGGGGAAGATGTTGACCACGCAATCGGTCATCAGCAGCGGGCGCTCGAAGCCCGGCAGGTCCATCACGAACACATGGCTGGCGCGGCGGCTGCCGCGCAGGCCGGCCTCGCGCGCCACGGCGGCGCCCAGCAACTCGTCGCTGTGCAGGCTGCCCTTCATCAGCGCGCGCGCCTGGCCGCTGCCGCACAGCGCCGCCGCCTGGGCAGCCGCCGCGCGTGGATCGTCGGCTGTGGAGTGGATGGATGCGCCCGCCAGGTCCAGCCCGGCTGCCTGGGCCGCCGCCCGGATGCGTGCCTCGGGGCCGACCAGCAGCGGCGTGATCAGGCCCGCCTGCGCGGCCTGCATGGCGGCCTGCAGCGAGCCTGCATCGCAGGGATAGGCCACGGCCACGGGAATGGGGCCTTGCGCCTTGGCCTGGTCGAGCAAGTGCTGGAGATGGGGACGGGGCGTGGCGGGCGCATCGTCGGCGGCCACGGCAAGTGAAAGTGGGGGGACCATGAAAGCTCCTGCGGGAAAGTACAGGGCCCGGCGCGAGCAACGCAGGGAATCTGGGAATCGGCTTTCGAGGGCCTTGCGCTTCACCCAGGCGCATGAAACCGGCGCGGCCCATCCCAGGGACACCGAGGAAGGGCCGCCCCGCACCGAGGGTGTCGTCCCCCTCCCCCGCGCAGCGGGTAGAGAGGGGGAAGGCGCGTCAGCGCCTCAGGGGGTTAGACAAAGTCCTTGTACTTTTCGAGGAAGCGCACGGGCTTGGAGAGCGCATCGCGGCGGAACGGGTCACCCAGTTCGCGCGTGCACATCACCTCGATCACGCAGGTCTTGCCGTGGTTCATCTGCAGGTCGATGGCCTTCTTCAGCGCCGGGCCCACGTCCTCGATCTGGTCGACCACGATGCTCTCGGCGCCCATGGCGCTGGCAATGGCTGCGAAGCTCTCGCTTTCCAGCTCGCCGGCCACGAAGCGGCGGTTGTAGAAGTCCACCTGGTTCTTCTTCTCGGCGCCCCACTGGCGGTTGTGGAAGACCACGGCCGTGACGGGAATGTCATGGCGCACGGCGGTCATGATCTCCACCATGCTCATGCCCCAGGCGCCGTCGCCGGCGTAGGCGATGGCCGGGCGGTCGGGCGCCGCGCACTTGGCACCGATGATGGTGGGCAGGGCATAGCCGCAGTTGCCGAAGCTCATGGGCGCGAAGAAGCTGCGCGGCTCGTCGAAGCGCAGGTAGCTGTTGGCCACGGAGTTGATGTTGCCGATGTCGGTGGAGACCATCACGCGCGGCGGCATGGCCTTCTCCAGCTCGCGCAGCACCTGGCGCGGGTGCAGGTACTTGCCGCCCGTGGGCGTGCGCTCGCCCTTGGCCTCTTCGATCATGTCCAGGCTGTAGGGGTCGCGCTCATGCGTCCACTCGTCCAGCTCCTTTTCCCAGGCCGCCTTCTCGGTGGCGATGGTGTCGGCGCGCGCGGCCTTGGTGGCGTCGCAGGCCAGGGTCTGGCCCTGCAGGCGGCGGCCCAGCTCGCGTGCCACGGCCTTGGCGTCGCCGTGGATGCCCACCGAGATCTTCTTGACCAGGCCCAGGTTGGTGTGGTCGGCCTCGACCTGGATGATCTTGGCGTTCTTGGGCCAGTAGTCCATGCCGTGCTGGGGCAGGGTGCCGAAGGGGCCCATGCGCGAGCCCAGCGCGATCACCACGTCGGCCTGGGCGATGAGCTTCATCGCGGCCTTGGAGCCCTGGTAGCCCAGCGGGCCGGCCCACAGCGGGTGCTTAGCGGGGAAGGCGTCATTGCGCAGATAGCCCGTGACCACGGGTGCGCCCAGGCGTTCGGCCAACTGCCGGCACTCCTCGACCGCATCGCCCATGACCACGCCGCCGCCGGCCAGGATCACGGGGAACTTGGCCGTGGCCAGCAGTTCCGTGGCGGCCTGCAGGCTGTTTTCGCCGCCCGAGCCGCGTTCCACGCGCATGGGCTTGGGGATTTCGCACTGCACTTCGCCATAGAAGTAGTCGCGCGGAATGTTCAGCTGGGTGGGGCCCATCTCGGAGATGGCGCGGTCAAAGCAGCGGGCCGTGAACTCGGCCATGCGCTTGGGGTTGCAGACATGGCCCTGGTACTTGGTGAACTCCTGGAACATGGGCAGCTGGTTGGCTTCCTGGAAGCCCCCCAGGCCCATGCCCATGGTGCCGGTCTCGGGCGTGATCATGACCACGGGGCTGTGGGCCCAGTAGGCGGCAGCAATGGCGGTCACGCAGTTGCTGATGCCGGGGCCGTTCTGGCCGATCACCACGCCGTGGCGGCCCGAGACGCGCGCATAGCCGTCGGCCATGTGGGCCGCGCCCTGCTCGTGCACCACGGGGATCAGGCGGATGCCGGCGGGCGCGAAGATGTCCATGGCATCCATGAAGGCCGAGCCCATGATGCCGAACATCTCCGTGACGCCGTTGGCCACGCAGGTCTCCACAAAGGCTTCGGAAGGGGTCATCTTCTGGACGCCTTCGACCACCGTACGATTGTTGGCTGCAGTCATGTTGTCTCCTTGAAAATGGAACTTTAAGTTCCGAAAAAAGAAATTACGGCGCAAGTCTAGGTGTGATTTCGCCTGGATGTCAAACAAATTTCTTTTTTCGGAACAAATTGACTCGAAAAATTGAAAAACATATGATGGCCAACACCATGAACACCCGAGACCCTGTCCCTGCCCGTATCGATGGCGATACCCCCAACCTGCGGCTGTTCGCGCTGCTGGAGGCCATTGCGCAGAAGAACGAGCCCTTCACGCTGCAGACCATGGTCGAGGAGACAGGCCTGCCCAAGCCCACCATGCACCGCATGCTCCAGCAGCTCGAAGGCGCGGGCATCCTGCAGCGCGAGGGCAACGGACGGCACTACGGCACGGGCCGGCGCCTGATGCGGCTGGCCGAAAGCGTGCTGCTCAACAACACCACGCATGGCGCGCGCCACGCGGTGCTGGCGCAACTGGTGCGCGACATCGGCGAGAGCTGCAACATCACCGCCTTCTCGGGCAGCGAGGTGCTCTACCTGGACCGGGTGGAAACGCCCGCGCCGCTGCGCTTTTATCTGCACCCGGGCTCGCGCGTGCCGGCCCATTGCTCGGCCACGGGCAAGCTGTTCCTGAGCCAGATGGCGCCCGCGCAGCGCAGGCGGCTGCTGTCGGCCGTGCCGCTGGAAGGCTTCACGGCCAACACGCTGACGGCCTTTGACGCGCTGGACGCCGAACTGGACCAGGTGCGCGCCCAGGGCCATGCCTTCGACAACGAGGAATTCCTGCCCGGCCTGCTGTGCCTGGGCGTGCTCGTGCCCTCCATCCAGGGCGGCCCCTCCAACATGGGGCTGGCCGTGCAGGCGCCCATCATGCGTTTCACGCGCGAACGGGCGCTGTCCTTTCTTCCCCAACTGCGCGCGGCGGCCGAGGCGATTGCGCGCATCAACGACGAAGTCCCCCCGGGAGCCCCTGACGATGACTGAGCTGACCCTGATGCATCCCACGCGCACGCTTGGCGTGCGCGAGACCTTCGGCCTGGACACCGACATGCAGGTACCGGCCTTTGCCGAACGCAGCGAGCATGTGCCGGCCGTGGACCCGGCCTACCGCTTCAACCCGCAGGCCACGCTGGCCATCCTGGCCGGCTTTGCGCACAACCGGCGCGTGGTCATCCAGGGGCTGCACGGCACGGGCAAGTCCACCCATATCGAGCAGGTGGCGGCGCGGCTGAACTGGCCCTGCGTGCGCGTCAACCTCGACGGCCACATCAGCCGGCTGGACCTGGTGGGCAAGGACGCCATCGTGCTGCAGGAGGGCCGCCAGGTCACGCAGTTCCAGGAAGGCATCCTGCCCTGGGCGCTGCAGCGGCCCGTGGCCCTGGTCTTCGATGAATACGACGCGGGCCGGCCCGACGTGATGTTCGTCATCCAGCGCGTGCTCGAACGCGAGGGCAGCTTCACCCTGCTGGACCAAAAGCGCGTGCTCCAGCCGCATGCGCAGTTCCGCCTCTTCGCCACCATGAACACCCTGGGCCAGGGCAACCTCAGCGGCCTGTACCACGGCACGCAGATGCTCAACCACGCCCAGCTCGACCGCTGGAACCTGGTCACCAGCCTGGACTACCTGGCACCGGCCGAGGAAGCCGCCATCGTGCTGGCGCGCGTGCCGCAGTTGGCCACGCCGCAGGGGCGCGAGCAGGTGGCCGCCATGGTGGCGCTGGCCGCGCTCACGCGCAAGGGCTTTGCGGTGGGCGACCTGTCGCTGCTGATGTCGCCGCGCACCGTCATCACCTGGGCCGAGAACGCGCAGATCTTCCATGACCTGCGGCTGGCCTTCGAGCTGTCCTTCCTCAACAAGTGCGAACCGGCCGAGCGGGCCATCGTGGCCGAGTACTTCCAGCGCTGCTTCGGCCAGGAACTGGCGCTGCGCGACGAGCCCGCCCATGCCTGCTGAGGCATCCCCCTCGCTGGCGCGCATGGAGGCCTGGGGCGGCGCGCTGCTGCGCGCCATGGCGGGCGATGCCTCGCTGCAATGGAGCGGGCAGACGCTGTACCGGGGCACGGCGCCCGTGGTGCTGGCAGCGGCCCACCAATCCGATGTGCCGGCCCGATTGGCCGACCAGCGCGGCCTGCTCGACGGTGCCAGCCTGCGCCTGCGCCTGAGCGATGCCGCGCTGCACGCGCGCCACCTGCCCGGCGACCCGGTGGAGCGGCTGGTGTTCGAACTGCTGGAGCAGTTGCGCGTGGAAAGCCTGGCGCCCGAGGAATGGCCCGGCGCGCGCGCCAACCTGCATGCGCGCTTTGTGCACTGGAGCCAGGCCTTTGCCGATTCGGGCCTGACCGAAAGCAGCCTGGGCATCCTGCTGTTCACCGTGGCGCTGACCGCCTGGAGCCGCCTGAGCTGCCATGAGCCGCCCGATGCCCTGGCCGACCTGGCCGAGGCCACGCGCGCCGGCCTGTCCGCGCAACTGGGCGCGCAGTGGGCCCTGCTGCGCCGCCACCGGCAGGACCAGCAGGCCTTCATTGCGCCGGCCCTGGCCATCAGCCGCTGGGTGGGCCAGGCCGTGCGGTCAGCCCAGGAGGAGGCGCCGCGCGGCGCTGGCGGGCCGCGCCGGCGGGGCAGCTTCGCGCTGCCGCTGCACTTTGAATCGCAAAGCCTGGATGCGCCGCCCGTGGCGCTCAGCGGCGACAGCCGCGCCTGGGCCGGCTCGGCCCACAGCTACCGCGTGTTCACGCGCGCCTATGACCGCGAGGCGCAGGCCACCGAGCTGATCCGCGCCGCGCAACTGGCCGAGTTCCGCGAGCAGATGGATGAGGAACTGGCGCGCAGCGGCTTGCATGCGGGCCGGCTGGCCCGCCACCTGCAGCAGCGCCTGGCCGTGCCGCGCCACGACGGCTGGCAGTTCGGCCTGGAGGATGGGCACCTGGATGCAAGCCGGCTGGCGCAACTGGTCAGCGATCCGCAGCAGCGCGCCATCTTCAGGAACGAGCTGCCGCGCCCCGTCAGCGATGCGGCCGTGGCCCTCCTGCTGGACTGCTCGGGCTCGATGAAGGCGCATGCGCGCCCGCTGTCCCTGCTGGTGGACCTGCTGGGCCGCGCGCTGTCCATGGCCGGCGTGCCGGTGGACGTGCTGGGCTTTTCCACCCAGGCCTGGAACGGCGGCCGCGCCCGCCGCGACTGGCAGCGCGCGGGCCAGCCCTACATCCCGGGCCGGCTCAACGAGCGGCTGCACATCGTCTTCAAGGATGCCGCCAAACCCTGGCGCCACGCCCGCCACGGCATTGCCGCGCTGCGCAGGCCCGACCTGTTTCGCGAGGGCGTGGACGGCGAGGCCGTGGAATGGGCCTGCGAGCGGCTGCTGGCGCGGCCCGCGCAGCGCCGCATCCTGCTCGTCATCTCGGACGGCTGCCCCATGGACACGGCCACGCACCAGGCCAACGACGAGCACTACCTGGACCAGCACCTGCGCCAGGTCATCGCCCGGCACGAGCGCGCGGGCGATGTGCAGATCCGCGCGCTGGGCGTGGGGCTGGACCTGGGCGTGTTCTACCGGCGCAGGCTGGCCGTGGACCTGCGCGAGCAGATCGATGAGGCCTTGCTGATGGACGTGGCGGAGTTGATCTGCCGGCCGTGATACCGGCCTGCTAGCGGCGTCGCTCAGCGACCATTCCGTCCGGGCAGGACGGCAGATCTAGCGGATCTGCGCGACAAAGTCGCTCACCAACTGCGCAAATTCCACCGGCATTTCCACGGCACTCAAATGCGCGGCGGGCAGCGACACCAGCTGCGCGCCCGGAATCTGCGCCTGCATGTCTTCGGACAGGGAAGGGGGCGTGGCCTCGTCGCGGCTGCCTGCAATGACCAGCGTGGGGCAGGCGATGCGCCGGTTGCTCTCGCGCAGATCGATGCCGCCCACGGCCGCACAGGCCGCCGCATAGGGCGCGGCCGCCGTGGCCTCCAGCCCGGCGCGCAAGGCTGCCACTCGGGCGGCCTGCCCGGCGCGGAATTCGGGCGTGAACCAGCGCTGCATGGCGCCATCGGCAATCGCGGCCACGCCCTGGGCGCGCACCGTGGCAATGCGCGCCTGCCAGCCTGCGCGCGCGGCCTCGTCGTAGTAGCTGGCCGAATTGGCGATGGTGATGCTGCGCACCAGCGCCGGATGGCGCGCGGCCAGGGCCTGGGCCGTCATGCCGCCCATGGACAGGCCCACGAAGTGCACCGGCCCCTGGTCCAGCGCCTCGATCACGCCAGCGGCGTCGTCGGCCAGATCGTTCATGTCGAAGGCCTCGCCGATGGCGGGCGAGCGGCCATGGCCCCGGTGGTCGTAGCGCACCACGGTGAAGCGGTCTTGCAGGGCCTGGGCCACGCCGTCCCACATCTGGAGGTCACAACCGAGCGCGTGGCTCAGAACGAGGGCCGGGCCTTGGCCCTGCTGCACAACATGGAGTTTCGACATGGCGGTCACTGCTTGGGGAAAAGGTGATTATGGGATGGCCGGTGCAGGCTGGCGGATACGGATACCACGCATATCCGGCATCCGGCCAAGGCGCGGCGATGGCGGCGCTCAGGCCACCCTGTCCCAGAACTGCAGCTGTGCCGACTCCGGCGCGATCAGTTCCAGATAGTCCTGGCAGGCCGGATCGAACGGTCCCTGGCCCCACTTGCTGCACAGCTGGTGGGCGCGGCCGGCGCTGTCGGCCAGCACCACGTCGGCATACAGGCCGGGGTCGTGGGCGCTGCGCATCACGCCATGGGCCGTGAAGCCGGGCTCATTCCGGTACAGGCCATCGGCCATGCGGTGCGCGGCGGCGGCCAAGGCATGAGAATCGGCGCCGGGGCGCAGCCGGAACAACGAGAACTCCATGCCCTGCGGCAGTCCATGTTCCCCGCCGTGGCTGAACACGCTGGCGCCCAGCAAGGGAGGATGCTCCACGCGCATCAGTCCGAAGTAGGCCGCGCAGGCAGCCGACCGGCCGGCCTGCGCCAGGGCGGCACGGGCAGCCTCCTGTGATTGCCAGGTGACGACATCCGCATAGCGCCCCTGGCCCAGCTGGACCAGATGGCGTGACAGGCATCCGCCCTGCACATCCAGGAACTGGTGCTGCATGGCGCTGGCTGCTTGCAGCAGGGTGTTTTCCGTCACACCGGGCAGCAGGCTGAACGCTGCCCATTCGATGACTTGCATGGCATTTCTCCGTGGATTGAACATGCCGCCCATGGTCCCTGCATCGCTGCCATTCAATGGCTGTCAATTGCGCCATGATGCCGGCCATGAAACCGCGCACGCTGCCCGCCCGTCTGTCCCGGCTTGACGCCCTTTCCCAGCGCCTGTCCGATGGCGCCGTGCACGGCGTGGCGGCGCTGTCCGAGGAACTGGGCGTCAGCCAGCGCACGCTGGCGCGCGACCTGTCGTTGCTCAGGCAGCAGGGCTGGGAGCTGGACAGCTCCTCGGGCAGGGGCGGCGGTGTCCGCGTGGTCCATCGCTGGCCCTCCGGCCGCGTGACGCTACGGGGTGACGACGCGCTGGAGCTGCTGATGTCCCTGGCGCTGTCGGAAGCCCTGGGCCTGTCGCTGGCGGGGCGTCATGGCGAACTGCGCCGCCAGTTCGCGCGCTGCTTTGCGCCGGCCGATCGCGCAGATATCGCGCAACTGCGCCAGCGCATCCGCGTGGCCTCGCCGGTGTCCGTCGAAGTCCAGGCTTCGCTGCGCGAGCGTGCGCAGGGCGTGGAGGCGCGCGCCAGCGTCTACCAGGCATTTGCACAGCAATGGATGCTGGCCTTGACCTACCTGGACGGACGCCAGCGCCGCAGCGAGCGCGTGGTGGAGCCGCAATGTCTGCTGCTGGCCTGGCCGTTCTGGTACCTGCTGGCCTGGGACTGCGAGCGCGAGGGCGTGCGCACCTTTCGGCTGGACCGCATCGTGCAGGCGCGTCGCGGCGGACAGCGCTTTCAGGTGCGCGACCCGGCCCGGTTTTGGGCCGCCTGCGACGAGGTCGGCGTGGCCCTGTGACGGCCTACCCCCCATAATCCCCAGCCATGCAAGCCCTGCGCAACTCCGTCCCACTGGCCCGCCTGGTCATGGCGTGGTTCGCGTTGACGCTGGGCCTGGCCATTGCATCGCCCCTGGTGCACCCGCAGGCCATGGAGCTGGTCTGCACGGCTGGCGGCAGCGTCAGGCTGGTCGTGGTAAACGGTGAAGAAGGACAGGCGGTGTCTGCCCAGCATTCGCTGGACTGCCCTCTGTGCCTGGCGGTGACGCCGCCGCCGGCGCATGTCCCTCCCTCCTGGGCGCAACTGCAGCCGATGGGCCGCGCGCTGCAGCCCATCGTCTCTGCCCGCATTGCCTCCCTGGTCGGCGCGCCGCTGCCGCCGCGCGGGCCTCCCTTGTTGCTGTTGATCGCCTGAGCCCTTGGCTGCTTGCAGCGCTGTCCCGCGCTGTCTGGCCGCTGGCCTGTCTCAGAACATTGCCGCACCGGCCGGGCGCAGCCTTGGCGGCGCGGCTTCGCCAAGATTCCACGCAGGGATGCCATGTTCCGTTTCGATTGCCATGCGGCGCCGCAGCGCGCCGCCGATTTTTCTTCGACCCTCCCATCCGTTGCTTCCGTCGCCCTGTCTCGCCGTGCCTGCCTTGGAGGCGGCCTGGCCGCACTGGCGCTGCTGGCCGGCTGCAAGCCCGCCGCCGTACCGTTCAAGGGCATAGACCTGACCGGCGCCCAGTACGGCCGGGACTTCCGCCTGCGCGATGCCGATGGCCGCGAGCGCACGCTGGCCGACTTCAAGGGCCAGGCCCTGATGGTCTTTTTCGGCTTCACCCAATGCCCCGATGTCTGCCCCACGGCGCTGACGCGCGCCCTGGAAATACGCCAGCTGCTGGGACCCGATGGCCAGCGCCTGGCCGTGGCCTTCATCACTATCGACCCCGAGCGCGATACGCCCGAGGTGCTCAAGGCCTATGTGGGCGCCTTCGATCCCGGCTTTGTCGCGCTGCGCGGTGACGAGGCGCAGACGGCCGAGGTCGCCAGGGAATTCAAGGTCTTCTACAAGAAGGTGCCCACGGGTGCGTCCTACACCATGGACCACTCGGCCATCACCTATGTCTTCGATCCCGAGGGCCGGCTGCGCGTGGCGTTCCGCCATGAGCAGGACGCGCAGGACTGCGCGGCCGACCTGCGGCAGATCTTGCAGGCTGCATGACGGCTCTGCACTTTCTCAGGAGGCCGGCGCAACAGGCCTTTGCGCAGCGGCCCCCGCCCTGGCCCAGGCAGCGACCATTCTTGCGGAGGTGAAGGTACGCCAGCGGCGCGAGCGCCGTTGCCATCGGTCAAAACCTTGTCTGGATCGTCCCGTCCTTGTGCTAAAAATGTGCGGCTCCATCCACCCGGACGCTCATCCAGCCAGACGGAAAGGGACACCCGGCGCCATGAAGACGCTTCTTTCTGACAAGGTGCTGCGGCGCCTGGTGCTTGGCAACCTGCTGGTCGCCGGCCTGCTGGGCCTGGCCACCTGGCTGAGCCTGCGCGCCAACCACCAGGCCGACCTGGACCTGGGCGTGGCTGTCACCCAGAACCAGGCCCGCAGCCTGAGCCTGGAGCTGACGGCCGAGATGCGGCTGGTGGACAACGCACTGGCCACCGTGGCAGGCCGCTACCGCAGCCGGGGCCTGGACGGCGACGATGTGGCGGCCCTCGCCCTCTATGAAATCCTGCAGGAGCAGCGTGCCCTGCTGCCATTTGTCACCGCGCTGCGCGTGACCGACGCCAAGGGCCAGGTGCTGCTGACGGCCAACGAGGAAGAGCCCCCGTTTTCCGTGGCCGACCGCAGCTACTTCGAGCGCGCGCGCCACTCCGACCGCATGGTGATCTCCGATCCGCTGGTCAGCCATTCCTTCAACAAATGGGCCATCGTGATGGCACGCCGGCTGCAGTCCGGGGACGGGGATTTCAAGGGCATCGTCTATGCCGTGGTCTCGGCCACGCATTTCCAGTCGCTGTTCCGTCGCCAGGCCTTCGGGCCCGACAGCGCCATTGCGCTGCGCTCGGACAAGGACCTGCTGGTGGCCCGCTACTCGGCGGCCGATCCGTGGTCGGTGGCCGGCATTGGCGGCTCTGCAGTCTCCAGCGAGTACCACCATGCCCTGGCCGGCAACCGGGACAGCGGCTGGTACATCACGCCCACGGTGATGGACGACGTGGAGCGCATCACGGCCTACCAGCGGCTGGCCGGCTATCCCCTGACCGTCTTCACGGGCCTGGGCACACAAAGCTACCTGGCCGCATGGCGTGCATCGGCCTGGCGCGCCTGGGCACTCACGGGTCTCAGCATGGCACTGATCGCGCTGGGCTCGGTCAGCCTCTACCTGCTGCAGCAGCGCGAGCGCGTGGCGCGCATCCGGCTTGCCGAGCTGCTGCGCCAGCAGGAACTGTTCATGGACAACGACCTCATCGGCATCGCCCGCCTGCGCGAGCGCCGGCTGCTGTGGACCAACCAGGCCCTGCAGCGCATGCTCAAGCGCCCGGCCGGCGAGCTGCAGGGCACCTCGGCGCGCATCCTCTACCCGGATGAGGAAACCTATGAACGCTCCGGCGAGCTGGCCTATGGTGCACTGCGCTCCAGCGGCAAATGCCATGCCCAGATGCAGCTGAAGACCAGCGATGGCAGCCTGCTCTGGGTCGATGTCAGCGGCGCAGGCCTGGCCGACGGCGAATCGATCTGGGTCTTCGTGGACATAGACGCGCTCAAGCGTGACGAGCAAGCCGCGCAGCACCAGGCGCTGCACGACGTGCTGACCGGCCTGGCCAACCGCCGCGCACTGCAGGCCCGGCTGCAGCGCCAACTGGCCCAGGCCTGCGGACCGGGGCAACTGGCCGTCTGCTTCATGGACCTGGACGGCTTCAAGCAGATCAACGATACCGAAGGCCACGATGCCGGCGACGAAGTGCTGCGCATCGTCGCCCGCCGCCTCACCACCCAGGCCCGCGAAACCGACTGCGTGGCCCGCATGGGTGGAGACGAATTCGTGCTGCTGCTGGGCGAACTGGCCTCGGCCAACGACGCCCTTCAGGCCATGCAGCGCTGCCTGGCCTCCATCTGCCAGCCCATCCGCCTGGAAAACGGTGCCACCGTCCAGGTCGGCGCCAGCATCGGCATCGCCCTCAATTCCGCCCGGGAAAACACCACCCAGCTGCTGCAGCGCGCCGACGAGGCCATGTATGCGGCCAAGCGCGCGGGCAAGGGGAGGGTGGTGGTGGCGGGCGGGTAGGGACTTGGGGGCTATGCCGCCGTTGTGATTGCGGCAGTTGTCTGGGCGGAGGAGGCCGTGGGCTCAACAAGGCAAGGCCTTGAATGCCGAACCAAAAGTCACCGCCGGGGCGGTCACCAAAGGCCGGGCGGCAGACCCGGCCTTTTCTTTTCTTGCTTTCGCTTTTCAGCGCTCGGCCTCTTCAATCCATATCCGGATCCTCGTCGCAGCCCGAGCCATTGACGGAGCACATGGAGCCTATCTTGATTTTCCGCATGGGCTGCTTGGCCAGCCTTTCACAGCGCGACATTTGCTCGGCATACATATCGTCCATGTGCGTGCCGTCAATCATGATCACCCCATTGCGAATGATGGGCTTTGCCTGACCATCGGCAAGGGCGAAGGCCATTTTCCTGAGAAGAAAACCGGCATGGTGGCAAGGGCCGAGGGCCATGGCAATCCTGGCCATTTCAGGATCAGGAACGCGATTTTTGGCCTGCGTCAGGCTGTCCATCTTTTCCATGAAAGCCCCATCGTTCTGCGCGATCTGCCCCACCAGCTTGGTCATGCCCGCCTGATTGCGCTTTTTCACAAGATCCGCGATCTGGTCCTCCAGGCGTCTTGCCGCAGCGGCATCACCGAATGCAGCCAGAGAGGCAGATGGTGCATCGTTCTCGGCCGCCGATGCTCCGTTCGGCACACACAGTACAGCGCTCGCAGCCAGCAAGGCGGCCATGATCCGGCGAGTCCGGATTGGGCCTTGCGGTCGCAGGCGTCCTCCCAATGCAATGGTGTTCATGTTCTTTGAAGATGGATTGAAATGAAAAATCTCCATTGCACAGGTGCAGTGGAGAAGAATGGCTTGGGCGGGAATGGCCAAGCCGCCGAACTCTATCTCAATATGCGAATGGATAGCCAGGCATCAGCCAGTCAATTGCTTTGTCGCACCACCAGCTCATGACCCAGATCCAGGCTTGGCGATTCCCCGGCCTCTGCGCGCATCCATTGCAGCAGCATGCGCGCACCTTCGGTGCCCACGCGGCCAAGCGTGCGGGCAAGGGGCGGATTGTGGTGGCGGGTGGGGAGGGCTATGGAGGCCGTGGTGCCGGGGCAAGTGGGGCCGTGGGCTCAACAAGGCAAGACCTCGAATGCCGAGCCAAAAGACGACGCAAGGCCGTTGATGGCCCGTGTGCACACGCGTGCCCGGTTGAATGCGATGTCGCACAGCAGCGCGATGGCAAAGGCCAGATAGGCCATGTAGGCCAGGCCGATGTAGCTGCCAAACACAATGGTGTGCAGCCAGTCCTGTGCGAACAGATACAGCATGGCAGTCACCGCTGAGGCGGTCACCAGCACGATGGCGGGCGGTGCCAGCTGCAACCCCGCCCGCCTGCGTCGCGCCGTCACGCCGGTCAGGGCCAGAAACACCAGCGCATTGGACGCAGTGAAGATCCTGAACTCCCGCAGCAGGCTGGCCGTGGTCTGGTGGTAGGCCGACTCGATGAATTCCACCAGCCGGGCGCGCATCTGGATCAGCGATGCCAGCTGGGTGGCTTGGCGCTGCTGCATGTAGACGGCATTGCGCTTGCGGCATTCGCAGTCGGCGCGGCGCATGTCGGTCATGACCGAAGCCAGCTTGTCGGGGATGCCTGCCTCGATCTCGCGCCGCACTGCGGCGATCTCGCTATCTGTCCTGCCAAGCGCTTTCTGGGCCAGGTCCGCCATGCGCGAGCCTGTCAGCGTGTCCAGCTGGGTGCCCAGCCTGTGCTCGATCTCGATGCGGATGATCTCCTTGCCCAGGTTCTCGACCAGCAATGGCGAGGAAAACGAGAGCACGAAGGCCGATCCGAACAGAACCGTGCCCACGATGCCGAAAACCAGGATGAGAGCCCGCATATCGTCGCAGTGCAGTGGCTTGTCAGCGCTTTTGCGGCGCCATGCCCAGCGTGGCCAGCAGCCCCCTGCAGCCGTCCTCCACCAGGTCCAGCACGTCCTCGAAACCCCGTTCGCCGCCGTAATAGGGGTCGGGCACTTCGCGCGCGGTGTGCTCGGTGCAGAAGTCCGTCAGCCGCTGTACGCGGTGCCATTCGGACTCGGGGCAGATCCTGCGCGCGGCGGATTCGTTGGCGCCATCCATCACCAGCACCTGATCGAATGCCGTGAAGTCCTCGGCCCGCAGTTGCCGCGCGCGTTGCTGCGAGAGGTCATAGCCGCGCCGCGCGGCATGGGCCTGGGAGCGGCGGTCGGGTGCCTCGCCCACGTGGTAGCCGTGCGTGCCTGCGGAGTCCACTTCGACGCGGCCCGCCAGGCCCGCGTCGGCCACCATTTTTTCAAGCACGCCGTGGGCCGTGGGGCTGCGGCAGATGTTCCCTGTGCAGACCATGAGGATTCTTTTCCTCTTGGTGGCTGGCCTGCGGTCAGCTGACTGTTCCCGAATCTGTTCCATAAATCTCCCTGTGGGTAACGGGCTTCACGACATCTGGATGGCCTGCGATGCCCAGGCGCTCGCCGGCATTTTCCACGCCCCGCACCTGATCTTCCGGGCCGCTTATGCTGCGCCCATGGTGGAACTGCTTTGTTTCTGGATGGCCCGGGTGGGTGCGGCCCTGCTGGAGTTGCGGTTGCTGCGCAGCAGCGACGGCGGCTTCAGGGTGATGGTCATCACGGCGGCCATCGTGGTCATCGTGTGCCTGGCGTTGCTGTCCTTGTACGCCTGAGCCCGCAGGTCGGGCACGGGCAGGCGCCCTGTCGGGCGGATTTCATGGTGCCGCGCCGCCGGCATGGGACGTGGCTGAACTCAATGCAGCGCCATCTTGCATGCCAGTGCGGATTCTTCGATCACGGCGGAATCGATGCATCAATCATGTGCGGCCCGGTGATCTTCTGCGACGGGATCCAGACCAGATAGGACCTCCACATGCCCCGATCATTGCAGTACACAAGGTACTCGCCTGGATCCAGGCGGCTCTCCCGGTATTGGAATTGCACGCAGCCGAGAGCTTGGTTCTTGCCCAGCGCGATGGTGATGTCTCGGCTGAAATCAGTTCTCCACGGACCGGGATAGCGCTCGGTGAGCGGCACACTTTTCGGCGCGGGTACAAGGAAGGCCACGGCCAAAAACGCTGCGGCGATCACTGCCGCTGCTCTCAGTTTGTTGTTCATCTCTGTCTTGATCGGGCCTCTGCAGTCAAACAATGCGCAAGGACATGCCCGCCTTTTTGGGCAGCAGGGAGGGTTCGAACCCATAGCGGCGATAGAACTCCGGCGTGCCGTGGTCGGCCATGAGGCTGACATAGGCCGTGGGCAGGGCATTGCCGTGGATGTACTGCATCAGGCGCTGCATGATGAGGTGTCCCAGGCCCTTTTTCTGGTGCTCGGGGATGACGGCGATGTCCACGATTTCGAAGAAGCACCCACCGTCTCCGATCACGCGGCCTATGCCAACCGGCGTTGCATCGGCATAGACGACCACGCTGAACAGGCCGTTTTTCAGGCCGATGGCGGCCGCCTCGGGCGACTTGCGGCTCAGGCCGGCAGCCAGCCGGATCTGGATGTAGTCCTGGACGGTGGGGACGTGGTCTTCAATGCGGTAGTTCATGGATGGTAAGGACGCCAGGGGCATATCGGAGGATCGGCAAAGCGCCATCATAGGCAGGCGTCTGTCCGATGCCCACGGCAGAGCCTTCGGCCAGGCTGGCCGTGGTCTGGTGGTAGGCCGACTCGATGAGTTCCACCAGCCGGGCGCGCATCTGGATCGGCGATGCCAGCTGGGTGGCCTGGCGTTGCTGCGCGTAGACGGCCTTGCGCTTGCGGCATTCGCAGTCGGCGCGGCGCATGTCGGTCATGACCGAAGCCAGCTTGTCGGGAATGCCGGCCTCGATCTCGCGCCGCACTGCGGCGATCTCTCTATCTGTCCTGCCCAGCGCCTTCTGGGCCAGGTCCGCCATGCGCGAGCCTGTCAGCGTATCCAGCTGGATGCCCAGCCTGCGCTCGATCTCGATGCAGATGATCTCCTTGCCCAGGCTCTCGGCCAGCAATGGCGAGGAAAACGACAAGGCGAAGGCTGCGCCGAACACAAGCGTGCCCAGGATGCCGAAGCAAAGAATGAGGGTTCGTGTGCCTGGCGTTGCTGTCCTTTTACGCCTGAGCCCGCAGTCCCGGGTACCGTCGGGCCGGTTGTCAGGGGTCCGCGCCATGGGCAGCTGACGAACCCAGTGCAGCGCCATCTCGCATTCCAGTGCGGATGCTTAGATCACGGCGCAGGCGAGCCATCAAACATGGGCGGCCGCTTTCCCGGCTCGGCACCCCCGAATGTCTCGGGCACGCAAAAGTGAACGACACGCTCCAGACATAAACGCTCGCCAGTCATTAATTGGCTGTGGATTTCTATTGATTAAATCAATTGAGATCCCTGAAATTTCCAGGATATATTTTTGACGTGACTTCTCGAGGCAATGGATTGGAATAGTTGCTTCATTGATTCTGTTTTTATCTTCATTCAGCCACTGAAGGAAAGATTGATGAGAATAAGGCCTTTAGTTGCCAGCGTATGCCTTTCCTTCTCAGGCCTTGGATCTGCATGGGCAGATACCCAGTACACCTATGCGGGCGTCAACTACAACGATGCCCATGCGCCTTACACCACCGCCATGGGCATCAGCGGCTCAATGGTCCTGCCTGCGTCCCTGCCGGCCAGCCAGACGGACATCGTCATCGGCCCGGGAACGTCCTACCCGATCAGCAGTTGGTCGTTCAGCGACGGCGTGAATACCTATACGCAGGCCAATGCACAGATCCTGGCTGGTATTTCGATCGGTGATCCGCCGCGCTTCAAGGTTTCTACCGATGGCAGCGGCAATATCACTGCCTGGAACCTGGCGATGGTTTCACCCGCTGCGCCCCATGTCCCAGGCCAGCCGGTGGACGTTTTCAATATCGCCTCAGGCTCGGGGGACATCGCTGGTGACCATTCGGACACCACATGCGTCTTGTTGAATGGCAATGTGTGCAGGCAGGTGCTTGCTGGTGGTACAGGATTCACTTTTTCGCCTGCCCAAGGCAGTTGGAGCATGCAACCCTACATTCCCCCGCAGCCCGGCCCGGTAGCGGTGCCGCTGCTGGGGTGGCCTGCGCTGCTGGCGCTGATGGGCGGCGTGGCCGGTCTTGCAGCGTGGCAACGGCGCAGGGATGGTGTGGGAAGCTAGGCACGCAGGACCTTCCTGCGCGGCTGTGCTCCGCACGAATCTCAGTGCAGCGCCACCATCAACTGCCCGTTCTCATTGCGCACCGCATGCACGCGCACGGAGTGCTCGGGCGCTTCCAGGCATTCGCCGGTGGACAGGTCGAAGTGGTGCTTGTAGATAGGCGAGGCGACGACGACGCGCTCGCCCAGGCTGCCGACCAGGCCGCGCGCGAGCACGCTGGCGCCGCAGCGCGGGTCCACGTTGTCTATGGCGTAGAAGCGGTCGTCGCCGATGCGAAAGACCGCCACATGGCGGCCCTGGACGAGGGCGCAGACGCCCGTGTCGGGGACGATGTCCTGGGTGGCGCAAACGGGCAGCCAGTGTTCGTGGGAGGCATGTGCCATGGCGGGTCCTTGTCGCGGGTCTCTAGGGGGTGTCAGGCCGTGGCCTCGCTGCGCTCCTCGGCGCGCGCCGGGCGGATCTGGCCGCGCTCCTGCACGAAGACGATGTGCTCGTCGGGCTGGTCGCTGTTGATGAAGCTGCGAAAGCGCTGGCGCACTTCGGGCGTGGTGACGGCGGTCTTCCACTCGCACTGGTAGGTGTCCACCACATGCTGCATCTGGGCCTCGAGTTCGGCGCCCAGGCCCAGGCTGTCGTTGACCACCACGTCCTTGAGGTAGTCCAGGCCGCCTTCCAGGTTTTCGCGCCAGGTGCTGGTGCGCTGCAGGCGGTCGGCCGTGCGCACGTAGAACATCAGGAAGCGGTCGATGAGCTGCAGCAGCCTGTCCTTGGACAGGTCGGAGGCGATCAGCTCGGCATGGCGCGGCTTCATGCCGCCGTTGCCGCAGACGTAGAGGTTCCAGCCCTTGTCGGTGGCGATCACGCCCACGTCCTTGCCCTGGGCCTCGGCGCATTCGCGCGTGCAGCCCGAGACGCCGAACTTGATCTTGTGCGGCGCGCGCAGGCCCTTGTAGCGGTTTTCCAGCTGCACGGCCAGGCCCACGCTGTCGTCCACGCCGTAGCGGCACCAGGTGGAGCCCACGCAGCTTTTGACGGTGCGCAGCGACTTGCCGTAGGCATGGCCGGACTCGAAGCCGGCGGCAATCAGCTCCTCCCAGATCAGCGGCAGCTGCTCCACGCGGGCGCCGAACAGGTCCACGCGGGCGCCGCCCGTGAGCTTGGTGTAAAGGCCGTATTTCTTGGCCACCTGGCCGACGGCGATCAGGCCGTCCGGCGTGACTTCGCCGCCGGGCATGCGCGGCACCACGGAGTAGCTGCCGTCCTTCTGGATGTTGCCCAGGTAGTAGTCGTTGCTGTCCTGCAGGCTGGCGAGCTGCGGCTGCAGCACGAACTCGTTCCAGCACGAGGCCAGGATGCTGGCCGCCAGCGGCTTGCAGACATCGCAGCCCAGGCCCTTGCCGTGTCGGTGCAGCAGCTCGTCGAAGGTCTTGATGCCGCCCACACGCACCAAGTGGTACAGCTCCTGGCGCGAGTGCGGGAAATGCTCGCAGACATGGTTGTTGACGGCCATGCCGCGCCGGGCCATCTCGGCCTTCATGACCTGGGTGGCCAGCGGCACGCAGCCGCCGCAGGTGGCGCCGGCCTGGGTGCAGGACTTGAGCTCGGCCATGGTGCAGGCGCCTTCGCCCACAGCCGCGCAGATCTGCGCCTTGGTGACGTTGTTGCACGAGCAGATCTGCGCCGTGTCGGGCAGGGCGTCCACGCCCAGCCCGGGCCTGGCCTTGCCGTCGCTGGAGGGCAGGATGAGGAACTCCGGCTCCTCGGGCAGCGCGATGCTGTTGAGCGTCATCTGCAGCAGCGTGCCGTACTCATCGGCATTGCCCACCAGCACGGCGCCCAGCAGCTGGCGGCCGTCCTCGCTGACCACGATCTTCTTGTAGACCTGCTTGCGCTCGTCGATGAACTGGTAGTTGCGGCTGCGCGGCGTCTTGCCCTGTGCGTCGCCGATGCTGGCCACATCCACGCCCATGAGCTTGAGCTTGGTGCTGAGATCGGCCCCGCCGAAGGCGGCCTCGGCCTCGCCCGCAATGTGGCGTGCCGCCACGCGCGCCATGTCGTAGCCGGGTGCCACCAGGCCGAAGGTCTGCTCGCGCCAGGAGGCGCATTCGCCAATGGCGTAGACGCTGCGGTCGCTGGTGCGGCAATGGTCGTCCACGGCCACGCCGCCGCGCGGGCCTATGGCCAGGGCGCATTGGCGGGCGATCTCGTCGCGCGGGCGTATGCCGGCGGAGAAGACGATCATGTCCGTCTCCAGGTGCGTGCCGTCGGCAAACACCATGCGGTGGCGTGCCGTGGCGCCGTCGGTGATCTCCAGCGTATTGCGGCCCGTGTGCACCTGCACGCCCAGGTCCTCGATCTTGCTGCGCAGCACGCGGCCGCCGCCGTCGTCCACCTGTACGGCCATCAGGCGCGGGGCGAACTCGACCACATGGGTCTCCAGGCCCAGGTCGCGCAGGGCCTTGGCGCATTCCAGGCCCAGCAGGCCGCCGCCCACCACCACGCCGACGCGTGATTTCGCGGCCGAGGCCTGCATGGCCTCCAGGTCCTCGATGGTGCGGTAGACAAAGCAGTGCGGCCGGTCGCGCCCCGGCACGGGCGGCACGAAGGGCGCCGAGCCCGTGGCCAGCACCAGCCTGTCGTAGGGGATGACTTCGCCATCGGCCGTGGTCACGGTGCGCTCGCGCCGCTCCACGGCTGCCGCCTTGGCCGCCAGGCGCAGCGTGAAGCCGCTGGCCTCGAAGAAGCCGGGCGCCACCAGGCTCAGGTCCTCGGCGCTTTTGCCGGAGAAGAATTCCGACAGGTGAACACGGTCGTAGGCGGCGCGCGGCTCCTCGCACAGCACAGTGACGTTCGCGTCTGCCACGCCCAGGGCATGCAGCTGCTCGAGAAATTTGTGGCCCACCATGCCGTGGCCGATCACAACGATGTTCATCTGGCGTCCTGCGTTGCGCATCCAGTGTTTTGCGGGCCGCAGGCCAGGGCCGGCGGGTCAGGGCTGCCAATGCAAGTGCCGTGCCAGCACCGCTGCGCGGTGCCTGCCCGTGGTGCACGCTGTCTGGTGCGCAGACAGCGTGCACCGCAATGCGCCCGCCGCACCGCGCAGGGGCGGGGTGCGCCGTGGTGGTGCGTCAAGTGCGATCAAGTGCGCCAGGTCCGCCAGGTGCGCCAGGAACGCTGGGTACGTCAGGCGCGAGGCAGTCCCTGCGCGCGGCTGCGCCAGGCCTCGGGCGCGCAACCGAATTGCGCAGCGAACCAGCGCGTGAAGGCGCTGTGGCTGGCATAGCCGAGCATGGCGGCGACCTGGCCCACGCTGTAGTGGGGATGGTCCAGGTAGCGCAGGGCCAGTTCGTGGCGCACTTCGGTCAGCAGCTCGCTGAAGCTCAGGCCCTCGCGGTCCAGTTCACGCTGCAGCGTGCGCAGGCTGCGCCCCATGCCCTGCGCCACGCCCGCGCAGGTGGCGTTGCCCGAGGGCAGCAGCAGGTAGATGACCCGGCGCGCCTGATGGCCCACGGAGGCGGCACGGTGGGCCGGTATGGCCTCCACCAGCCGCAGCGCATAGCGCGCCAGCGCGGGGTCGGCCAGCGGGTTGGGCTCGTCCAGGTCGGTGGCGCGGCAGGCGATGCCGTTGAACTCGGCGCCGAACGTGATGCGGCAGCGGAACATGCGGCGGTGCTCGGACAGGTCGGCCGGTGGCGCGTGGCTGAAGCTGACGCCCTGCGGCCGCCAGCGCTCGCGCAGCAATGCCTCGCACATGCGCCACAGCACGCCCATGGCCAGTTCCACGGACTGGCGCATGGCGCTGTGCAGGACGAATTCCTCGCGCAGGATGACGATGTCCCCTGCATCCTCCAGGTGGATCAGCAGCGATTCGTTGACCAGGTGTATGTGCGCGACCAGCGTGTCCAGCGCATGGCGCAGCGTGGGCTGGTGCTGCAGCAGCAGGCTCACGGCGCCGAAGCTCGACAGCTGGCGGTGCCGGGCCATGCGCAGGCCCAGGGACTCGCAGCCCGTGGACTGGGCCGCGTCTTCCAGCAGGCGCGCGACGATGGCCACGTCGATCAGCTGGTCCTGCTCGCGCAGCAGCGCGGGCCGCAGGCCGGCCTGGCGCAGTGCCTTGTCGGGGTCGCAGCCCAGTTCGCGCATGACGTCCGAAAAATGGGTCAAGGCCGCCGCGCGCACCATGGTGACCATGCTTGCCCTCCTGTCAGTCCGTGGCCTGGTGGCACGAAATGCAAAGAGGATGGCATGGCTTGCATAGTCCGCGGAACCGGGTTTTCCTACATTGCAGAGACCGGCCCCACGCCGGGCGGACCGTGCCGCCACGGGCCTTCACAACAATGACAGGAGACAGGCATGCGCATAGAGCCCATGACATGCGCCATCGGCGCCGAATTGCTCGGCGTTCGGCTGGCCGACGCGGTGCGCGACGACGCGCTTTTCTCGGAGATCCAGGCGGCGCTGCTGCGCCACAAGGTGCTGTTCCTGCGCGACCAGGGCCTGGCGCGCGCCGAGCACGTGGCCTTTGCGCGGCGCTTCGGCGAGCTGGAGGACCATCCGGTGGCCGGCAGCGATCCCGAGCATCCGGGCCTGGTGCGCATCTACAGGACGCCCGAGCAGCCCAACGACCGCTACGAGAATTCCTGGCACTGCGACGCCACCTGGCGCGAGGCGCCGCCCATGGGCTGCGTGCTGCACTGCGTGGAATGCCCGCCCGTGGGCGGCGACACCCTGTGGGCCAACATGGCGCTGGCCTACGAACGCCTGCCGGACGCCGTCAAGGCGCTGATCGCGCCGCTGCGCGCGCGCCACAGCATCGAATGCACGTTCGGTGCGGCCATGCCCATCGAAAGGCGGCTGGCGCTCAAGGCCCAGTACCCCGATGCCGAGCATCCCGTGGTCCGCACCCATCCCGAGACCGGCGAGAAGGTGCTGTTCGTGAACGGCTTCACCACGCATTTCACCAATTTCCATACGCCCGCCAATGTGCGCGTGGGCCAGGACTTCACGCAGGGCGCCTCCGGCCTGCTGCAGTACCTGATCGGCCAGGCTGCCATCCCCGAGTACCAGGTGCGCTGGCGCTGGCGGCCGGGCAGCGTGGCGATCTGGGACAACCGCGCCACCCAGCACTACGCGGCCATGGACTACCCGCCCAGCCACCGGAAGATGGAGCGCGCGGGCATCGTCGGCACGCCGACCTTCTGAACCACGATCACTACACAAGGAGACATGCCATGAACTTTCTCGACGGCCACCTGTTCCCCGAAAACCAGCAGCCCCTGATCATCACGGCCGCGCCCTATGCGCCCTCGTGGCTGCCCTCGGACTTTCCCGGCGAGATCGCCGTGACCATGGACGAGCAGATCCAGAAGGCCGTGGACTGCTACAACGCCGGCGCCACCGTGCTGCACCTGCATGTGCGCGAGCTGGACGGCAAAGGCAGCAAGCGTTTGTCGAAGTTCAACGAGCTGATCGCCGGCGTGCGTGCGCGCGTGCCCGAGATGATCATCCAGGTGGGCGGATCGATCAGCTTTGCTCCCGAGACGGACGGCGCGGCCGCCAAGTGGCTGTCCGACGACACGCGCCACATGCTGGCCGAGTTGGAGCCTGTGCCCGACCAGGTCACGGTGACCATCAATACCTCGCAGATGAATTTCCTGGAGCAGTTCGATGCGCGCGACATACGCGGCACCTCCATGGAGGACCCGGCCGTCTTCAATGCCTACAGGGAGATGACCGTGCCCGCCCAGCCCGGCTGGGCCGAGGAGCACATCCGGCGCCTGTCGGCCGCCGGCATCCAGAGCGCCTTCCAGTGCTACAACATCAACAGCTTCGAGTCGGTGGAGCGGCTCATGCGCCGCGGCATCTACAAGGGCCCGCTGGTGATGAACTGGGTGGCGATCGGCGGCGGCATGGACGCGCCCAGCATCTACAGCCTGGCCAACTTCGTGCGCGCCGTGCCCGATGGCGCCGTGCTCACCGTGGAAAGCTCGGTGCTCAACGTGCTGCCCGTGAACATGATGGGCATCGCCATGGGGCTGCATGTGCGCTGCGGTACCGAGGACAACCTCTGGAACCAGCGCCGCACGGCCAAGATGGGCACGGTGGCGCAGATCGAGCAGCTGGTGCGCATCGCAGGCGAGTTCGGCCGCCCCATCGCCACGGCGCAGCAGGCGCGGGAGATCTGCCGGATCGGCCAGTTCTACGGCACCGTGGACGAGACGCTGGCGGCCAACGGCTTCGCGCCCAACCGCAACGGCGCCCAGCAGGGGTTTCTGCGCAAGGCCGCCTGAACCGGGAGCCCATGATGCAACGCATGCCCCCCTGGACGGCCATCGCCCTGGCCGCCTCGCTGCTGGCCGGTGGCGCCCACGCCTTCGGCGACAAGCCGGTCCGGCTCATCGTGCCGGCGCCGCCCGGCGGCACCATCGATGTGTTCGCGCGCATCATCAGCGACCAGCTGGCGCAGGAGATACGCCAGCCCGTCATCGTCGAGAACCGGCCCGGCGCCGGTGGCGCCATCGCCGTCAAGCACATGCTGTCCCAGCCGGCCGACGGCAGCACGCTGCTGGTGACGGTGACCAACATCCTCACCGAGGTGCCCCATGTGCTCAAGGTCGGCTTCGACCCCATGAAGGACGTGCGGCCCGTGGCGCAGATGGCGCGCTCGGTGATGCTGTTCATCGCCTCGCCGCAGTTTCCCGCGCGCGACGGGGCCGAGGCCATCGCCTACGTGAAGGCCCATCCGGGCACGCTGTCGTTCGCCTCGTACAGCCAGGGCACGGCCTCGCAGTACGCGGGCGCCATCCTCAACAGAAGGGCCCACCTGGACATGGAGCATGTGGCCTTCCCGGGCTCGGCGCCCGCGCTGGCCCAGGTCATGGGCAACCAGATCCCGCTGATGTTCGACGGATCGGTCACCTCCAAGCCGCTGATCGCGGGCGGCAAGGTCAGGCTGCTGGCCGTGGCCTACAAGAGCCGGCTGCCCGACTACCCGCAGGTGCCCACGCTGGCCGAGCTGGGCTACCCCGAGGTGGATTTCAGCAACTGGAGCGGCGTGTTCGCCTCGGCCCAGACGCCGCGCCCGCTGCTGGAGAAGATCCACGGCGCGCTGGCCCGGGTCAACGCCCGCAAGGCCGTGCGCGAACGCTATGCGGGCACGGGCTTCGAGCCCGTCGAAGGCGATCGCTCGCTGGAGCAGATGTCCACCGACCTGCGCGCCGAGTTCGAGCGCAATGCCGAGATCGTCCGGAACTTCGACATCCGGCTCAACTGATGCAGGGCGCCCCACCCAGGCGCTACACAAGGAGACTCCATGGCAAAGGCCATACGCTTTCATACCACCGGCGGCCCCGAGGTGCTCAGGCTGGAGCATGCCGAGGCCGGCGCGCCGGGACCCGGCCAGGCGCGCGTGCGCCACAGCTTCATCGCCGTCAACTTCATCGACATCTATTTCCGCACGGGCCGCTATCCGCTGGCCCTGCCCAACGGCCTGGGCTCGGACGCCGTGGGCGTGGTCGAGGCCGTGGGGGAGGGCGTGACCGAAGTGCGGCCCGGCGACCGCGTGGGCTACCTGATGGGCCCGCAGGGCGCCTACAGCGATGTGCGCGTGATGCCGGCCGAGGTGCTGATCCCGCTGCCCGACGGCATCAGCGACCGCACTGCGGCCACGCTGATGATGAAGGGCATGACGGCGCAGTACCTGTTCCGCCAGGTCCATCCGCTGCAGGGGGGCGAAACCATCCTCTACCACGCGGCGGCCGGCGGCGTGGGGCTGATCGCCTGCCAGTGGGCGCGTGCCCTGGGCGTGACCATGATCGGCACGGTGAGCACCGACGAGAAGGCCGCCGCCGCGCGCGCCAACGGCTGCGCCCACGTCATCGTGACCTCACGCGAGCGCATCGTGGACCGCGTGATGGAGATCACGGGCGGCAAGGGCGTGCCCGTGGTCTATGACTCGGTGGGCAAGGACACGCTCATGGATTCGCTGGACTGCCTGCAGCCGCGCGGCCGGCTGATCAGCAACGGCACCTCGTCGGGCTCGGTGGTGGTGGACTCCCAGCTGCTGGCCTCCAAGGGATCGATCTGGATGACGCGGCCCGCGATGGTGCACTACATCCAGCCGCGCGCCCACATGCTGGAGATGGCGCGCGAGCTGTTCGACCATGTGCTGGCCGGGCGCATCGCCAGCGAGCCCCAGCAAAGCTTTGCGCTGGCCGATGCGGCCCAGGCGCACCAGGCGCTGGAGTCGCGCCGCACCACGGGCGCGACGGTGCTGATTCCCTGAAATGGACCTGCCATGCAGACCCCTGCGCTCCATGCCATCGGCACCGCGGCCGCAGGCCGCAGGCCCGTCACATGCGGTCTGATCCGCAGTGCCAGCCTGCATGGCTATGCCGACCTGGTGAAAAGCCTGGGCCATGATCCCGCCGTCCTTGTGCGCGCGGCGGGACTGTCGGCGCGCCTGCTCGACGACCCGGAGACGCTGATTCCCATCCATGCCGTGCGCGAGCTGCTGGAGGTGGCCGCGCGCACCACGGGAACGCAGGATTTCGCGCTGCGCCTGGCGGCGCGGCGCAGCCTGTCCCACCTGGGCCCCATCAGCCTTGTGCTGCAGCAAGAGCCCACGCCGCGCCAGGCGCTGGACACGCTGTGCCGCTACCTCAAGCTGCTGAGTGCGGGCATGTTCGTACGCATCGAGGACGCGGGCTCCGGGGTGCTGGTGCGCCAGGACCTGGTGCCCATCGCGGGCATGGCCATGCGCCAGTCCATGGAGCTGGCGGTGGGCGTGATGTTTCGCGTGCTGCGCGAGCTGATCGGCGCCCAGTGGCGCCCGCAGCAGGTCAGCTTCGTACACCGCGCACCGGCCGATGCATCGGCCCACCGTGCCTTCTTCGGCGTGACCCCTTTGTTTGACCAGCCTTTCAACGGCATGGTCTGCCGCCTGGCGGATCTGCAACTGCTGCGCGAATGCGGCCAGGCGCAGGGCTCGGGCGTTGCGCGCTTTGCGCGAAGCCATCTGGAGCAGGCGCTGCGCAGCCGGGGTGAAGGCATGCAGGCGGCCTGCAGGGAGTTGATCATTGCATTGCTGCCGGGCGGCCGCTGCACGGCCCAGCAGGTGGCGCGCCACCTGGGAATGGACCGCCGCACGCTGCACCGCCGCCTGCTTGCGGAGGGGCAGACTTTCTCGGCACTGCTCGACACCCTCCGCAGGGAACTGGTGCTGCGCCATCTGCAAGACGGTGGCCAGCCCCTGGGCGAGGTGGCGGGCCTGCTGGGTTTTGCCGCGCCCAGCGGCTTTTGCCACTGGTTCCGGGCCGCTTTCGGCGCCAGCGTCTCGGACTGGCGCAGGCGGGGGCAGGGACGGGTTGGCGAGGCCTAGTGCGTCAGGCGGTCTTGCGCAGAAATCCCTGGTTGCCGCCGTTGCGGTTGGGCGCGAAGCCGTTGGCCGCCAATGTCTCTTCGGGGGTGTCGTAGAACACGCCAATCTTGCTGATGGCGCGCGCCTGTTGCGCCGTGGCGATGGGGCGGCCGAACTCGCGCGCGATGCGCACCAGCTGTTCGATCTGGGAGACCGTGCTGGCCTTGGCGCTGCGCGACTGGTTCCACAGGCAGTCCTCGGTGCCGCAGCGCACGTGCAGGCCCATGGCGATGCCCATCATGTTCACGGGCAGCACGTTGCGCACATTGCTTTCCACGGTGAGCACGGCGCCGTCGGGCACGGCGCGCACGAAGTTGGCCAGGCTGTAGATGCTGGGCGCGTCCATGCCGCCGCCGATCGCCACCCAGTTCATCACCAGCGGGCCTTTGTAGATGCCGCGGCGCATGAGCCGCTCCACCGACTCGAAGCTGTTGATGTTGTAGCACTGGAAGGCGCTCTGGATGCCGGCGGCGGACAGGCGCCGGATGTGCTCCTCGGCCCAGCCGGGCTGGGCGGGCACGGTCATCTCCTTGTAGGCGTCGAAGATGGCGGGATTCTCGCGCGAGGTGCCCCTGAAGTCCGCGTCCTCGGCCTGCTCCGTCACGTTCATCTGCGAGGTATTGACGGTCACCGTGACCTGGTCGGGCACGGGCTCCAGCTCGGCCAGCATGTGGCGCGTGTCGTCGGACAGCCACTTGGCGGCCGCGCCGTCCGTCTCGGGAGCAAAGCTGATCGATCCGCCCACCTGGATGATCATCTCGGGCACGCGCGCACGCACGCCGGCGATCAGCTCGTTGAACTTCGACAAACGCTTGCTGCCTTTGCCATCCAGCTCGCGCACATGCAGGTGCAGCACGGTGGCGCCGGCGTTGTAGCAGTCCACGGCCTTCTGGATCTGCTCGTCCATGGTCACGGGAATGTCTTCGGGGAAATCGCCGGGCAGCCAGCCCGGCGCATAGGGGGCCGCCGTGATGATCAGGGGCTGCTGGTTTTCGGGGAACAGGTGGCCATCGAGAAAATTCATGGGACGCTCCGGTGGGTGGGGGTGAGGGGTGGGTGTGTAAAGAGTCGGTGCAGGGGCTCAGCGCGGGATGTCGCCGACGATGCCTGCGCGCTCCATGCGGCGGGGCGCCGGGTAGTAGTCGTTGAGCGCGTAGTGCTGGGTGCTGCGGTTGTCCCAGACGGCCACGTCGCCGGGCTTCCAGGACCAGCGCACCTGGTATTCGGGAATCGTGGCGCGGCTGATCAGGTAGTTCATCAGCAGCGCGGCGCCGGGCGCCTTGTCTATGCCGTGGCGCACGTTCTCGGGCGTGCTGTAGTTGACGAAGTGGGTGCTGAAGCCCGCGCCCACGAACAGCAGCTTCTCGCCGGTCTCGGGGTGGGTGCGCACCACGGGATGCTCCACGGGCGGGTGCTCGCTGGCCAGCCGCGCGCGCGCCTCGGGCGCCATCACGGCACCGAAGGTGTGCTCTATGCCGGCCTTGGCGCGCAGGCCGTCGATGCTGCGCTTGATGCTCTCGGGCAGCTCCTCGTAGGCCTTGACCATGTTGACCCAGATGGTGTCGCCGCCGATCGGCGGGCACTCTATGCAGCGCAGCACCGCGCCCATGGCCGGGTTGGGGCGCCACAGGCCATCGCAGTGCCAGGTGTTTTCGTAGCTGTGCGGATCGTCGCTGCGGTAGATGCGCACCAGGCCAGGGTGCTCGGGATCGCTGCCTGCCACGGGATGGTCCTCCAGTGGGCCGAAGCGGCTGGCAAAGGCCACATGTTCGGCGCGCGTGATGTCCTGGTCCCGGAAGAACAGCACGCGATGGGTCAGCAGCGCGGCGCGGATGTCCGCGAACAGTGCGGCGTCGCGTGCGGCATCGCCGAGATGGACGCCGGAGATTTCGGCGCCGATGGCGGGGGTGATCTGTCGGATCTGCATGGTCGGTGTTTCCCTGGAAGTCAGTTCGCGGTGATCTGGTATTTCTTCACGATGCCGGCGTTGCGCTCGGACATCTGGCGTGTCTCGCGCTGCAGCGCGGCGGTGTCGGTGAGCACCTCGGGCTCCAGCCCCACGTCGGAGAGCTTTTGCTGCACGGCCGGCGCGCTGGCCGCTTTCCCGATGGCGGCGCGCAGGCGTTCCATGGTTTCGGAGGGCAGGCGGGCGGGCGCGATCAGGCCCACCCAGCCGCGAAACTGCAGCTCGGGGTAGCCGAGTTCGGCGGTGGTCGGCACCTGGGGCAGGTGGCGCGAACGCCGGGGGCCGGAGAACGCGTAGGCACGCAGCTTGCCGGCCCTGATCAGGGGCACCGAGGTCAGCATGCCGTCGAACATGACGTCCACCTGGCCGCCCAGCAGGGCCTGCACGGCCGGCGGCGAGCCCGCGTAGCCCACGTGCTGCAGGTCCAGGCCCGCCTTGTCGCTGAGGATCAGGCCGGCGTAGTGCGACACGGTGCCGGGGCTGTAGCTGGCAAAGCTGGTCTGGCCTTTGCGTGCCTTGAGCTGCGCGAGCAGCTCCTGCATGTCCTGGGCGGGCTGGCTGGCCCCGGCCACCAGCACCACGCCCGAGCGGGCCAGCGAGGCCAGGGGCACCAGGTCCTTGAGCGGATCGAACGGCATCTTGATCACATGGGGGATCTCGGCCAGCAGATTGCTTGCGCCCACCAGCAGCGTCTGCCCGTCGGCGGGCGCCTGCAGCAGGGTCTGCATGCCCAGCAGGCCGCCTGCGCCCGGGCGGTTGTCTATCACCACGGCCTGGCCTGTTTCAGACGCGAGCTGCTGGCCCACGACGCGCGCCACGATGTCCATGGTGCCGCCCGGCGGTGCGGGCACGATGAGCCTGAGCGGCTGGCGGCTCCAGGCCGTACCGGCGATGGCGATGGTGATGGCGCAGCCCGCGAGCAGCGTGGCGATGGCGTGGGGCAGTCTCATATCCGTGTCTCCTTGTTCCGTGTTCTGGCATCCAGTATCGAAAGCCCGCTTTCCCGGGACTTGCCATTGGGGGACAGGCATTTGCCTTGTTGGGACAAATCCATGGCAACCCTGACCAGGGCAACCCGCGCATGTCGTGAATTGCAAAGCCGTTGGCATGAACTGCCAAGAAGCGGCGCGATGGCTTTCCTAGAGTCGATTCGTGGCGCAGGACCGCGCCAGCCCCCACGATGAACAGGAGACCCCCATGCCCCGACTTCACCCCCATCCCTGCGGCCTGCACGCGCTGGGCCTGCTGTGTCTGACAGGCGCGGCCGCCGCCCAGGCGCCCACCTCGGTCACGCTGTTCGGCGTGATGGACGCCGGCATCAGCCGCTACAGCGTGCGCAGCGAATCCTGGGACGCGGGCCCCGCGCGCTCGGCGCGGCAAAGCACCTGGGCGCTGTCGCCTTCGGGCAACCTGGCCAGCCGCATCGGCATACGCGCCAGCGAGGACCTGGGCGGCGGCCTCATGGCCGGCCTGTGGCTGGAGGCGCCGGTGGCCAATGACACGGGCGGCGGCGCGCTCAACTTCGGGCGGCGCGCCACCATCAGCCTGTCCGGGCGCCTGGGCGAGCTGCGCATGGGGCGCGATCACACGCCTTCGTTTCTGAACGACTGGGCCTTCGACCCCTTCACCGTCAACGGCGTGGGCACCAACCTGATCGCCGTGGTCAACAGCAACCTGGCCATCGCCCGCGCGCTGGCCACGGGCGGCCTGCTGGGCGGCGGGCTGTCGGCGGGCACGGACACCTATCTGCGCGCAGGCAATTCCATCGGCTATTTCCTGCCGCCAGGCCTGGGCGGCGTCTACGGGCAGGCCATGTACGCCTTTCCCGAGAACAGCTCGAAGCGGGGGCGCTACGCGGGTGCCCGCATCGGCTGGGCCATGGGGGCGGCCGATGTGGCGCTGGGCTATGGCGAGAACACCCTGGGCACCTCGGGCGCCGGCGCGGAAAAGATCCGGTCGCTGAACCTGGGCGGCTCCTATGACTTCGGCCCGGTCAAGCTGTTTGGCGAATGGTCCGGCGTGCGCAACGAGCGGCGCGACGCCGGCACGCTGGCCGCCATCAACGACCGCTACCTGGGCGTGCTGGCCGGTGTGAACATCCCCGTGGGCCAGGGGGCGCTGCGCGCCTCCTATGCACGTGTGCAGTTCAGGAATGGCCAGGGCCTGGCCGACGGCGATTCCTCGGTGAACAAGCTCGCCCTGGGCTATGTACACCCGCTGTCCAAACGCACGGCGCTGTACGCCACGGTGTCGCGCATCAGCGTGGGCAACGGGCGCAACAACCCGGGCGTGATGGGCGTGACGCCGCTGGTGGTCAGCAACCCGGCCATCCTGCCCCAGCCCGGCTACCTGACCACGGGCGGCATGCAGCCGGCCGGCGCGCTCGGGCTGGACCTGGGCCTGCGGCTGATGTTCTGAACGGCTGGGCCAATCGTTCTGAACGGCCGTGCCAATAGCCGTGGCGCCCGGGTGCCCATCTTCGCCTGCGCTAATCTGCGCGGCATGAATGGATCTTCTGCATGGACCTTGGGTTGGCGCACCCTGTGGCGCGACCTGCGCGCGGGCGAGTTGCGCCTGTTGATCGTCGCCGTGATGCTGGCCGTGGCCGCGCTCAGTTCGGTGGGCTTTTTTGCCGACCGGCTGCAGGCGGGGCTGCAGCGCGATGCGCGCCAGCTGCTGGGCGGCGACGTGGTCGTGGTCGGCGACAACCCCACGGCGCCGGCCTTTGCCGAGCGCGCACGCGCCGAAGGGCTGCAGGCCCTGGAGACATCCAGCTTCCCGACCATGGCGCGCGCCAGCGACGCGCAAGGCGGCATGAGCCGCCTGGTGGCGCTCAAGAGCGTGCCCGAAGGTTATCCGCTGCGCGGCAGCCTGCGCGTGGCCGATGCCCCCGGCGCGGCCGACCGGGCCACGCGCGAGATACCGGCGCGGGGCGAGGCCTGGGTCGATGCGCCGCTGCTGGAGTCGCTGGGCATAGGCGTGGGGGACATGCTGCTGCTGGGCGACGCCCAACTGCGCGTGGCGCGCATCATCTCCATCGAGCCCGACCGGGGCGCGGGCTTCATGAACTTTGCGCCGCGCGTGATGATCGCCTCCGCCGACCTTGCCGCCACAGGCCTGGTGCAGCCGGCCAGCCGCATCACCTACCGCCTGGCCGTGGCCGGCGCGGGTGATGGCTCCGAGCCGGCCGTGCAGCGCTACCGCGTCTGGGCCGAGCAGCAGGCCAAGGCGCCCGGCGTGCATGGCGTGCGCGTGGAGTCGCTGGACAGCGGCCGCCCCGAGATGCGCCAGACGCTGGACCGCGCCGAGAAATTCCTGAGCCTGGTCGCCCTGCTGGCGGCGCTGCTGTCGGCCGTGGCCGTGGCCCTGGCTGCGCGCGGCTTTGCCAACAGCCACCTCGACGCCTCGGCCATGCTGCGCGTGCTCGGCCAGAGCCAGCGGCGCATTGCAGGGGCCTATACGGTGGAGTTCGTGCTGGTCGGCCTGGCCTCCAGCGCCGCGGGCGTGCTGCTGGGCTGGGCCATTCACCATGTCTTCGTGCTGCTGCTGGCCGGTCTGGTGGAAACCGCCTTGCCCGCACCGGGCCTGTGGCCTGCGGCCTTCGGCGTGGGCATGGGGCTGACCCTGCTGCTGGCCTTTGGCCTGCCGCCCGTGCTGCAGCTGGCGCGCGTGCCGCCGCTGCGCGTCATGCGCCGCGACCTGGGCGCGCTCAAGCCTGCCTCGGTGGTGGTGCTGGCCGTGGGCGTGGCCGGTTTTGCGGCCTTGCTGCTGGCGGCCAGCCGCGACATCAAGCTGGGCCTGATCGCCGTGGGCGGCTTTGCCGTGGCCGTGCTGCTGTTCGCGGCCCTGGGCTGGCTGGCCGTGCAGGTGCTGCGCCGCCTGGTGCACGAGAGCACGGCGCCGCGCTGGCTGGTGCTGGCCACGCGCCAGATCGCCGCGCGCCCCGCCTATGCCGTGGTGCAGATCAGCAGCCTGGCCGTGGGGCTGCTGGCGCTCATGCTGCTGGTGCTGCTGCGCACCGACCTCATCGGCAGCTGGCGCCAGGCCACGCCGGCCAATGCGCCCAACCGCTTCGTCATCAACGTGCAGCCCGAGCAGGCCGACGGTTTCCGCGCGGCGCTGGACAAGGCTGGCGTCACCTCCTATGACTGGTTCCCCATGATCCGGGGGCGTCTGGTCACCGTCAACGGCAAGCCGGTCAGCCCCGACGACTTCAGCGAAGACCGTGCCAAGCGCCTGGTGGACCGGGAGTTCAACCTCTCCACCACGGCGCAGGCGCCCGCACACAACCTGATCACGGCGGGCACCTGGACGCCTGGCGCCAAGGGCGAGATCAGCGTGGAGGACGGCATTGCCGAGACCCTGGGCCTCAAGCTCGGCGACACGCTGGGCTTCGACGTGGGCGGCGTGCCCAGCGAGGCGCGCATCACCAGCCTGCGCAAGGTGGACTGGGGATCGATGCGGGCCAACTTCTTCGTGATCTATCCCGTGGACCACCTGGACGACGTGGCCGTCAGCTACCTGGCCGCCTACCGCGCGCCCGACGTGGCGGGCTTCGACAACGCCCTGGTGCGCGAGTTTCCCAACATCACCAACGTGGACCTGAGCACCACGCTGGCCCAGGTGCAGCGCGTGCTGGACCAGGTGATACGCGCGGTGGAATTCCTCTTCGGCTTCACCCTGGCAGCCGGCCTGGTCGTGCTCTTCGCCGCCGTCACCGCCACGCGCGAGGAGCGCGCCCGCGAGTACGCCATCATGCGCGCCGTCGGTGCCCAGGCCCGGCTGCTGGCGCAGGTGCAGCGCGCCGAGCTGGCCGGCGTGGGCCTGCTGGCGGGTTTCCTGGCCAGCTGCGCGGCGGGGGCCGTGGGCTGGGCCCTGGCGCGCTGGGTGTTCGAGTTCAACTGGACCGTGCCTTGGTGGGCTCCGCTGGCGGGGGCTGTTGCCGGGGCCTTGCTGGCCTGGATGGCGGGGTGGTGGGCGTTGCGAGAGGTGTTGAGGAGGCCTGTGATGGATACGTTGAGGCAGGTGGCTGAGTAGGTCTTTGGGTTCTGTTTTTTGCCCCTGCCGGGTGGTTGTTTTTCGGGGCCGGGTTTCGGCCCGGCAGCCGACTCCCTTTCTTATCGCGCGATAAGAAAGGAAGCAAAGAAGCGCGCCCCAAACTGCCCACGACCCCTTCGCTTCGCTACGGGGCTACCTGCGTTGGGCGGGATGCGGGGTGCGCCGTGAAACTCGTTGCGCGCTGCGCGCTTCACTCAAACATCACGGCGAGTCAGATGACGAAGCAGCCCTGTCCTTCGGCAGGGCTGCCACCCCGCATCCCGCCCAACGCAGGCGTGGGCAGAAGGGGGAGGCTGGGGCAGCCAACAGCCAACAGCCAACAGCCAACAGCCAACGGCCGACAGCCGGCGCCGTCGCTCCGCTCGGCTTCAAACCGGGGCCGAGCGAAGCGAAGGCCCGAGCCAACTCCCCGTATGTCAGCGCCTGCGGCGTGGCGGTTGCGGGGTTGCAGTCCTGCCGAAGGACAGGACTGCTTCGTGATCTGACTCGCCGTGATGTTTGAACGTAGCGCGCAGCGCGAAGTGAGTTTCACGGCGAACCCCGCAACCGCCACGACGCAGGTTGCCCGCAGCGAAGCGGAGGGTCGCGGACATCCGGGTCGCCTTCTTTGATCTGACCTTTCTTGGCGAATCAAGAAAGGGCAGTCGGCCGCCGGGCCGAGACCCGGCCTCGAAAAACAACCACCCGGCAGGGGCAGAAACGAGCAACAGCAGGGGACGGCCCCGTTCAAGACTCCTTGAACAGCCTCTCCCCCACAAAATCCACAAACGCCCTCACCTTAGGCGACAACTGCCGGCTCGACGCCCACAGCGCCGAAAACTGCCCCGTGTGCGTCAGGTCCTCCGCCAGCACCCGCTGCAGTTCGCCACGTCCCAGTGCATCCCGCGCGAGGAAGTCCGGCATATAGGCCAGCCCCATGCCCGCCACGGCCGCGCCCAGCATGGCTTCCATGTTGTTGCAGACCAGGGCGGAGGGCAGGTGGGGCGGCATGCCGGGCAGCACCCATTCCTCCAGCTTGCCGCTGCTCAGGAAGCGGTAGCGCAGGCAGCTGTGCTGTGCCAGTTCGGCGGGGGATTGCGGAATGCCCCGTGCCGCCAGGTAGTCGGGCGAGCCGGCCAGGATGAAGCGGAACGGCCCCAGCCGGCGCGCCACCAGGCGCGAGTCGGCCAGTTCGCCGCTGCGGATGACCACGTCCAGGCCGGCCTCGACCACGTCCACCAGGTGATCGTTGAAGTCCAGGTCCAGGTCAACCTCCGGGTACAGGGCCTGGAACTCGGGCAGCACAGGCAGCAGGAAGCGGTAGCCGATGGTGGGCAGGCTCACGCGCAGCCGTCCGCGCGGCGCCTCGGCGGCGGCCTGCATGGTGGCGCGCGCATCGTGCAGTTCATCCAGGATGCGGCGGCAGCGCTCATGGAACAGCGCGCCTTCCTGTGTGAGCCGCACCTGGCGCGTGGTGCGCTGGAACAGGCGCAGGCCCAGTTGCTGTTCCAGCCGCGCCACGTTCTTGCCTACGGCCGAGGCCGAGATGCCCAGGGCGCGCCCGGCCTCGGCAAAGCTCAGCAGGTCGGCTGCACGCACAAAGGATTCGAGTCCGCTGAAGCTGTCCATGTCGATTGCCAACCTTGGGTTGGGAGTGTGGGGAGTCTGGCGCCTATTTTCACGGCATTGCAGCGCTTTTATCGTTCATGCAAGCCTGGCCATGTGCGGCCGGGAAATTGCGAAAGCCTTGCCAATCATGTCCTCCTGCCTGACTTCTTCCCGCGCACCGGATGCGCTCCACGGCACAGCGCGACCGCGTGCGTCCTCGGTCTGGGTGCTGTTGTCGGTGTGCCTTGCGGCGCTGGCGATGCCGCTGAGCTTTACCGGGCCGGCCGTGGCCCTGTCTGCGCTGCGCGAGGCGCTGGGCGGCGGGCCGCTGGCGCTGAACTGGGTGACGAATGCCTTCATGCTGAGCTTTGGCGCCACGCTGATGGCGGCCGGCGCGCTGGCCGATCTGCACGGGCGGCGGCGCGTTTTCCTGACCGGGCTGGGCGTGGTGCTGGCCAGTGCGCTGGCCCAGGCCTGCCTGGGCGGGCAGGGGGCCATCGTCGTGTTCAACCTGCTGCGTGCGCTGCAGGGCCTGGGCGCGGCGGCCGCGCTGGCGGGCGGGACGGCGGCGCTGGCCCAGGTGTTCGATGGAGCGGGGCGCATGCGTGCCTTCAGTGGCGTGGGCACGTCGTTTGGCGTGGGCCTGGCCTTCGGGCCGTTGCTGTCGGGCTGGTTGCTGGGCGTGGCGGGCTGGCGCGGCGTGGTGCTTTGCGTGGCCGCCGTGGCGCTGGCCGCGCTGGTGCTGGGGCTGCGCTGCATGCCGCAGTCGCGCAACCCGAAGGCGCAGCGGCTGGACCGGGCCGGCGCGCTGCTGTTCACCGCAGCCCTGGCGCTGCTGACCTGGGGCGTGCTGCAGGGGCCGGAGGCGGGCTGGTCCAGCGCTGCAACGCTGCTGCCGCTGGCCGGCGCCGCGCTGGCGCTGGCCGCTTTCGTGGCCGTGGAGCGGCGCGTGCAGCAGCGCACGGGGCAGCCCATGCTGGACCTGTCGCTGTTTCGCTATCCGCGTTTCGTTGGCGTGCAGTTGCTGGCGGGCGCGCCGGCCTATGCCTTCGTGGTGCTGCTGGTGCTGCTGCCGGTGCGCTTCATCGGCGTGGAGGGCATGGCGCCGCTGCAGGCGGGGCAGCTGATGTTTGTGCTGTCCCTGCCCATGCTGTTCGTGCCGTTGCTGGCGGGCTGGCTCACACGCTGGATCTCGGCCGCGCCGCTGTGCCTGGCGGGGTTGCTGGTGTGCGCGGCGGGCCTGCTGTGGCTGGGCGGGTGCGCGCCGGGCACGGCCTTTGCGCAGATGGCGCCTCCGCTGCTGCTGATCGGCCTGGGCATCGGGCTGCCCTGGGGTTTGATGGATGGCCTGGCCGTGAGCGTGGTGCCCAGCGAGCGCGCGGGCATGGCCACGGGCATCTTCAGCACGGTGCGCGTGGCGGGCGAAGGCATGGCGCTGGCGCTGGTGGGCGCGGGGCTGGCTGCATTGCTGGCATGGCGTCTATCGGCCCTGGCAGCTCAGGCACCCCAGGCGATGCCTGCGGTGAACGCGGTGCAGTCCTTGCATGCCACCGGCCGCGCGGCGCAGTTGCTGGTGACGGGGAACATCGCCGAGGCCATGGCCCTGCTGCCCGGACTGTCTGCACCCGCCGTGCTGGCGGCCTATGGCCAGGCCTTTGGCATCTTGCTGGATGTGCTGGCGGGCATCACGGTGCTCACGGCGCTGGCGGTGTACGGCTTCCTGCGTGCCGGGGCGCCCACGGATACCGGTACGGGCACGGACATGGCACATGCCTGACAATCGCGGGTTTCACTCAGCCGCCAGCCGCTTTTCGCCATGTCAGAGGAATCCCAGAACAACGCTCCCCAGACCCCCTATGAATGGATCGGCGGCGAGCCCAGGGTGCAGGCCCTGGTGGACCGTTTCTACGATCTGATGGACCTGGAGCCCGGCTATGCCGAACTGCGTGCCGCCCACGGCAGCACGCTGGCCGATGCGCGCCAGAAGCTGTTCTGGTTCCTGTGCGGCTGGCTGGGCGGCCCCGACCATTACCAGGACCGTTTCGGCCACCCGCGCCTGCGCATGCGCCACATGCCGTTTTCCATCGGCATCCTGGAACGCGACCAATGGGTGGCCTGCATGGACCAGGCCATGGGCGAGACCGGCGTGCCCGAGGATTTGCGCGTGCGCCTCAAGGCCAGCTTCATGAACACGGCCGACTGGATGCGGAACCGGTAGCACGTGGCCGCCCCCGGCGCTGCTGAAAAAAAGGGCCGGCCCCCTGCAGGAGGCCGGCCCAAGCAGCAATCGGTTGGGGTTCAGAGCTTTTCGTCGCGCATGTAGTACCAGTGGTACAGGAACCGCTGCCCCAGCCGGCGAAACGGCGCAAACGCGGGCGAGCGCACCATGTTGAAGACGTTCGGGTACTCCAGCTCCGAGTTGTAGATGGGCAGCTCGAAGGTCTTGCTCTGGCGCCCCGCGATGCGCTCGGCCATGCGACGGCCCGCGTGGGCCGAGAAGGAGACGCCGTTGCCGCCATAGCCCACGGCGTAGAAGATGCTCTGGGCCGGATCGGGCTGGAAGACGCGCGGCATCATGTCGTGGCTCACATCGACCCAGCCCCACCAGGAGTAGTCGATGGTGATGCCCTTGAGCGCCGGGAACTTGCGGTGCAGGCCGTCCACCAGCTTGGCCATGTGGATGGGGTTGGGCGCATCGGCACCCGTGACGGCGCTGCGGCTGCCGATCTGTACGCGGTTGCCGGGCAGGCGGCGGTAGTAAAAGCGCAGCGTGCGGGTGTCGGTGATGACCTGGGTAGTCTTGAAGCCCGTGGCCTCCAGCTCCTGCTCGGTCAGCGGCCGCGTGACCAGCGAGTTCGAGAGGATGGGCATGATCTTGGAGCGCAGGCTGCCATGCAGGGCGTTGCTGGTGTAGCCGCCCGTGGCAAAGCCCACGGCGCGCGCCCGCACGGTGCCGCCGGGCGTGCGCAGGTGGTGCACGCCGTTGCGCGTCTCGACGCCCAGCACCGGACTGGCCGGGTGCACCTTGACGCCCAGCTCCCGCGCCTTGCGCAGGTAGCCGAAGGCCAGCTTGAGCGGGTGCACGCCGATGCCGTCGGGCTCGTGCATGGCGCCATGGCTGTCGGCATCGTTCACATAGTCGCGGCGCAGCTCCTCGGGGCTGAGCATGCGGGCGTCGTAGCCGAAGACCTCGCGCATGATCTGGGTCTCGTTGCGCAGGAAGTCGAGTTTCTTTTCGCGGTGGGCGATGTAGAGGTGGCCGCCGGGCTGGGGCTCGCACTCGGGGAATTCGGCCACCAGGTCCTTGAAGGTCTGGAAGCCCTCGCGGATCTCGGCGTCGAGCTTGAGCGCCACGTCCTTGCCCCAGCGTGCGATCCATTGCGAGCGGTACAGGCGCCCGCTGGCGTTCTGCCCCTGGCCGCCGTTGCGGCTGGTGCAACCCCAGGCGGTCTGGTTGGCGTCCAGCACCACGGCGCGGATGCCGTGTTCGCGCGCCAGAAACAGGGCCGTGGCCAGGCCCGTGAAGCCCGAGCCGACGATGGCCACGTCCACGTCCATGTCGCCGGTGACCGGGCCGTCATCGTCTGGCGGGCGTCCCGCCGTGCCGACCCAGTAAGTGGGCGCATAGCCCGTGCCGTGGCCCGGGTTGGCGGCCACCAGCGGGTCGTACTGAGGGTCGTAGGGACGCAGGTGGCTGGGGCGGATGTCCTCGGCTTTCATGGCGGATGTCTCCTGGTGCGGCGGCTTGGGATCTGCCGCTTTTTGCTATGGATTCGGTGGAATGGGGCCAATGCCGGCGAGCCCTGCAAGGCGGTGCACCGACGATGGAATCAGCATAGCCAGCAGGCCATGGAGCCAGTTAGCGCCACAGCCCAGCTTTCGATAGAGCCAGCGGCGGCCGGTGCGCGCGCCTGGACCTAACGATTGATGGCATCTGGTTCTAACGGGTCCGTGTGCCTGCTACCTACCATGGCCCATCGACATTTCGATGACGCGGCGCGGCGGCCCTGCCCGGGCCCGGCGCCGTGGGACCCACCACAGACAAGGAGACAGCATGAGCGCAGACACCAACCCTCCCGACGCACAGTTCCTGGCCCGCTTTGCCGAGGCCTGGAACCGCCACGATATCGAGGCCCTGATGGGCTTCATGGCCGATGAATGCGAGTTCCACGCCGTGGCCGGCCCCGATCTCATGGGCCGCAGCTTCGTCGGCCGCCAGGCGGTGCGCGAGGGCTTCCAGATGGCCTGGCAGGCCTTTCCCGATGCGGCCTGGCTCGATGGAGACCACTTCGTGCAGGGCGACCGTGGCGTGTCCGAGAGCACCTTCAAGGGCACCAAGGCCGACGGCCTGCGCGTGGAAGCGCGCATGGTGGATGTCTTCACCTTCAAGGACGGAAAGATCGCCGTGAAGAACGCCTTCCGCAAGGACCGCCCGCCGGTGGCGGCCGCCTGACGGCGCGGGGCCTTGCGGCCCCGTGCCACCGGGAACACCGGATACGCCACGGCAAGGCGCGCACCTGCGCAGCCACCACAACAGAGCATCAGCCGTGGCGCCTGAATAAAACAGGAGACAAGACATGATCGGAAATCAGCACGCCTCTTCACCGGGGCTTTCGCACGGGCTCAAGGAACGCCACATGACCATGATCGCCCTCGGTGGCGTCATCGGCGCCGGGCTGTTCGTGGGCAGCGGCGTCGTCATCAAGTCGGCCGGGCCGGCCGCGATTCTTTCCTTCCTCATCACGGGTCTGCTCGTGGTCCTGGTCATGCGCATGCTGGGCGAGCTGGCCTGCTCCATGCCCGGGGGAGGCTCGTTCTACGAGTTTGCGCGAGAGGCCTGGCGCGACCGCCCCGGCGTGGGCCGGCTGGCAGGCTTTCTGACGGGCTGGATGTACTGGTACTTCTGGGTCATCGTCGTGGCGCTGGAGGCCGTGGCCGGAGCCGACCTGGTGCGCTACTGGCTGCCCGATGTGCCCAACTGGAGCATCAGCCTGGTGCTGCTGGTGATGCTGACGCTGACCAACCTGGTGTCGGTCAAGTCCTTTGGCGAGTTCGAGTTCTGGTTCGCCTCCATCAAGGTGGCGGCCATCGTGGTCTTCCTGTTCGTGGCCGGCGTCTACGTGCTGGGCCTGACGCCCGCCTCGCAGGGCATGCACTTCGGCAACCTCACCGGCAACGGCGGCTTCATGCCCAACGGCATCGTGCCGGTGCTGACCGGGGCGGTGGCGGCCACGGGCTTTTACTTCGGCGCCGAGATCGTGACCATTGCCGCCGCCGAGACGGCCGAGCCGCAGAAGGCTGTGGCCAAGGCGACCAACTCGGTGATCACGCGCGTGCTGGTGTTCTATGTGGGCTCCATCTTCCTGGTGGCCTGCCTGGTGCCCTGGAATGCGGGCGGCATTGCCACGCCGTATGTCAGCGCGCTCAACACCATGGGCGTGCCGGCCGCCGCGCAGATCATGAATGCCATCGTGCTGACGGCCGTGCTGTCGGCGCTGAACTCGGGGCTGTATGCGTCATCTCGCATGCTGTTCGCGCTGACGCGGCGCGGCGACGCGCCCCAGGCGCTGGCCAAGGTCAGCCGCAATGGCGTGCCCACGCGGGCCATCCTGGTGGCCACGCTGTTCGGCTACGGCGCCGTGGTGATGTCCTATGTGTCGCCCGACAAGGTGTTTGCCTTCCTGGTCAACTCCTACGGCACGGTGGCGATCTTCGTCTACATCCTGATCGCCATCTCGCAGCTGCGCCTGCGCGCCCGGCTGGAGCGCGAGGCGCCCCACCAGCTCAAGGTGCGCATGTGGTGCTATCCGTACCTGACCTGGTTCGCCATCTTCGGCATGCTGTCCATCGTCATCGCCATGGCCTTCATCCCCGAGCAGCGCACGCCGCTGGCGCTGGGCGTGGCCAGCCTGTGCATTTTGCTGCTGGCCTACGCCGTGCGGCAGTTCCTGCAGCGCGGCGTGGCGCCCGTGGTGACATCGCTGTCCGAGGCTGCGCGGCCCGAGCCGCAGAAGTACTGACCCAGGGGCGACGGGACCGGCAGGGCCGGTCCCGGCCATTCCTTGCGTTACTGCTGCTCCTCACGGATCGCATCGGCCAGGGCCTTCACGCCCTGGCCGATGTCGTTGGCGGGTATGGATTGGTAGCCCATGCGCATGTAGCTGCCGGGCGTGCCCGGGCGGGCGAAGAACACATCGCCGGGCTCGATGAGCACGCCGTGCGCGGCGGCGCGCTGCGCCAGGGCTTCGACAGGAATGTGGTCGGGCAGTTGCACCCAGCACGAGCCGCCGCCGCGCACGGGCGTGATGCGGCAGCCGGGCGCATGCTCGGCCATGGCGGCCGTGAGGGCTGCGTGCCGCTCCTTCTGCGCCTGGGCCAGGCGCCGCTGCTGGGCCTCGTAGTGGCCCAGGGAGATGAACATGGCCAGCGTGCGCTGCACGAAGGTGGCGGGGTGGCGGATCATGAGCCGGCGCAGTGCACGCAGCTCGCGTATCAGCTCTGGTGCGGCCACGATGTATCCCACGCGCAGGCCCGGCGCCAGGCTCTTGGACAGGCTGCCCACGTAGATCACGCGGTTGCTGCGGTCCAGGCTCTTGAGCGCCGGAATGGGCTGGCCGTCGAAGCTGCTCTCGCTCTCGTAGTCGTCCTCGATGAGGATGATGTCGTGCGCCTCGGCCATCTCCAGCAGCGCCTCGCGCCGGGCCAGCGGCATGGTCACGCCCGTGGGGCACTGGTGACTAGGCGTCACGTAGAGGTAGTCCAGCTGGCGCAGCAGCGGCGTGACCGGCAGGCCCTGGCCGTCCACCGGCAGCGGGATGACCTGGGAGGTGCGGCTGCTGAAGATGTTGCGCGCATCGGGGTAGCCGGGCTCCTCGATGCCCACGGCCGTGCCCTCGCGCATCAGCAGGTCGGCCACCATGTAGAGGGCGTGCTGAGCACCCACGGTGATGATCAGCTCGTCGGCCGAGGCCCAGACGCCGCGGCGCGGCAGGATCTTGGTCTGCACCTGCTGGATCAGCATCTCGTCGTCGCGCGCGATCTGGTCGGGCGCCCACTGGCGTATGTCCAGCACGCCCAGGGCCTTGAGGCAGCATTCGCGCCAGGCGGCCGTGGGAAACAGCTCCTTGTCGAACTGGCCGTACAGGAAGGGATAGGGGTAGCGCTGCCAGTCCTCTTCCTTGACGATGCTGCGCTGCTGGCTGGGCAGCAGCCACAGGCGCCGCGACCAGTCGGTGCGGCGGCCTTCGCCAGGGGGGCTGCTGGCCGCAGCGCCGCCCGGCGTGCGCCCCTTGAGTACGTCGGGATGGATGAAGTGGCCCTTGCGCTGGCGGCTCAGCAAAAAGGCTTCCTCGGCCAGCTGCTGGTAGGCCAGCACCACGGTGATGCGTGCCACGCCCAGGTGGCGCGCCAGCTCGCGGCTGGAGGGAATGGATTCGCCGGGTGCGAGGATGCCCGAGAGGATGGCATCGACCAGCATCTCGCGGATCTGGCCCTGCAGGCTCAGGGAGGGGCGGGCGCTGCGGCGAAACAGCTGCCCCCACATGGCGCCCTCGGGCGGTTGCGGCTGCGTGGCCGCGCGCTTGTCTGTCATGTCTTGTCGTTCCCGCCGCTGCGGCGGGCCGCTCGCTGTGTTTGTCTCCCGCGCAGGTGCAGGGCAGGGCCTGCATCCGCGACCGGCCAATATAGGCCAGCGCGGTGCGCCACGGGGCCGGGAGTTTGCGATGGTTGCAATTTTTGCGGAGAGGCCGGAAATTGATATACAATCGTTATCTTGGCGGCTGTAGCTCAGCTGGATAGAGTACTTGGCTACGAACCAAGGGGTCGTGGGTTCGATTCCTGCCAGCCGCACCAAAACGACAAGCCTCAGAACTGCAAAGTTCTGAGGCTTTTTCGTTTCAGGTGCCCGCACGGAGGCCGTGGCCATGGTTCAGGCGCTGGTCAACGGTTATTTTTCGATATTTTCATGGTTTTCCGTAGGCGTTCAAAAAGCACGCTATAATTCAAAGCTTGGCGGCTGTAGCTCAGCTGGATAGAGTACTTGGCTACGAACCAAGGGGTCGTGGGTTCGATTCCTGCCAGCCGCACCAAAACGACAAGCCTCAGAACTGCAAAGTTCTGAGGCTTTTTCGTTTGTGCTCAGTTGGTGTCGAGGTTTGTTCGGCGTCTTCGCCTGCTGCGGTGATCTGTGTGAAGATCGGCTCCCTATGAGCAAGGCTTTCACCAAGGAATCCGACGGCGACGACGATGATGAAGTCGGCCTGCCGCCCTTGCCGCCGGGCGGCAAGAACTACATCACGCCCCAGGGCTTCGCGCGGCTCAAGGGCGAGCTGCTGGACCTGATCGACAACGAGCGCCCGCGCATCGTGGAGATCGTGCACTGGGCGGCCAGCAATGGCGACCGCTCCGAGAACGGCGACTATCTGTACGGCAAGAAGCGCCTGCGCGAGATCGACCGGCGCATCCGCTTCCTGACCAAGCGGCTGGAGATCGCCGAGGTGGTCGATCCCTCCGTGCATGCCGGCAGCGAGCAGATCTACTTCGGCGCCACCGTCACCTACGTCGATGACGAAGGCGAGGAGCGCACCATCACCATCATGGGCATCGACGAGGCCGACAGCGCACGCCAACAGGTCAGCTGGATCGCACCCGTCTCGCGCGCCCTGCTCAAGGCCCGTGTGGGCGACGAGGTGGCCCTGCCCACCCCCGCAGGTGTGCGCACGCTGGAAGTGCTGGACGTCACCTACCCGGAGCCGGGCAGCGCCGCCGGGTGAGAGCGTTCAGGGCTGCAGTTTCTGCAGCAGCTCCAGCGTGGGATAGCCATCGGCCACCAGGCCCTGGCTTTGCTGGAACTGGCGCAGGCCCGCGCGCGTGGCCGGGCCCATCACGCCATCGGCCGTGCCGGCTGAAAATCCCCGGTCGTTGAGCGCGGCCTGCAAGGCGCGCAACTGCTCGCGCGACAGCGGGGCCAGATCGCGCGGCCAGGCCGCCTGCACGCCCGGGCCACCGGCCAGCTGCTGCGACAGCAGGCCCACGCCCAGCGCGTAATTCACGGAGTTGTTGTAGCGCAGGATGGTGCGGAAGTTGGCGCCCACCATGAAGGCCGGGCCGCGCGCGCCGGCCGGTGCGATCACGCTGGCTTCGGCCATGGCGGGCAGGGCGGAGCCGTCCACGGCCTGCACGCCCTCGGCCGCCCATTGCGCGCTGTCCTGGCGCACGCTGGTCTCGGCGCGTGCATGGTCAAAGCCTGCCGGCAGGCGCACTTCCACGCCCCAGGGCTCGCCCGTCTTCCAGCCCGAATGGGCCAGGTAGTTCGCCGTGGAGGCCGTCACATCGGGCAGGCTGCCCCAGATGTCACGGCGGCCATCGCCATCGGCATCCACCGCATAGGCCAGGAAGACCGAGGGCAGGAACTGCGTATGGCCCATGGCGCCGGCCCAGGAGCCGATCATGTGGGCCGCGTCGATGTCGCCGTTGTCGATGATGCGCAGGGCGGCCAGCAACTCCTTCTGAGCCCAGGCCGCGCGCCGGCCGTCGAAGGCCAGGGTGGCCAGCGCATCGACGGTGGGGAAGTTGCCGAAGTTGCTGCCGTAATTGCTTTCCATGCCCCAGATGGCGGCGATCACCTCGGCCGGCACGCCATGGCGCTGGCTGGCCGCCTGCAGCGGTGCAGCCGCTTCGCGCAGCTTGGCACGGCCCTGGGCAATGCGCTGGGCCGAGACGGCGCTGTCCAGGTACTGCCAGGGCGTGCGCGTGAACTCGGGCTGCGAGCGGTCCAGCTGCACCGCGCGCCGCTGCAGCCGGGCCGGCTCCAGCGCGCTGCTCACGGTCTTGGCGGAGATGCCGGCCTCCAGCGCCTTGCGCGCAAAGTCCCGCTTCCAGGCCTCGAAGCTGGCGGCCTCGGCCTGCTGGGACGCCTCTTGCGCGCCGCTTGCCTCGGCAGCAGGCGCTGCGGCCGGGCCGGCCTGTGCCGCCGCGGCAGGGGCGGTAGGGGCGGCAGGGGCGGCAGGGGCGGCCGCAGCCATGGAAGTCGCCGCAGCGGAAGCTGGCGCTGGCACCGGCGTGGGCGCAGGTCGGGAGGCGCAGCCGGCCAGCAGAGCGGCAGTCAGGGCGGTGGCCAGTCCGGCGCGGGTCAGCATGTGGGGGCCGTTGGCGTTGCTGGGGACGGGGGCGGTGGCATGTGCGTGGGGCATGCAGCCATTGTCTCCGCTGCGCCCTGGCGCTGAATGCAACACGGTGTTTCCGCACCAAGCCATCCATGGATCGCTATGCTGTGCTCCCATGACTGCTGCACCATCGCCCTCCCTGTCCCCGCCTGTGCAGGATGCCGCGCAGGCGCTGCGTGCCCTGCTGCGCCCTGGCCAGCGCTGGCTGGTGCTGACGGGCGCAGGTTGCAGCACAGGCTCGGGCATTCCGGACTACCGCGATGCGGCGGGGCAGTGGAAGCGGCCCCAGCCCGTGACGCTGCAGGCCTTCATGGGCAGCCATGCCACGCGCCAGCGCTATTGGGCGCGCAGCCTGCTGGGCTGGCCCGTGATGGCGCAGGCCCGGCCCGGCCCGGCCCATGAGGCGCTGGCGCTGCTGCAGCAGCGCGGATGGATGGCCGGTCTGGTCACCCAGAACGTGGACGGCCTGCATACAGCGGCAGGCAGCGAGGGTGTCATCGACCTGCACGGCCGCATTGCCGCCGTGCGCTGCATGGGTTGTGGCGCCGGCATGGAGCGCGCCTCGCTGCAGGCCATGCTGCTGCAGCGCAACCCCGGCTGGGCCGGCCTGAGCGCCCAGGCCGCGCCCGACGGCGATGCCGATCTGGAGGGGCGCGACTTCAGCTGCTTCGACGTGCCGGCCTGCCCGCACTGCGGCGGCGTGCTCAAGCCCGATGTGGTGTTCTATGGGGAAGGCGTGCCCAGCCAGCGGGTGCAGGCCGTGCGCGCCATGCTGCAGCAGGCCGGCGGGCTGCTGGTCGCCGGTTCTTCGCTGATGGTGTATTCAGGCCTGCGCTTCGTGCATGAGGCCGTGGCCCAGGGCAAGCCGGTGGCCGCCATCAACCAGGGCCGCATGCGCTCCGAGGATTTGCTGGCCCTCAAGATCGAGCAGGACTGCGGCCCGTTGCTGCAGCAGCTGGCCCAGGACCTGGAGCAATGAAAAAGCCCCGCAGGAGCGGGGCAGTGTTCAGGGGATGACGCGCGATGCGCGCACCACCGAGTGCACGCGGCGCAGGTTGCGCAGCGCGGACTCCACCTGCTGGTTGTCGTGCACCGAGATCACGAAGCACAGGTCCGTGGTGCTCATGGCGGCCTCGTCGGCCATGTCCACGCGCAGGATGTCCACTTCGGCGCCGGCCAGCTCGGCTGCCACGCGGGCGAGCACGCCCTTGCCGTTGTTGACGGTGACGACGATGCGGGCCTCGAAAAGGCGCGCGGCATCGATGTCATCTGCCCATTCCACGACGATGAAGCGGTCGCTGTCCTTTTCCTGCAGGCGCTGTGCGATCTTGCATTGCGCGTGGTGCACGATCAGGCCTTCGCCGCTGCCCAGATAGCCCACGATGGCGTCGCCCGGCACGGGCCGGCAGCACTGCGCGTAGTGGATGGAGCCCTGGTTGGAGCCGTCCAGCAGCACGGCGCCCTGGAAGGGCCGGTTGCTGGCATTGAAGCGTTCGCGCGTGAGCAGCAGGGCGTCGGGCCGGTGGCCGTGGCGCGCCATCAGCGCCGTCAGGCGCGAGGCCACCAGCGATGCAATGCGCCGGCCCATGCCGATGTCCACCATCAGGTCGGCGCGGCTGCGGCTGCCTGCCATGCGCAGCACTTCGTCCCACAGCGCCTGGTTGGCTTCATCGGCCGGCGGCACGGCGTCCATGCCTTCGGCGCGCATGGCCTGGGCCAGCAGGTTCTCGCCCAGGCGTGCCGATTCGCTTTGCGCGGCCGACTTCAGGTAATGGCGGATCTTGGAGCGCGCGCGGCCGGTCTTGACGAAGCCCAGCCAGGCCGGGTTGGGCGTGGCGTCTTCGGAGGTGACGATCTGCACCACGTCGCCGCTCTTGAGTTCGGTGCGCAGCGGCACTTCCTCGTTGTTGATGCGCGCGGCGGTCATGTGGTTGCCGACCTTGCTGTGGATCGCATAGGCGAAGTCCACCACGGTGGCGCCGCGCGGCATGGCCATGATCTCGCTCTTGGGCGTGAACACGTAGACGGCGTCGGGGAACAGGTCCACCTTGACGTGGTCCCAGAACTCGGCGGCATCGCGCGTCTCGTTCTGGATGTCCAGCAGCGATTGGAGCCACTGCGTGCCCAGCTGCTCGGAATCGTGGCCGGGCTGGGCCTTGTAGAGCCAATGGGCGGCCACGCCGGCCTCGGCGACGATGTGCATTTCCTCGGTGCGGATCTGGAACTCGATGTTCACGCCCGAGGGACCCACCAGCGTGGTGTGCAGTGACTGGTAGCCATTGTTCTTGGCAATGGCGATGTAGTCCTTGAAGCGGCCCGGCATGGGCTTGTACATCTGGTGCAGCACGCCCAGCGCCGTGTAGCAATCGATCACGCGCGGCAAGATGATGCGAAAGCCGTAGATGTCCGTCACCTTGGCAAAGCTCAGCTGGTTCTTCTCCATGCGCAGATAGAGCGAATACAGCGTGCTTTCACGGCCGGCAAGGCGGGCCTGCAGCCCCGCGCCGGCGAACTCGGCATTGACCTCGTCCTGCACGCGCTGGACCAGGTCGCGGCGTCGCTTGCGCGAGCGGGCGATGGCTTTTTCCAGCGTGGCGTAGCGCCAGGGATGCAGATGGCGGAATGCCAGGTCCTGCAGCTCGCGGTAGGTCTGGTTCAGCCCCAGGCGGTGGGCGATGGGTGCGTAGATCTCCAGCGTTTCCGACGAGATGCGGCCCCACTTGCTGCGCGGCATGTCGCCCATGGTGCGCATGTTGTGGGTGCGGTCGGCCAGCTTGATCAGGATCACGCGCACATCGCGCGCCATGGCCAGCAGCATCTTGCGGAAGGATTCCGCCTGGTTCTCTTCGCGCGTGTTGAACTGCAGCTTGTCCAGCTTCGTGAGGCCGTCGACCAGCTCGGCCACGTCCTGGCCGAAGCGCTGGGCGAGATCGGCCTTGGTGACGCCGCAGTCTTCCATCGCATCGTGCAGCAGCGCGGCCATCAGGGCCGGGGCGTCGAGCTTCCAGCTCGCGCACAGCGCCGTGACCGCGATGGGATGGGTGATATAGGGTTCGCCGCTGCTGCGCCACTGGTCGCTGTGGGCCTGGTCGGCGAAGGCATAGGCTTCGCGCACCTGCTCGATGCTGGTGGCATCCAGGTATCCCAGGTGCTCCATCAGTCCGGCAAAGGCATTGGCCGACACGGCGGTTGCCTGCTCTGCAGACATGCGCTCGGGCCGGGGTGGCGGTACGGGATCAGAGGGGGCTGTGAACGAAGTCAAGGCCGCTTTCATGACTTAAATGTAGCGTGCATGCTGGTTTGTGCAGGCTTCATGTAAAAAAAGCACCGCTGTGCGGTGCTCTTTGTGGGGCCATTGTGTTGCTTTGCAGCAAATCAGCCCGGAACCTTCTTCAGCATCTCGATGCCGACCTTGCCTTCGGCGATCTCGCGCAGCGCGGTGACGCCGGGCTTGTTCTTGGTTTCGATCTTGGGCGTGTGACCCTGGCTCAGCATGCGTGCGCGGTAAGTGGCGGCCAACACGAGCTGGAAGCGGTTAGGGATCTGCTCCAGGCAGTCTTCAACAGTGATGCGTGCCATCAGGATCTCCGGGAAACGTCAGTTGGGTTCAGAAATATTGAGAGACTCGAAGGTCTCTGCGCGGCGGCTGCGCTGAGCCGCATACTTGAGGCGCTGGGCGTGGATGATCGTCTTGAGATCAAACAGTGCGCTCTCGAACAATTCGTTGATTATAACGAAGTCGAATTTCGCCACCTGGGCCATCTCCTCGGCCGCGTTCTTCAGGCGCAGCTCGATCACCTCGGGCGCGTCCTCGCCCCGGTTTTCCAGGCGGGCACGCAGCTCGTCCCAGCTGGGGGGCAGGATGAAGATCAGCACGGCGTTCGGAAACGCTTGCTTGACCTGCAGTGCGCCCTGGTAGTCGATCTCCAGCAGCACGTCGGTGCCGACCTGGATGCGCTCTTCCAGCGCCTTCTTGGCCGTGCCGTAGCGGCGGCTGTGCACGTTCGCCCATTCGACGAAGGCGTTGTTCGACACCATGGCGTCGAACTCCTGGTCGGAGACGAAGTAGTACTCGCGGCCGTGCTTTTCCTGGCCACGCGGCGCGCGCGTGGTGTGGGAGACGGAAGGGGAGACGCGCGCATCGAACTCGCGCAGCGCGCGCACCAGGCTGGACTTGCCGGCCCCGCTGGGGGCCGAGACGACAAAGAGGTTTCCGGGGTAATCCATGGATTTGTGCGCAGTTTGGTTACGCATGGGCATCTGTGATGGGCTTATTCGATGTTCTGCACCTGCTCGCGCATCTGCTCGATCAGCACCTTCATGTCCACGCTGATGCGGGTCAGCTCCAGCGTGGCGGACTTGGAGCCCAGCGTATTGGCTTCGCGGTGCAGTTCCTGGATCAGGAAATCCAGGCGCTTGCCGATCTCGCCGCCCTTCTTGAGCAGGCTCTGGATCTCGTCCAGGTGCGAGTCCAGGCGGGTGACTTCCTCGGCCACGTCGATGCGGATGGCAAAGGCCGTGGCCTCGGTCAGGGCGCGGTCCTGGGCGGCTTCGGGCGCCACGGCGCCTTCGGCCAGGGCCATCGCTTCCTTCCAGCGCTCCATGAAGCGCAGGCGCTGCTGCTCCACGAGCTGGGGCACCAGGGGCGTGGCATCTGCCGCGAGCTTGCGCAGCTGCGCGATGCGGTCCAGCAGCATGGTGGCCAGGCGCTTGCCTTCGCGGGCGCGGGCCTCCAGCAGTTCGGTCAGGGCCTGCTCTGCCAGCGTGGGCAGCACGCTGCTCCAGTCAACGGCCGAGTTGCCGCTGCCGCTGGCCAGGCGCAGGGCGTCGGAGACGGACAGGCTGCGGGCGTCGGGCAGCCAGGACTGGACAGTGTCCTGGAGCATGGCCAGGCGCTGCAGCATGGCGGTGGAGGGGTCGGGCAGGGAGTTGCCGTCGTCGTTGTCGATGGCGGCGCGCACCTCGACCTTGCCGCGCTTGAGGCGGGCGGTCAAAAGGGCCCGCAAGGCTGGCTCATGCGCGCGCAGTTCGTCGGGCAGGCGGAACGAAAGATCCAGGAAGCGGCTGTTGACCGAGCGGATCTCCAGACCGAGCCGGCTGTTGCGGCCCGACGCTCCACCATCTTCTTCGGACGCGCCGTGCTGGGCACTGGCGTATCCGGTCATGCTGTAAACTGGCATTGGACTTTTGATGGATGCTTGCAATTGCCCGATTATCCGGGTTTCGCCCCATCCCTGAGACTCACCGGAGAAAAATGTCTTCCAAGATCAAGCCGGCGCCATTGCCGCCAGGCAGCACGATCGGCGGCTATCGGGTGGTGCGCAGGCTTGCTTCCGGCGGTTTCGGCGTCGTTTACCTGGCCTTGGATGCAGAGGGCAAGCAGGTGGCGATCAAGGAATACCTGCCCGCCTCGCTGGCCACCCGTGCCCCCGGAGAGCTGCAGCCCGCCGTGGCGCCCGAAAAACTTTCGCTGTACCGCCTGGGCCTCAAGAGCTTCTTCGAGGAAGGGCGTTCACTGGCGCAGATCTCGCACGCTTCCGTGGTCAGCGTGCTCAATTTCTTTCGCGAGAACGAAACCGTCTACATGGTGATGAACTACCTGGAGGGTGCCACCCTGCAGGACTTCGTCGTCACCGCGCGCGAGCTCAAGGCCGAGAAGGTGTTCCGCGAATCGACCATCCGCTCGCTGTTCGATGAGGTGCTGCGCGGCCTGCGCATCGTGCACCAGCACAAGATGCTGCACCTGGACATCAAGCCGGCCAACATCTTCATCACCAATGACGACCGTGCCGTGATGATCGACTTCGGCGCGGCGCGCGAGGTGCTGTCCAAGGAAGGCAACTTCATCCGCCCCATGTACACGCCGGGCTTTGCCGCGCCCGAGATGTACCGCCGCGACGCATCGCTGGGGCCCTGGACCGACATCTACGCCATCGGCGCCTGCATCTATGCCTGCATGCAGGGATTTCCGCCCAACGAGGCGCCGCAGCGCCAGGACAAGGACCGGCTCACGCTGGCGCTGACCAAGCTGCGCGGCGTGTATTCGGACAACCTCATCGAGGTGGTCGAGTGGTGCATGGCCGTGGATCCGGGATCGCGTCCGCAGTCGGTGTTTGCGCTGCAAAAGGAATTGAGCCGCGAAGGCGAGCGTCGCTACACCAAGCTCAGCGTCTCCGAGCGCATGCGCCTGCAGCTGGACACGCTGGTGACCGACGCCAAGAAGAACATGCAAAAGATCAGCGGCGCAGCGGGCCTGCCAGCCGTGGGCCAGGAGCGCAAGCCATGAGGTTTTCGGTATTCCAGCTGAGCCGCCGCGGCGGCCGTGCGCTCAATGAAGACCGCATGGGTTACTGCTACACGCGGGAAGCCGTGCTCTTCGTGCTGGCCGACGGCATGGGCGGCCATCCCGAAGGCGAGGTCGCCGCGCAGCTGGCGCTGCAGGTGATGTCCGTGCATTTCCAGCGCCAGGCCAAGCCGCTGCTCGAAGATCCGCAGGGCTTTCTGGTCGATGCGCTGCTGCACGCGCACCGGCAGATCCTGCGCTATGCCAGCGCCAAGGGAATGATCGACACGCCGCGCACCACGCTGGTCGCCGCCGTCATCCAGAAGGGCAAGATCACCTGGATCCATTGCGGCGACTCGCGCCTGTACCTGGTTCGCGGCGGCGAGCTGCTGGTGCGCACGCGCGATCACTCCTATCTTGAGATGGGCGAGATCGCGGCCCAGCTCAAGACATCGAGCCGCAACGTGCTGTTCACCTGCCTGGGCTCTCCGTCCAAGCCCATCTACGACGTGACCGAGCCGCGCCGGCTGGAGCAGGGCGACAAGCTGCTGCTGTGCTCCGACGGCCTGTGGGGCAGCGTGGACGAAGGGCACCTGCTGCGCACCCTGCACGGCCGCACCGTGTCCCAGGCCATTCCCCAGCTGGTCGATACGGCGCTGCGCAATGCGGGCGATGCCAGCGACAACGTCACGGCCATTGCCATGGAGTGGGAGACGCCAGACGCCTTCGAGTCCACCATGGGCATCTCCACCCAGGACATCGAGAACGACGCGTTTGAATCCACGATCCAGGGCGGGGCAATCGAAGACCTGGAAGATGAGCTCGACGACGCGGCCATCGAGCGCTCCATCGCCGAGATCAACGAAGCGATACGCCGCTCGGCCGAGCGCCAGTTCAAGCGCTGACCGCCGCTGCCGGCCCGCGGCAGCGGTGCCGTTGGCGCGCATGGACTACCGAACCTATTGACGACAAAGGGCGCACGGGCGCCCGACTGGATTTCTACGATGAAGATTGTGTTGGCCTCCAACAACCGCGGCAAGCTCGCCGAGCTGCAAGCCATGTTCGCCCCGCTGGGGGTGGAGCTGATCCGCCAGGGCGACCTGTTCGAGGGCGAGGCGCCCGAGCCGCATTGCACCTTTGTGGAGAACGCGCTGGCCAAGGCCCGCTTCGCGGCCGAGCGCACGGGCCTGCCCGCCATTGCCGACGACGCCGGCATGTGCGTCTCGCACTTCGGCGGGCTGCCGGGCGTGGATACGGCCTACTACTGCACGCAGTTCGGCTACGAGAAAAGCGACGACAACAACGTGCGCGCGCTGCTGGAGCAGATGCAGGGCGTGGCCGACCGCCGCGCCGCCATGGTCAGCACCCTGGTGGGCGTGCGCAGCGCAAAGGATCCCGAACCGCTGATCGCCATGGGCCGTGTGCAGGGCGAGATCACCACCGAGCGCCGTGGCACGCAGGGCTTCGGCTTCGACCCCGTGATGTACATCCCCGAGCTGGGCCAGACCTTCGCCGAGATGGACCCGGCCGTGAAGCACGCGCACAGCCACCGCGGCCGCGCCACGCTGCAGATGATCGAACTCGTGCGCGAGCGCTGGGTGCGATGATTCCCATCCAGCCCCAGGATTCGGCCTCCGGCGCCCAGGCCGCCGTGCAGCGCGACATCCAGCACTACATGCGCCCCGGCACGCTGCAGCTCGGCAGCCTGCCGCCGCTGTCGCTGTATGTGCACCTGCCCTGGTGCATTCGCAAGTGCCCGTACTGCGACTTCAACTCGCACGAGCACGGCCGCGACGGCCCCGAGCTGCCCGAAGACCGCTACGTCGACGCCCTGGTCGCCGACCTGGAGAGCGCGCTGCCGCTGATCTGGGGCCGCACCGTGCACAGCATCTTCATCGGCGGCGGCACGCCCAGCCTGTTCTCGCCCGAGGCCATCGACCGGCTGCTGGCCGCCATCCGCGCGCGCCTGCGCATGGAGGCCGATTGCGAGATCACCATGGAGGCCAACCCCGGCACCTTCGAGACCGACCGCTTCCGCGCCTTCCGCGCGGCCGGCGTCACGCGGCTGTCCATTGGCGTGCAGAGCTTCGACGACCGCTTCCTGCAGGCCGTGGGCCGCGTGCACGACGGCGCCCAGGCGCGTGCGGCCGTGCGCGAGGCGGCCGACAGCTTCGAGACCTTCAACATCGACCTGATGTACGCGCTGCCCGGCCAGACCGAACTGGACCTGGCGCGTGATCTGGACGTGGCCCTGTCCTTCGCGCCGCCGCACCTGTCGGTCTATCACCTGACCATCGAACCCAATACGTATTTCGCCAAGTTCCCGCCGGCCATCCCCGAGGACGACCTGGCCTACGACATGCTGGACCGCATCACCGCGCGCACCGCCGCCGCAGGCATGCAGCGCTACGAGATATCGGCCTATGCGCGCGAGGGCCACCAGTGCTGGCACAACCGCAACTACTGGCAGTTCGGCGACTACCTGGGCATAGGCGCGGGCGCGCACAGCAAGCTCAGCTTTGCGCACCGCATCGTGCGCCAGGTGCGCTTTCGCGATCCCGCTCGCTACATGGACCAGGCCCTGGCCGGCGCGCCACTGGCGCAGGACGGCGAGGTGCGCCGCGCCGACCTGCCCTTCGAGTACATGCTCAACGCGCTGCGCCTGCGCGAAGGCTTTGCGCTGCAGGACTTCATGGAGCGCACGGGCCTGCCGCTGTCGTCCATCGCCAAGGGACTGGACGCCGCTCAGGCCAAGGGCCTGATCACGCGCGACCTGGGCCGGGTGGTGCCCACGGAGCGGGGCTTTGACTTCCTCAGCGACCTGCAGGAGCTGTTCCTGGCCGAGTGAGCGGGCCGACGACGATTGAAAAAGGACGCCTCGGCGTCCTTTCTTCATCCAGCGCCACAGCGCAATCGGTCGGCGATCAGCCGCAGCGCACGGCCACGATGCGGCCTGTGCCGTCGACCACCAGGTTCAGGCGTTCCTGGTTGAACTCCATCGTCGTTGGCTGGCCTTCGCGCAGCACGCGGGCCATGTAGGCGCCCGACTGCTTGCGTGCGGCCTCCAGCGTGGCCGAGGTATTGCTCTTGCCCACGAAGGACTGGGCCGATGCCGCATTGCAGACCTGCACGGGGCGCGGGGCCGGTTGCGCCGCGCCGCCGCTGCTGCCGCCAAAAGGATTGCCCATGCCGGCGCAACCCGCAACCAGAGTGGTGGCGCCCAGCAGGGCCAGGGCGGCAAGGCGGCGGTGCAGGGCTGGGGTGGTGATCGTCGGCATGGTCTGTCTCCTCAATTCAGGGGGTGTGTGCTGCGCAGTATCAGGGCGGGCGCTGGCGCATCGCCTCGGACAACGCCGCATACCTTAGCCGGGCTCGGGCGGTGCCATTGGCATGCGGAAGTAACAGGCGGCAGCAAAGGCATCACGAAGGCATTGCCAAGGTGCTGCCAGGGCATCACCGCCGCGCGCTGCGGCCTTCCGCGGGGGCGTGGTGGAAGACCGTGGCCTCCAGGCCCATGGCGCGTATCCTGGCCGCCGCCTGATCGGCGCTGCGCTGCTTGGCAAAGGGGCCCGAGCGCACGCGCACGATATCGCCCTTGTTGCTGTGCAGGGTCTGGCTGAGCGTGGGCAGCTTGGCTTTCTCCAGCCGCTCCACCACGCGCCCGGCATTGGCGGCTTCAGAGAACACGCCGATGTTGATGTAGTAGTTGCCCGGCTCCAGAGCCGCCGAGGCAGGCTTGGCAGGTGCCGGGGCCTTTGCGACGGGTTCGGCAGGCTTGGCAGGCTTGGCTGGTTTGGTTTCAGCCGCCACCTTGGAGGGCTTGGCGGGCGCTGGAGTGGCTGTGTGTACGGACGCTGGTGCAGGTGCAGGTGCAGGTGCTTTGGCTGGCACCAACGCGGCCTTGACGGGAATGGCTGCCGCTGCAGTGGCCGCGACGGCACCCGCAGCGCCGGCAGCTGCTACTACGGGCATGGGTTCGACCGTGCCGGAGACGGTGTTGCCGGCGGCGGGCAAGGGCGCTTGCGGATCAGGGCGCGCCTCGGCCTGGGCGACTGGCTCTTGCGGCCGGGGCGTGGGTGCAGGAGTGGGGGCGGGTGTGGGCGCCGGTTCCGTCCTTGGCGTTTCAACGGCAGCTAAGGCTGCGGCGGGCGTTGGCGCCACGGCTGGTGCAGTTGGCGAAACTGGTGCAGCGGCCGGTATGGCTTCGGACGGAATCACCTCGGTCTGTGCCGCCATGAAATGTGGCGTGCCCGACAGCGCCCAGATGCCGGCACCCGCAGCGGCGGCAAGCACCGCACCGGCCGCCACGGCCAGCCGCTTGCGCAAGGGCGTGGCCGCGCGGCGGGCCAGGCGTTCGTGCGCTGCGGCCATGTTGGGGGCCTCGCCAATGGCTTGCAGCGTGTGGCGGCGCACATGGTGCCAGTACAGGGCATTGGCGCCCAGGCCGGGAATGGCAACGGCCAGCAGGATCAGCGTGGCATCGATGCCGTGGGCAATCGCCGGGGGCAGGCCCAGCGCGGGGCGCAGCAGCAGGCCCCAGACCAGGCCCGTGCCGCCGGCGGCCAGCGCATAGAGGCCGCCCTCTTGCCACAGCCCGCGCAGCCCGCACCAGGGCAGGGTGAACAGGCCTGCGGCCAGGTTCCAGGTAGGCAAGGGCTTGCCCAGCGCATCGAAGCGCTCGAACAGGCGCAGGTAGTAGTCGCGCGAGGGCTCGCCAATCAGGCTGGCGTACAGGCCGGGCATCAGGCCTGCTCCCTGGCCACCGGTGAAGCTGGTCGTGCCGGAATTCGTGCCGGAACTTGCGCCGGGGGCCGCCCGTTCGTCGGCGGCCGGGCCGTCATCGCCGTGCTGCAGCGCATAGGCTGCGGCGGCGAAGGCGCTGGCGATCGAGGGCGGCAGCTTGCTGGGGCTCTTGGCGGTGCCGGGCTCGGCAAAGGCGGGCTCCTGCCGTGCAGGGGCCGCCTGCCTTCCGAAGTCGATGGTGGCGGGAGGTGCTGAGAGGGCTTCTTCCGATGGGGCGGGCATGTCAGCAATTGTGTCATGCACTCGTGGCTGTCGGAATCACGACATTCGTGGCTATCGATCGGGCGACTCCATCGCGCCCGATCGATTGGAGGCTGCTGTCAGCCCTGGCGCGCGGGCAGCACCGTGGCGCGGCACTCGCCGAAGCCGATGCGCGCGGCGCCCGGCTTCTCGCACCAGCCGCGCAGGATCACGGCATCGCCATCCTGCAGGAAGGTGCGGCTCTCGCCATTGGCCAGCGCCACGGGCTTCTTGCCGCCTTCGGTCAGCTCCAGCAGAGCGCCGGCCTCGGTGGCCGTGGGGCCGGACAGCGTGCCCGTGCCCAGCAGGTCGCCGGGCTGCAGGTCGCAGCCGTTGACGCTGTGGTGGGCCAGCAGCTGGGCCATGGTCCAGTAGGCGTGGCGGTAGCTGGTGTGGGTGATCTGCTGGGCGGCCTGGCCTTCGGCGCGCATGCGGCCGGTCTCCAGCGCCACGCTCAACTGCACGTCGAACGCGCCGCGCTCGGAGTTGGCGGCCGAGCTCAGGTAGGGCAGGGGCTGGGGATCTGCGGCGGGCCGCGTAAAGGCCGTGCGGTAGGGCTCCAGCGCCTCCAGCGTCACGATCCAGGGCGAGACCGTGGTGGCGAAGTTCTTCGACAGGAAGGGGCCCAGCGGCTGGTATTCCCAGGCCTGGATGTCGCGCGCCGACCAGTCGTTGAGCAGGCACAGGCCGAAGATGTGGTTCTCTGCCTCGTCCATGGAAATCGCCTCGCCCCAGGCGTTGCCGGCGCCGGTGTAGATGCCCATCTCCAGCTCGTAGTCCAGGCGTGCGCAGGGCTTGAGTGCGGGCGCGGCAGCGTCGGGCGCCTTCAGCTGGCCCATGGGGCGGCGGAAGTCCACGCCCGACACGCGCAGGCTGGAGGCGCGGCCGTGGTAGCCAATCGGCACCCACTTGTAGTTCTCCATCAGCGGGTTGTCCGGGCGGAACAGCTTGCCGACGTTGGTGGCGTGGTGTACCGAGGTGTAGAAGTCCGTGTAGTCGCCGACCTGGGCCGGCACCGTGTATTCCACGTCGGACTGGGCCACCAGGCAATCCTGCAGTGCCGCCTGTGCGGCAGCGCCTTCGCGCAGCGCGCGCGACAGCGCCAGACGCAGGGCCGACCAGGCGGCCGGTCCCATGGCCATGAAGCCGTTCAGGTGCTGTTGCGAAGCGGCCTCCAGCTGCGGCTGCACGGCATCGCCCAGGGCCTTGAGGGCGCTGGCGCGCGCCAGGTCCAGCACCTGGTCGCCGATGGCCACGCCGCCGCGCCAGGCCTCCTGGCTGCCTGCGCGGCGGAACACCGCAAACGGCAGGTTCTGGATGGGGAAGTCGCTGGCGCCGGTGTTGGCCGAGGCCACCCAGCTGCGCAGGCCTGCGTCATGGGTTTCGTTCAAGGACATCTGTCTCTCCTGGTTGGGTTTGTCTGTCGTTGGTATGAAAAGGGGTTTGGCGGGGCAGGGCGAGGCGTGGCGGGGTCAGGCAGCGGCAAAGCCGCCGTCCATGTTCCAGTGTGCGCCGCGCACCTGGGCGGCCTGCTCGCTGGCCAGGAAACCGGCCAGCGCCGCCACCTGCTCCACGGTCACGAAGGCCTGGGAGGGCTGCTTGGCGCCCAGCAGCTGGCGGGCCGCCGCGTCGGCATCCAGCCCTTCGCGCTCGGCCAGCGCATCGATCTGCCGTTGCACCAGCGGCGTCAGCACCCAGCCCGGGCAGATGGCGTTGCAGGTCACGGGCGTGGTGGCGAACTCCAGCGCCACCGACTTGGTCAGGCCGATCAGCCCGTGCTTGCTGGCCACATAGGCCGGCTTGCGCGCCACGCCCACCAGCCCGCTGACCGAGGCGATATTGATGATGCGGCCCCAGCCGCGCTCCAGCATCTGCGGCGCGCAGGCCTGGATGGCGTGGAAGGGCGCCGAGAGGTTGACGGCCAGCAGCTCGTCCCACTTGCCGGCCGGGAATTCGAGCAGCGGGCTCACATGCTGCATGCCTGCGTTGTTGACCAGGATGTCGATGGGCCCCAGCTCGGCCGCAATGCGCTGCGCCAGCGGTGCGATGGCGCTGCCGTCGCGCAGGTCCAGCCCGTAGTGGCGCACCGGCACGCCATGCGTTTGGGCGATCTCGCGCACCAGCGCATCGGTCTCGGCCGATGCGGCGGCCTGGCCATGCAGCGCGATGGCCGCGCCCTCGCTGGCCAGATGGCGCGCCACGGCCAGGCCGATGCCGCTGGTCGAGCCGGTGATCCAGGCCACGCGGCCCGCATGCGGGCGGCTGGCCGGGGCGGAGGGGGTGGGGTTCATTTCAGAAGATCCATTTCCATATGCACGTACTCGCTGAGAAAGCGCACCCGCGCCCAGTAGATCAGCAGCCCGTCGGCATTGCAGGCCCAGCGCAGCGCCTGCATCAGCGGCGTGCCCAGGGCCACGCCCAGGTGCTCGGCGGCCAGTTCGTCGGCCGGTGCCACGCTCAGGTGCTGGCGCGCCACGGCAATGCGCGAGGGGTCGCTGCTCAGGGCCACGGCCAGGGAGCTGCGCTGCAGCTGGGCCTCGATCGCGGGGAACAGTTCCTGCTCCAGGTACAGCTGCGACAGGCAAAACCGCGCCGCGTCATGGTCGTACACGCGCAGCAGGTGCACGTAGGCGGGGGCCATGCGGCCCACGTCGGGGAAGCCTTCGGGAATCGGCGGCAGGCAGTCCCGCCCGGTGTGCAGGGTGATCTGGCCGATGTGGGCGCCAAAGGCCACCAGCTCCTTCCAGCTGGTGGGCAACAGAAAGGACGGCGGCTTGTAGGGCGCCGCAATCACCCGCGTGCCGCCGCGCTTGCGCGTGAGCAGCAGGCCCTCTGCCACCAGGGCGCCCAGCGCCATGCGCACCGTGGTGCGCGACACGCCATGCAGCGCCTGCAGCTCCTGCACCGTGGGAATGGCGCTGCCTACGGGCCAGGCGCCCGTGGACACCTTGCTGCGGAACAGCCGCGCCAGCTGCAGGTGTAGCTTGTCCCGGCCTTGTTGAGGGGCCGACGCGGTGGAGTTGGAGGGCATGAAGGCAATAAAGTATCTATTCAGTGCTTTTATTTTTGCACAAAGCAATAGCCCTGACAGCCTGCACTGACGCCCGTCGTTGACAAATGTCTTCAATTGGACAGGCCGAATGACTTTTAAACTGCGGCCCTTTTTCCGTTTTTCGAACGTTGGCCAGAGCGGCCGTTGGGTATTTCATGCAGCAGCAACATGCTTGGGAGTTTTTTCGCGCCGGTGGAGTGGACCAGGTGGTCATCCGCACCGGGCAGGACATTGCGCACATCGGCGAGCTGGACCAGAAGCTGTGGGTGGCCCTGGCCTGCCCCACGCGCGGCATCGAGTTCGACAGCGACACGCTGGACCTGATCGACGAAGACAAGGACGGCCGCATCCGCCCGCCCGAGCTGATCGCCGCCTGCCAATGGGCCGTGGCGCGCGTGCGCGACCCGCAGGTGCTGGCCGATGGCGGCGACGTGCTGCAACTGTCCAGCCTGGAGCGCGACAGCGAGCAGGGCGCCCTGCTGCATGCCGAGGCCGAGCGCATGCTGGCCCTGTCCGGTCAGGCCGGCGGCGCCGCGCTGAGCCTGGCCCAGGTGCGCGAGCGCCTGGCCTCCCTGGCGGCCATGCGCTTCAATGGCGACGGCATCGTCAGCCCCGCCACGGCCGAGGGCGACAAGGCACTGGCCGAGCTGATCGAACGCATTGGCAAGGCCTACGGCACCGCTGCCGGCGCCGACGGCGTGGCCGGCATCGCGCGCCAGCAGGCAGAGGCTTTCTATGCGGACCTGCGCGCACTGCGCGACTGGCATGCGGGCGCCGAGGCCCTGGGCTGCGGCATTGCCGAGCGCGACCAGGCCCTGGCCGCCGCCCGCGCCGTGGACGCGGTCCAGGCCAAGGTGGACGACTTCTTCGCACGCACACGCCTGGCCGCCTTCGACACGCGTGCGCAGGACCCGCTCAACCCCTCCGTGGAGGGCTATGCCGCCCTGGGCCGCGAAGTGCTGGACAGCGGCGCCCAGGCCATTGCCGCGCTGCCGCTGGCCGCCGTGGCGGCCGATCGCGCGCTGCCGCTGACGCAGGGGGTCAACCCCGCATGGGCCGGCGCGCTGCAGGCCCTGCGCGAGCAGGCCGTGCAGCCCGTGCTGGGCGAAGACCTGCAGGAGATTACCGCCGCGCAGTGGGAGCAGGTCAAGGCCGCCCTGCAGCCCTGCCGCCAATGGCTGGCGGCCCGGCCCGCCACGCCGCTCGATGCCCTGTCTCAACAGGAGGTGCAGGCGCTGCTGGACGGCGGCCAGGAAGCCGCGCTGCTGGACCTCATCGCCCAGGACGAGTCCGAGAAGGAACACAGCCTGCAGGCCGTGGCGCTGGAAAAGCTCATCCGCCTCCAGCGCGACCTGCTGGCGCTGCTCAACAACTTCGTCTCGTTCAGCCTCTTTTACCGGCGCGAGGGCGCGGCCTTCCAGGCCGGCACGCTCTACCTGGATGCCCGCAGCTGCGACCTGACCGTGGAAGTGAGCGACACGGCTGCCCATGCCGCGCTGGCCGGCCGTGCCAAGACCTGCCTGGCCTACTGCGAGCTGCGGCGCGAGGGCAAGAAGAAAGCCATCGTCGCGGCCTTCACGGCGGGCGATGTGGACTTTCTCTTCGTGGGCCGCAACGGCGTGTTCTATGACCGCGCAGGTAACGACTGGGACGCCACCATCGTCAAGCTCATCGAGAACCCCACCAGCATCGGCCAGGCCTTCTTCCTGCCCTACAAGAAATTCCTGCGCATGGTGGAGGAACAGGTGGCCAAGCGCGCCTCGGCCAAGGAGGAGGGCGTGACCGCCAGCCTGGGCACGCAGGCCGGCCAGCTGGTCACGGCGCCCGGCACCGCAGCGGCCAGCGCCGACACAGCCACGGCGGCCGCCGCCCCGCGCAAGACCGATGTGGGCACCGTGGCCGCCCTGGGCGTGGCCCTGGGCTCCATCAGCGCCGTGCTGGTGGGCATCTTCGGCAAGTTCATCGACCTGGGGCCCTGGATTCCCGTGGCCCTGGTCGGCCTCATCGCGGCCATCTCAGGGCCCAGCATGATGATTGCCTGGCTCAAGCTGCGCCAGCGCAGCCTGGGGCCCATCCTGGACGCCAGCGGCTGGGCCATCAACGGCCGCATGCGCATCAACCTGCCGCTGGGCCGCAGCCTGTCGCAGACCGCCAAGGTGCCGGTGGGCGCGCGGCGCACGGCGGGCGATCCCTATGCGGAAGGCAATGGCCTGCGCAACACCCTGGTGGCGCTGGCCGTGGTGGCCTTGCTGGCGCTGATGGCCTGGCGCCTGCACTGGATCGATGGCCTGCTGCCCGCCGGCTGGCAGTACGGCGCGGCACCGGCCGCTGTGCCGGCTGCGCCAGAGTCCGCACCTGCGCCTGCGCCAGCAGCGGCACCGGCACCTGCAGCGGCGGCTCAGTAAGTCGATGCCAAGGGGCGGGCAAGCCACTTGCCCCGCCCCGGTCGGGAAACCTCAAGGCGCGACAATAGCGCCATGACCACCCCCACCCACGTACAACGCAGTGCCGTGCCCCTGAGCACGCACGACACCACCCGCATCGACGACCTGCGCATCAAGGCCGTGCGCCCCCTGATCACCCCGGCCCTGCTGCAGGAATGGCTGCCCGCGCCCGAAGCCGCGCAGCAACTGGTGGAAACCAGCCGCGCCGCCATCTCGGACGTACTGCAGGGCCGGGACGACCGGCTCATCGTCGTCGTCGGACCCTGCTCCATCCACGACCACGACCAGGCCATGGACTATGCGCGCCAGCTCAAGGCCCAGGCCGACGCCCTGGCCGGCGAGCTGCTCGTGGTCATGCGCGTCTACTTCGAGAAGCCCCGCACCACCGTAGGCTGGAAGGGCTACATCAACGACCCGCACCTGGACGGCAGCTTCGCCATCAACGAAGGCCTGGAAATGGCCCGCGCCCTGCTGCTGGACGTGCTGGCCCTGGGCCTGCCCGTGGGCACGGAATTCCTGGATCTGCTGTCGCCGCAATTCATCAGCGACCTGGTCAGCTGGGGCGCCATCGGCGCGCGCACCACGGAAAGCCAGAGCCACCGCCAGCTGGCCAGTGGCCTGTCCTGCCCCGTGGGCTTCAAGAACGGCACGGACGGCGGCGTCAAGGTGGCCAGCGATGCCATCCAGGCGGCCAGCGCGCCCCACGCCTTCATGGGCATGACCAAGATGGGCCAGTCCGCCATCTTCGAGACCCGCGGCAATGGCGACTGCCACGTCATCCTGCGCGGCGGCAAGCAGCCCAACTACGGCGCCGAGCATGTGCAGGCCGCCTGCGCCCTGCTGGAAGGCGCAGGCCTGCGCCCGCAGGTCATGATCGATGTCTCCCACGCCAACAGCAGCAAGCAGCACCGCCGCCAGATCGACGTGGCGGCCGACGTGGCCCAGCAGATCGCCGGTGGCGATGCCCGCATCACGGGGTTGATGATCGAAAGCCACCTGCAGGAAGGGCGGCAGGACATCGTGGACGGCCAGCCGCTGGCGCATGGCGTGTCCGTGACCGATGCCTGCATCAGCCTGGAGCAGACCGTGCCTGTGCTGCAGCAGCTGGCTGCGGCAGTGAAGGCGAGGCGGTTGAAGCTGCGGGGATGAGTAGACCTGCCGGGTCTGTTTTGGGCCCGCGTCAGGCAATGGGGCAGTCCTGTCCTTCGGCAGGACTGCAATGCTGCAACCGCTACAGCGCAGTGGCGTGCATACAGGTCGCCGATGTAAAGACAGGGTCGGCAGACTGCGAGATCTCATTCAGATGCTGGGGCAGCGCGGGCCTGCATCACGCTTTTCAGACCAGTCCGATTGCATCATGCATTTTCGCATTGAATGATTGATTTTTATATCGGCTCAAGAGATTTTCTATTGTTGCATCCAGTGTATCTCAAGGATTGCGCCGATATGTTTGTCCATATTCCGCAGTGACAGGGATGGCGGGCAATGAATAATGAATGGCAGCTTCAACGTAACCCAGGATCTTCATTTCAAAGAATTCGGGTCATATATCATGGGTTTTGATTCTGCGGAGTAGGGATAGGTATGAGGCCTGGTGATGCAAAGCGGGTATTTGACCTCGCAGTTGGGCGCTCCGCCCCACCGCTTGCCTCCATGGTCACCATTTTTGCCATTAGTTTCCATAGCCCTACTCTTGTTGCCCAATTCAGCATAGCCCTTTCCTTTGCATCACTTTTCTTTGTATTGCCGGCGAGTATTGGCGCCATCTTCTTTTCGGAAATGGCTGCCAGCAAAGGTAAGGGGCAATCGGATTCACTCATCAGTTTGATGTTCTGGATAGTCCTCCTGTACACCGGGTTTTGTTTTATTTTGGTGTATTGGCTTCCTGTTATCTCGAAAACCCTGATATCCGGTTTGCCAGAGGAGCTATTGGATGGAGCCATATCCCAGGCAAGATTGATAATTCTGTGTATTCCCTTCTTCGGAATCATCAATGTATGCGGCTGCGTTCTTGAGTCAAGACCACATACTGCCATCGTTGCAAAATTCAGAATGTGGCAGGTTTTTTTTCCATGCAGCCTGTGTGATTGTTGTGCTGGTGCTGCTTGGGAGGAATGAGTGGATGAGTGATGACTCGGTCGCTCTTGCCTATCTGTTCAGTGACATCATTTTTTCCATTGCCGCATATGCTTTGATGCGGAAATACTGTCAATTCAGTTTTTCATTCAATTTTCGTGGATTGCCTGGCAGAAGAATATTTTCCGTTTTGATTCCTGGCTATGCCAATGCTTTCTTTGGAAAATATCTGATTTATATATTGTCAATGTCTGTTGCAGGGCTGGGTGCAATGTATTCTGCAATTCAATCCCAAGCTTCTGCCATATTGCTGTTGGCAGAGCTGCCTGCCATGGGAGTCTGTGCTCTTCTGGCGATGGAGATATCAAAAAATCGTGGAAGATGGGCAGTGCAATTTCAGTTTATCAAAGATTCTTCTTCATTGATGATTTATTGTGCCATTATTCCGGCTGTTGCATTGTTTGTATTCATGCTGTTCTATGAAATATCGATGGCCAATGGTTATCAAATTGTCGGGGAGGGGTTCCTTTCCTTGGTGTGCAAAGGAATTACGGATGTGGGGTTTTTCTATGCGGCAGCAATTTCTGGTGGGCTAGGTCTTTATTGGTCGTCAAGAATCATTTTTTGGGTTGTTTACGCATTGGTGTTTTTTGCCCCGATGTCATTGGGGTTTCATGGCTCCAGTTATTCCATGATCAATTATGTTTTCTCATTTTCTTCTCTCCTGTCCGGTGCGCTGTTGGTCCTGCTTATCCGCAACAGGCGAGATTCCCTATCCGAAGAGAAGATTGGCTTGAAGCAGAGCCTGTAGCAGTGGTGGCCCTTGGCGAGGTGATCTGTCCTTCGGCAACCCCGCAACCGCCACGACGCAGGCGCTGACATACGGGGTGGGGAGGCGGGGGAACGTTCTCAGGCCCGCACGGGCCTGGGCTCCAGATTGCGCGCCGTGCCCAGCCAGGTCGCGCAATGCGTTTCATGACCGCCCTCGGCCACCGCGTACAGGTCGGCTGCGCAGATGCTGAGCACGCGGCCGGCATCCACCACGCGGCCGCGCGCCCGCAGGTGGGTGCCGCGTGCGGGGGCGAAGAGCTTCACGCTGCCGTCCACCGTGGCATTGGCCCAGCCGGCAGGCAGCAGTGAACCTGCGGCCGACACCGCCGCAAAGTCGCCCAGTGCAAAGACCGCCGTGGCCTGCAACTGGCCCGGCTGAAAGCACAGGGCATCGGCAATGGGCATCTCCAGCTCGGTGGCTCCGGGCTCGGCACGCACGAAGCGCAGGCCCAGGGTGCGCGCCATGGGCATGGCCAGCACGGCGTTCTGCAGCGCCTGGGTGGATGGGGTGGGGTGGGTGGTCGGCTCAGTCATGGCTTGTCTCCTTCGTGGTGGGTGAAGCGGCACGGCGCACGCGCGGCCAGGGCGCGGCGGGTTTGTCGGGTGCGTTGGATGGGGCCGGTGCCGTCTGCGCCAGATCCCGCTCGGCCTGGCGGGCGCGCAGCCACTGCACATGGTCCAGGGCCTGGGCGCGCTGGGCCTGCAGCGCGGCGATCTGTTCGTCTATCTCCTGCACGCGCTGCTGCACGGCATCGGCCAGGTCACCGGGGCCTATGCGCCCCGCACGCCAGGCGCGCAGGTTCTCCGCAATGCGCGGCAGCCCGAACCCCAGCGCGCGGGACATGGCGATGAACACCACCTCGCGCCGGGCCGAGCGCGGATAGTCGCGGTAGCCATTGGGCAGGCGCCGGGGCTTGAGCAGGCCCGCGCGCTCGTAGTGCCGCAGCGCGTGGATGGAGACGCCCGTGAGCCGGGCGAGTTCGGAGATCAGCATGTGCCAAGGCTAGCAAGGCTCGTGCTGGGCTAGGGTTGGGAAGGGGACAGGTTTTTTTCTATCGCTGTCTCTTGCCAGTCGTCTTCAAGCCGGCTGCGCGGCAGGCCTCATCACGCGCGCCGTGAACCGGGCCATGAACTCGCGAGTGACAATGCGCCCGCCCAGGGCCGTCAGGTAGTTGGCGCAGCCGTGCACCACCGATGCGCGGTTGTCGTCGAAGGCTTTCAGCCCCAGGCGAACCACGTCTTCGCTGGATGCTTTTTTCCCGAAGGATGCGGCCTCGCCGGCGCGGGCGAAGAACGCCGTGTCGGTAGCGCCCGGGCACAACGCCAGCACGCGCACGCCGCGCGGCCGGTACTCGGCCCAGAGCGCTTCGCTGAACGAAAGGACGAAGGCCTTGGTCGCGGCGTAGACCGCCATGTACGGGACCGGCTGAAACGCTGCCGTGGAGGCGATGTTGATGACGCCGCCCTGGCGCTGCTCCAGTGCGGGGAGACACAGGTGCGTCAAATCCACCAGGGCGCCCACATTCAGATCGATGGCCTCCCGCTGTATGTCCAGCGCCAGTTCATCAAACCTGCCGTGGGTGCCGAAGCCCGCGTTGTTTACCAGCAGATCCGGCAGCAGGCCCCTGGCGCTGACGGCCTCGAAGACCCGCCGGGCCGCCCCGGGTGCGGCCAGGTCCTCCACCAGGAATTCGGCGCCGGGCAATTCGCTGGCGAGCTTCTCGAGCCTGTCGCGGCTGCGCGCGATCAGCACGACTTTGGCGCCACGGCGGGCAAGCTCCCTGGCGAATACTTCACCGATGCCCATGGAGGCGCCGGTCACCAGGACGGTTTTCTGGGAAAAATCAAAAGGGGTTTTCATGCACTCGAGTATTGCGACGGGGGGCCCGCCTGGGAATGGGCAGCGCTGGTAAGCTGATTTGCATTCATGAAAAACCAACCGCCCACCACCTGGGATGACCTGCGCGTGCTCCTGGCGCTTCACCGCCACCAAAGCCTGCTGGCCGCAGGCGCTGCCCTGGGCCTGTCCACCTCCACCGTCGCGCGGCGCATCGAGGCGCTGGAGCAATCCCTGGGCCGCGCCCTGGTACACCGCAGCAGCGCAGGGACGACGGTCGAGCCCGATGCGATGGAACTGGTGGAGCTGGCCGAGCAATTCGAGCTGGGACTGGGCGGCATCAAGCGCGACGACCGGCCCGCTGAGAAGGCCCATGCGCTGACCGGCACCATCCGCGTCAGCATGGGCGAAGGCTTCGTGAAGCCGGTGACCGCCGTGCTCTCGCAGTTGAGAAGCGCGCACCCCGGGCTGCATATCGAAGTGGCCGTGGAGTCGCGCTTCACGGATGTCGGGCGGCGCGAAGTGGACGTCGCGCTCCGGGTCGGGCGCTCCAGCTCGGCCGTGGTGGTGGAGAAATGGGCGGGGCAACTGACGTTTGGCCTGTACGCCTCGCACGGCTATGTCGAGCAGCGCCTGCCGGGTCGCCGCCTGCGCGTGCAGGACTTCGCCAGCCACGACTTCGTGGGACAGGACCTGGCCACCGGCCGGCAGGACGCCTCCAACCTGTGGCTGGCCAGCCGGGGCGCCACCCGGTTCGTCTTTCGATCCGCCTCCGACCTGGCCCGCCAGGAGGCCACGGAGCAAGGCCAGGGCATCTGCCTGCTGCCCGACGCCATGGCCCATGCCGTGCCCGGCCTGGCACGGCTGGAGGTGGATGCGCCACTGCCGTCCTGCCCGGTGTACCTGGCCTATCACCGCGACCGCCGCAACGTGCCGGGCGTGCGGGCCGTGATCGACGCGCTGGGCGCGGCGCTGGCCGAAGGGCTGCAGCCGCCCGCAGAAAAAGCCGAAGCGGCCAACCCTGCCGCGCAGTCATGACAGGCCCGGTCTTTCCAGACCGTTCAAGGCGAGGGCGCGGACGACGGACCCGGTGAGCAGCCAGGAGCATCGTTGGCCGTCGATCCCAACGAAACAAGAATGGGCAGTGGCTGGCGCGAAACGACCCGTTGTGGTCGTTCGTGCCTCGGCGCCTGCAACCGCTCAATCCTTGAGCAAGCGCGCCTTCACCGTTCGCCCCTTGATCTTTCCGCTATTGAGCCGGGCAACGACGTCATGCGCAATCTTGCGGTCCACGGCCACATAGGTTGCGAACTCGTTGATGTCGATCTTGCCCACTTGCTCGCGGGTGTAGCCCAGGTCTGCGGTGAGCGCGCCCAGCACATCGCCCGGGCGGATCTTGTCCTTGCGGCTGGCATTGATGTGGATGGTGGCCTTGGATGGCAGGAGCCGGCCGCCGGGAGTCGGCGTCAGCTCGTCCAGCGGGTACCAGACGGATGGGCTGCCCTGCATCTGCTCGATGTTTCCGACCGCGCCCATTTCGTCCATCGTCGCAAGACTCAGGGCCAGGCCTTTCTGGCCGGCGCGGCCTGTGCGGCCGATGCGGTGCACGTGCACTTCAGGGTCGGGCGTGATGTCCACGTTGATGACGGCGCCCAGGTTGGTCACATCCAGCCCGCGAGCCGCCACATCGGTGGCGACCAGCACGGAGCAACTGCCGTTCACGAAGCGCACCAGCACCTGGTCACGGTCACGCTGCTCCAGATCGCCGTGCAGCTCCAGCGCGCTGTAGCCCTGGGCCTGCAGCAGCTCGGCAAGGGCCCGGCAGCGCGCCTTGGTATTGCAGAAGGCCAGCGTGCTCTCGGGCCGGAAATGCTCCAGCAGGCGAGCCACCGCAGGCAGCCGCTCTTCCTTGTCCACCTCGTACCAGCGCTGCTCGATCTGCTCGCCGCTGTGCTGCGCGGCGACCTTGACCGTGACCGGGTCACGCATGAATCGCGCGGCCAGCTTGGCGATGCCTTCAGGGTAGGTGGCGGAGAACAGCAAGGTCTGGCGCTGCGGGGGGCACTGCTTGGCGACCTTGGCGATGTCATCGACGAAACCCATGTCGAGCATGCGATCTGCTTCGTCAAGCACCAAGGTGTTCAGCGAATCAAGGTTCAGATTGCCCCGGTCCAGGTGATCGATCACACGGCCGGGCGTGCCCACGATCACGTGCGCGCCGTTCTCAAGGCTCGCGTTCTGGCCGCGCAGCGGAACGCCGCCGGACAGGGTCACCACCTTGACGTTGTCTTCCGCACGCGCCAGGCGGCGAATCTCGGTCGTCACCTGATCGGCCAGCTCGCGGGTGGGGCAGAGCACCAGGCCTTGCACCGAGAAATTGCGCGTATCCAGCTTGGCCAGCAGCGCCAGGGCAAAGGCTGCGGTCTTGCCGCTGCCGGTCTTCGCCTGGGCGATCACATCCTTGCCTTCAAGCGCAGGGGGCAGGCTGGCGAGCTGAATCGCCGTCATTTCAAGGTAGCCGAGCCGCTCAAGATTGGCGAGCGTCGCAGGCGAAAGCGCAAGTTTGTCGAAGGAATGGGGGGAAGCCGAGGGTGCAGTCATGGCGGCATTTTAGTTTTGGCGCTCTCAGGACCGGGGCGCGGCACGCTGGTCACTGAGAAAGAGCAGGGGCTTGCTGGGCCATTGCCGGCATGTGCGAGAAGACGGCCAGCGGGGTGTTGACGGCATGGATGGCAAGAGGTCTGCCGTGGGGCTAACAGATAGCAACCAGCCTGAAGCTGCCGGCCAGCAGTCGGCTGGCGACCCATTGCGGTCTTCGAAGCAAATTCAAAAGCGGTCGTCCAGAGCACCCCAGTTTCGAAGACCTGCGGCCGCATCGGCGTAACTCAATGCAAGCCTGAAGGCTCTTGCAAACGTTGGCTGGCGAGCGGTCGGCTGGCCTACTACCGGCCGCGCTTCTCCAAAATCGCGATGAGTTCTGCGTCGACCTCGTCCGGCACTTGGTTCTGTCGATGGCGAAGTCGTTCAACTACCGTGCCGGTCGGGGGATGGCTGTCCCACGCCTCGCGGCTCCAGTCGCCCCGCAGCAAGATGTCCCAGTAGATCTCGCCTTTCGTGCTATCCACCAGATCGCCTGCGTCATCGGGGGCTGCGCCGTAGCTCAGCAGCAGCGCCGCCAGCGGTAGGCAGATCGGGCGCATCTCGCTGCCGCGACCGCACAGCAGCAGCGCAACGGCACCGAGCAGCGAGCCGCGCCAGTACAGACGCTTGTAGCGGAAGTCAGCGTCAATGCCGCTGCCCGTCAATTTGTGCAAGCACAGGCGCACAGGCATGTTGGCGTCTAACCCCTGGGCAAGCAGCCCGGCCAAGAAATCCAAGATCAACTGACCATCGCGCGCCGGGACGAAGTGTCGGTCGCCGTTCAGTGGGACGTCGGCCATGAGCGCCCGCTCCTTGGCGTCGAAAATGCCAACTAACACCTCGCGCTGAAACGCATCGGGCTCCATCCAGAACGCGGCGCTGGCACCGTTGGTGAGCAACTCATTGGCCAGGGTCAGCGGCTGGCAACCCATCGTCGGGTGGCGCATGACGTTACGCAGCAGGGAGGTGGGGCGGTCATCCCACAGCGGGGTGTCCAGATTCACCCCTGCGGCGACCAGCTCGGCAACGGTTCCTGCGTCGCGCTCCTGCCAGTACAGGCGCTCCAGGCGGCGCTGATCGCTCATGGCCGGCGGCGCAACGGAGCGCGCGCCCAGTGTCTCCAGCACGGCCAGCACGTCCAGCCGGTCCTTAAAGAAACTCACACTGTTGAAGAGAAGGCTGCCCCTCACCTGCTCCGGGTGCAGGGCCCAGCGGATCTGCGCGTTGACGTCCACGCCCTCGCGAGAGGCCAGCAAGGCCAGCAGTTCGGGATGTTCGCAGAGCGCGCGCAGCACACACTCCGAGCGCCACAGCGCCACGGGGTCGGCTTGTGGCGCCTGCACGAGCGTGCGCAGCAGTGCCGGAGTGTTCTTGCCGCCGTAGCTCTGCACCACCTCTGCGACCTCGTCGACCCAGGCCAGGCAGGCGATTAGGTCGACGTTCGCGTCCAGCAGCGCCGACACCGCCTTGCCTAGCCGGGCCTTGGCCGCATGCACCAGAAGCGGCGTGCCATCGACCACGGCATTCTTCGGTGCGCCGGCCTTGATGGCCTTGGCGAAGGCAGCCTCCTTGCCGTCCAGCAGCAGCTCCAGCAGCTCCTCCTCCTCAGTCAGCATCGGCGCCGGGAAGGCCTTGGCAGCAACCTTTTTGCCGCCTTGGTAATGCAGCGTTCGCGTTTCGCCGACCTGCCCGTACCAGATGCGCACTCGGATGTGCGTCGCGCCGGCGTCGTGCAGTGCCTGGATATGCGCCTTCTCCAATTCGTCACCGGATGAGGTGTCAATCACGAAGCGCAGCGTCTCGCCCCGCAGCGACGTACTGGTCACGAAGGGCTTCTCCCAGTCGTCGAAGCAAGCTTGCAGCGGCGCGGGCCACTGGTCGGCGAACTGGCCGACTGCGGTCTGGAGGTGACCGTGCAGCGCGGAGAGCATAAGGGCATCAGCGCCGATGCAGGTAAAGGTCAGGATGTTGGAAGACATGAGAGGGGTGTAGACAGGCGAGAAGGCGTCTGAGGCGCCATTGTGTCCAAGCTCGGTGCCCGTTAGCTTGACACTTTGTCCACACACCCATATCCAGCCTTTGCGACTTTCAATCGACGTTGCAAATTCGGCTTTGGATTTGACTATCGGATAAAAGCAATGTCCGCTCTTGG
>NZ_JBICKS010000007.1:0-1186 GCF_043104415.1 Delftia sp. WSY_16 | reverse complement strand
GCAACACACTCATCAAACATTTCAGCAGGTGTTCTGAACCCCAGCGTCTTCCTGGGACGCTGGTTCAACTGCCTTGCAATCGCATCCAAGCTCTCCTGTGAGTAGCCCGACAGATCCAGGCCTTTGGGAAGGTACTGCCTGAGTAACCCGTTCGTGTTCTCGTTGGTGCCCCGTTGCCATGGATGGTGCGGGTCGCAGAAGTAGACCTGGATGTCGGTCGCCAACGTGAAGCGCTTGTGCCCCGCCATTTCCGAGCCGCGATCCCAGGTCAAGGAGCGGTAGAGCTCATGCGGCAGGCTCCTGGCATGTCTGGCTAGGGCCGCAGCCACGGTGTACGAGTCTTTGTCCACCAGCTTGACCAGCATCACATAGCGCGTGTGTCGCTCCACCAAGGTCGCGATCTGGCTATGAGCATCGCCGAACAGCAAGTCTCCTTCCCAATGCCCTGGCACGGCCCGATCTTCTATACAGGCCGGACGTTCGCTGATGGGGACGGCACCGACGATTCGGCCATGGATACTGGTCTTTTGCGTGTAGTGCCGTGAACGACGCATGCCTCTGGTGCGCCGCAAATGCTCCAGAAGCTCCTTCTTCAAAGCGCCCCGCGTCTGGACAAAGAGCGTGCGATAGATGGCTTCGTGGGACACCTGCATGCTCCTTTGCTCTGGGTAGGTCCGTTTGAGCCAACCGGCGATCTGCTCAGGCGACCATCGATGCTGCAGTTTGCCAGCCACGATCTGCGCCAGGGCTGGATTGCTCGCCAGCTTGCAAGGCTTGGGGCGGTGCGCACGCTCCCAGGCTGCTTCATCGGCGCGCGCAGCCCTGTAGCAACTCTTGCCACCGTTGCGGTGAAGCTCACGGCTGACAGTGGATGCAGCTCGCCCCAAGCGCGCGGCAACGCAGTGGATGGATTCGCCCGCAGCCAATGCCCGCGAGATCTCCTCGCGCTCAGCGAGAGTCAGTGCCAATCGTGATCGATGGCGCGCTGGCGGGCGGATTCCGCCGGTTGCGGCCAGGATGTTCTGAATGGAGGTATGTGGCCGATCGAACAGCTTGCCGATCTGGTGCAGGGTATCGCCCTTGCTCCAGCGATCCCACATCATCGCTTTCTGTGCTTCGGTGTAGTAGATCCGAGGTCGTTGCTTCATGGCCAGCACTCCTTGCGCCAGGTGCAGTCATTGTGTTG
>NZ_JBICKS010000006.1:0-219509 GCF_043104415.1 Delftia sp. WSY_16 | reverse complement strand
TTCGAGCGCCCCATCTACGCAGGCAACGCCATTGCCACGGTGCAAAGCAGCGACAAGATCAAGGTCATCACCGTGCGCGGCACGGGCTTTGACGCAGCGGGCACCACGGGCGGCAGCGCCCAGGTGGAGCAGCTGGCGGCCGCTGGCGACAGCGGCAAGAGCAGCTTCGTGGGCCGTGAAGTGACCAAGAGCGACCGCCCCGAGCTGACGGCCGCCAAGATCATCGTCTCCGGTGGCCGTGCGCTGGGCAGCAGCGAGAAGTTCAACGAAGTCATGACCCCGTTGGCCGACAAGCTGGGCGCGGCCATCGGCGCTTCGCGCGCAGCGGTGGACGCAGGCTATGCGCCCAATGACCTGCAGGTCGGCCAGACCGGCAAGATCGTGGCGCCCCAGCTGTACATTGCGGCCGGTATTTCCGGCGCCATCCAGCACTTGGCCGGCATGAAGGACTCCAAGGTGATCGTGGCGATCAACAAGGACCCCGAGGCACCGATCTTCTCGGTGGCCGACTACGGCCTGGAAGCCGACCTGTTCCAGGCCGTGCCCGAGCTGGTGCAGTCGCTGTAAGAACGCAAGGCACCGCACCGGGAGGCGGTGCCGACGGGCCCGGGTGAAGTATCCGGGCCCTGGCCAGAGCGGCACACAAGGCATGTGCCCCGGCCCCACCTGGTTCAGAGATGCAGGAGACAGATATGCAGATTTCCATTGGCCGCCGCAGCCTTGCGCTTGCGGCTGTTGTCTTTGTGGCCACCACGGGCGCCAGCGCGCCGGCATGGGCCCAGGCCAGCGACTTTCCCACGCGCCCGATCACGCTGATCGTGCCCTTCCCCGCAGGCGGCTCCACCGACCGCCACATGCGCACCCTGGCCGACATCGCGGGCAAGCAGCTGGGTCAGGCCATCATCGTGGAGAACAAGCCCGGCGCGGGCGGCACGCTGGGCCCGGGCAACATGTCCCGCACGGCCAAGCCCGATGGCTACACCATCACCCAGTTCCCCATGTCCATGCTGCGCATGGCGCACATGCAGAAGACGGCCTGGAACCCGGTCACGGACTTCACCTACATCATCGGGGTCTCGGGCTACACCTTCGGCTTCACGGTGCGCTCGGACTCGCCCTACAAGAGCTTCAACGAATACATTGCCGCCGCGCGCAAGAGCCCCGGCAAGATCGAGTACGGCTCCACCGGCATAGGCTCCTCGCCCCACCTGCTGATGGAGGAGCTGGCCGAGAACGCCAAGGTCACGCTCAACCACGTGCCCTTCAAGGGCAACGCCGACCTGCAGCAGGCCCTGCTGGGCGGCCACGTGGCCGCGCAAAGCGATGCCTCGGGCTGGGACACCTATGTGGATGGCGGCCAGATGCGCCTGCTCATGACCTTCGGCGAAAAGCGCACCCAGCGCTGGCCCGACGTGCCCACGGCCAAGGAGCTGGGCTATGGCGTGGTCTCCACCTCGCCCTACGGACTGGCCGGCCCCAAGGGCATGGACCCGGCCGTGGTGCGCAAGCTGCACGACGCCTTCAAGAAAGCCATGGATGACCCGCGCCACATCGAGGTGCTCAAGCAGCTGAACCAGGACGCCTGGTACCGCTCCGGCGCCGACTATGCGCAGTGGGTGCGCGAGGCGTATGCCAAGGACAAGGTCCTGATCGACCGCCTGGGCCTGGCCGCCAAGTAGGCCTGTCCTCCAATGCGCCCGCAGGGCCAGGGGGCTGGCGGGCGCAGTCCGCTTGAGATTCGTGAATTCCTGGAACGGAGCCCCTCATGACTGTTACCCTGCCTTCGCCCGATGCGCCCTTCACCACGCTGGCCGAGCTGATCCGCAGCCACGCGCGCCAGCAGCCGGCCCATGCCGCGCTGCGCGACGACCAGCAGACGCTGAGCTACGCGCAGCTTGACGCCCTCATGGACCGCGTGGCTGCCGCGCTGCAGCGCGACGGCGTGCAGCCTGGCCAGGCGATTGCCATCTGCGCGTTGAACTCGGTGCGCTATGCCGCGCTGTTCCTGGGCGCCTTGCGCGCGGGCGTGGTGGTTGCGCCGCTGGCGCCGTCCTCCACGGCCGACAGCCTGGCCTCCATGCTGCGCGATGCCCAGGCGCGCCACCTGTTCCTCGACAAGGCGGCCCAGGGCCTGGTGCCTGCCGACGGCGCCCTGCAATGCATCTCGCTGGACGGCGCCGCGCCCGGCCGTGCCTTTGACGACTGGCTGGCGCCCGAAGGCGCGCAGCCCGCGCCCGTGAGCGTGGAGCCGGCCGCGCCGTTCAACATCATCTATTCCTCGGGCACCACGGGCACCCCCAAGGGCATCGTGCAGTCGCACGGCATGCGCTGGGCCCACATCAACCGGGGCAGCGTCTACGGCTATGGCCCCGATGGCACGACGCTGCTGGCCACGCCGCTGTACTCCAACACCACGCTGGTGGTGTTCTTCCCCACGCTGGGCAGCGGCGGCTGCGTGGTACTGATGCCCAAGTTCGACGCGGCCCGCTACCTGCAACTGGCCCAGCAGCACCGCGTCACCCACACCATGCTGGTGCCCGTGCAGTACCAGCGCATCATGGCGCTGCCGCAGTTCGGCGAGCATGACCTGTCCAGCTTCCGCGCCAAGTTCTGCACCAGCGCGCCGTTCCGGGCCGAGCTCAAGGCCGACGTGGTGGCGCGCTGGCCCGGCAGCCTGACCGAGTTCTACGGCATGACCGAAGGCGGCGGCACCTGCATCCTCGAAGCCCATCTGCACCCGGACAAGCTGCACACCGTGGGCAGGCCCGCCGAGGGCCATGACATCCGCCTCATCGACGAGGACGGCCGCGAGGTCGCCCCGGGCGAGGATGGCGAGGTCGTGGGCCACTCTGCCAGCATGATGACCGGCTACCACGGCCAGCCCGCCAAGACGCGCGAAGCCGAATGGTTCGACCCCACGGGCAAGCGCTTCATCCGCACGGGCGACGTGGGCCGCTTCGATGCCGATGGATTCCTCACCCTGTTCGACCGCCGCAAGGACATGATCATCAGCGGCGGCTTCAACATCTACCCCAGCGACCTGGAAACCCAGCTGCGCGCCCACCCGGCCGTGGACGACGTGGCCGTGGTCGGCGTGCCTTCCGAGCAATGGGGCGAGACGCCCGTGGCCTACGTGGTGTCGCGCGCGGGGCAGCCGGCCCTGCCCGAGGACATCATGGGCTGGTACAACCAGCGGGCCGGCAAGACCCAGCGCCTGGCGGACCTGCGCTTCATTGCCGAGCTGCCGCGCAGCGCCATCGGCAAGGTGCTCAAGCGCGAGCTGCGCGACCAGTACGCGACGGGGCGCTGAACCGGCGGATGCTTTCTCCAAACGATGTCCACCACGATGTCCACCAAGAGGTACACCCCATGAGCAACGACACCACGATGTCCGAGGTCCGCCGCCAGGTGACGGCCGAGGAATGGCAGACCCGCATCGAGCTGGCCGCCGCCTACCGGCTGGTCGCCCACTTTGGCTGGGACGACCTGATCTTCACCCACATCTCGGCGCGCGTGCCGGGCCAGCCCGACCAATTCCTGATCAACCCCTACGGCATGCTGTTCGACGAGATCACCGCGTCCAGCCTGGTCAAGGTGGACCACGAGGGCCGGCCGCTGATGGAGACCGAGTACGACGTCAACCCGGCCGGCTTCGTCATCCACAGCGCCATCCACGACGGCCGCCCCGAGGTGCAGTGCGTGCTGCACACGCACACGCGCTATGGCGTGGCCGTCTCGGCGCAGAAGGAGGGGCTGCTGCCCATCTCGCAGCAGTCCATCTTCCCGCTGGCGCGCCTGGCCTACCACGACTACGAAGGCGTGGCCCTGCGCGACGACGAGAAGCCGCGCCTGGTCGATGACCTGGGCGCCAGCAACTTCCTCATCCTGCGCAACCATGGCCTGCTGACCTGCGGCCGCAACGTGGCCGAGGCCGTGCTGGCCATGTACACGCTGGAGTCGGCCTGCCGCATCCAGATCCTGGCGCAGTCGGGCGGCGGCGAGCTCACGCGCATCCCGCAGGACATCATTGCCGACGCGGTCAACCAGTCGCGCCAGGTCACCAAGGGCAAGGGCGCAGGCCTGGCCTGGCCCGGCCTGCTGCGCCGTCTGGACCGCATAGACCCTTCTTACAAGGACTGAAGGAAACCATGGGAATTCTGGTCAATATCCACCCGAGCATGGGCGCGCCCATCGTCGACTCGCTGCGCGCGCTGGCGCCCGGCGTGCAGGTCTGGGGCCACCGCGAAGAGGCGCCGGCCGATGCGGTCGAGGCCATGCTCGCCTGGAGCCTCAAGCCGGGCGTGCTGCCGGCCTATCCGGGCCTGAAGCTGCTGTGCGCGCCCAGCGCGGGCGTGGACAAGCTGCTGGCCGTGCCCGACCTGCCGGCCGGCCTGCCCGTGGCGCGCACCGTCGATCCGCAGCAGCATGTGGAGATCGCCCAGTACGTGGTCGGCACCGCGCTGCGCCACACGCGCGAGCTGGACCTGTTCGCGCGCCAGCAGCAGGCCGGCGACTGGCTGCGCCGCCCCGTGCGCGCCAGCGCAGACTGCCGCGTGGGCATCCTGGGCCTGGGCGAGGTCGGCCGCTTCGTGGCCGGCGCCATGCAGGCCATCGGCTACCCCGTCGCAGGCTGGAGCCGCAGCGCCAAGAGCATTGCAGGCCTGGCCACGCACAGCGGTGCCGAAGGTCTGAAGCAGCTGCTGTCCACCAGCGACATCCTGGTCTGCGCCTTGCCGCTCACGCCCGAGACGCGCGACCTGCTGGACCGCCGCACCCTGTCCCTGCTGCCGCGCGGTGCCTACTTCATCAACGTGGGGCGCGGCGAGCAGGTGGTGGAAGACGACCTGCTGGCCCTGCTCGACGAAGGCCACCTGGCCGGCGCCGCGCTGGACGTGCTGCGCGACGAACCGCCCCAGCCCGGCAACAAGGTCTGGGGCCATCCCAAGGCCTTTGTCACGCCGCACATCGCGGCCCAGGCCTCGGCCGACACCGTGGCCCGCCAGTGCCTGGAGAACCTGCGCCGCCTGCGCGCGGGCGAGCCGCTGCTCAACCTTGTGGATGTGGCGCGGGGGTATTGAGCCTTGTTTTCCATCCGACGCTGCGCTGTTGCGTGGCGTTTTTTCATCGCCGGGCCGCCCCAAGATGAAAAGCGGCCCCCTTGGGGGGCAGCGGACCTTGCGCAGCAAGGGTAGCGTGGGGGCCATTTTTCAACTTAGAAGAATCCAGAGACACCATGCCTTCGACTTCCCGCCGCGGCTTTTTGCAATCGACCGCTGCCGCCGCTGCAGCAGCCACCACCGTGCTGGCCCCCTTGGCCTGGGCCCAGAGCCCCTGGCCCTCCAAGCCCATCCGCATCATCGTTCCGTACACGGCAGGCGGCTTCACCGACCAGATGGCGCGCCTGCTGCAGGTCGGCCTGCAAAAGGCCCTGGGCCAGCCCGTCATCGTGGAGAACAAGCCCGGCGCCAACAGCATCATCGGCGTGGACCAGATCGCCAAGGCCGCGCCGGACGGGCACACCTTCGGCGTGGTCATCGCGGCCTATGCGGCCAACACCACGCTCTATCCCAAGCTGCCCTACAACCCGAAGAAGGACCTGGTCGGCGTCTCGCTCATGGGCGTCTCGCCCCTGGTCGCTGCCGTGGCCATGAACGCGCCCTTCAAGACCACGCCCGAGCTGATCGCCTATGCCAAGGCCAATCCCGGCAAGGTGGGCTTCGGCTCCTCGGGCAGCGGCTCCAGCGCCCACCTGACCACCGAGCTGATGAAGCTGCTCACCAGGACGGACATGGTCCACGTGCCCTACAAGGGCGCCGCGCCTGCGCTGGCCGACCTCATGGGCGGCCAGATCCCTCTGTTCCTGGACCCGCCGCCCAACCTCATCCAGCCCGCCAAGGCCGGCCGCATCCGCCTCATCGGCGTGGCCAGCGACAAGCGCCTGGCCGCGCTGCCCGACGTGCCCACCTTCGTGGAGCAGGGCTACGACGGCCTGCTGGGCAGCACCTGGGCGGCCATGATCGCGCCGGCCGGCGTGCCGCGCGAGATCGTGCAGCGCATGTCCGCCGAGGTGTCGCGCATCATCCGCAGTGCCGAGGTGTCGCAGCGGCTGGAGCAGGTGATGGGGACGTTTGCGGAGGGGTCCACGCCTGAGGAGTGCGATCGGTTCATTGCTGCCGAGACGGAGAAGTGGGGGAGGGTGATTCGGGAGGCGAAGGTGACGGTGGACTGAGTCTTTCTTGTTCTCGGGTCTGTTTTTTGACCCGGCAGGGGCAAAAACAATCAGGCAGCCCCCACCCTCCACCGCCTCCTCGGCGCCCTCAACGCATGCCTTTCCCGATAGGCCGCAGGCGCCATCCCCACATACCGCAAGAACACCCGCCGAAACGCAGAGGCATCCCCATACCCGCAGGCCAGCGCCACGGACGGCACGCTCTCCAGCGTGATCTCCAGCAGCACCCGGGCCCGTGCGCAGCGCAGGCGGTGCAGGTGGTCCAGCGGGCTGTGGCCCAGCTCCTGCTGGAAGTGGCGCAGCAGGGTGCGCGGGCTGGTGGATGCCGCGTGCGCGAGGGCCTGCAGGTCATAGGGCTGCTCCACGCGCGCTTCCAGCCAGGCGATGGCATGGGCCAGCACGCTGTTGCGCGTGGCGGGAATGCGGCGGTCCTGCAGGGCGGCGCGGGTGGCGCGTTCGCGCTGGGCATCGGGCTGCAGCACGGCGGCCAGCGCTGCGGCCAGGTCGTCGCCGAAGGCATGGCGTGTGAGTGCAACGGCCATGGGTGCCAGGGCCTCGGGGTGGGAGGCGCTGAGCCAGGGCCTGTCGTCCACGAAGGGCTGGCCCTCGGCCAGTTCGATGCCCGGGAAGTCCAGGCCGAAGCCGCCCATGAAATACCAGGGCAGGGCCACAAGCCGGCCCTGGCAGCGGCCGCCCGCTGCCGCAAACCAGGCGGCGCTGCCCAGCGTGCAGACGGCCAGGCCCTGGTCGAAGGCCGTGGTGATGCGGCGCACGAGGGCCGGATGCGCGGCGACGATGTCGCGTATGGAGGGAATGTCAGGGCAGTGCAGCGCGCTCACGAAGACGGCCTGCGCGGGCCCTTCGGCTGCCGCGCCTTCGTCCGCGTGCGGCATGGTGGGCAGGGGCCGGCCCTGGCCGTCGACCCAGCGCCAGCCAAAGCGCGGTGCGCGCCGGCCCAGGCGCAGGCTGGCGACCAGGTTGGCGCTGCGCAGCATCTCCACCAGGTGCGCGGCGTGGCCGATGGCGCTGTGCTCCAGGCAGGGCAGCTCGATGACAAAGGTCCGGGGCATGGCGGTTCTGGCTCCTCGAATGGCGATTTTGACGTGTCCGTCATACGTGCTTCACTTTTAGCATGGCTGCTTGTGCCACTTTCCAGGACCACGAAGATGCTCCACACCAGCGCCGAGACAAAGCCTTCCTCCTTCCCGCGCACAGGCCTGCGCTCCATCGCCCTGGCAGGGCTGCTGGCCTGCGGCCTGCCACTGGCGGCCAGCGCCCAGGGGCTCGATGCACAGGGCCTGGCGGCCCTGGATGCCGCCATCCAGCCGCTGGCGCCCAAGATGGTGGAATGGCGCCGCGACATCCACCAGCACCCCGAACTGTCGGGGCAGGAAGAACGCACGGCCAAGGTGGTGGCCGATCACCTGCGCCGCCTGGGCATGGAGGTGCAGACCGGCGTGGGCGGCACGGGCGTGGTGGGCGTGCTGCGCGGCGGCCAGCCGGGCAAGACCGTGGCGCTGCGTGCCGACATGGATGCGCTGCCCGTGGCCGAGAAGACCGGCCTGCCCTTTGCCTCCAAGGCCAAGGCCCAGTACATGGGCAAGGAAGTTTCGGTCATGCATGCCTGCGGGCACGATGCCCACGTGGCCATGCTCATGGGCGCGGCCGAGGCGCTGGCCGGCATGCGCGCCAAGCTGCCCGGCACGGTGAAGTTCATCTTCCAGCCCGCCGAGGAAGGCGCTCCCGTGGAGGCCGATGCCCACGGCCATGTGCCCAGCTTCGGCGCCAAGGCCATGGTGGAGGCCGGCGTGCTCAAGGACGTGCAGGCCATCTACGGCCTGCACATCACGTCCAACCTGCCGTCGGGCATGGTGGGCTACCGCAGCGGGCCGCTGATGGCGGGTTCGGACAGCCTCAGCATCCAGGTCGAGGGCCGGGGCGGCCATGGCTCGTCGCCGTGGAATGCGGTCGATCCCATCGTCGCGGCCAGCCAGGTGGTGCTGGGCCTGCAGACCGTGGTCAGCCGCCAGCTCAACATCAGCCTGGAGCCGGCCGTGCTGACGATCGGCTCCATCCAGGGCGGCACGCGCTACAACATCATCCCGGACAACGTGGAGATGCAGGGCACGCTGCGCACCTTCGACGAGGACATGCGCCAGGAGGCACACAAGCGCATCACTGCCACGGCCGAGCAGATCGCGGCCTCCAGCGGCGCCAAGGCCAAGGTGCGTTTCGGTCCCGTGGCCTATCCGGTGACCACCAACCCCGCCGCACTGACCGAGGCCTCGCTGCCCGCGCTCAAGCTGGCCATGGGCGGCAAGGCCATGGTGATTCCCAAGGTCAGCGGCTCCGAGGATTTCTCGGAATTCCAGAAGGTGGTTCCGGGCTTCTTCTACTTCCTGGGCGCACCGCCGGCCGGCCAGGATTTCGCGAAGGCGCCGTCCAACCACTCGCCGCTGTTCGATATCGACGAGAAGCAACTGCCCACGGGTGCGCGCTCACTGGCCGCGCTGGCCGTGGACTATCTGCAGCGCAACCCATAGTTATTCGACTCGCCCTGAGCGGCGGAAGCCGCTTCCCGTTGCACGGTGCCCCTGGCTTGAGATCGAGTCCGTGCGAACCGCGTCGGCTTTATTTGGCGCTGGCGATTGCCGATGGGCCTTTCCACCACCGGGCGATGGCAAGGCGGAACGGCAGCAGCAGCGCCACGCCCAGCACCAGCTTCACGCCCAGGTCGCCCAGGGCCCAGGTCACCCAGGGCTCGGCGGCGCCTGCGAAGGCGATGCTCCAGAACAGGAAGGTGTCCAGGCAGGCGGCCAGCAGCGTGGCCACCAGAGGGGCACGCCACCAGCGGCCCGCACGCAGGCGGTGGAACACGCCGATGTCCAGCCACTGCGAGGCAATGAAGGCCGCGCCCGAGGCCAGCGCGATGCGCGGCGGCGCCAGCACCAGCGAGGCAGCCACGGCCACGGCAAAGCCCACCCAGGCCACGCGCCGGGCCTGCTGCGGGCCGAAGCTGCGGTTGACCAGCTCGCTCACCAGGAAGGCGAACGGATAGGTGATGGCGCCCCAGGTCAGCCAGTCGTTGATGGCGTACTGCACCAGGATGTTGGACGACAGCACCACCACGCCCATGGCCGCAATGGCGGCCAGCAGCTGGGTGCGCGAGGGGGCGGCGAAACGGGGCGGACGCGGTGTCATGCTGCGCCACCGGAGCCGCGTGCACCCGACGAGGGCAGGGGCAGCCCGAGGATGGCGCAGGCCACGGCCTCGCCCACCTTCACGCCATCCACGCCGGCCGACAGGATGCCGCCCGCGTAGCTGGCGCCTTCGCCGGCCGGGTACAGGCCGCGCGTGTTCAGGCTGTGGAAGTCCGCGCCGCGCTCGATCTTCACGGGCGAGGAGGTGCGCGTTTCCACGCCGGTGAGCACGGCATCGTGCATGTCGTAGCCGCGGATCTTCTTGCCGAAGGCGGGCAGCGCCTCGCGCATGGCCTCGATGGCATAGGCCGGCAGCACGTGGTGCAGGTTGGTCAGCGTGATGCCGGGCTTGTAGGAGGGCTCGACCTCGCCCAGCGCGGCCGATTCCTTGCCCGCGATGAAGTCGCCCACCAGCTGGCCCGGCGCGTTGTAGTTGCGCCCGCCCAGCAGGTAGGCCTTGGTCTCCAGCTGGCGCTGCAGCACGATGCCCGACAGCGGATGCAGCTCGCCGTCCTTGAGGTTTTCCACGCCATGGGTCTTGCCGTCGAAGGCCCAGGCAAAGCTCTTGGCATCGCGCGGGTAGTCGGAGGGGTCGATGGCGCAGACCATGCCGGCGTTGGCATTGCGCTCGGCGCGCGAGTACTGGCTCATGCCGTTGGTGACCACGCGCTCGGGCTCGCTGGTGGCCGCCACCACGGTGCCGCCCGGGCACATGCAAAAGCTGTAGACCGCGCGCCCGTTGCTGGCGTGGTGCACCAGCTTGTAGTCGGCCGCACCCAGCAGCGGGTGGCCGGCATGCCTGCCCCAGCGCGCGCGGTCGATCACGCTTTGCGGATGCTCGATGCGAAAGCCCACCGAGAACGGCTTGGCCTCCATGTGCACGCCGCGCTCGTAGAACATGGCGAAGGTGTCGCGCGAGCTGTGGCCCAAAGCCATCACGGCATGGTCGGTCTCCAGCCACTGGCGCTCGCCGCTGTCCTGGTCCAGCACTTCCAGGGCGGTGAGACGGCGGTCCTTGCCCTCGCCTTCGATGCGCATGTCACACACGCGCTGGCCGAAGCGGATCTCGCCGCCCAGGCGGATGATCTCCTCGCGGATGCCCTCGACCACCTTCACCAGCTTGAAGGTGCCGATGTGCGGGTGCGCGGCATAGAGGATCTCGGGCGGCGCGCCGTGGGTGACGAATTCCTGCATCACCTTGCGGCCCAGGTGGCGCGGGTCCTTGATCTGGCTGTAGAGCTTGCCGTCGGAGAAGGTGCCTGCGCCGCCTTCGCCGAACTGCACATTGGACTCGGGCACCAGCTCGCGCTTGCGCCACAGGCCCCAGGTGTCCTGGGTGCGCTCGCGCACCGAGCGGCCGCGCTCGATCACGATGGGCCTGAAGCCCATCTGCGCCAGCACCAGGGCCGCAAAAATGCCGCAGGGCCCGAAGCCCACCACCACAGGCCGGCGCTGCAGGTCGGCAGGCGCCTGGCCCACGGCATGCCAGCGCATGTCGGGCGTGGGGTTCACATGGGCATGGCTGGAGAACTGCTCCAGCAGCGCGGCTTCCTGGCTTTCGTCGGCCAGCGTCAGGTCGACGATGTAGACGGCCAGCAGCTCGGACTTGCGCGCATCGAAGCTGCGCTTGTGCACATGCACGGAGGCAATGGCCTCCTCGGCAATGCCCAGCTGGCGCGCGGCCAGGGCGCGCAGCGGCTCCAGGGGCAGGTATTCGGTGTGGCTGTCGGGGTGGTATTGCACTGCCGACAGGGGCAGTTTCAGTTCAGAGACGCGGATCATGGCTTGTACCTATCAAGCAGAGGGCCGGCGATGGTAAGCCAAAGTGGGCGACCGCACAGGCTGCGGGCCGCACAGCCTTGGGGTGTGCTCGGGTTCGGATTTTCCGCCAGATATTTCCGGTGCTGGTGCCGTCCCGATCCGGGCACGGACCTTGCATGCAGGGCCGGCCATCCGCGAACGGGGCCCTTCAGTCCCGCTCTGATGGGGTGGCTGCATCTGCGCGAAGTGGTGGTGGAACGGATGTAAGCTCGCGGCAAGCCTGCGGGCGGGTGCTGCCCCAGGTGAACAAGATCAACGCATTCCACGCACCACAAGGAGACATTTCATGAAGCAACCCCCTTCCAGGCAACGCCTGCCCGCATGGCAGTGGATCGGCCTTGCGGCCGCCACGCCGCTGTTCCTCGCATCGTGCGGCGGTGGTGGTGGCAATGGCGGATCGGGCCAGGACGACCTGGCCGCCTGCGCCATCACCTCGGGCGATGGCAGCGTGGTCGTGGGCTCGGGCCTGCCCGGTGATCCGGCCGCACCCGAACCCTCGTCGGGCTACCGCCTCGGCAAGAAGGCCCTGCACACCTCCAAGTACATGGTGGTCACGGCCAACCCGCTGGCGTCCAAGGCCGGTTGCGAGGTGCTCAAGTCCGGCGGCTCGGCCGTGGATGCGGCCGTGGCCGTGCAGATGGTGCTGGGCCTGGTGGAGCCGCAGTCCAGCGGCATCGGCGGTGGCGCCTTCATGCTCTACCGCGATGCGGCCACGGGCAAGGTCGTGGCCTATGACGGCCGCGAGACCGCGCCGGCTGCCGCCACGGAAAACTACCTGCGCTACGTGGACGATGCCACCGACCAGACCGCGCCAAAGCCTTCGGCGCGCTCCAGCGGCCGCTCCATCGGCACGCCGGGCGTGGTGCGCATGCTGGAACTCGCGCACAAGGACTACGGCAAGACCGCGTGGCCCCAGCTGTTCAATTCGGGCATCGACCTGGCCAGCAAGGGCTTTCCCATCAGCGGCCGCATGGCCGCCGCGCTGGAGGGCTCCAAGACGGAGCTGGCGCGCGATGCCGATGCCGCCAAGCTGTACTTCGATGCCCAGGGCAAGCCGCTGGCGCTGGGCGCCAAGTTCGTCAACCAGCCCTATGCCGACACGCTGCGCAGCATCGCCACGGGCGGTGCCGATGCCTTCTACCGTGGCGACCTGGCCCAGGCCATCGTCAGCAAGGTGGGCGTGACGCAGACCGTCTCGGACGGTGCGCCCATCACCCCCGGCAAGACCACGCTGCAGGACCTGGCCAGCTACGAGGCCAAGCGCCGCGAGGCCGTCTGCACCACCTACCGCGCGCGCTACATGGTCTGCAGCATGCCGCCGCCGTCGTCCGGCGGCATCGCCGTGGCACAGGCCATGGGCATTCTGGAGAACTTCGACCTCAAGGCCTATGCGCCCACGGCCATCGATGGCGAGGGCGGCAAGCCCTCGGTGATGGGCGTGCACCTGGTCAGCGAAGCCCTGCGCCTGGCCTATGCCGACCGTGACAAGTACGTGGCCGACACCGACTTCGTGTCCCTGCCCGGCGGCTCGCCGGCCCTGATGCTGGACAAGAGCTACCTGCGCCAGCGCGCCGCCCTCATCTCCACGACCAAGAGCATGGGCACGGCCCAGGCAGGCAACTTTGGCACGCCTTCGCAGGGCGTGGTCGACGTCAAGGAGGCCGGCACCACGCACATGAGCATCGTCGATGCCAAGGGCAACGCACTGAGCATGACGACCACGGTGGAGTCCAGCATGGGGTCCTTTCACGTCACGCGCGGCTTCGTGCTCAACAACCAGCTGACCGACTTCGCGGCCATCCCCAGCACCGCCGACGGCCCGGTCGCCAACCGCGTGCAGCCGGGCAAGCGCCCGCGCAGCTCCATGGCGCCCACGCTGGTGTTCGACCTGAAGACCGACGGCACCGCCGGCGACTTCAAGATGGCCACCGGCTCGCCGGGCGGCAGTACCATCATCCAGTACGTGACCAAGACCCTGGTCGGCGCGCTGGACTGGGGTCTGGATGCCCAGCAGGCCACGTCGCTGGTGGACTTCGGCGCGGCCAACAGCCCGACCACCAACGTGGGCGGCGAGCACCCCAACATCAACACGGCCAATGGCGGCAACGACGATCCGCTGGTCAGCGGCCTGCGTGCCCTGGGCCATGTGGTGTCCATCAGTGCGCAGTCCAGCGGTATTGGCACCATCTTGCGGGTGCAGCGCAATGGGCAGGCGCAGCTGGAAGGTGGGGCTGATCCACGCCGTGAAGGGCTTGTTCTGGGCGATACCGTTCGCTGATTTCGGTCTGATGATTGACTGAGGAAGGCGCTGCTGGCAGGGATGCTGGTGGCGCCTTTTTTGCTGGTGGGTCTTTTTTTGACCCTGCCGGGTGGTTGTTTTTCGAGGCCGGGGTTCGGCCCGGCGGCCGACCCGCTTTCTTGTCGCGCGACAAGAAAGCGGGGCAAAGAAGCGCGCCCCGAACTGCCCACGACCCTTCGCTTCGCTGCGGGCGACCTGCGTTGGGCGGGATGCGGGGTGTGCCGCAGAACTCACTCCTTGCGCCTGCGGCGCAATCCGTTCAAACAACTGCGGCAAGCTAGACAACGAAGCAGCCCTGTCCTTCGGCAGGGCTGCCACCCCGCATCCCGCCCAACGCAGGCGTGGGCAGAAGGGGGGAGGCTGGGGAACAGCCAACAGCCAACAGCCAACAGCCAACAGCCAACAGCCAACAGCCAACAGCCAACAGCCAACAGCCAACAGCCAACAGCCAACAGCCAACAGCCAACAGCCAACAGCCGGCGCCATCGCTCCGCTCGGCTTCAAACCGGGGCCGAGCGAAGCGAAGGCCCGCACCACCTCCCGTATGTCAGCGCCTGCGGCGTGGTGGTTGCGGGGTTGCAGTCCTGCCGAAGGACAGGACTGCTTCGTGACCTGACTCGCTGCGGTTGTCTGAGCGGCGCGCGAAGCGCAAAGCGAGTTCCGCAGCGAACCCCGCAACCGCCACGACGCAGGTTGCCCCGGAGCGAAGCGCAGGGGTCGCGGGCATTTGGGTGTACGTGTCAAGGACATGGGTAACAACTCAGCTCACAGACATGGGTAACACTTCAAGCTCACATAGTCCTTCTGGGGTCCTCGCACATCCTCTTCGTTGAAGCAGCCCAGTCGCACCGGCCCCAGATACACATCCCACTGGCCAGCGGCCACCTCCTGCATCCCGATCCACTGCCCCGCCAGCAGGTAGCCGATGTAGACCCGCAGCGCTCGCCAGTAAATCAAGCCGTTGTGGCTGACCCGAACTCTTTCCCAATGCTTCGGATACTCCAGCTCCGGTAGCTTTGAGAGGTATGGCCTGACCGAGTCGCTGTAGTGCTGGGCCGGCATGCTTTGCTGCAAGGCCTCATGCGGGCGCTGCTGGTTGTAGTGCTCCACAAAGGCATCGAGCTGCATCTGCAATGCCGCTTTGTCCGCCGCAGGCTCTTTGCCCAGGGCATGCTTGAGCGTGCGGTGCATCCGCTCGTGGCGACCGTTTTGCTGTGGCTTGCCCCTCTCGATGCGCTCCGGCCTGATGCCCAGCCTTATCCACCATATCGCCAGGCGTGACAGGCCCGCCACGCCAGTAGTCGCGAACGGCGGACCGTTGTCACTGCGTATGCGCTCGGGCAGTCCGTATTGCCGAAACACCTGTTCGAAGCTGCGTTTGGCATCCTCGTAGTTGGGGCTGTCGTAGACATGCACGGCCAGCAAATAACGGCTGGCGTGGTCCATGATGGTCAATGGATAGCACCAGTGACCATCGGCTGTCTTGAACTGGCCTTTGTAGTCTGCACTCCACACCCCATTGGGCTGCTTGCTCGTTCGCAAGGGCTGGGCCGTAGGCACCGAGCGTCTGCGTACACGCCTGCTGCAAACAAGCCCCTCAGCCTTCAGCACGTTGTAGATGGTGGTTTTGCTGGGTGTCTCCTGTGGGCCCCAACGCTGCAGGAGCAAAGCGTGCAGCTTCTTGGGCCCCATCTGTGACCTTTGCTGCGTGCGCAGCTCAATGATGGCCCGGCGCTGTGCATAGCTGATCGCCTGATTGTTCCCGTGGGGCCTGCGACTGCGTTCTTGCAATCCATCCATGCCCAGTTGGCGGTAACGCTCAACCCACTTGTAGGCCGTCTTGCGGCTGATGCCGTAGCGCCTGCACAGCTCGCTCAGCGGCACGCCACTGCGCAGGTGGTCGGCTATGAAGAGCAGTTTCTCGTCCATGGGTGCGCACTCCTTCCAGGGCATGGTGATCGCTCCTTGGCTGCTGTTGGCTCCAGCTGCCAAGCTTGGATCTGTTACCCATGTCCTTGTACTGATGTGTCACCTATGAGTGTGAGTCGTACCGGGCGCGTTTCTTTGCCTACTTTCTTATCGCGCGATAAGAAAGTAGGTCGGCCGCCGGGCCGAGACCCGGCCTCGAAAAACAACCCCCCGGCAGGGACAAAAAAGCATCCCTGAATGGCAGCCGCTCTGAGGGCACACGCCCCATGACTGTCGCCTCAAAGACATGCCCCACCCACCACAATGCGCAAAAAAACACCCCACCACCCCCCGCAAACCAAGCAACCACGCCACCCCCTGCTATAGAGCCATCAGTCCCGCACCCACGCTGCGCGTTTTCCCCAGACGCCCCAACGCTACGGGCTTGCCCGAATCCATGGTTGGCATGCATCCATCTAAATTGAACAGCAGCAAGTTCGATGGTCGTGAGCCTCTGAGGAAGATGGAAATGCAAAGACGAGTGTTTGGCGCATGGATGTGCGCATCGGTCCTGATGACGGGCGCAGCATGGGCGCAGGACAGCTATCCCAGCCGCCCCATCAGCCTGGTCGTGCCCTACGGCGCGGGCGGCGTGACCGACGTGGTGGCGCGTGCGCTGGCCCAGGGCATGGGCAAGCAGCTGGGGCAGACCGTGGTGATCGAGAACAAGCCCGGCGCGGGCGCGTCCATGGGCGTGATGGACATGCGATCGGCCAAGCCGGACGGCTACCGCCTGACGCTGGCGCCCGTGAGCATCTTCCGCCAGCCGCACATCCAGAAGGTGCAGTACGACCCGGTGCGCGATCTCAGCTACATCGCCACCTACATGACCTATGACTTCGTGCTGGCCGTGCCCCAGGACTCGCCGTTCAAGACGGTGCAGGACCTGGTCGAGTTCGCCAAGAAGAATCCGGGCGCCGTGGACTACGGCACGCCGGGCAAGTTCACGGCCAACCATGTGGTGATGGCGCTGCTGGAGCAGGCCACGGGCGCACGCTTCACGCATGCGCCCTTCAAGGGCGATGCCGAGGCGCTGAACTCGCTGATGGCCGGCCATATCAAGTCCGGCGTGTACGCCAACACGGTGCTGCCGTACCTGAGCTCGGGCAAGCTGCGCGCGCTGGCCTCGGCCTCCGAGGTGCGGCCCGAGGCCTTTGCCAACGTGCCCACGTTCCGCGAGGCCGGTTATGCCTTCGATGTGCCCTCGCCCCTGGGCATTGCCGGGCCGCGCGGCCTGCCGCCCGAGATCGTGCGCAAGCTCGAAGCCGCCATCAAGGCCGCCATGGACGACCCGGCCTTCCGCCAGGTCGTCGGCAACTACGGCGTGCGCACGCAGTTCCGCGGCAGCCAGGAGTACACGGCGTTCGCCAGGAAGGCGTTCGAGGACGAGAAGAAGATCGTGCAGAACATAGGCCTGGAGGATTGAGGCCGCTACGCGGGCGGCAGCCCGGCCATGGCACGCAGGTCCACCAGCCGGTCGTACTCGGCCGCCGTGACCAGCCCCAGCTCCACGGCCGCCTCGCGCGGCGCAATGCCGCGCGCCATGGCCTCGCGCGTGATGCGTGCCACGGCGTCATAGCCCAGCACCGGGTTGAGCGCGGTGGCCTGCAGCAGCGAGTGGCTGACCTGCTGCTCCAGCCGCTCCGTATGTGCCTGCAGGCCGGCCACCAGTTTCTCGGCAAACACGCGGCTGGCGTCGCCCAGCGCGCGCATGGCGCGCAGCAGGTGGTGGATCAGCACGGGCTTGGCCACGTTGAGCTCGAAGTGCCCGGCCGAGCCCGCCAGCGTGACGGTGAGGTGGTGGCCCATGGCCTGGTAGGCGGCCTGGACCACGACCTCGGCCACGGTCGGGTTGCGCTTGCCCGGCATGATGGAGGAGCTCAGCCCATCGTCGGGAAACACCAGCTCCCCCAGGCCGCAGCGCGGGCCTGAACCCAGCAGGCGGATGTCATTGGCCATCTTGGCCAGCGAACCGGCCACCACATTGAGTGCGCCCGAGACCTCGATGAGCGCATCGTGCGCGGCCATGCCTTCGAACTTGCAGGGATTGGGCGTGACCGCCAGGCCCGTGAGCGCCTGTATCTCCTCGCAGAAGACCCGGTCGAATCCGGCCGGCGCGTTGAGCCCCGTGCCGGCCGCCGTGCCGCCCTGGGCCAGGCTCCACAGCCGGGGCTGGGTGTCCCGCAGCCGGTGGATGCCGTGGCCCACCTGGTGGGCGAATGTCTCGAAGCTCTGGCCCAGCGTCATGGGCACGGCGTCCATCAGGTGCGTGCGCGCCACCTTGAGCACGCCGGCAAAGGCCAGGGCGCGTTCCTGCAGGCGCTGCTGCAGCTGTTCCAGGGCGGGCAGCAGGTGGTCGCGCAGCTCCAGCGCCGTGGCCAGGTGCATCACCGTGGGAAAGCTGTCGTTGGACGACTGCGAGGCATTGGCATGGTCGTTGGGGTGGACCGGGCTGCGCGTGCCGGGGGGCTGGCCCAGCATCTGGTTGGCGCGGTTGGCGATGACCTCGTTGGCATTCATGTTGGTCTGCGTGCCCGAGCCCGTCTGCCAGATGGTCAGCGGGAAATGCGCGTCCAGCAGGCCGTCGCGCAGTTCGGCGGCTGCGGCCTCGATGGCCGCGCCGCGCTGGTCGTCCAGCACGCCCAGGCGCCGGTTGGCGCGCGCTGCCGCCAGCTTCTGCAGCCCGAATGCGCGGTACAGGCCCTGCGGAAAGCGCTCCTCGCCAATGGTGAACAGCTCCAGCGCGCGCTGGGTCTGCGCGCCCCAGAGGCGGTCGGCAGGGATGTGGACGGGGCCGAAGGCATCGTGCTCGATGCGGGTATGAGCTTGGGTCTGTGCCTGGGCCTGGGTGCGTGTCTGGTCCATGGGCTCAGTCCAGCGAGATCTTCGCGTCGGCTGCCACCTTGCGCCAGCGCTCCACCTCGGCGGCCGTGTGGCGTGCCAGGGCTTCGGGCGCGTATTGATCTGCGGGCAGCAGGCGTATGCCCTGGGCGGCCATCCTGTCGGTCCAGGCCTTGTCGGCCAGGGCCTTGGTATAGGCCTGGTAGACCTTTTGCACCACGTCGCGCGGCGTGCCCTTGGGCGCGTAGATGCCGTACCAGGTGGCGGTCTCGAAGCCCGGCAGCAGCTTCTGGCCCAGCGCGGCGGCGCCCGGGAACTGGGGCATGGGCTTGTCCGAGGTGAGGGCGATGGCGCGGATGCGCTCGCCGGCCAGCTGGGGCAGGGCGGTGTTGGTCTGGTCGAACATGGCATCGACCTGGCCGGAGATCACATCGGTCATGGCCGGTGCCGCGCCCTTGTAGGCCACCTGGGTGATCTCCATCTGCGCGCGGCTGGCGAACAGCGCCGCCACCAGGTGCGAGGTCGATCCCACGCCCGCGTTGCCGAAGTTCAGCCGGCCCGGGTTCTGCTTGCCGAAGGCCACCAGCTCCTCGGCCGTCTTGTACGGGGAGTTCTTGCCCACCAGAAGCACCAGCGGCGTGTCGGGGAAGCGGAACACCGCCTCGAAGTCCTTGACCGGGTCATAGGCCAGCTTCTTGTACAGCGACGGCGCCGCGCCCATGTAGCCCATGTGGCCGACCAGGAAGCTGTAGCCGTCGGGCGCCGAGCGCGCCGCCTTGGCCGCGCCGATGGTGCCGCCCGCACCCGGAACGTTCTCGATGATGATCTGCTGGCCCAGCTGGGTGCTGGTGCGCTGGGCGATGTCGCGCGCCATGGCGTCCGTGGGGCCGCCGGCCGCGAAGGGCACGATCCAGGTCAGCGGCTTGGCGGGGTAGCCGCCCTGGGCGTGCGCGGCCAGGGCGAAGGTGGTGGCGGCCAGGGCAAGGGCCAGGCGTGGCAGGCGGGGAAGATGGAAAGGCATGGTGTTGTCTCCTGTAGTGCTGTGTTCTGTCCTGGGCCGGGATGTCAGCGGCCGCTGGCTGTATGGGCGCGCGACAGCGCAAGGGCGCGGTCCACCATCTGCGGGGCCTCGCCCAGGTAGTTGCGCGGGTCGGTGAGGCGCTGCAGCGCCGCGCGGTCGAAATGGGCCGTGACTTCGGGCAGGCGGGTCAGCGCATCGGCCAGCGTGCCGCCCTCGGCGTTGACGCTGCGGCAGGCGGCATAGACGATGTCGTGCGCCTGCTGGCGGCCCGTGTGCGGGGCCAGGCCCATCATCACGGCCTCGGCCACGATCAGACCGTCGGTCATGTCCAGGTTGCGGGCCATGCGTTCGGGATCGACGATGAGGCCGCCCAGCATGAAGCGCGCCTGGTGCAGGGCGCCGGCCGAGAGCACGAAGCTCTCGGGCAGGGCCACCCATTCGGCGTGCCAGGGGCCGGTGGCGCGCTCCAGGTCCTGGACCATGGCGTCCAGCATCAGGCCCGCATGCTGGCGCACGGCCTTGGAGGCGGCCAGCATCAGCTCGCTGGAGATGGCGTTGCGCTTTTGCGGCATGGTGCTGCTGGCGCCGCGCCCCGTGACGAAGGGCTCGAACACCTCGCCGAACTCGGTGGAGGACAGCAGCATCACGTCGTAGGCGATCTTGCCCAGCGAGCCGGTGACCAGGGCCAGGAAATTCACGGCCTCGGCCAGGCCGTCGCGCGCCACATGCCAGGTGGTGGCGGGCACGCCCAGGCCCAGTTCTTCCATCAGCAATTGCTGCACTTCCAGGCCCCGGCCGCTCAGCGAGGCCAGCGTGCCTGCCGCCCCCGCGAACTGGCCCACCAGCACGCGCGGGCGCAGTTCCTTCAGGCGCTGGGCATGGCGGTCGAACATGGCCAGCCAGATGGCAGCCTTGTAGCCGAAGGTGATGGGCAGGGCGTGCTGCAGGTGCGTGCGGCCGGCCATGGGCGTGTCGCGGTGGCGTTCTGCCAGGTCGGCCAGGATGGTGCGCAGCGCGGCGATGTCGGCATCGACCAGGTCCAGCGCATCGCGCACCTGCAGCACGGTGGCGGTGTCCATGATGTCCTGGGTGGTGGCGCCCCAGTGGATGTAGCGGCCTGCGTCGCCACACTGTTTCACCAGCTGGTGCACCAGCGGCAGGATGGGGTAGCCGACAATGTCGGTTTCCTTGCGCAGCAGCTCGAAGTCCAGCGCTTCGAGGCTGCAGCGCTGCGCGATCTCGTGTGCGGGCTCGGCCGGAATCACGCCGCAGCGGCCCTGGGCGCGTGCCAGCGCGACCTCGACCTCTATGTAGCGCGACACCAGCGCGCTGTCGGCGAAGATGGCGCGCATGGCGGGGGTGCCGAAGGCGTCGCGGAACAGCAGCGAATCGATGGCGGTGCTGGCGGTGAAGGACGGAAGGGTCATGGTGCGTAATTGCGATTAAGTTCGGACATATCGATATTTTTATTTATGTACGTACATTACGAACATCCGGGTTTGCCTGGGGGGAAGGCCTGCGCCCATGGCTGAGACACGCTATGCCCAGGTGGCGCGCGACCTGTCCGAGCGCATTGCCTCGGGCGAATACGCCGTGGGCGCCCTGCTGCCTACCGAGCTGGAGCTGTGCGACCGCTATGGCGTGAGCCGCCACACCGTGCGCGCGGCGATTGCCGAGCTGCAGCAGTCGGGGCTGGTCTCGCGGCGCAAGAAGGTCGGCACGCGCGTGGAGGCGGCGCAGCCCCATGCGCACTACCGCCAGGCGCTGACCTCGCTGGAGGACTTGGTGCAGTTCGGCGCCACCCATGTGCGCGAAGTGCGGCGCATCGAGGAGGTGGTGCTGGACCAGGACCTGGCCGCCGAACTGGACTGCCCGGCCGGCAGCCGCTGGCTGGCCATCTGCAGCCTGCGCCGCGACGGCGCAGCGCCGCACCTGCCCATTGCCTGGACCGTGGTCTATGTGGATGCGCAGCGCTTTGACACGCAGGAGCTGGCCGAGCGCGTGCGCGCCGCGCCCGAGTTGCTGGTCAGCAGCCTGCTGGAGCAGCAGTACGGCCTGCGCATCGCGCGGGTGCGGCAGGCCGTGGTGGGGGCGCTCATTCCCGAGGCGCTGTCGGAGGAATTGCAGGCCCCGGCCGGGTCAGCGGCGCTGAAGATCGTGCGCCGCTACCTGGATACCGATGGGGAGTTGATGGACCTCAGTGTGACCTTGCACCCGGCCAGCCGCTACACATTGCATACGCAGCTGGACCGGGATCTGGCGAGCGTCTAGCCGTTGGCGTTGGCAGCTTCCGAGCCCTGCTCTGCGAGGAAGCCGCCGCTCTGGTGCGACCACAGCTTGGCGTAGATGCCGCCCAGCTCCAGCAGTTGCTGGTGCGTGCCCTGCTCGACGATCTGGCCCTGGTCCATGACGATGAGCCGGTCCATGGCCGCGATGGTCGACAGGCGGTGGGCGATGGCGATCACGGTCTTGCCGTGCATGAGGCTGTCCAGGCTTTGCTGGATGGCGGCCTCGACCTCGCTGTCCAGCGCGCTGGTGGCCTCGTCCAGCAGCAGGATGGGCGCGTCCTTGAGCATCACGCGCGCAATCGCCACGCGCTGGCGCTGGCCACCCGACAGCTTGACGCCGCGCTCGCCCACCTGGGCGTCGTAGCCGCTGCGGCCCTTGAGGTCGGTCAGCGTGGCGATGAAGTCCGAGGCCTCGGCCTTGTCCGCGGCGGCCAGCATCTCCTGCTCGGTCGCATCGGGGCGGCCGTAGAGGATGTTGTCGCGCATGGAGCGGTGCAGCAGCGAGGTGTCCTGCGTCACCATGCCCACGGCGCCGCGCAGGCTGTCCTGCGTGACGGTGCGGATATCCTGCCCGTCGATGGTGATGCGCCCGCCCTGGGGTTCATGGAAGCGCAGCAGCAGGTTCACCAGCGTGGACTTGCCCGCGCCCGAGCGGCCGATCAGGCCGATGCGCTCGCCCGCGCGAATGTGCAGGTTCAGGTGGTCGATCACCTGCTTGCCGCCGTCCTTGTAGGCAAAGCTCAGGTCCTCGAAGGCGATGGCGCCGTGCGTGACCTGCAGCGGCCTGGCGTCGGGCGCGTCCACGATGGTGCGCGGCTTGGTCAGCGTGAGGATGCCGTCCTGGATGGTGCCCACGTTCTCGAACAGGCCCGTCATCTGCCACATCACCCAGTGCGAATAGCCCATCAGCCGCAGCGCCATGGCAATCACCGCTGCCACCACGCCCGCGCTGGCCTGGCCGGCAGACCACAGGTACAGCGCCGTGCCCGTGGAGCCCACCAGCAGCAGGGTGATCATCAGGTGGTTGGTGATCTCGAACAGGCTGACCAGCCGCATCTGCGCATAGCCGGTGGACTTGAAGGCGTCCATGGCGTTGCGCGCGTACTCGGCCTCGCGGCGCGTGTGGGCGAACAGCTTGACGGTGGCGATGTTGGTATAGGCATCGGTCACGCGGCCCGTCATCATGGAGCGCGCGTCGGCCTGCTCCTTGCCGATCTTGCCCAGGCGCGGAACAAAGTAGAAGCAGGCGCCGATATAGGCCAGCAGCCACAGCGCGAACGGAATCATCAGCCGCCACTCGAAGCTGGCCGCCAGCACCAGGATGCCGATCATGTAGACGCTCACGCCCACCAGCACATCGACCACCATGAACACCACTTCGCGCACCGACAGCGCCGTCTGCATGATCTTGGTGGTGATGCGGCCCGCGAACTCGTCCGCATAGAACGACATGCTCTGGCCCAGCATCAGCCGGTGGAACACCCAGCGCAGGCGCATGGGGAAATTGATGGCCAGCACTTGGTGCATCACTGCCGTGTGAAAGGCCAGCAGCAGCACGCTGGACAAGAGGATGGCGGCAATGCCCCAGACCGTGCCGCGCTGCTGCTCCCAGAAGCCTGCCGGCGACACGGTGGACAGCCAGTCCACCACATGGCCCATCAGGGCGAACAGCGCCGCCTCGTAGACGGCCAGCAGCGCCGAGGTGCAGGTCAGCAGCGCGATCCAGCCGCGCATGCCTTGCGTGCAGGCCCAGATGAAGGCGAAAAAGCCCTTGGGCGGGACCGTGGGCTCGACGCTGGGATAGGGCGGAACGCGTTTTTCAAAGAAACCGAACAAGATTTTTTTACTCCTTGGTCAGACCATCGTAGGCCAGAGTCGGGTTTGCCCGATGCGCGTTCAGCATGACCTTTGGGCGCAACATGTTTTGTAAGAGATCTCCACACAACTGTCTTACGCCGGGCTGGGCGTCACGTCTGCGCTGCACACAGGCGGCGGTCCGGGATGCGGTCGCGGCGCCGGTACGGATTGTCCAGGCCCGAGGCTGTTCACTTTGTGCGCGAGCAGACAACGCAGCATGCAGCGGCCAGCAACAATGCACGCCGCTGCGATTGCCGGCCATGGCTCTTCATGGAGTGGATCATGCGCAGTGCGCGTGCCTTGCTCGCCCCGAGCGTGCCATGCACAGCGCCGCCACGGCCGCCAGCATGGCCAGGCCGGCGGCAACCCGGCCCGTGGACAGAGGGCCTGCGGTCTGCAGTGCCCATCCGCCCAAAAGGGCACCCAGCGCAATGCCGGCATTGGCGGCCGAGACATTGGCCGTGCCCGCCAGGGCCTGCGCCTGGGGTGCGGATTGCATGACGCGGATCTGGCAGACCGGGTACAGGGCCGTGTTGGCCACGCCCCAGACGGCCAGCGCGACCACCAGCCAGGGCAGGGCCTGGGCCAGCTGCACGGTGGCCGCCATGCCCAGGGCCAGTACCAGGCACAGGGCCGCTGTGACTCTCAGCGCGTGGCGCTCGGCCCAGCGCCCGCCCAGCCAGTTGCCGGCCAGGCCGACGGCGCCAAATCCCATCAGCCACCAGCCCACGCGTGCGGGTGCCACGCCGGCGGCGCGCTCCAGGATTTCGGCCAGATAGGTATAGGCCGTGAACATGGCCGTGAAGACCAGCACCGACAGCGCAATCTGCGCCAGGAACCGGGGAGTGCGCAACACGCGCAACTGCTGCGCCAGGGGCATGCGGGGCGCGCCTTCAAGCGCCGGCATCTTCCATTGCAGGGCCAGGGCCACCAGCAGCGACAGCAGGGCCAGCAGGCCGAAGGCGCCGCGCCAGCCCACGGTATCGGCGGCCAGCGTGCCCAGGGGAATGCCCAGCAGCAGCGCCGCAGAAATGCCCAGGTAGACGCTGGCCACGGCACGGCCTGCGCGTGACGGTCCTGCCAGTTGCGCAGCGGTTTCGCTGGCCGTGCCCCAGAACACCGGCAGCGCCATGGCCGGCAGCAGGCGCGCCAGTGCCAGCACGCCCAGGCTGGGCGCCACGGCCGCCAGCGCGTTGGAGCCCGCAAACAGCAGGGCAATGGCCACGAACAGGCGCTTGCGGCCCACCGGTGCCAGCCAGGCCGTGAGCGGCGGACCGGCCAGCGCCACGACCAGGGCGAACAGCGTGACCAGCTGGCCGGCCGCCGCAGCGCTGGTGCCCAGGTCGCGCGCCAGCGCCGGCAGCAGGCCGACGATCAGGAACTCCGTTGTGACGATGACGAAAGCCGCCACCGCCAGCACGGCGGTGGCGGCCTTGCCTTGGGTGGCAGGAATGGAGGGGCGGGCATCGCGGTTCAGGGATGGGGCAGGGGACATGCGCAAAGACTCCGGGGAAAAGAAACAACAGGCCCGCGAGCTTATTTAAGATTTGAATTCTTATCTCGGATGAATTTTCTGCAGATACTGGAAATTGATTCTTGAATGAAAGCCGCCATCGCCATGTTTCCTTCGGAGCGTCTCAAGGGCATCGAGGCCTTTGTCTGTACCGCAGACGCGGGCAGTTTCACGGCTGCTGCCGAGCGGCTGCACCTGACGGGCTCGGCCGTGGGCAAGGCCGTGGCCCGGCTGGAAGCCCGGCTGGCGACGCGCCTGTTTGAACGTACGACGCGGCGGCTGCGGCTGACCGATGCCGGCGAGGCCTTCTACCGCACCTGTGTGCGCGTGCTGGGCGAGCTGGAGTCGGCCGAGCAGGTGCTGGCCGCCGAGCACCTGGAGCCCGCAGGCAGGCTGCGCGTGGACCTGCCGGCGCTGTACGGACGGCTCAAGGTGATGCCGCTGCTGCTGGAGTTTGCACAGCGCCATGCGGCGGTGCAGCCCCAGGTGTCGTTCACGGACCGCTTCGTGGACGTGGTGGACGAAGGCATCGACGTGGCCGTGCGCATAGGCGGCAGCGTGCAGCTGCCTGCGGGGCTGGGCCAGCGTCTGCTGGGGCGGGAGCGGCTGGTGTTCTGCGCATCGCCTGCCTATCTGGAGCGGCGCGGAGCGCCTGACAGCCTGCAGGCACTGGCCGGCCATGATGCCGTGGCCTATGGAAGGACCGATGCAGGCATGAGTGCATGGCAGAGCAGTGCCGGCGCCATTGCGGTGCAGCCGCGCATGGTGCTGGGCGATGGCGAAGCGGTGGTGGCTGCCGTGATGGCGGGCTGCGGCATCGCCCAACTGGCCACGTGGATGGTTGAGGCGCCGCTGCGCGATGGCCACCTGCTGCGGCTGCTGCCAGGCGCCGAAGTCGATGGCCTGCCGCTGCACCTGGTCTGGCCGCGCAGCCGCCAGTTGCTGCCCAAGGTGGATGCGCTGCTGCGGCACTTGGCTCAGGGCCTGACGATCTGAACGGCTCTGCCATGCAAAAGGCCCGCGAAGGGCCTTTGGCTTGTTCAGGGGGCAGGGCGGTCAGGCCGGCAGGAAGCCTTCCACCGACAGGTAGCGCTCGCCCGTGTCGTAGTTGAAGCCCAGCACCTTGGCGCCTGCGGGCAGCTCGGGCAGCTTTTGCGCGATGGCGGCCAGGGTGGCGCCCGAGGAGATGCCGACCAGGATGCCTTCCTCGCGGGCCGAGCGGCGTGCGTACTCGCGCGCGGGTTCGGCTTCGACCTGGATCACGCCGTCCAGCAGGCTGGTGTCCAGGTTCTTGGGCACGAAGCCTGCGCCAATGCCCTGGATGGGGTGGGGCGAGGGCTGGCCGCCCGAGATCACGGGCGATGCGGCAGGCTCCACGGCGAAGACCTTGAGCTGGGGGAATTGGGCCTTGAGCACCCGCGCCACGCCGGTCAGGTGGCCGCCCGTGCCCACGCCGGTGATCAGCACATCCAGGCCTTCGGGGAAGTCGGCCAGGATTTCCTGGGCGGTGGTGCGCACGTGCACATCGATGTTGGCGGGGTTCTCGAACTGCTGCGGAATCCAGGCGCCAGGCGTCTGGCTGGCCAGTTCCTGGGCGCGGGCGATGGCGCCCTTCATGCCCTTTTCCTTGGGCGTGAGGTCGAAGCTGGCGCCGTAGGCCAGCATCAGGCGGCGGCGCTCGATGCTCATGCTCTCGGGCATGACCAGCACCAGCTTGTAGCCCTTGACAGCGGCCACCAGGGCCAGGCCCACGCCGGTGTTGCCGCTGGTGGGCTCGATGATGGTGCCGCCGGGCTTCAGGGCGCCGGATTTTTCGGCGTCCTCGACCATGGCCAGCGCGATGCGGTCCTTGATGGAGCCGCCGGGGTTGCCGCGCTCGGACTTGATCCACACATTGGCACCGGCGCCGAACAGGCGGTTGATGCGCACGTGGGGCGTGTTGCCAATCGTTTGCAGGATGTTGTCAGCTCTCATCGGACCTCCGCGATTTTGGGGTGGTGGTTGGACAGTCGGGGTGTTGCGCAGCCAGCGTGCGCGGTCACGGAGCATTGTGCACGCAGGCGTTCCATGCATGGGCTATATCGATATGGCCTGGACGGCTAACATCGCCGCATGAATCTACGGTTCCTGGAAACCTTTGTGCTGCTGGCCGAGCTGCGCAATTTCCGCATGACGGCCGAGCGGCTGTACACCACGCAGGCCGCCGTCTCCAGCCGCATCGCCACGCTGGAGCAGGAGTTCGGCGTGCGCCTGTTCGACCGTGGCGTGCGCGAGGTCACGCTGACGGCCGACGGCGCCAAGGCCCTGGTCCATGCCGAGCGCATGCTGCGCCTCATGCGCGAGATGCGCGAGGACATGCTGGACAAGCAGGCCTATGCGGGCGTGATCCGCATCGGCGCCATCGAGTCCATCGTGCACAGCTGGTTCCCCGATTTCCTGGCGCTGCTGCAGCAGCGCTATCCGCGCCTGCAGGTGGAGATCGCCTGCGACACCACGCTGCACATGTCCGACCAATTGGTGAAGGGGCAGCTGGACCTGTCGCTGCAAGCCAAGCCCGTGACGGCGGCCGGCTTGGGCCATCTGTCGCTGGGCGAATTTCCCATGGCCTGGGTGGGCAGCCCCAAGCTGGGCATTGGCGACGAGACCCTGAGCCTGGCCGAGCTGGCGGCCTTTCCCATCATGTGCTTTGCGCGCGGCTCCGAGCCGTATGCGGTGATCGAGCAGTTGTTCTCCACCGAAAGCAGCGCCTCGGTGCACCTGAACTGCATTGCCTCGGTGGCCACCATGATCCGCGTGGTCTGCGACGGCCTGGGCGTGGCCGCCGTGCCGCCGGCCATCATCCAGCGCGAGCTGGCCGAGCAGCGCCTGCGCCTGCTGCGCGTGGACCGTGAGTTCCCCTCGCTGCCGCTGGTGGCCTGCTACCGCAATGACCACCAGAACCCGCTGACCGAAGTGGTGGCGCGCGCGGCCGAGGAGACCGCCGCCGCCTTTGCGCTGAACCACGGCCAGGCCGTGGCGCGGCTGCCGGGCAGCGGCCTGGGCGGCTAGGCCCGAGGCCGTCTGGTCGATCAGCCCTGCGCCGAAGCCAGCAGCTGCTCCACGGCCAGGGCCACGGACAGCAGTCGCCGGTCCTGCCCGCCGAGGCCGGCCAGGCTCAGGCCCACGGGTGCCTCGCCTGCGCGGTGGCAGGGCAGGGAGATGGCGCAGCCGTCGAGGAAGTTGATCAGCGTGGGGTTGCGCAGGATCAGGCCGTTGGCGCCGAAGTAGGCCTCGTCGCTCTGCGTGAGGTCGGCGATCTTCGGGGCGACCACGGGCACGGTGGGCATGACGATCAGGTCATGGTCGGCCATCTGCGTGCTCACGGCGGCAATCCACTGCCTGCGGCGTGCCAGCAGGTCGATGTAGTCGGCCGCGCTGATGTCCTTGCCGCGCAGGATGCGCGTGCCCACGCGCGGGTCGTACTCGGACAGGCGCGTGGCGATGTGGTGGCGGTGCCAGGCCCAGGCCTCGGCGGCCGTGAAGCCGCCCTTGGAATTGATGTCGGCCAGCTCGCCGAAGGGCGCGACCACGGCATGGGTGATGTGGGCGCCTGCCTGCGACAGCCGGGCCAGCGTGCGCTCCCAGGCCGCGGCCACGGTGGCGTCCATGCCGTCCAGCACCACGTTGGTGGGTGCCAGCAGGCGCAGGCCCTGCAGCGGCGCGGCATGCAGCTCGCCCAGCGGCTCGCCGGAGAGGATGGCGTCCAGCGTGGCGCAGCAGCGCACGCTGGGGGCCAGCGGGCCGATGGAGTCCAGGTTGGCCGACAGCGGCAGCACGCCTTCCATGCTCACGCGGCGCGCCGTGGGCTTGAAGCCCGTGAGCCCGCACAGCGCCGAAGGAATGCGCACCGAGCCGCCCGTGTCCGAGCCGATGGCCGCCATGGCCATGCCGTCGGTGACCGAGATGGCCGCGCCCGAGGACGAGCCGCCCGGGATGCGGCCGCCGTCCTCGTCACGCTGCCAGGGATTGCGCGGCGTGCCGTAGTGCGGGTTGATGCCCAGGCCCGAGTAGGCGAACTCGGTCATGTTGGTCGTGCCCACGATGACGGCGCCGGCCTGGCGCAGGCGCTGCACCACTTCGGCCGTGCGCTGCGCGGGCGGTGCGTCGGCCAGCAGGCGCGAGCCGCCCAGCGTGGGAAAGCCGGCGATGTCGAACAGGTCCTTGACCGAGACCGGCAGGCCCTCGATGGGCGAGCGCGCCAGGCCGGCCGCACGCAGCACGTCGCTGGCGCGGGCCTCGGCCAGGGCCGCGCCCTGGAACACGCGCGTGAACACCTTGGGGCCTTCCCCCGACATGGTGCGGGCCAGGGCCTGCTCGGTCAGCTGCACCGAGGTGGTTTCGCCGCCATGCAGGCGCTGTGATGCCAGTTCCAGGCTGGGCAGGGGGAGGGCTTGGGTCATGTGGGAAGTCCTGTGGGTGAAGGCGGGCGTGGGCGGATCGGAGTCGCGGCTCAGGCCACGACGTCCAGCGGTTCGCTGCGGTAGCTGTGGCGGATGGAACGCTGGCTGCGGGGATCGTACAGCTCCATGGAGAACTGCGTCGAGGGGCGGATGCCGCCGATGGCGCCCACCGTGCCGCAGGTCATGCCGCAGCCTGCGGGCAGCAGATCCTTGCCGCCCGTGAAGCCTGCGATCAGGTCCTGGGGCGTGCGCAGGCTGGCCAGCGTGCCTTCCTGGTAGAGCACCTCGCGGCCGTCTTCCACGATCCACGAGCGCACGACCAGCTCATCCCAGTGGCCGGCCACGTCGGCAAAGCGCCAGGCCTGGGTGGCCACGGGCTTGACGCAGGCCTGCTTGGAAAAGGCCACGCTGTAGGCTTCCAGCTTGCGGTCCGTGTGGTCGGAGGCCAGGCTCACGAACATCTCGCCTTCGTGCGTGAACACGAAGACCTCGACCTCGCCCGAGGAGTCCGGGCCCAGCACCTGCAGCGCGCTGTGCTGGCTCAGCTGGTTGCTGGAGATGCGGTAGTACAGCGGCACGGCGCTGGGGCGCGGGATGCCGATAGCGGCCAGCTCCTCGATGTGGTGCTCGATGGCCTCGCGGTCGCGGCCGGCCCAGCCGGCGACGATGAGGGTGTCGAATTCAGGGGCGAAGGTCTGGCCTTCGGGGGTGGTGAACTGCAGTTGCATGGCAGGCGATCCAGGGGGAATTCGGGGCCGCGGGCCCCGGTGAGAAAACGCGGAAGTCAGGCTGTGGCGTGCGGAGGGCGTGGAGCGGCACCGCACGCGCAGGCCTCACTGCTTCCTGACGAAGAGCACGACCAGGAAGGCCGCCAGGAATTCGAGGGCTGCCACGAAGTACAGGCCCGAGGACAGCGATCCCGTGCTGGTCTTGAGCGCGCCGATCATGTAGGGCGCCACGAAGCCGGCCAGGTTGCCGATGGAGTTGATCAGCGCAATGCCGCCGGCCGCCGCCGTGCCGGCCAGGAAGGCGGCAGGAATCGACCAGAACACGGGAAAGGCCGCGAGGATGCCGATGGAGGCCAGCGTCAGCGCGCACAGGGCGAGCACGGCGTTGTGCAGGAACAGGCCCGTGAGGATCAGGCCCGCCGCTGCGATCAGCGCGGACAGGGCGCAGTGCATGCGGCGCTCGCCGGTCTTGTCCGAATGCATGCCGTTCCAGACCATGGCCAGGGTGCCGGCCAGGAAGGGAATGGCCGAGATCAGGCCGATCTGCAGCGTGTTCTGGATGCCGATCTCCTTGATGATGGACGGCGACCAGAACGCGATGGTGGCGTTGCCGCTGACGATGCAGAAATACACGGCGGCGCACAGCCACACGCGATAGTTGCGGCACGCGTCCAGGAAGGACACATGCTTGTGGCCGCCCTGGTTCTCGGCCTCCACGGCGGCGGTCACGGCGCGCTGCTCGGCCGCGCTCAGCCACCTGGCGTTGGCGGGCTTTTCGGGCAGGTACAGCAGCACGAAGAAGCCGGCGATCACCGAGGGGATGCCTTCCAGGATGAACAGCCACTGCCAGTTGGACAGATGACCCACGCCCTGCATGCCGTTCATGATGGCGCCCGCAATCGGGCCGCCCACGGCGCCGGCAATGGCGAACGAGGTCATGAACAGGCCGTTGACGCGCGCCCGGTGGCGGGCCGGGAACCAGTAGGTCAGGTACAGCACCACGCCGGGGAAGAAGCCGGCCTCCACCACGCCCAAGATGAAGCGCAGCACGTAGAACATGGTGGGCGTGGTCACATAGGCCATGGCCATGGAGGCCGCGCCCCACAGGATGGTGATGCGCGCCAGCGTCTTGCGTGCGCCGATCTTCTCCAGCAGCAGGTTGCTGGGCACTTCGAACAAAAAGTAGCCGATGAAGAAGATGCCTGCGCCCAGGCCGTAGATGGCCTCGCTGAACTGCAGGTCGTCCAGCATCTGCAGCTTGGCGAAACCGACGTTGACGCGGTCTATCCAGGCCAGGATGAAGAGCAGGACCAGAAAAGGGATCAGGCGCCAGGCGATCTTGCGGTAGGTGGCGTCCATGTCGAGGGACGCGGCCTCGCCGGCGCCTGTGCTCTGTGCGAGGGGATGTGCGGCGGATGCCGGGCTGCTCATGGGGTGTCTCCTGTCTTCGAAAGTGCAGCGGGCACACGAGCCAGGCCGCTGGGACCGGGCCCGTGTGTCGTGGGAACCTCAGGCGTCTGGCGCTTGCATCGGTTCCTTTGGCGGCAGTATCGAAAGGCAGGACAGGGCTGTCCAACAAGAAATTATGAGCAGGCCTGAATGCAAATTCTTATGGGCAGCAATGGTGCGGGCGCCGCACCGGCATGCGGCATGCGTGCACCATTTGCGTTCGGGAAAACCCTGATTTTTTCAGGCGGTGGCGGCGGCACGCGGCGCACGCAAGGGCTGCTTCCACAGCTCGGCCAGCAGCAGGCCGCCGATGGTCAGCACGCCGCCCACGGCGTGGTAGGCCGCCAGGGGCTCGCCCAATGCCATGAAGGCGATCACGGCCGTGAAGATGGGTACCAGGTTGAAGAACATGCTGGAGCGGCCCGGCCCGATGCGCGCCACCGACATCATCCACAGCAGCGGCGCGGCGATGGAGGCCATGATGCCCGCAAAGCCCACCAGCGGCAGGTTGGCCGCGTTCAACCCCGTGCGCGGCGCCATCAGGAACAGCGGCAGCTGCGCGATCACGGCCACCAGGATCTGCAGGTACAGCAGTTGCACCGTGGCCAGGCGCGGCATGGGCCAGCGCTTGAGCAGGATGTTGTAGACCGCATAGGCCAGCATGGCCACGAACATCAGCGCGTCACCGCCATTGAGGCCCTGGGTGAGCAAGGTGGCAGGCTGCCCCGAAGACACCACCAGGGCCACGCCCGCAATCGCCAGCACGCAGCCCAGCACGGCGCCCCGGCTCAACGCCTGGCCCAGCATGGCGGTGGACAGGCCCAGCACCATCATGGGCGTGAGCGAGCCGATCAGGCCCATGTGCGTGGCCGATGTCATATGGGCCGCGTAATAGGCCAGGCTCTGGTAGATCACCATGCCCAGCATTCCCAGCACGATGAGGCGCGGCAGCTGCGGCCGGATGTCGGCGCGCTGGCGCCAGATGGACGGCAAAAGGAAAGGCGTGAACAGCACGGCTGCCACCAGCCAGCGGTAGAAACCGATCTCGGCCGCGCCGATGCTGTCGGCCGCCATCTTGCTGACCACGGTATTGACCGACCAGATGAGCACGGCGATCAAAGGGAAAAGGTAAGACCCCATTGGAAGACTCCTAAGACTGGTCCTATGATCGTTCTGTCCGACTTGGAGTGCATCCCTGGTTTCGGACAATCGATAGCGCAACCCGGACCATCCGCCATGCCCCGTCCCAGCAAGCCCATGCGCATCCAGAACGTCGAGGATGTGCCGGGCGAGTACTACTTCCGCTACGACGAATTCGGCGCCGACACCGAGGTGCCGCCGCACAGCCACAGCTGGGGTCACCTGAACTACACGCCCCACGGCAGCATGTGCATGGACACGGCAGGCCAGCGCTGGGTCTCGCCGCCGCAGTACGGCGTCTGGGTGCCGCCCGGCGTGGTGCACAGCTGCCATGTGGCGCACGCCGTGGTCTACCGCTCGGTCTACCTGGCGCCTGCGCTGTGCAGGGAGCTGCCGGCGCAGCCTTGCTCCATGCGCATCGGCGCCATCGTCAAGGCCATCCTGGCCGACTTTGCCGTGCGCGACGTGCACATTCCCGCCACCGACGCCGACCTGCGCCTGGCCCGTGTGCTCTACGACCAGTTGCGGGCCGTCCCCGTGGAGCCCGGCTATCTGCCGGCCGCCGAACACCCGGCCCTGGTCGAAGTGCTGACCCGCATGCGCGCTGCGCCCGAGGACCACCGCAGCCTGGCCCAATGGGCCGCCAGCGTGCACATGACCGAGCGCACCCTGGCGCGCCACTGCCAGCGCGAACTGGGCATGGGCCTGGGCGAATGGCGCCAGCGCATGCGCTACCTGCTGGCCATCGATGCGCTGGAGGCCGGCCTGAGCGTGCAGCAGATCGCCTATGACCTGGGCTACAGCACGCCCTCGGCCTTCATCGCCATGTTCCAGCGCGAGGCCGGCACCTCACCCGAACAATTCCGCCGCGAGTTCTGCATGCCGCCGTGAGGCTGTTGCGCCATCTGCCTGCAGCCCGGCCCAAGCCGCGAGATAATGCCGCCCGTGAAGCACGCCAGACCGCCGCTGGTGCAATCGTGGAAACACGGCACTGGAGGAACGTCCGGACTGCACAGGGCAGCGTAGCAGCTAACGGCTGTCCACCGTGAGGTGAGGATCAGAGCAACAGAGACGAGTTTGGACGGAACAATTCCCCCCGGGTGTTCTGTGGGTCGGCGAAAGCCGAACCGGATGGCGCAAGCCATACGGTCCATGCGCAAGCATGGAACCCACAGCCACCTTGGACGGGAACCGTCCAAGGTGAAACGGGCAATCTCTACGCGCAGCAATACCAAGTAGGCACACGTTGACGGGGCCCCCGGAGTGTGCGGGTAGGTAGCACCGAGCCGGGCGGCGACGCCCGGCCCAGATTAATGGCGGTCACATGCGGGCAACCGCGTGCACAGAATCCGGCTTATCGGCGCGCTTCACACTTTCTTCCATGCCCCGCCACCGGCGGGGCATTTTCATGGGCGGTTCAGAACTGGTATTTGGCCGTCAGCAGCAGCCTGCGCGGCACGCCGAAATAGTTGCCGCCGTTGTTCGTGCCCAGGGTCTCGAAATAGCGGCGGTCGAACAGGTTGCTGATGTTCATCTGCAGGTCCAGCTGCCGGTTCACGCGATAGCCGATGACCAGGTCGGCCACGGCATGGGCGGGCTGGCGGATTGCATAGCCCTCGGCGCTGGTCAGCGACTCGGACGTGGTGCGGCTCTGGTAGCGCAGGCCGCCGCCCACGCGCCATGCGCCCAGCTCGCCGCCCAGGTGGTACATGGCCGACAGCTTGAGCTGGTGGCGCGGCGTGTAGCTGGCATAGGGCGCGCCCTTGGCGCCTTCGGTGCTGTCGCTGGCGATCTCGGCCTGGGTGAAGGTATAGCCAAGGCCGGCGTTCAGGCGCGGCAGGATCTCGCCGCTGATGTCCACGTCCAGCCCCTTGCTCCTGACCTTGCCGACGGAGCGGTAGCAATTGGTCTTCACCGTGCAGGAGTTGATGTCCGCGATGGCCTGGGGCAGGTTGTCCTGCGTGGTGTTGAACACGGCAACGGCCAAGTTCACGCGCTCGTCCAGGTAGCTGCCCTTGAGGCCCAGCTCGAAGTTGCGGCCCTCCACCGGCGCCAGCATGCTGCCCGAGACATCCAGAAAATCCTGCGGCCGGAAGATGCTGGTGTAGCTGGCATAGGCCGAGTAGGTCTTGTTGATGTCATAGGTCAGCGCGGCATAGGGCGTGGCATGGGCTTTCTCGCTGAATTCGCGCTCCCGGCTCCAGCTGCCCTGGCGCTGGACGTTGGTGAAGTCGTACCAGTCCAGGCGCGCGCCGGCGATCAGGTTCAGTGGCTCGGCCAGCAGGAAGCGGCCCGTGGCGTAGGCCGAGGTCAGCGTGGTCTTCTGGCGGCGCGTCCACAGGTCTTCGGCCAGCAGGCCGGAGCGGTCCAGCGAGTCGGGGTTCCAGGTATAGGGATCGACGCCATTGGCGATCAGCCATTCCCCCGTGGGCGACAGGTAGCTGTAGCCCTGGTCGCTCCAGCGGATGGTGCGGCGGCTGAGGCCGAAGGCCAGGTCATGCTCGCGGCCGAACAGGCGCACGGGGCCCTGGGCCGAGGCATCGAGGCTGAGCTGGCGCTTGTCGTAGTCGTACAGGCCGCCGGCCACGTCGTAGCGCGTGCGGCTCTGGTCGTCCAGGCCGCCCGAGACCAGGTAGGCGCCGTCCAGCGCGGACTTGGCCTGCAGGGCGCGCGCGGCCAGCCTGGCCTTCCAGCCGTTGTCGAAGCGGTGCTCCAGGTCGGCGAACAGGCTGACCTCCTTCTTGTCCCATTTGCTCCAGGAGGGCGAGAAACGCCTGGATCGCGCAATGTCGAGGAAGGAGCCATCGAAGCCCATGGGCACGCCCATCCATTGCGAGCCGGGGTTGTCTTCGTTCACATAGGAGCCGCCCACGCTCAGCGTGGTGTCGCGCCCCAGGTCGAACTCGGCGGTGCCGTACAGCAGCTGGCGGCGGCTGCTGTAGCCATCAATGAAGTGGTCACGCGACTGGGCCGAGGCCACCACACGCCCGCGTGCCGAACCGTCCTCGTTGAGGGCGCCGCCCACATCGAGCTCGCCCACGGCCTGGTTCCAGCTGCCGCCGCGCAGGGTGACCGAGCGCTGGGTGGTGCGCGGCGCGCGCTTGCGCACGAAGTTGATGGTGCCCGAAGGGTCGCCCACGCCCGTCATCAGCCCCGTGGGGCCGCGCACCACTTCCACGTGGTCGTACATGGCCATGGTGTCGTAGGTGGAGGTGTCGGTTTCATACGAGACGGGCACGCCGTCCTGCAGGAACGAACCGATCACGAACCCGCGCGAGAAATAGCGCGCCCGGTCGTCGCTCCAGCGGTTGATGGTGATGCCGGTGGCGCTGTTGGCCACGTCGTCGATGGACAGCATGCCCTGGTCGTCCATCTTCTGGCGCGTGACCACGGTGAGGGACTGGGGCGTCTCGCGGATGGACAGCGGCAGCTTGGTCGAGGTGCTCATCAGCCCCGTGGTGTAGGAGCCCGAGCCCTCGGTGGTCGTGGTCTCGCCCACGGCGGACACCGTGACTTCGGGCAGGGCCACGGTGCCGGCGGGCTTTTCCACCACCAGCGTGCCCTGGCTTACATGGCCTTCCAGCCCGCTGCCGCGCAGCAGCCGGGCCACGGCGGCGGCGGTGCTCAGGCGCCCTTCCACGGCGGGCGCACGGCGGCCCTGTACCAGTTCAGGCGCGGCCAGCAGCTGCAGGCCAGCCTGGCGGGCCAGTTGGGCCAGCGCCTGGTCCAGCGGCTGGGCGGGAATGTGGAAGTCGGTGCTGGCGGCCGTGGCCGGGGCCGGTGCTGCCTGGGCCAGTGCGGCTGGAGACAGCTGCAGGGCCAGCAGCGCGATGCCCGCGGCAACGGCATGGTGGCGGGCAAGGCTGCAGGCAAGGCGGGAAGGCTTGGAGGGGAATGAAGACATGGAAGGTCCCGTGGCGGATCTGGGCAATGGCGATTCCCGGGCTGCGAATGCGTCGCGTTCCCGGGTCCTCATGCCTATACGAACGGGCGCAGGCATTCCCTCATGCCTGGTGCGCATGCGACGTGCATTCCGGGGCCATGGGCGCATCAGCGCATCAGCGCATCAGCTGCGGCGGCGGATGACCAGGGTGCGCCCGGTTCCCGGGCCCTGTTCCTCTTCCTGCACGCTGACCGGCAGGGTGCGCGGGAGCATGCGCAGCCAGCCCTGGGCCGCCGCAATGCGCACGCGCCCCAGCACGGGCAGGGCGGCGGCGTCGGGCTCCACGCGCAGTGGCTGCAGGCTGTAGCGCTCCAGGCGGCGGGCGACCTCGGCCAGCGGCGTGTTCTGGAAGTCCAGCCAGCCCTCGCGCCAGGCGGCCACTGCCGCAACCGTTCGCACGGCGGCCGTCTGGCCTGGCGCCAGGCGCAGCATCTGGCCTGCGCCCAGTGCATGCCGGGCGCCGCTGCCGTCGCGCACCTGCACGCGGCCCGCATCGACGGCGACCAGCACCGCATCGTCCTCCAGCGCCACCTCGAAGCGCGTGCCCAGCACGGTGACCTGTACGTCCGCCGCCTGGACCACGAAGGGCCGTTCCGTGTCGCGCGCCACGGCGAAGAAGGCGCTGCCGGCCAGCAGCCGCACCTGGCGGCGCGTGGCGTAGAAGTCCACCTCGGCACGGCTGGCGGCGTCCAGCGTCAGGGTGCTGCCGTCGGGCAGGGGCTGGTTCAGCAGGCGGCCGGTGGCCGTGGCCAGTCGCACCTGGTACTGCGGCATCCACTGGCGCCAGGCCAGCCACAATGCCGGGCTGCCGACACCCAGGCCCGCCATCCCCAGCAGGGTGGACAGGGCGCGGCGGCGGCCCGTGCGTGGTGCGGGTGCGGCGGTTTCTCCGCGCCAGCGGCGCAGCGAGGCTTCCACGCTGTCCATGGCGCGCATGACCTCGCGTTCCACGGTTTTGACCGAGACGCCGTGGCGCTCGGCCAGTTCGGCATGCGAGGCGCCCTCGATGCGGTCGGCCAGGAAGATGTCGCGGCAGCGCGCCGGCAGCTGCGCCAGGGCGCCTTCGACCCCGGCCAGGGCCTGGCGGTAGGAATGGGTGTCGGCCACATCGGGGCTGAGGGGGGAGGGCGGCTCGCCTTCCCTCGCGCTGGTGTCAAAGCGCTCGGCCGTGCGCTGGCCATGGCGCAGGTGGTCGATGGCGATGTTCTCCATCACCGCGTAGAGATAGGCGCGGCTGGCGCCTGGCGGACTGTCCGGCGCGGCGGGCGCATCGCTTTCGCCGCGCTGGCGTTCGGCCAGGCGTATCCAGGCGTCATGCACCAGGTCACGCGCGGCCTGCGGGCCGGCGCGGCGCGCCACGAAGCGCACCAGCTCGTGGTAGCTGTCCTGGAAGGTGCTCAGCAGGGAAGAGGAAGAGGCGGGCGCAGGCATGCGGGAGGCCCGAAGGCAGCACGGGAATCCCGCATTTTATGAAATGATTCTCATTTGCCGAATGTGCTACCCGCCGCGCACCCGGCAATGCCGGCCTAGAACCGCTCCCAGGGCATCAGGTAGCGCCACTGGCCTTCGGGCACCTTGGCCAGAGAGAGGCGGCCAATGCGCAGGCGGCGCAGGCTGACCACGCGCAGGCCCACTTCGGTGCACATGGCGTCGATCTCGTCGGGGGCGATGCCCTTGAGCGCAAAGCGCAGGTGGTTCTCGTTCTGCCAGCTCACGCGGCAGGGCGGCAGCTGGCGCTTGCCGATCGGCAGGCCGGCCTTCATCAGCTCCAGGCCGTCCTCGTGGATCTGGCCCTCGACGCCGACGATGCATTCCTGCTCCAGCCACATGCCTTCCTCGCCCAGCTTGCGCGCCACACGCTTGTCCTGGGTGTAGACGATGAGGCCGCTGGCCGGCAGCGGCAGGGGCAGGAAGGATTCCAGGTTCTTGAAGTGCTGGGCCAGCACCAGCAGCGGCATGGGCGTGTCCACCTGGGCCATGCTGGCTTCGCCCAGCAGGGAGTGGGCGCTGCGCACCCGGCCATAGGGCCGGCCCTGGGTATAGCCCGCAGGCTTGTTCATCAGCAGGGTGACGGGCGGCACGGCCTCGGGCTGGGCGCCGCTGCGCAGCGTGACCTGCTGCTCGGGGCGCACGCGCGTCTCGGGCAGTTGCACGACCTTGCCGTCCACCTGGACGTTGCCGGCGGTGATATGCAGCTCGGCCTCGCGGCGCGAGCATTGTTCCTGTTCGGCCAGGCGCTTGGCCAGGCGAACGCTTTCAGATTCAGACATGCGCGCAGCTTAACCAGATACCAGGCCCCGCGCGCGTCGTCGGTCATTGCCGGTCATTGCCGCCCGCACAGCGCACGGATGCGCTCCACATGGGCCAGAAGCGAGCGCTCGGCAATCGGCCACAGCTGGGGCGGGGCGTCGTCATAGGCCAGCCGCACCCAGTCCTGCACGCTGCCGTCGGGCTGTTTTTGCATGGCGGCCAGCACCTTGGCCTCGCGGGCCAGCCGGTGGGCCTTGAGTTTGGCGATCGCCTGGCGCGCAAAGCCCAGCACATAGCCATGGGCCGGCAGGATGAAGCGCGCATCGTGCGCGGCGCACAGCGCGTCCAGCCTGTCCAGCGAATCGATGTACTCGCGCATGTTGCCGTCGGGCGGATCGATGATGGTGGTGCTGCCGTTGAGGATGTGGTCGCCGCTGAACAGCAGGGCATCTTCCTCCAGCAGAAAGCACACGTGGTTGGCCGCATGGCCCGGCGTGAACACGGCCTGCAGCGTGTGGGTGACGGCGCCTTGCGCATCCTGCACGGCGATGCGCTGGCCATCTGCCAGCACGTGGTCTGGCGTGAAGCGGCTGGCCGGCCGGGCCGTGGGTGCCGAAGGCAGGCCGCCGATGGCCGGGCGTGGCTTGCCGGCCTGCACCGCCAGCGCCTGCAGCAGGGCTGCGCCCGGCGAATGGTCGGCGTGGGAGTGGGTGCACAGGATGTGGCGTATGTCGCCGCCGGCCGCCTCGAACAGGCGCTGCACATGCGCGGCGTCGGCCGGGCCGGGATCGATGCAGATGTAGCCCGTGGCGGTATCGCCCACCAGATAGCTGTTGGTGCCGGGGCCGGTCATCACGCCGGGGTTGGGGGCCGTCAGGCGCAGCAGGTTCTTGCGCAAGGGCACGGCGCGCTCGCTCTGCCAGTCCAGCGTGTGCAGGATCTGGCCGTCCGGGCAGACCATTTCCAGCTCGCCGAAGGGGGCCTCGTCCTCCATGTGGCGGGCTTCCTTGCCATCGAGAAAGCCGGTGCGCGGGCAGCACTGCCACAGCGGCCGCTCGCCTTGCAGGGCGGCGAACACGGCATCGGTGCCCGCGAAGCGGCTGAGCCGGTCCAGCGTGCGGATGGTGGGAAAGATCATGGGAAAGATGCCGGCGCGGTGGCGCTCCAGCGCTTGCTGGGGGCTCACCCAGATGGGCTCGAACTGTTCCGATCCGTCGGCGTCAGGCTCCTGGCCTTCGGGCATGCGCGCCACGAAGAAGGGCACATCGAAGCGCCGGGGCAGGTCGCGGTCGGCCGTCCAGTGGGCCAGGTACCACAGCGCATCCACGGCCAGGCGCAGGCCGCGTGCCTCGCACTGGGGAACCAGGGGAGCATTGCGGTCCAGCGTGGCCAGCTCGGCGGCCGATACCGGTCGGCCCTGGGCATCGTGGGCCAGCAAAATGCCGAGCTCCTCGAAAGTCTCGCGCAGGCCGGCGATGGCCTGGGTGACGCGCAGGCCATCGCCGGCCTGGGCGGGGCGGGTGCTGGCGCAGGCATGGGCGGCGTCGGCGGCGTCCTGGGCCTCGATGCCGCCGCCCGGGAAGACATAGGCGCTGGGCACGAAGCTGGCCTTGGGCGAGCGCCTTGTCATGAGCACTTCCAGTCCGCTGCCATCGGCGCGGTCGCGCATCAGCAAAACGGTGGAGGCCTTGAGCGTGTCTACGGGCTGGCGCTGGGGGTGCAGGAGCTGGCTGGGGCGGGTCATGGGGGCATTATGCGGATGGACCTGCATCGTGCTGTTGCGCCGGAGACGCAGGCGGCTGGATGGCGCTCTGCGCCAGGGCATGCCCCGGATTGCGCCATGAGGCTGCCGTGCAGGGGATAATCGCGGGATGCAGATCCGCTTTACCAAGATGCAGGGCGCTGGCAACGATTTCGTGGTCCTTGACGAAACCGCCGGCCCGCTGGGCCTGAGCGCAGCCCAGTACCGCTTTCTGGCCCACCGCCAATTCGGCGTGGGCGCCGACCAGATCCTCACGGTGCGGCCCTCGCCCGCCGAAGGCATCGACTTCGAATACGTGATCCACAACGCCGACGGCGGCGAGGTCGAGCAGTGCGGCAACGGCGCGCGCTGCTTTGCCCGCTATGTGCACGACAAGGGACTGACGGACAAGTCCGTCATCCGCGTGCAGACGCTGGCCGGCCTCATCGCCCCCGAGCTGCATGCCGATGGCCGCGTCACCGTGGACATGGGCCAGCCCGTGCTGGAGCCCGCCCTGGTGCCCTTCGATGGTGCAGGCCTGGTTCCCCGCCCGCTGGGTGCGGCGCAGCAATGGCCCCTGCAGCTGGGCGACGAGGCCACGGTCTGGATCGCCCCCGTTTCCATGGGCAACCCGCATGCGGTGCAGCTGGTGGACGATGTGGACCATGCGCCCGTGGCCACCTGGGGCCCGCTGATCGAGCGCCATGCGCGCTTTCCCCAGCGCGTCAATGCGGGATTCATGCAGATCGTCGATCGCGGCCAGATCCGGCTGCGTGTGTACGAGCGCGGTGCCGGCGAGACGCTGGCCTGCGGCACGGGCGCCTGCGCGGCCGTGGTGGCCGGCATCCGCTGGGGGCTGCTCGACGCGCGCGTCGATGTGCACACCCGCGGCGGCCGGCTGACCATCGAGTGGGACGGCGGCGCAGTGCGCATGACCGGCCCCGCAGAGTTTGTTTTTGAAGGACAGATCGAGGTTCCCGACCAGCCATGAACAGCACTACCGATATCGCCGTCACCGAAGAGACGATTGCCGACTACCTGCTGAACCATCCGGAATTCTTCGAGCGCCACGCCGAGATGCTCGCGCGCGTGCAGCTGGTCAGCAGCCACAGCCCGCGCACCGTAAGCCTGCAGGAACGCCAGGCCGAGATGCTGCGCGAGAAGATCAAGGGCCTGGAGCACCGCATCATGGACATGATGCGGCACAGCAGCGAGAACGCCTCCATCGCCGACAAGCTGCACGCCTGGAGCTGCGCCCTGGCCAAGGTCCAGGACCTGCGCGAACTGCCCCATGCGCTGACGGCCAGCCTGCAGCATGTCTTCGAGGTGCCCCAGGTGGCCCTGCGCCTGTGGAACGTCTCCGGCGCGCAGACCAGCAGCATCTACACCATGGGCGTCAGCGACGATGCCAAGTCCTTCGCTGCCTCGCTGACCATGCCGTTTTGCGGCCCCAACATGGGCTTCGAGCCCGGCGGCTGGCTGGTCGATCCCGACGCGGCCCAGTCCCTGGCCCTGCTCACCCTGCACGATGGCGACCCCGGCAACCCGGCCCATGCCTTCGGCATGCTGGTCCTGGGCTCGCCCGATCCGTTGCGCTTCGAGGCCACCATGGGCACGGAATTCCTCTCGCGCATCGCGGCCCTGGCCAGCGCGGCCCTCTCGCGCATGCGGCCCGTGGCGCTGACCCTGGCGCGCGGCTGATCGGCTGAAAGCCCATGCCGGGGGCATCGGACAGGGACGGGCTCCCGGAAGGCGGCCTTCCGGCAGAGGATCTGGAGGCAGAGGACCTGGCGCTGCTCCCCTCCGCCGTCCATGCCTATCTGGAGCATGTGCGCGTGCAAAAGCGCTTGGCCGACCGCACCTGCGCACTCTATGCGCTGGACATGGCCCGGCTGTGCGCCATGGCCCGCGACGCCGGCCTGGATCTGCTGGCGCTGCAGCCCGCCCATATCCGCCGCTTCGTGGCCCGGATGCATTCCCGGGGCCGCAGCCCGCGCGGCATTGCGCTCATCCTGTCCGGCTGGCGCAGCTTCTTCCGCTGGGCGGCCCAGCAGTCGCTGGTGCCTTTCAATCCTGTGGAGGGCGTGCGCGGCCCCAAGGCACCCAAACCCCTGCCCAAGGCATTGGGCGTGGATGACGCCGTGCAGCTGGCCGCCTTCAGCAACGCCGATGCCGACCCCTGGATCGAGGCGCGCGACGCCGCCATCACCGAATTGCTGTACAGCTGCGGCCTGCGCGTGGGCGAGCTGGTGGGGCTGGACGTGGCGCCCGGCCAGGACACGCAGCGCCAGGGCCGTGGCTGGATAGACCTGCAGTCCGCCGACGCCCACGTGCAGGGCAAGGGCGGCAAGCGCCGCACCGTGCCCGTGGGAGCGGCCGCGCTGCAGGCGCTGCAGCGCTGGCTGGCCCTTCGGGAAACGGGTCTTGCGGGGGCGGCCGCGCAGGCTGCGCAGCACGAACCCGCCCTTTTCATCGGCCGGCGCGGCGAGCGCCTGGGCGCGCAGTCGGTCTGGGCGCGGCTGCGCCAGCGCGGGCAGCAGTCCGGCCTGTCGGCCGGTGTCCATCCCCATGTGCTGCGGCATTCGTTCGCCAGCCACATGCTGCAGTCCAGTGGCGATCTGCGCGCCGTGCAGGAGCTGCTGGGCCACGCCAGCATCTCGACCACGCAGATTTACACGCGCCTGGATTTCCAGCATCTGGCCCAGGCCTACGAGAGCGCCCACCCGCGCGCGCGCCGCAAGAGCGGCGACAGCAGGCAAGTCGGCGAAATCGGCGAAACCCCTGAAAAGGACAACCTCGAATAAAAAAGGCCAAGCCCTCTGGCAAAACAGCACTTGACAGGCTCGCTAAACTTATTCGGAACGTCTTTTCGACAAGGCCCGTCCATGGTGGACGGGCCTTGCCGCTTCCCTTTGCTGAATTTTCTGAAAGCAATCCCATGGCACTGATTCCCGTCACCATCCTTACCGGCTTCCTGGGCTCGGGCAAGACCACGCTGCTCAAGCGCGTGCTCAGCGAGTCCCACGGCATGAAGATCGCCGTGATCGAGAACGAGTTCGGCGAGGAAAACATCGACACCGACATTCTCAAGACGGAGTCCAAGGAGCAGATCCTGCAGATGAGCAACGGCTGCATCTGCTGCACCATCCGCGAAGACCTGCGCGAGACCCTGCAGCTGCTGGCCTCCAAGCGCCGCAAGGGCCTGGTGGAGTTCGACCGCATCGTGATCGAGACCACGGGCCTGGCCGATCCCGGTCCCGTCGCCCAGACCTTCTTCATGGACGACGAGATCGCCGAGACCTATCTCATCGACTCCATCCTGACCCTGGTCGACGCCAAGCACGCCAACCAGCAGCTGGACGACCGCCAGGAAGCGCGCCGCCAGGTCGGCTTTGCCGACCAGCTCTTCCTGTCCAAGACCGACCTGGTCAGCGAGGACGAGAAGAACGCGCTCATCCACCGCCTCAAGCACATGAACCCGCGCGCGCCCATCCGCGCCGTGCATTTCGGCGAAGTGCCCCTGAACGAAGTCTTCGACCTGCGTGGCTTCAACCTCAATGCCAAGCTGGACATCGATCCCGACTTCCTCAAGGAAGACGATCACGACCACGGCCATGATCACAAGCACGAGCATGGCGAGCACTGCAGCCATGACCACGAGCATGACGAGAACTGCGGGCACGACCACGCCCACAGCCACGCCCATGATCACGAGCACGGCGAACACTGCAATCATCCTCACCACCATCACCACGATGACGACGTCAAGAGCTTCGTCTACCGTGCCGACCGCGCGTTCGACCCTGCCCGCCTGGAGGACTTCCTGGGCGCCATCGTCAACATCTATGGCCCGCGCATGCTGCGCTACAAGGGCGTGCTGAACATGCAGGGCACGGAGCGCAAGGTCATCTTCCAGGGGGTGCACCAGCTCATGGGCAGCGACCTGGGACCGCAATGGGCCGAAGACGAAAAGCGCCAGAGCAAGATGGTCTTCATCGGCATCGACCTGCCCCAGGACATCTTCCTGCAGGGCCTGGAGCAGTGCCTGGTCTGAGCCGTCTGTGAACTTTTGTGAGGAATCACATGGTTTTTGCTGACATCTGATTGACGCAGGAGCCGCCCGAATCTGCAGGCGGTTCCTCTGCTTTCATGTGGGGTATGTGCAACGGCTTGCGCTCCTGTAGAGCATCGATACAATCGCGCCCCTGAAGAGAGCCCCCAAGCCCAATGGACTGCCCCGCAGGGGTCGCCCATACCGTGAGGAGACAGCAAGTGAGCGCCGAATCCAGCAAGAAGCCGTCAGTGGCCGCCCAGGCCCCGGCTGCAAGCCAGAAGGCCGCGGTCCGCACTGCGGTCGGCGTCGTCGACCTGGCCTCCCGCGCTGGCTGGAAAAGGGCTCTTTGCACGCACGGCCGCCGCACGGCCTGGATTGCCGCACCCCGCCGCAAGGGGAAGCCGGCAGGTTCCGCAACTGCGGCGATCGGCTGTCCTACATGGCATTCGACCCGGGCGCCTCGATTGACAGTACCATCCATGGCCCCGTCCGATGCCCCCGGCTCGGACTAAGTTAGCGAAACCAACACTATGCCTACCACTACGCAAACGCCTTCGTCGGGATCGACGAAACGAGACCCCAAGCTGGCCAATGCCTGGAAGACCAAGTCGGCGGAGGAGCTGACGGATGCCGAAGTGCTGGCCATGTCCGATGACGACTACATGAATGAGAAGCAGATGGCGTTTTTCCGCCTGAAGCTGCTCACTCTCAAGCACGACATGCACACCAACGCGGGCGAGACGGCAGAAAACCTGCGCGAGGACACCGTGGTGGTTCCCGATCCGGCCGACCGCGCCACCATCGAGGAAGAGCACGCGCTGGAACTGCGCACCCGCGACCGCGAGCGCAAGCTGCTCAAGAAGATCGAGCAATCCATTGCACGCATCGACGCAGGCGACTACGGCTACTGCGACGAAACCGGCGAGCCCATCGGCGTGGGCCGCCTGCTGGCCCGTCCCACGGCCACGCTGTCGCTGGAGGCCCAGCAGCGACGCGAGCTCAAGCAGAAGATGTACGGAGATTGAGTTGCGGCAACGGCCTTCGGAACGGTGGTGCTAATCTGATTCGCCATGGCAAAAGAAGAGAGCAGCAAATCGGGAGGGTTGTTGTCCAAGGTGGTGCGCTTTGTGCGCCACCCGACGGTCAATTGGTCCGATCTCGACGGCCTCGACGCTGACCAGGAGAGCCAGTACAGCAAGCAGGCGCTCAAGGAAATGATCGAGCGCAAGCGCCGCAACGACTTCGTACGCAAGCGCGAATTCGACCAGCTGCGCCGCCTGCGCCAGGCCGAGTTGCAACAGGCCTCCCGGCCGGGCAGCGCATCTGTCGGTGTCGGCGTGCCCGGACCGGCTGCGCAGGGCTCGCAATTCCTCAGCAGCCTGCTGAGCTCCAAATCCTCCGGCGAGCGCGCCGTCACGCTCAAGAAGATCGACGAGATCGAGGCCCAGATGTCCCAGCAATGGTGGCGGGGCAAGCAGGCGGCCGACGCCACCACCATTCCCATGGCGCTGCCCGCTGGCGGCAACCCCGCGCCGGCGTCGTTTCGCAAGCAGCCGCCGCCGGGCCAGATCCCCATGCTCAGCGACGTGGTGCCTGCGGCCATCGCCTCGGCCGGCGATGTGGCGGCCTTTGCCACCACCTTGCCCATGAGCCTGGCACCTGCGCCGCAGGTGCCGTCCGTCTCCACGGCTCCCCTCATGGATTCCATGCCCATGGCCCGCCCCTTGCGGCCCTTGGAAGGGGCCACCGATTTCCTGCCCGCCTTCGCGGCCACCGAGGTCTCTGCCCCGCAGCCCATGGACATGGTGCCGCCATCCTTCGTGGTGTTCGAGCACGATCCCGACCTCGAAGAGCCGGCCATCCTCTTTGCCAATGGTGACGTGGACGGCGCCGAGCAGGGCATGCTGGAGCTGATCGAGCGGCGCGATGTGCCTGCGCAGCTGCCGGTCTGGCTGGCCTTGCTGGACCTGTACCGCGCGGCCGATCGCCCGCTGCAGTTCGACAAGGCCGGCATTGAATTCGCGGCGCGCTTCGGCCGCTCCGCTCCCCAGTGGTTCGCGATGCCGCAGCAGCGCACCGCCGCGATGGCGCCCCTTCCCGGCGCAGCGGCAGGGCGCGGCTGGCGCTGGAGCGCTCCTGCCCAGGTCACGCCCAGCGCCGTCACGGCGCTGAAGGCCTCCCAGGCCAAGGCCGCCGGTCCCTGGACCCTGGACTGGGCTGCCGTGACCCACATCGACGAGGCGGCAGCCACCGCCTTGGAGGCGCTGCTGCAGCAATGGGCCGATTCCCAGGGCGTATTCGTGCTGCTCAACGCGGACCGGCTGCAGGCGCTGCTGGGCGCGCTGGCTCCCTCGGGCGACTCCGCTGTGGATACGCTGTGGTGGCGCCTGCGCATGGCCGTGCTGCGCCTGATGAACCGGCAGGATGATTTCGAGCTGGTGGCCCTGGACTACTGCGTGACCTACGAAGTCTCGCCACCTGCATGGGTGGACCCGGTCTGCCAGTGCCTGATGCAAGCCGTCGAGTCCGGCGGTGCACAAGCCCCTGTGCAGCCGGGCGCTGCCGCCCCGGCGGATACCGTGCGATTTGCGCTGTCCGGCACCATCGAAGGCGATGCCTCCACCTGGCTGGACCCGGTGCAGGAAGGCGCCAGCCTGGGCGAGCCGGTGTTCATCGACTGCACCCAGCTGGTGCGCATGGACTTTGCGGCGGCCGGCTCCGTGCTCAACTGGGCGGCCCACATGCAGTCGCTGGGCCATGTGCTGCAGTTCGGCCAGCTGCACCAGCTGGTGGCCGTATTCTTCAATGTGATCGGCATCCAGGAGCATGCGCAGGTAACGCCGAGACGGGACTGACCTGCCGAGCGGCGGCATTCTTTGGAGGGGCTCTTGAGAAGACGGGAGCCGCCCTCATCTGGCACCGCTATGGAACAGTATCACGGCACCACCATCATCAGCGTGCGCCGGCAGACCCCCGAAGGCGTGCAGGTCGCCATCGGTGGCGATGGCCAGGTCACATTGGGCAACATCGTCGTCAAGGGTACGGCGCGCAAGGTGCGCAAGCTCTACCACGGCAAGGTGCTGGCCGGCTTTGCCGGCGCCACGGCCGACGCCTTCACGCTGTTCGAGCGCTTCGAGGCCAAGCTGGAAAAGCACCAGGGCCATCTGACGCGCGCGGCCATCGAGCTGACCAAGGACTGGCGCACCGACCGCGTGCTGCGCCGGCTGGAGGCCATGCTGGCCGTGGCCGATGCATCGGCCTCGCTGATCATCACCGGCAACGGCGATGTGCTGGAGCCCGAGCAGGGCATCGTGGCCATCGGATCGGGTGGCGCCTACGCGCACTCGGCGGCCAAGGCGCTGCTGACCAACACCGAGCTGTCGGCCGAGGAGATCGTGCGCAAGTCGCTGGCGATTGCCGGCGAGCTGTGCATCTACACCAACATGCACCATACGGTCGAGACGCTCTGAGACCCTCGCGGCGCGGGCGGTTCTCGCCCGGCCATTGAAACGGATAGCCGCCAGCGGCCAGGTAACGGAAGCGGGGCTGGCGGCGCAATGCTTCGAATACACACCATGTCCTCTGCCATGACCCCCCAGGAGATCGTCTCCGAACTGGACCGCCACATCGTCGGCCAGACCGGTGCCAAGCGCGCCGTGGCCATCGCTTTGCGCAACCGCTGGCGCCGCCAGAACGTGGCCGACGGCCTGCGCCAGGAAATCACGCCCAAGAACATCCTCATGATCGGCCCCACCGGCGTGGGCAAGACCGAGATCGCGCGCCGCCTGGCGCGGCTGGCCGATGCGCCCTTCATCAAGGTCGAGGCCACCAAGTTCACCGAAGTGGGCTACGTGGGCAAGGACGTGGACGCCATCATCCGCGATCTGGCCGAGGTCGCCGTCAAGCAGACGCGCGAGGCCGACATGAAGAAGCTGCGCCTGCGCGCCGAAGACGCTGCAGAGGACCGCATCCTCGACGTGCTCGTGCCCCAGGCCCGCAGCGGCGAGGTGGCTGCCGACAGCACGGCTCGCCAGGTCTTTCGCAAGAAGCTGCGCGAAGGCCAGCTCGACGACAAGGAAATCGATATCGACGTGGCCGACGCGCCGCCTCAGGTGCAGATCATGGGCCCGCAGGGCATGGAGGAGATGGCCGAGCAGCTGCGCGGCATGTTCAGCCACATGGGCCAGGAAAAGCGCAAGACGCGCAAGCTGCGCATTGCCGAGGCCATGAAGCTGCTGACCGACGAGGAAGCGGCCAAGCTCGTCAACGAGGAAGACGTGCGCACGCGCGCCATTGCCAATGCGGAGCAAAACGGCATCGTCTTCATCGACGAGATCGACAAGGTCGCCACGCGCCAGGAAAGCAGCGGCTCCGACATTTCGCGCCAGGGCGTGCAGCGCGACCTGCTGCCCCTGGTCGAGGGCACCAGCGTCTCCACCAAGTACGGCGTGGTCAAGACCGACCACATCCTGTTCATCGCCTCGGGCGCCTTCCACCTGTCCAAGCCCAGCGACCTCATCCCCGAGCTGCAGGGCCGCTTTCCGATCCGCGTGGAGCTGGAGTCGCTGTCGGTCCAGGACTTCGAAGCCATCCTCACCCAGACCCATGCCTCCCTGGTCAAGCAGTACCAGGCGCTGCTGGCCACCGAAGGCGTCACGCTGGAGTTCACGCCCGAAGGCATCACCCGGCTGGCCGGCATCGCCTTCGAGGTCAACGAGCGCACCGAGAACATCGGCGCGCGCCGCCTGTCCACCGTGCTCGAGCGGCTGCTGGACGAGGTCAGCTTCGATGCGGCCAAGCTTTCGGGGCAGACCGTCACCATCGACGCGGCCTACGTGGACCAGCGCCTGCAGTCCCTGAGCCAGGACGAAGACCTGTCTCGCTTCATCCTCTGAAGCCTGCCCCGGCGGCCGAGCAGCCGCCATCGAAGTGACTGCCCGCATTGCCGGGCAGTCACTTTTTGTAGGAGGCCGGCCCGAGTTGCACCCGGTCGCCAGCGAATTGAATCGTTGCAATTGCCTGCCGGGATTGAGAGTTCACTTGCAATCACTCCCCTAAGTGCTTGTAAAGTCTCGGTTTTTTGTCATCACTCACATTGCATTCGATCTCTAAGTTGTTGATTTCATTGCAAATAATTGTCCATTCCCGGGTTGTGAAACACCAAATTGCTGCTACAGTGCAAAAAAGTGCAATTAAGTGGTGAAAGTTGCCTTTGTGCCCCGATTTCCGGGACGCGATGGCTCCAACCGACCGGGGTGACTGACCGTGTTTCAAGGGGCGTCCTCGCTGAATCTCGATGGCAAGGGGCGGCTGTCTGTGCCGACCCGGCATCGTGACGCCCTCCTGGCCATGGCGCAGGGCCAGGTCACCCTCACCAAACACCCCCATGGTTGCCTGATGCTGTTCCCGCGCACGGAGTGGCTGCAGTTCCGCGAGCGGATCGCGCAGCTGCCCATGTCGGCGCAGTGGTGGAAGCGCATCTTCCTGGGCAACGCCATGGACGTGGACATGGATGCCACCGGCCGTGTGCTGGTGTCGCCCGAGTTGCGCGACGCCGTGGGTCTGACCAAGGAGGTCGTGCTGCTGGGCATGGGCAACCATTTCGAGCTGTGGGACAAGGCCACTTATGAGGCACATGAAGCGAAGGCCATGCAGGAAGAGATGCCTGCGGCCTTCCAGGATTTTGCTTTCTAGGAAAGAGGCGTTCTCTTGAATCAGCCGTTGCAACACATCACCGTTTTGCTCGACGAGGCCGTCGATGCGCTGCTGGGCGGCGCCGCGCAGCCCGTTGCCGGGCAATGGGTGGACGCGACGTTCGGGCGAGGCGGGCATTCCCGGCGCATCCTCCAGCGGCTAGGGCCGGGCGGGACCTTGCTGGCGTTCGACAAGGACCCGGACGCGATCGAAGAGGCAGCGCGCATCACCGATGCGCGTTTTTCGATTCGGCACGAAGGGTTTCGCCACCTCAGCGAGTTGCCGGCCGGCAGCGTGCAGGGCGTGCTGATGGACCTGGGGGTGAGCTCTCCCCAGATCGACAACCCCGAGCGTGGCTTCAGCTTCCGCTTCGAGGGTCCGCTGGACATGCGCATGGACACCACGCGCGGTCAGAGCGTGGCGGACTGGCTGGCGGAAGCCGATGCCCAGCAGATTGCGGAGGTGATACGTGACTACGGCGAAGAACGGTTTGCTGGCCCCATTGCAAAGGCGATTGTTGCTCGGCGCGAAAGCCAGGGGCCCCTTCGCAATACCGCGGAGCTTGCCGAGCTCGTGGCTGGCGCGGTCCGGACCCGCGAGGCTGGGCAGAACCCAGCGACACGCACATTCCAGGCTCTTCGGATTTTCATCAATGCCGAGCTTGAAGAACTCGAACAGGCGCTAGAGGCCAGCCTGCGCGTGCTCGCGCCGGGCGGGCGCCTGGTGGTGATCAGCTTCCACTCGCTGGAAGACCGCATCGTCAAGCAGTTCATTGCCAGGCATTCCAAGGAAGTCTATGACCGGCGCGCACCCTTTGCCGCGCCCACACCCATGCGCCTTGAAGCCCTGGGCCGCATCAAGCCCAGCGAGGCCGAGGTCGCCGCCAATGCGCGTTCGCGCTCGGCCGTGATGCGCGTGGCCCGCCGCACCGAGGTGCCTGCATGAAGCGCACGCACCGTCGTCTGGCGCAAGAGGAGGGCGTGGCATGCTGCGCCTGAACCTCGTGCTGCTGCTGGCGGTGATGGCCAGCGCCATCTTCCTGGTGCACAACCAGTACGAGTCGCGCCGGCTGTTCACCGAACTGGACCGCGCCGTGGCCGAATCGCGCCGCCTGGCCACCGAGCAGCAGCGCCTGCAGGTGGAAAAGCGCGCCCAGGCCACGCCACAGCGCATCGAGGTCATGGCGCGCGAGCGCCTGCAGATGAAGCCGGCCACGCCGGCCATCGCCCAGTACGTCAATGACGATGCGCGCACCGGAGTGGCTCCATGACGCGCAGCGTGCTCTACACCTCCAGCCCCTTGCTGGCGTCCAAGACACCCCTGTGGCGCAGCAAGATGATCGTGGCCATGCTGGGCCTGGGCTTTGTCGGCCTGGGCGCACGCGCGGCCTATGTGCAGGTGTTCGGCAACGACTTCTTCCAGCGCCAGGGCCAGGTGCGCTTTGCGCGCACGCTGGAGCTGCCGGCCAACCGCGGCCGCCTGCTGGACCGCAATGGACTGATCCTGGCCTCCAGCGTGCCGGCCGCCAGCATCTGGGCCATTCCCGAAGATGTCGAGCAGGACGACCCCGAGGTCAAGGCCAAGCTCAAGCAGCTGGCCGCGCTCATGGAGATGCCGCTGCCCGCGCTGATGGAAAAGCTGGCCGACGAGGACAAGACCTTCGTCTGGATCAAGCGCCAGCTCGACTGGGACGTGGGCCAGCAGATCCATGCCCTCAACATCAAGGGCATCTACCAGCGCAAGGAATACAAGCGCCAGTACCCGGAAGGCGAATCGGCTGCCCACATCGTGGGCTTCACCAATGTGGAAGACCATGGCCAGGAAGGCATGGAGCTGGCCTTCGACAAGGAGCTGGGTGGCAAGCCCGGCTCGCGCCGCGTGATCAAGGACCGCCTGGGCCGCGTGGTCGAGGGCGTGGGCGAGGAAGTGCCGCCTCAGGACGGCCGCGACATCCAGCTGTCCGTGGACAGCAAGGTCCAGTACTTCGCCTACCAGAAGCTCAAGGAGCAGGTCATCGCGCACAAGGCCAAGGCGGGCAGCGTGGTGGTCATGGATGCGCACACCGGCGAATTGCTGGCCCTGGCCAACTACCCCAGCTACGTGCCCGACAAGCGCAAGAACCTGACGGGCGAGCAGCTGCGCAACCGCGCCATCACCGACACCTTCGAGCCCGGCTCGACCATGAAGCCCATCACCATCGGCCTGGCGCTGGAGTCGGGCCGCTTCAAGCCGGAAACGCCCATCGACACCACGCCGGGCCGCGTCAACGTCACGGGCTCGACGATTTCCGACACCCACAACTATGGCCTGCTCACCGTGGCCGGCGTGATCCAGAAGTCCAGCAACGTGGGCACGACCAAGATCGCGCTGCAGATGCCGGCCAAGGAAATGTGGGAAACCTTCTCGGCCGTGGGCTTCGGCCAGAAGCCGCAGATCTCCTTTCCCGGCGCCGCCAGCGGTCGCCTGCGTCCCTACAAGACCTGGAGGCCGGTGGAGCAGGCCACCATGGGCTATGGCTACGGCCTGTCCGCCAGCCTGCTGCAGATGACGCGCAGCTACACCGTCTTTGCCAACGGCGGGCGCGTGATCCCGGCCACCATGGTCAAGACCGACGAGCCGCCCGTGGGCGTGCCCGTGTTCTCTCCGCGCACGGCCAACGAGGTGCGCAAGATGCTGGCCCTGGCGGCCGGCCCCGGCGGCACGGGCCAGCGCGCCCAGACCATCGGCTACTCGGTGGGCGGCAAGTCGGGCACGGCCCGCAAGCAGCAGGGCAAGGGCTATGCCGCCGGCAAGTACCGCGCCTGGTTCACGGGCATGGCGCCCATCGAGAACCCGCGCATCATCGTCGCCGTGATGGTGGACGAGCCCAGTGCCGGCACCATCTACGGCGGCACCGTGGCGGCACCCGTGTTCAGCGAAGTGGTGCAGCAGACGCTGCGCCTGATGGGCGTGCAGCCCGATATGGAAGTCAAGCCCTTGATCGTCGCCAATCCCGTGGAGGAGCCCTCGCTATGAGTTCCTCCCAAGCCCTGCTGATGCTGTCGTCGGCCACCGAGGCTGTCCAATGGCTGGCCGCCCGCCTGCAAGGCAGCGGCACGCTGCAGACCGACAGCCGTAAGGTCCGGCCCGGCGACGCCTTCATTGCCTGGCCCGGCGCGGCCACCGATGGCCGCGCCCATGTGGCCTCGGCCCTGGAGCGCGGCGCCGTGGCCTGCCTGGTCGAAGCGCAGGGCGTCGAGCCCTTCGGTTTTTCCGGCGAGCACATTGCGGCCTTGCCCGGCCTCAAGGCCGCCACGGGCCTGATCGCCGACCAGTGGTTCCAGCATCCCAGCGCCCGGATCGACGTGCTGGCCGTCACCGGCACCAACGGAAAGACCACCACGGCCTGGTGGCTGGCGCATGCGCTGGCCCAGGTGAAGCTGCAGGAACGCAGCGGCTGCGCCCTGGTGGGCACGCTGGGCGTGGGCATCCCGCCCGCCCTGGAATCCACGGGCATGACCACGCCCGACCCGGTGCGGCTGCAGCGCGCATTCCGCGAGTACGCCGATGCGGGCCTGGCGGCCTGCGCCATCGAGGCCTCGTCCATCGGCATCGTCGAGCACCGGCTGGACGGCACGCGCATCCGCGTGGCGATGTTCACCAATTTCACGCAGGACCATCTCGACTACCACGGCAGCATGCAGGCCTACTGGGATGCCAAGGCCGCGCTGTTCGACTGGCCCGGCCTGCAGGCCGCCGTCGTCAATGTGGACGACGCGCACGGCGCGCGCCTGTGGGCCACGCTGCAGTCGCGCCCATCCTCTGCCGCGCTCGATGTCTGGAGCATTTCCATCGAGGGCGCGGCGCGCCTGCAGGCCAAGGACATCGCGCTGGGCGCCGAGGGCCTGAGCTTCACCGTGATCGAGGCCGGCCACAGCCTGCGCATGCACACGCGCATGGTGGGCCAGTACAACGTATCCAACCTGCTGGGTGTGCTGGCAGCGCTGCGCTGCCTGGGCCTGAGCCTGGACCAGGCCGTCGCTGCCTGCGCCCACCTGGAACCCGTGCCCGGCCGCATGCAGCAGATCGTCCAGCCCGGCCAGCCGCTGGTGGCCGTGGACTACGCCCACACGCCTGACGCGCTGGACAAGGCCCTGCGCGCCTTGCGCCCGGCCGCCGAGCAGCGCCAGGGCCGGCTGTGGTGCGTGTTCGGCTGCGGTGGAGACCGCGATGCCACCAAGCGGCCGCTCATGGGGCAGGCCGCCCAGAAGAATGCCGACTGCGTGCTGGTCACCAGCGACAACCCGCGCAGCGAAGTGCCCGACCGCATCATCGACCAGATCCTGGCCGGCATGCAGCCGGGCGAGAACCTGCAGTCCCAGGCCGATCGCGCGGCGGCCATCGCCCAGGCGATCGCGCACGCCAGCGAACGCGACGTGGTGCTGATCGCCGGCAAGGGACATGAGGACTACCAGGAGACGGCAGGCCAGCGCCATCCGTTCTCCGACATGGCCGAGGCGCGCAAGGCGCTGGCGGCCCGTGAAGGAAAGAAGCGGTCATGATGACCTTGCAACAAGCGCTGGAGCTGATCCAGTCGCATATCCCCCAGGCACGGCTGGTCGGCAACGGCCAGACCGTGCTCACGCGCGTGCACACCGACACCCGCACGCTGCAGGCCGGGGATCTGTTCGTCGCCTTGAAGGGCGAGCGTTTCGATGCCAACCAGTTCCTGGTCCAGGCCCGCGAGGCCGGTGCCGCCGCAGCCCTGGCCCATGGCGGCCTGGAGGCTGCAGGCCTGTCCGGCATCGAAGTTCCCGATTCGCTGGCCGCCCTGGGCGCGCTGGCCACGGCCTGGCGCGCGCGCTTTGCGCTGCCGCTGATCGCCGTCACCGGCAGCAACGGCAAGACCACGGTCACGCAGATGGTGGCCTCCATCCTGCGTGCCCATGCGGGCGAGGCGGCGCTGGCCACGCGCGGCAACTTCAACAACTCCATCGGCCTGCCGCTGAGCCTGATGCGCATGACTGGCCAGCACCGCGTGGCCGTGCTGGAGATGGGCATGAACCATCCCGGCGAGATTGCCGAGCTGGCCGCCATCGGCCAACCCACGGTGGCCCTGGTCAACAACGCCCAGCGCGAGCACCAGGAATTCATGCACACGGTCGAGGCCGTGGCGCGCGAAAACGGCAGCGTGCTGCTGGCCCTGCCCGCCGACGGCGTGGCCGTGTTCCCCGCAGGCGACACCTACACGCCGCTGTGGCGTGAGCTGGCGGGCGCCCGCCAATGCCTGCTGTTCGGCGAGTCTGGCGACGGCGCCCATATCCACGCGCGTGACGCGCTGTGGCTGGGCGATGCCTGGCAGTTCACCCTGGCCACGCCCGAGGGCGAGGCGCCGGTGCGCCTGCACATCGCCGGCCGCCACAACGTGCGCAACGCGCTGGCCGCAGCGGCCTGCGCCCAGGCTGCCGGCGTGCCGCTGGCCGACATCGCACGCGGCCTGAGCGTGTTCGAGCCCGTGCAGGGCCGCTCGCGCGCGCTGAGCGTTTCGGTGCAAGGCCGCCCGGTCACCGTGATCGACGACAGCTACAACGCCAATCCCGATTCGGTGGCCGCGGCCATCGAGGTGCTGCGCGAACTGCCCGCTCCCCAGCTGCTGGTGCTGGGCGACATGGGCGAGGTCGGCGACCAGGGGCCGCAATTCCATGCCGAGGCGGGCGCGCTGGCGCGCAGCCTGGGCATTGCCCGGCTGTTCACGCTGGGCGCGCAAAGCACATCCGCCGCCACCGCATTCGGTGCAGGTGCCCGGCATTTCGAAGACATGGCCTCGCTGCAACAGGCAGCCTGTGCCGCGCTGCCCGAGGTGGGTAGCATTCTGGTCAAGGGTTCGAGGTTCATGAAGATGGAGCAGGTGGTTCAGGCGGTCGAGGCGGCCGGCAAGGATGACGGTTGCAAGAAGGAGGCCGCATGCTGCTGATGCTGTCCCAATGGCTGCAGGGCCTGTCCCCCGAGTTCGGCTTTCTGCGCGTCTTCCAGTACCTCACGATGCGCGCCGTGATGGCCGCGCTCACGGCCCTGGTCATCGGCCTGCTGGCCGGACCGCGCCTGATCCGCATGCTGACCTCGCTCAAGATCGGCCAGCCCGTGCGCGGCTACGGCATGGAAACCCATCTGGCCAAGAGCGGCACGCCCACCATGGGCGGGGCGCTGATCCTGCTGTCCATCGCCGTGTCCACGCTGCTGTGGTTCGACCTGTCCAACCGCTTCGTCTGGATCGTGCTGCTGGTCACCCTGGGCTTCGGCACCATCGGCTGGGTCGATGACTGGCGCAAGGTGGTCAACAAGGACCCCGAGGGCATGCGCTCGGGCGAGAAGTATTTCTGGCAGTCCGTCATCGGACTGCTGGCCGCGCTCTACCTGGTGTTCTGCATTTCGGAGAACACCAATGCCCAGGTCTTCGAGCTGTTCGTGACCTGGGTGCAGTCGGGCTTTTCGCTGGACCTGCCGCCCAAGGCCGGCCTGCTTGTTCCCTTCTTCAAGGAAGTCAGCTACCCGCTGGGCGTGCTCGGCTTCGTGGTCATGACCTACCTGGTCATCGTGGGCGCCAGCAATGCGGTGAACCTGACCGATGGCCTGGACGGCCTGGCCATCATGCCTGTGATCATGGTGGGCTCGGCCCTGGGCATCTTTGCCTACGTCACCGGCAATGCCGGCTACGCCAAGTACCTGCTGTTCCCGCACATCCCGGGCTCGGGCGAGCTGCTGGTGTATTGCGCGGCCATGGCCGGAGCGGGTCTGGCCTTTCTGTGGTTCAACGCCCATCCGGCCCAGGTCTTCATGGGCGACGTGGGCGCGCTGGCGCTGGGCGCTTCGCTGGGCACCATCGCCGTGATCGTTCGCCAGGAAATCGTGCTGGCCATCATGGGCGGCATCTTCGTGGTCGAGGCGCTGTCGGTGATGCTGCAGGTCACCTGGTTCAAGTTCACCAAGAAGCGCTATGGCGAAGGCCGTCGCCTGCTCAAGATGGCGCCGCTGCACCACCATTTCGAGAAGAGCGGCTGGAAGGAAACCCAGGTCGTGATCCGCTTCTGGATCATCACCATGCTGCTGTGCCTGCTGGGCCTGTCCACGCTGAAGCTGAGGTGAGTCCATGAACACCGAAGACTTCAAGACCGAACCTCCTGCGCTGCCGGCTGGCGAGCCCGCTGTCCCGGCGCTGCATGCCGAACTGGCCAAGGGGGCCGACTTTGCCTCGGAGTCTGCCGGTGAGCGGGCGGACGAGCCGGTCGCGGATCCGGTCCTGGACGATTCGCCGGCTGCGGCTCTGGAAGGCGCAGAGCAGCCGCTGGCTGCGGAGCCTTCGCAGGCGCTTGGGCTTGAGGCAGCCCCAGCCCCTGCGGCGATGACCGAGCCTGTACCCGACATCTCCACGCTGACGGCGGCCAGGGATGCCGCTGCCTTCGTGGCCCAGATCTTTGCCGACCCCAGCATCTCGGATTCCTCCGACGCCGAGGTCACCCCGGTCGCCACCGAAGAGGCGGTTGAAGCCGAACAGGTACTGCCACCCGTGGCTGCCGGCTGGCCCGGCGAGCAGGCCCAGCACCTGCAGGGCCAGCGCGTGCTCATCCTGGGCCTGGGCGCCTCGGGCCTGGCCATGGCGCGCTGGTGCGTGCGCTGCGGCGCCGAAGTCATCGTGGCCGATACGCGGCAGGCGCCGCCCCAGCTGCAACAGCTGTCCGCCGAACTGCCCCAGGCGCGCTTCGTGCCCGGAGATTTCACGGCCCAGCTGGTGGACGGCCAGAGCCTGGGGCTGGTCTACCGCTCGCCCGGCCTGAGCCCGGCCGCCGTGGCGCCCGTGGTCGACACGGCCCGGGCCCAGGGCCTGCCCGTGGGCGGCGAACTCGATCTCTTCGCCATGGCGCTCAAGGCCCTGGCCGCAGCCCATGGCTACCGTCCCACCGTGCTGGGCATTACCGGAACCAATGGCAAGACCACGGTCACCTCGCTGACCGGCCAACTGCTGGAGCATGCCGGCCTGCGCGTGGCGGTGGCGGGCAATATCGGCCCCACGCTGCTGGACACGCTGACCCAGGCCATCGATGCCGAAACGCTGCCCCAGGCCTGGGTGCTGGAGCTGTCCAGCTTCCAGCTCGACGGCGTGCAGATGTTCGAGCCCACGGCCGCCGCCGTCCTCAATATCACCCAGGACCACCTGGACTGGCACGGCAGCCTGCGCGCCTATGCCGATGCCAAGGCCTGTATCTTCGGCAGCAGCGGCATCATGGTGCTCAACCGCGAGGACCCCGAGGTCATGCGCATGCTGCCGGCACCCGTGGTGCCGCTGGGCAAGCGCCAAAAGCCCCAGCAGCGCGCCCACATCACCTTCGGCGGCGACATGCCGCGCCGCCCCGGCGACTTCGGTCTGGAAGTGGTCAGCGGCATGACGTGGCTGGTGCGCGCCCATGAGGCCGACGAAACCGCCAAGGGCAAGAACGCCGAAGACCTGTACATCCAGCGCCTGATGCCCGCCGACGCGCTGCGCATCCGTGGCCGGCACAACGCCATCAATGCCCTGTCCGCCCTGGCCCTGGCCAGCGCGGGCGGCTGCACGCTGGCGCCCCTGCTCTACGGCCTGCGCGAGTACCGGGGCGAGCCGCACCGCGTCCAGCCCATCGGCCGCGTCAACGGCGTGGAGTACTACGACGACAGCAAGGGCACGAACGTGGGCGCCACCGTGGCCGCGCTGTCGGGCCTGGGGCCTGACCACCGCATCGTGGTCATCCTGGGCGGTGACGGCAAGGGCCAGGATTTCTCTCCGCTGGCCGCACCCGTGTCGCGCCACGTGCGCGCCGCCGTGCTGATCGGCCGCGACGCGGGCCGCATCCGCGCTGCGCTGCAGGACTGCGGCGTGCCCCTGGTCGATGCCACCACCATGGCCGATGCCGTGCAGCTGGCCGCCTCGCGCGCCCATGAAGGCGACGCCGTGCTGCTGTCGCCCGCCTGCGCCAGCCTGGACATGTTCCGCAACTACGAGGACCGGGCCCACCAGTTCGTCGATGCCGTGCGCGCGCTGGCGCTGGATGCCGGGCATGAACTCGGAGGTGCTGCATGAGCGCGATGAACGCCATGAACCAGGCCCTGGGCCGCATGCGCTCCTGGTTCGGAGGCGCGCAGGAAAAGGCCATCGACGTGCTGCCCGTGCGCCTGGGCGGTCCCCAGTACCACCGGCCCACGCAGACGCCGGCCAGCGTGCTCGGCCTGGACCAGGCCCTGATCTGGGTGGTCATAGGCCTGCTGGCCTGGAGCCTGGTCATGGTGTATTCGGCATCGATCGCCATGCCGGACAATCCGCGCTTCGGCAAGATCGCGCCCACCCATTTCCTGATGCGCCATGCCATGTCCATCGGCATGGCCTTCGTCGGCGCGCTGCTGGCCTTCCAGGTGTCCATGGCCACCTGGGAGCGCATGGCGCGCAAGCTCTTCCTGGTGTCCCTGGTCCTGCTGGTGGCCGTGCTGATCCCGCACGTGGGCACCGTGGTCAACGGCGCGCGGCGCTGGCTGTCCCTGGGCATCATGAACTTCCAGCCGTCCGAGCTGGCCAAGTTCGCCGTGCTCATCTATGCGGCCGACTACATGGTGCGCAAGATGGAGGTCAAGGAGCGCTTCTTCCGCGCCGTGCTGCCCATGGGGCTGGCCGTGGTGCTGGTCGGGGTGCTGCTGCTGGCCGAGCCCGACATGGGCGCCTTCATGGTGATCGTGGTGATCGCCATGGGCATCCTGTTCCTGGGCGGCGTGAACGCGCGCATGTTCTTCCTGATCGCGGCCCTGGTGGTGCTGGCCTTCGTGCTCATCATCGCCACCTCCGAATGGCGGCGCGAGCGCATCTTTGCCTACCTCAATCCCTGGGATGAAAAGCATGCCCTGGGCAAGGGCTACCAGCTGTCGCATGCGTTGATCGCCATCGGGCGCGGCGAGATCTTCGGCGTGGGCCTGGGCCGCAGCGTCGAAAAGCTGCACTGGCTGCCCGAGGCGCACACCGACTTTCTGCTGGCCGTGATCGGCGAGGAATTCGGCCTGGTCGGCGTGCTCCTGATCGCCGTCACCTTCCTGTGGCTCACGCGCCGCATCATGCTCATAGGGCGGCAGGCCATTGCGCTGGACCGGGTGTTCTCCGGCCTGGTGGCCGAGGGCATTGCGATCTGGATGGGCTTCCAGGCCTTCATCAACATGGGCGTGAACCTGGGCGCGCTGCCGACCAAGGGACTGACGCTGCCCCTGATGAGCTTCGGCGGGTCGGCCATCCTCATGAATCTGATAGCGATAGCGGTGGTGTTAAGGGTGGACTACGAGAACAAGTTGCTGATGAAGGGAGGGCATGCATGACGCAGTCCACCTCTCAAGGCACGCAACGCCAGCGCACGGCCCTGATCATGGCCGGCGGCACGGGCGGCCATATCTTCCCGGGCCTGGCCGTGGCCCAGGCGCTGCGCGAGCGCGGCTGGAACGTGCGCTGGCTGGGCGCCCCCGGCTCCATGGAGTCGCGCATCGTGCCGGCCCAGGGCTTCCCGCTGGAGACCATCGAGTTCTCGGGCGTGCGCGGCAAGGGCATCATGACCCTGGCCTTTTTGCCCATGCGCCTGCTGCGTGCCTTCTGGCAGGCGCTGGCCGTGGTGCGCCGCGTCAAGCCCGACGTGGTCGTGGGCCTGGGCGGCTACATCAGCTTTCCTGGCGGCATGATGGCCGTGCTGGCCGGCAAGCCCCTGGTGCTGCATGAGCAGAACTCCGTGGCCGGCATGGCCAACAAGGTGCTGGCCAGCGTCTCCCACCGCATCTTCACCGCCTTCCCCAACGTGTTCCCCAAGGGCCGCTGGGTCGGCAACCCCTTGCGCCAGGCCTTCACCGAGCAGCCCGCGCCCGAGCAGCGCTTTGCGGGCCGCAGCGGTCCGCTGCGCCTGCTGGTGGTGGGCGGCAGCCTGGGCGCCAAGGCGCTCAACGAGATCGTGCCGCAGGCGCTGGCCCTGATACCGGCCGATGTGCGCCCCGTCGTGCTCCACCAAAGCGGCGCCGCACAGATCGACGCCCTGCGCGCCAACTACGCGGCGGCAGGCGTGCAGGCCGAGCTGACGCCCTTCATCGACGACACGGCGCGCGCCTTTGCCGAGGCCGATGTCATCGTCTGCCGCGCCGGTGCCAGCACGGTGACCGAGATCGCGGCCGTGGGCGCAGCCGCCATCTATGTGCCTTTCCCGGCCGCCGTGGACGACCACCAGACCGCGAACGCGCGTTTCCTGGTCGATGCCGGTGGTGGATGGTTGATGCAACAAAGCGCACTGACTGCCCAAAGCCTGGCCGAAATGCTACAAAATATGCAGCGTGCGACGCTGCTGGAGCGCGCTGGAAAAGCCAAGAAAATGCAAAAGACCGAAGCCACCGCCGAGGTGGTCGCCGCCTGTGAGGAACTGGCCGCATGAAGCACGCCATTCATCACATCCATTTCGTCGGCATCGGCGGAGCCGGAATGAGCGGCATCGCCGAGGTGCTGCACAACCTGGGTTACGCCGTCTCGGGCTCGGACCTGTCCGACAGCGCCACGCTGCGCCGGCTCGCAGGCCTGGGCATTGCCACCCACGTCGGCCATGCGGCCGCGAACATCGAAGGGGCTGACGCCGTCGTCACCTCCACCGCCGTGCAGTCCGACAACCCCGAGGTGGTCGCTGCGCGCACGCACAAGATCCCCGTCGTGCCGCGTGCACTCATGCTGGCCGAGCTGATGCGCTTCAAGCAGGGCATCGCCATCGCAGGAGCCCACGGCAAGACCACGACCACCAGCCTGGTGACCAGCGTGCTGGCCGAGGCCGGGCTGGACCCGACCTTCGTCATCGGCGGCAAGCTCAACAGCGCGGGCGCCAACGCCAAGCTGGGCCAGGGCGACTACATCGTGGTCGAGGCGGACGAGTCCGACGCCTCCTTCCTGAACCTGCTGCCCGTGATGGCCGTCGTCACCAACATCGACGCCGACCACATGGAAACCTACGGCCATGACTTCGGCCGGCTCAAGGGCGCCTTCGTCGACTTCCTGCACCGCATGCCGTTCTACGGCCGCGCCATCGTCTGCGTGGACAGCCCGGCCGTGCGCGAGATCCTGTCCCAGGTGGCCCGCCCCGTGACCACCTACGGCTTTGCCGAGGACGCCCAGGTGCGCGCCCTCAACGTGCGCGCCGAGGCCGGCCGCATGCATTTCACGGTGCGCCGCAGCAACGGCCAAAGCTATCCCGACCTGGACGTGGTGCTGAGCCTGCCGGGCGAGCACAACGTGCTCAACGCGCTGTCGGCCGTGGCCGTCGCCATGGAGCTGGAGATTGCCGACGAGGCGCTGCTGCGCGCCTTCGAAAGCTTCAAGGGCGTGGGCCGGCGCTTCCAGCGCTATGGCGAACTCCCTGCAGCGGACGGTGGCATCTTCACCGTCATCGACGACTACGGGCACCACCCTGTCGAGATGGCGGCCACGCTGGCTGCTGCGCGCGGCGCCTTCCCGGGCCGCCGCCTGGTGCTGGCCTTCCAGCCGCACCGCTACAGCCGCACGCGCGATTGCTTCGAGGATTTCGTCAAGGTCATCGGCCTGGCCGATGCCGTGCTGCTGACCGAGGTCTATGCGGCCGGCGAGGCGCCGGTGGTGGCGGCCGATGGCCGCTCGTTGGCGCGCGCCCTGCGCGTGGCCGGCCGGGTCGAGCCGGTCTTTGTGGAAGACGTTGCCGAGCTGCCGGCGGCCCTGGCCGCCCACGCCCGCGATGGCGACGTGCTGTTGTGCATGGGGGCCGGCTCGATTGGCGCCGTGCCCGGAAAGTTGGTTGAAATGCTTCAGAAACAAGAGCTGCAGGCGCAGCAGGGAGCTGCGCAATGAGCAGCTTCGGCACCCAGATCGATGTCAAGGCCCTGGGCAAGGTGGCCGTGCTGTTGGGCGGCCGCTCGGCCGAGCGCGAGGTCTCGCTGATGTCGGGCACGGGCGTGCTCAAGGCCCTGCTGTCGCAGGGCGTGGATGCCCATGCCTTCGACCCCGCCGAGCGGGACCTGGGCGAGTTGAAGAAGGACGGTTTCGACCGCTGCTTCATCGCGCTGCATGGCCGCTACGGTGAGGACGGCACGGTGCAGGGCGCGCTGGAGCTGCTGGGCATCCCGTACACGGGCCCCGGCGTGATGGCCTCCAGCATCGCCATGGACAAGATCATGACCAAGCGCATCTGGCGCTTCGAGGGTCTGCCCACACCCGACTGGCGGCTGGTCGCCAGCGCCGACGAGACCCGCGCCGCGCTGCAGGCGCTGGGCGCGCCCATGATAGTCAAGCCCTCGCGCGAGGGCTCGACCATCGGCCTGACCAAGGTCTGGACAGCCGAGGAATGCGAGCAGGCCTATGTGCTGGCCTCCCGGTACGACCCCGAAGTGCTCTGCGAAGAGTTCATCGAAGGCGACGAGACCACCTGCCCCGTGCTTGGAACCGGCGAGGGCGCCCACGCCCTGCCCGTGATCCGCATCGTCGCGCCCGAAGGCAACTACGACTACCAGAACAAGTACTTCACCGACGACACCCAGTACCACTGCCCCAGCGGCCTGCCTGCCGAGGAAGAGGCCGAGATCCGGCGCATCGTCGTGCGGGCCTTCCGCACGCTGGGCTGCCGCGGCTGGTCGCGCGCCGACATCATGATCCGCGCCAGCGACCGCAAGCCCTTCCTGCTGGAGATCAACACCTCGCCGGGCATGACGGGCCACTCGCTGGTGCCCATGTCGGCCCGCGCCATCGGCGTGAGCTACGAAAACCTGTGCCTGGGCATCCTGGCCAGCGCCGCGCTGGACGCGCAACCGGAGCAGGAGCACGCATGAGCTACTCCCTGCCGGCCCCCTTCGACGTCAAGCTCATGAACGTGACCGCCACGGTCCTGTTCGTGGGCGTGGCTGCGCTGGGGCTGGCAGCGGTGAGCTGGTGGGCGCTGCGCCATCCGGCCTTCAACATCGGCCGCATCGTGGTCGAGGGCGAGCTGGTGCACAACAACGCGGTGACGCTGCGCGCCAATGTGGCGCCGGTGCTCACGGGCAACTTCTTCACCGTGGATCTCAAGGCCGCCAAGGCGGCGTTCGAGCAGGTGCCCTGGGTGCGCGAGGCGCAGGTGCGCCGCGACTATCCCAACAGCCTGCGCGTCATCCTGCACGAGCATGTGGCCGAGGCCTTCTGGGGGCCTGATTCGGGCACCGGCCTGGTCAACAGCTTCGGCGAGGTCTTCGAGGCCAACCTGGGCGAGCTGGACCGCGACGGCCTGCCGCGCCTGCAGGGCCCCGAGGACAGCGCCCCGCAGATGCTGCAGATGTACCGGCTGCTGGTGCCGGCGCTGGGGCCGCTGGATGTGGAGATCGACGGGCTGACGCTCAATGCGCGCGGCAGCTGGCAGCTCAGGCTGGCCAACGACGCACAGATCGAACTGGGTGGCGGCAGCGTGGAGGCAGTGCTGCAGCGCGTGCAGCGCTTCGTGCGCACGCTGCCCCAGATCACGACCCAATACAAGCGCAAGGCCGACGCCATCGAGTCGGCCGACCTGCGCTACGAAGACGGATATGCGCTGAGGCTGCGCGGTGTGACCACCGGCACGGCCAAGGCGCCGGCTGCAGTGCGTCCCCGACGCTGAAGACGAGGGAGGACAGACCTATGTACATGCACACCAAGCAGCGACACAGCGACAGGACAGAACCAACCGGGGGCGGATGCTGATATGGCAAGAGAATACAAAGATGTGATCGTCGGACTGGACATCGGCACGGCCAAGGTCATGGTCGTGGTCGCCGAGGTCCTGTACAACGGCGAACTCAAGCTCGCCGGCCTCGGCGTGGCCCCGAGCAACGGACTCAAGCGGGGCGTGGTGGTCAACATCGACGCCACGGTGCAGAGCATCCAGCAGGCGCTGAAGGAGGCCGAGCTGATGGCCGACTGCAAGATCCAGCGCGTGTGCACCGGCATCACCGGCAGCCACATCCGCGGCCTGAACTCCAGCGGCATGGTGGCCATCAAGGACAAGGAAGTCACGGCCACCGACGTGGCGCGGGTGATGGAGACGGCCAAGGCCATCAACATCTCCTCGGACCAGCGGCTGCTGCTGGTCGAGCCGCAGGAATTCGTGATCGACGGCCAGGAAGTGCGCGAGCCCATCGGCATGAGCGGCATCCGCCTGGAGGCCAAGATCCACATCGTCACGGGCGCGCAGAGCGCGGCCGAGAACATCATCAAGTGCGTGCGCCGCTGCGGCCTGGAGGTCGAGCAGCTGCTGCTCAACCCGCTGGCATCGAGCCAGGCCGTGCTCACCGATGACGAGCGCGAGCTGGGCGTGGCCGTGGTCGATATCGGCGCGGGCGCCACCGACGTGGCCATCTTCACGGGCGGCGCCATCCGGCACACGGCCGTCATTCCCATCGCGGGCGACCTGATCACCAGCGACATCGCCATGGCGCTGCGCACGCCCACCAAGGACGCCGAGGACATCAAGGTCGAAAGCGGCTATGCCAAGCAGCTGCTGGCCGACCCCGACGCCCAGGTCGAAGTGCCGGGCCTGGGCGACCGCAGCCCGCGCATGATCAGCAAGCAGGCGCTGGCCGGCGTGATCGAGCCGCGCGTGGAAGAGATCTTTTCTTTGGTGCAGCAGGTGGTGCGCGATTCAGGCTACGAGGAAGTGCTGTCCTCGGGCATCGTGCTGACCGGCGGCAGCGCCGTCATGCCGGGCATGGTGGAACTGGGCGAGGACATCTTCCTCAAGCCCGTGCGCCGCGGCATCCCCAAGTATTCGAGCGCATTGGCTGACATGGTGGCTCAACCCCGCGCCGCCACCGTGATGGGATTGCTCGAAGAGGCCCGCCTGGCTCGCCTGCGCGGTTTCAAGGTGGCACAAAAGAGTGGGTCGATGAAGACCGCTTTTGGCCGTTTCAAAGACTTCATCGTGGGGAACTTTTGATATGTGCTTTCATCGACTGCGCATTACCGGCCCGCCCACCGGCTTCCGAATACCGGACAGAAGACAGAATTTTCCCCAGACGGTGGTGACCACTTACAGAGAGCTACAGGAGAACCAACATGCCCATCGACATGATTGAAGTTGAAGAATTCAACCAGGGTACGCAGATCAAGGTGATCGGCGTTGGCGGCGGCGGCGGCAATGCCGTCGAGCACATGATTGCGCGCAACGTGCAGGGCGTGGAGTTCGTCTGCGCCAACACCGACGCGCAGGCGCTGCTGCGCCGCAGCGCCCACCGCACCATCCAGCTGGGTGGCAGCGGCCTGGGTGCGGGCAGCAAGCCCGACAAGGGCCGCGAAGCCGCCGAGCTGGCCGAGGACGACATCCGCACTGCCATCGAAGGCGCGCACATGCTGTTCATCACAGCCGGCATGGGCGGCGGCACGGGCACGGGCGCTGCGCCCGTGATCGCGCGCGTGGCCAAGGAAATGGGCATCCTCACCGTGGGCGTGGTCACCAAGCCCTTCGAGTGGGAAGGCGGCCGACGCATGGCCAACGCCGACAGCGGCCTGAGCGAACTCGAAGCCAACGTCGATTCGCTGATCGTCGTGCTCAACGAGAAGCTGCTGGACGTGCTGGGCGACGACATCTCGCAGGACGAGGCCTTTGCCCATGCCAACGACGTTCTCAAGAACGCCGTGGGCGGCATTGCCGAAATCATCAACGAGTACGGCCATGTGAACGTCGACTTCGAAGACGTGCGCACCGTCATGGGCGAACCCGGCAAGGCCATGATGGGCACGGCCAAGGCCGCCGGCCCCGACCGCGCGCGCATCGCTGCCGAGCAGGCCGTGGCCTGCCCGCTGCTGGAGGGCATCGACCTGTCGGGCGCCAAGGGCGTGCTGGTGCTGGTCACGGCCGCTAAGGGCAGCCTCAAGCTGTCCGAGTCGCGCCTGGCCATGAGCACCATCAATGCCTACGCCTCGCCCGATGCGCATGTGATCTACGGCGCTGCCTACGACGACAGCCTGGGTGACGAGATCCGCGTCACCGTGGTGGCCACCGGCCTGTCGCGCCCCAGCGCACGCCGCCAGAACATGCAGGTGGTGCAGGGCGGTCTGCGCACCGGTACCGACAACATGAGCTACCAGCTGCCTTCGGCCTCCATGGGTGCCGCAACGGCAGCCGGCGGCCTGGTCGGCGGTGCCGCTGGCGGCGCCGACTATGCCAACAACATGTCGGTGCCCAGCGTCTGGCGTACCAACCGCACGCAGGCCGCTGCCCGCGTCGATGCCCTGGCCTCCGGCGGCATGGACGATCTGGAAATCCCGGCCTTCCTGCGCAAGCAGGCTGACTGAGCAGCGGCCGATACGGTCGCTGCATGGTTGTGATAGCGAATGCCGTGCCAGGGCCATGCCCTGCGCACGGCTGCCGCACTTTAAAATAGCCGGATGCTCCAACAACGCACCATCAAGACGATCACCCGTGCCGTGGGCGTGGGTCTGCACAGCGGCCAGCGCGTCGAATTGACGCTGCGTCCCGCGCAGCCCGACACCGGCATCGTGTTCCGTCGCGTGGACCTGCCGGAGCCCGTGGACATCCCGATCTCCGCCGAAGCCGTCACCGACACGCGCATGGCCTCGACCATCGGCACGGGCGGCGCCAAGGTGCATACCGTGGAGCACCTGATGTCGGCCATCGCCGGCCTCGGGCTCGACAACATCTACATAGACATCACCGCCGAGGAAGTGCCCATCCTCGACGGCTCCTCCGCCTCCTTCGTATTCCTGCTGCAAAGCGCGGGCATCGAGCTGCAGAAGGCGCCCAAGCGCTTCATCCGCGTCATCCGCCCCGTCGAGGTGCGCGAGGGCGAGGGCCAGAACCTCAAGTGGGCACGCTTTGACCCGTACCACGGCTTCAAGCTGCGCTTCGAGATCGACTTCGCCCATCCTGCCGTGGACTCCACCGGCCAGTGTGTGGAGTTCGACATGGGCGAGGACAACTACACGCGCGACATCGCACGCGCGCGCACCTTCGGCTTTACCAAGGACGTGGAAATGCTGCGCAGCCACGGCCTGGCGCTGGGCGGCGGCATGGACAACGCCATCGTCATGGACGACTACAAGGTGCTCAACAGCGACGGCCTGCGCTACGACGACGAGTTCGCCAAGCACAAGATCCTGGACGCCATCGGCGACCTGTACCTGATCGGCAGGCCCCTGCTGGCCGCCTACAGCGCCTTCCGCTCGGGCCACGGCATGAACAACCAGCTGCTGCGCGCCCTGCTGGCCCAGCCCGACGCCTGGGAACTGGTCAGCTTCGACAGCGAGCGCCAGGCGCCCAAGGGCTTCGCCCAGCCCGCGCGGGCCTGGTGAGGCGGGCGCCGCCATGCTGATCTTCCGCTGGCTGGCCACCGTGCTGCTGCTGGCGTCAGCCGTGTCCTTTGCGTTCTACCTGGGCACGGGCCAGCCCCGCTACAAGCGCTGGGGCTTCATCATCCTCAAGTGGACCGTGATTGCCGGCGTGACCTTCTTCGCCGTGCTGTTCTTTGGACGCATCGTCTGAGATAGAAGCACCCCCTGAGGCGCTGCGCGCCTTCCCCCTCTCTACTTGCTTCGCAAGGGAGGGGGACGATGCCATCGCCGCGAGGCGGCTCTTGCTCGGCATCTTTCGCTTTGGGTGCCGCCAGTTTTTTGCAACGGGGCGACACAGGGAGCTTAGTAGACCCTGCCGCCCTTGTAGACCGCATGCTGGCGACGCTGCAGCTGCGTGACCTCGGCCATCTTCGTCATGGCGGCGCCTGCATGGGCGTGGGTGATGGCCAGGCCCAGGGCGTCGGCGGCATCGGTGCCGGGCAGGCCGGGCAGTTGCAGCAGGCGGCGCACCATTTCCTGGATCTGGCTCTTGGCCGCGCGGCCATGGCCGGTCATGGCCTTCTTCATCTGCAGTGCCGTGTACTCGGCCACCGGCAGGCCGGCGTTGACCAGGGCCGTGAGCGCGGCGCCGCGTGCCTGGCCCAGCAGCAGGGTGGACTGGGGGTTGACGTTGACGAAGACGATTTCCACGGCCGAGGTGTCGGGCTGGTAGCGGCTGGCGACTTCCGAGATGCCGTCGAACAGCAGCTTGAGCCGGCCCGGCAGGTCGCCGAGCGCGATGCCCGTGGTGCGGATGGTGCCGCTGGCCACATAGGCCAGGCGGTGGCCGTCGACGTCGATCACGCCGAATCCCGTGGTCTGCAGACCGGGGTCGATTCCAAGGATGCGCATGGGGTGAATGTAGCTGTTCAGGGGACGACGGCGCTGGGCATTCTCTGCATGACCGTGCGCGTGCGCTGCAGCAGATAGCCGGAGTTGGGCAGCTTCTCGAAGCGCTTGGGCTGGGGCAGCATCACGGCCAGGCGCGCGGCCTCGGCGGCGCTGAGCTGGGAGGCGCTCTTGCGAAAGTAGTGGCGAGCGGCCGCCTCGGCGCCGAACACGCCCTGGCCCCATTCCACGCTGTTGAGGTAGATCTCCAGGATGCGCTGCTTGCTCAGCATCAGTTCCAGCAGCTGGGTCAGCACCAGTTCCTGCCCCTTGCGCAGCAGGCTGCGTTCGCCCGACAGCAGCAGGTTCTTGGCCAGCTGCTGCGTGATGGTGGAGCCGCCATAGATCTTGGGCGCCTTGCCGTTGTCGGCCTTCATGGCCCGGGCTTCGGCGCGCTGGTTGCGCTGCCAGGCTTTCTCGATGGCTTCCCATTGCACCCCGTGGTGTTCGGTGAAGCTGTCGTCTTCGGAGGCAATGACGGCGCGCTTGAGCGTGGGCGCGATGCGGTCATAGGGCAGCCATTGCTGGCTCCAGTGCAGGCCTTCGGAGCTGCGCAGCATCTGCCAGGCTTCGGAGCGCTGGAAGGCTGTGGACTCGGGATCGACCACCACCATCAGCGCAATGCGCAGCACGAAGAACAGCTGCAGCAGCAGGCCGGCGCACAGCACCAGCAGCAGGGCGCGTGCCAGGGATTTCATGAAGCGCTCAGCCGCCTTGAGCAATATGGGCGCGCAGCTCGTTCAGCACCTGGGCCGAGGGCGGGCGCACGCCGCGCCACAGCGCAAACGATTCGGCCGCCTGCTCCACCAGCATGCCCAGCCCGTCGCGGGCCGTGGCGCCGTGCTGTTCGGCCCACTGCATGAAGCCCTGGCCCGCGGGGCCGTACATCATGTCGTAGGCCAGGCTGCCAGTGCGCAGCACGCGGGCCGGCACGGGCACCTCGGCACCGGCCAGGCTGCTGGCGGTGGCGTTGATGACCACGTCGAAATCCTCATCCACGGCCTGCTGCTCCAGCGCCACCAGTTCCACGCCATGTTGCGCGGCAATGGCGGCATGGCGCTGCACCAGGGCCTGGGCGCGCTCGAAGGTGCGGTTGACCACGGCGATGCGGCGCGGGCGCTCGGCAAGCAGCGAGCCCAGTGCGCCGGCTGCGGCGCCACCCGCGCCCAGCAGCAGCAGGTCGCGCCCGGCCAGCGGCACGCCCGCATTGCGCACGATGTCGGCCACCAGGCCCAGGCCGTCGGTGTTGTCGGCATGGATGCCGTCCGCCGCCAGCACCAGGGTGTTGGCGGCGCCGGCCAGTTGCACGCGCTCGCTGGAGGTGGTGGCCAGCTGTGCGGCTTCCAGCTTGAAGGGTACGGTGACATTGCAGCCGCGTCCGCCTGCCGTGACGAAGGCGCGCACGGCCTCGGCAAAGCCATCCAGCTCCACATGCTGGCGCTCGTAGCGCAGGTCCTGCCCGCACAGTTCGGCAAAGCGGGCATGGATCCAGGGCGAACGGCTGTGCGCGACGGGGTTGCCCATGACGCAGTAGCGGTCGGAGGAGGTGGCGGCAACGGAAGTCATGTCGAAAAAATGGAGTGCGAAGAGGGCGGGGCGCTACTGGGCTACTGGACCGTGGTCTGCAGCGTCTGCTCACGCGTGAACTTGAAGCGCGAGACCACGGCGATCTGGTCGGCCTTGGCGCGCATGGCGGGGCCGAAGTGGCCGAAGGGGCCGGCCGCACGCGCGATGGCTTCGGCGCGGGTGTCCAGCAGGCGGTTGCCCGAGCCCTGCACGATCTCGGTGGACAGCACGCGGCCGTCGTGGTTGACGGTGAGGATCATGACCAGCTCGCCATAGAGCTTCTTGCCGGCCTGCTCGGGAAAGTTCTCCGTGCCCTTGTCCTCGACCTTGCGGCGCAGGCCGTCGTAGTAGATGGCGTAGACGGCCTCGCGCGTGGACGGGCTGATATAGCGCTTCTTGGGGCGGGCGTTTTCTTCGTTGATGCGTTTTTCGATCTCGGCCAGCAGCTTGACCAGTTGCTGGCGCTTTTCCTGCTGGGCCTGCTGCTCCTTGGTCTGCTTTGCCGCCTCGCGCGGGTCCAGCGGCGGCAGGGCCGCGACCTGCTTGCGCAACTGCGTCAGCAAGACGGTCTGCTGCTCCTGCATGGAGTCGATCTGGCGCTGGCGTTCCTCGAAGTCGTCGCCCACGGCGGTGAGCGCCGAGTAGGGCATGGGGCTGGAGGCCCGGCCCTTGTCGGCTTCGCCGCCGCCGGCCAGCGAGGTCTGCGCGATGGCCTGCGCCTTGTCGGGCTGCTCGTTGGCGCGGGCATTGACCAGGATGACTTCCAGCGGCGTGTCCTGGAACACGCGGTCGAAGCGTTCCGGATCGATGAACCGGAACGAGAGCAACCCGGCATGCAGGGCAATGGAGACACCCAGTGCCAACTGCAGCGTACTCAGGGAACGGAAGGCGGTAGGCAGTTTCACGTCAGATCTAAGGCAGTGGCTTGGATGCGAGGCTGGGGCGCGGGCAGATCAGGGCTGGGCAGGATCGGCCGCGGGCGTGCCGTCGGTCTCGTTCATGTCCACGGCGATGGCGATGGGGCCGGCCACGGCCTCCTCGTCGTCCTCCGCTCCATCGTCGGCAGCGGCGGCGTCGCTGTCCAGGCGCTCGATCAGCGTGCCCGAGACATCGAGCGCGATCTCGTCGATCTCGCCCAGGCGCACGCGCACATGGGCACCGCGCGGCAGGCCGGTGACGCCCAGCACGGGGAAGACCAGCGGCAGGTCGTCGGCGCGCACCAGCAGGCCGCCGCCCATGCCTTCCTTGATGACGGTGGCCGTCAGCTCGGTGATGGCGTTCTGCTGCAGGTACTTGAGCGTCCAGAAGCGCTCCATGCCTGCCTGGTAGCCGTTGTAGGCGCTGTAGGCGCCGTCAAAGCTGCTGATGATGCCGAACAGCTCGGCATCCTTGGGCTTGAACGGCGCGGCCAGTGCGGCGGTCTTGCCGTGGCGCGCGCAGGCAATGATCTGCCACTGGTTGACCAGGTCCACATAGCGGCGCAGCGGCGAGGTGGCCCAGGCATAGCTCTTGACGCCGATGCCCGCGTGGGGGAGCGCCTTGGTGGACATGCGCACCTTGATGCCGGGGGCCAGGCTGGCCTGGCTGCGGTAGATGCCGGGCACGCCCAGATCGGCCATCCAGCCGCCCCAGGTGCTGTTGGCCACGATGGCGGCCTCTGCCACGATCAGGTCCAGCGGTGCGCCGCGCTTGCGCACGGTGATCTCGACCTGCTCGTTGCCGCGGGGCTCGGCGCTGCCGTTGCCCACCAGGCGGAAGTTGTAGTCGGGACGGTTGAAGTTCTCGGGCTTGCCCCGCACCAGTTCGCGCCCGGCCTTCAGGTGCTTGGCCCAGCGCTGCAGGAACGTCAGTTCGGCGCGCTTGCCCTGCAGCACTTCGGGCGTGCCCTCGACCTCGATGGACGGGTCGGCCAGCCACTGCTCGGTGACGATGTGGTCCAGCTTGTCATGGCGGAAGTTGACCTGCACGGGCACGCGTTCCAGGCGCGTCTCGCTGGCCGTGGTTTCCAGCGTGGTCTCGTCCACGGTGACGTACAGCGACACGGCGGGGTTGGCGCGGCCTTCGTCCAGCGTGTAGATCTGCACCACCTCGTTGGGCAGCATGGTGATCTTGTAGCCGGGCATGTAGACAGTGGACAGGCGCGAGCGGCCGAGCTGGTCCAGCGGCGTGCCCGGCACGATGGCCAGGCCGGGGGCCGCGATGTGGATGCCCACGGTGACCGTGCCCGTGCCCAGGCCGCGCACCGACAGCGCGTCGTCGATCTCGGTGGTGGCCGAGTCGTCGATGGAAAACGCCTGGACATCGGCCAGCGGCAGCTCTGCCGGAGGCTGGGGCGCCTCCAGTGGCGGAAATTGCGTGCCCTTGGGGAAGTGGTCGAAGAGGAAGCGCTTCCAGTGGAATTCGTAGGCCGATTCAATGGCGCCGGCCCTGTGCAGCAGATCCAGCGGTGCCAGGCGCGTGGCGCGGCTGGCCTCGACCACGGCCTTGTATTCGGCGGCGTTCTTGTCGGGGCGGAACAGGATCTTGTAGAGCTGTTCGCGTATGGGGCCGGGGCATTCGCCAGCGCCCAGCTGCTCGGCCCAGGCCGTGATCTGGGCCTGGATCTGCTTTTTCTTCTCTATGCCGGCCAGCGCCTGCTGCAGGATTTCGGCCGGCGCCTTCTTGAAGCGGCCCTTGCCGGCGCGGCGAAAGTAGTGCGGCGCCTCGTAGATGCGAAACAGCGCGCCGGCCTGCTGGGCCAGCGTGGCATTGTCCGAGAAATAGTCGCGTGCCAGGTCGGCGAAGCCGAATTCTTCCTCGGGGGCGAATTCCCAGGCCAGGTCCAGATCGATCTGGGCGGCCATTGCCTGGCCCTGGGCGATCAGCTCGGCAGGCGCCGGCTTGTCGAACTTGAGCAGGATGTTGGCGGACTTGACCTTGACCCGTTTGCCCGAGTCCAGTTCCACCTGGGCGGAGGTGTCGGCTTCGGAGAGGATGCGGCCGGCCAGGAACTTGCCGGCTTCTTCAAACAATGCGTGCATAGCCCGATATTCTCCCACGCTGCGGCTGGCAGCTGCCGCGCAGGCGTGTGCGGCATCAGGCCAGATTCAGGAACTCGTCGAGCTGGGGCAGGTACTCCTCGAAGTTGCTCAGCGCGTGATCGCCGCCTTCCTGGATGATCTGCAGCGCATGCGGGTAGCGCGCGCTCATCTCGCGCCAGTCCAGAACTTCGTCGCCCTCGGCCGCCAGCAGCATCTCGGGCGCGGCCGGTGTCATGGAGCGCGTGTCCAGCGCGCGCAGCTCTTCCATGTACTCGCGGCGAAAGAAAAAGCGTTCCTCGGGGTTGTGCCAGGACGTCTGCTCGCCAATGTACTTTTCAAGATCGCGCGCCGGGTTCACGGCCGGGTTGATCATCACGCTGCGGCAGCGCGCCAGCTGGGCCACCCAGCTGGCGTAGTAGCCGCCCAGCGAGGAGCCGATCACGGCCATGGTCTCTCGCGGCCAGCTGCCTATGCCGTCGGCAATCAAGGCGGCCGCCTCGCGCGGGGATGGCGGCAATTGCGGGCTCCACCAGCGCACATGGGGATGGCGCGTGGCCACATGTTCGGCCATGCGCCGGGCCTTGGTGGATTGGGGTGAGGAGCGAAAGCCGTGCAGATACAGCAAATGGGTGGTGGTCATGGCGGGCGCTCTCCTTTGCGTTGCTGGGGCCGGGCGCCGGATGCGGCCCGGACGGCTCATGGCCCATTGTGGCCGCTGCGGCGGGTGGCGCCCAGCAGGGAAGGCCCGGGCCGACAGCTGGATGACAACCGCCTCCGTGGGCAACCCTGCGCCGGGCTAGGCCGCATGCGCCACGGGATAATGGCGGCCCGTGCCCGCGACCGACCATCCCCGTGACCGAATTCGACAAGCCCTCCCTCTGGCAACGTGTTGCCCCGCTGCTGCGGGGCTTTGACTTCTGGTTGCTGCTGTTCGTGGGCATGCTGGCGTCGGCGGGGCTGATCGCCATGTACTCCTCGGGCTTCGACCACGGCACGCGCTTCACCGACCACGGGCGCAACATGCTGATCGCGGCGGCCATCCTCTTTGTCGTGGCCCAGATTCCCCCGCAGCAGCTCATGAAGGTGGCCGTGCCGCTGTACATGCTGGGCGTGGCGCTGCTGGTGGCGGTGGCGCTGTTCGGCATCACCAAGAAGGGGGCTCAGCGCTGGGTCAACGTGGGTGTGGTGATCCAGCCCAGCGAGCTGCTGAAGATCGCCACGCCGCTGATGCTGGCCTGGTGGTTCCAGCGCCGCGAGGGCCAGCTGCGCGGCACGGACTTCGTGATCGCCATGGTGCTGCTCATGGTGCCTGTCGGGCTGATCATGAAGCAGCCCGACCTGGGGACCTCGCTGCTGGTGATGGCGGCCGGCCTGTCGGTGATCTTCTTCGCGGGCCTGCCCTGGAAGCTCATCGTTCCGCCCGTGCTGGCCGGTGTGATCGGCATCACCCTCATCGTCTGGTACGAACCCCAGCTGTGCGCCGACGGCGTGCGCTGGCCCGTGCTGCATGAATACCAGCAGACCCGTGTCTGCACCCTGCTGGACCCCACGCGCGACCCCCTGGGCAAGGGGTTCCACATCATCCAGGGCATGATCGCCATCGGCTCCGGTGGCGTCTGGGGCAAGGGATTCATGGCAGGCACGCAAACCCACCTGGAGTTCATCCCCGAGCGCACGACCGACTTCATCTTCGCCGCCTATTCCGAGGAGTTCGGCCTGGTCGGCAACCTGTTCATCATCGTCTCCTTCCTGCTGCTGGTCTGGCGCGGGCTGGCCATCGCCATCCAGGCCAACACGCTGTTCGCGCGGCTCATGGCGGCGGCCGTGGCCATGATCTTCTTCACCTATGCCTTCGTGAACATGGGCATGGTCAGCGGCATCCTGCCCGTGGTCGGCGTGCCGCTTCCCTTCATCAGCTACGGCGGCACGGCCATGGTCACGCTGGGGCTGGCGCTGGGGGTGCTGATGTCGGTGGCGCGTTCGCAGCGGCAACTGCCGGGCGAGGGCGGCGGCCCGCTCTGAACACCAGTTTGCGGCGCCCAAGGCGCCTGCAAATGTCAAATAGTCTGGATGCCTGCTGCCGGAAAGCTCCGTTTCTTTCCATGATTTGGCGAGCAAGCCAAGCCTGCATGAGACTGGCATGCTCCTGTTTCCATAACGTCTGCGGGATGACCGTGCACTTGCCACGGACGCCGAGGCGCGCTACAAAGCAAGCGCGGACATGGGCCAGCATGTTCGCCATCCACGCGGATGCATGCCTACGGAATGCCGCTCAGCCTGGTGGGGCGGCATTCCGTTCTTTTTTGCAGGCCCATGAACCGTTGGCTGCCCCCGTTGCACGGCGAGGGCATGGCCGGCTCTCTACAATGGGCGAATGATCTCCCGCGAACCCACCATTGAACGCCTGGCCACAGCGCGCCAGTTGCTGCTTGAGCCCTTCGGGCTCGATGAAACCCATCTCGCGCGCGCACTGGCCGAGATCCGCAGCCACCAGGTCGACGACGCCGACCTCTACTTCCAGTACACCCGCGCCGAAGGCTGGAGCCTGGAAGAGGGCATCGTCAAAACCGGCAGCTTCAGCATCGACCAGGGTGTGGGCGTGCGGGCGGTCAGCGGCGAGAAGACGGCCTTTGCCTATTCCGACGATATTTCCGAAGCCTCCCTGCTGGATGCGGCACGCACCGTGCGCTCCATCTCGAGCGCGGCCCAGAGCAAGCGCGTGCGCGCCAACGCGTCCAAGATCGCGCAAAGCCGCTCGCTGTATCCGGGGCTGGATCCCATTGCCACGCTGGACAGCACGGCCAAGGTCGAGCTGCTGGGCAAGGTCGAAACCCTGGCCCGCGCCAAGGACCCGCGTGTTGTCCAGGTCATGGCCGGCCTGGCCAGCGAGTACGACGTGGTGCTGGTCGCCCGCGCCGATGGCACGTTGGCTGCCGACGTGCGGCCGCTGGTGCGTCTTTCCGTCACCGTGATCGCCGAGCAAAAGGGTCGGCGCGAAGTGGGTTCGGCCGGCGGTGGTGGCCGTTTTGGCCTGGCCTATTTCAGCGATGAGCAGATCACGCAATATGTGGACGAAGCCGTGAGCGCGGCCCTCACCAACCTGCAGTCGCGCCCCGCGCCGGCAGGCGAAATGACCGTGGTGCTTGGCCCCGGCTGGCCCGGCGTGCTGCTGCACGAAGCCGTGGGCCACGGCCTGGAAGGCGACTTCAACCGCAAGGGCGCCAGCGCCTTCAGCGGCCGCATCGGCCAGCGCGTGGCGGCCAAGGGCGTCACCGTGCTGGACGACGGCACGCTGGCCGATCGCCGCGGTTCGCTCAACGTCGATGACGAGGGCTGCACCAGCCAGAGCAATGTGCTGATCGAGGACGGCATCCTCAAGGGCTACATCCAGGACGCAATGAACGCCCGCCTGATGGGCGTCAAGCCCACGGGCAACGGCCGCCGCGAAAGCTATGCCCACATCCCCATGCCGCGCATGACCAACACCTACATGCTAGGTGGCGACAAGGATCCGCAGGAAATCGTGGCCTCGATCAAGAAGGGCCTGTACGCCACCAACTTCGGCGGCGGTCAGGTCGACATCACCAGCGGCAAGTTCGTGTTCTCTGCCAGCGAGGCCTATTGGGTCGAGAACGGCAAGATCCAGTACCCCGTCAAGGGCGCGACCATCGTGGGCAGCGGCCCGGAATCGCTCAAGCACATCACCATGATCGGCAACGACATGCGCCTGGACAGCGGTGTGGGCACCTGCGGCAAGGAAGGCCAGAGCGTGCCCGTGGGCGTGGGTCAGCCTACGCTGCGCATCGACGGCCTGACGGTGGGCGGCACGGCCTGACCGTCGCATGCCCGCGCCCTGCATTGCAGGGGGCGGGTCCTCTGTCCTGCCTGACGCGGCCCGCCGCGCTCCGTGGGCGCCGCCCGGCGCCGATTCCATGACCCAGCTTTCCTTTCCTTCCCGGCCAGGCCTGCAGACTTCTGCCCATCCCCTGCGCAGCCTGCCGGAACACTGGCGCACCTGGGCCGGCGAGTCGCGGCTGAACCGCGTCTGGCTGAACGAGTTGATCGTGGGCGATCTGCAGCCCATGCACCAGCAACTGGCCTTGTTGGCCGTTGCGCTGGACGAGGCCGTGCGCGTGCGCTATGCGGGCAGTGCACGCCCTGCCGTGGAAGAGGCCATACAGCAACTCGACCTGGCCGTGCTGGACCACCAGCACTTCCTCACCACGCTGGGGGCGGTATGGCACGCCCTCTACGAATTTCCCGCCTACCAGCGCCTGCTCAAGGGATTCAGGGAGGTCGTGCACGCCTGGCAGCAGTCCGTGCTGGTGGGCGATGCCCAGGAGCCTGAGCATTTCCGCCGCTGCGAGCGTCTGGGCTGGCGCCTGCTGGGAGATGCATGCCTGTTGATAGACATGTTTGCGGAATCCGCCGCTGTGGCCGGCGGGTTCGATGCCGCCGCAATGCAGCCTTGGTACCGGACGCGTCGCTGGCGTCCCTGGGGCGCCCTGCGCCGAGCACTGCGCAGGCTGCGCGACTCCTTGCTGCGGCGTTGAGGCGGGCCTGCCGCGATGCGCGGAAGCGTCATTTTCTGGGGTTTGCACGTTTTCAAAGGTGAATGCAAGAAAACTGCATGCCATCGTGTTTTTATCCGTGATGACGAAATATTTTTGCGTTGAACGGTTAAAAAAGCAGTTTAAGTGCGTGGAGGATTTTGAGGTTTCTCTCTGTGGCACTGTGAAGTGCGCCCCCCGTGCTGCCATGGCCATGTTGCACTGCGAAAAATGACTGTGCTACATTCAGTTCCCATGCAAGCCCGTACCTCCTTCTACTTTTACTTTTGGTTCTCCTCCCCGGCGGAAGAGAGGTAAGCGCGCGCACCCGAACAAACCTCCCTCAGAACCGCCGAAGCTGCAGAGCCCGGCGGTTTTTTGTTTTTCCCCTCACGATTCTTCGCTCCGTTTTCCACGATCCATCTTTCCTCACGAAAGCAAGCAATGACTGCTCATCAAGCTTCCCTCGCCGATTCCTGGTATCGCGGCGGTTCCCAAAAGACTGGCCAAACCGACGACGCACGTATCAAGGACATCACCGTGTTGCCCCCTCCCGAGCACCTCATTCGCTTCTTCCCCATCCGCGGTACGGCCGTCGAAACCCTGATCGGCGATACCCGCCGCACCATCCACAACATCATGGCTGGCGAGGATGACCGCCTGCTGGTCATCGTCGGCCCCTGCTCCATCCACGATCCGGCGGCCGCCATCGAGTACGCGCGCCGCCTGGCGCCCATACGCGAGCAGTACAAGGACACGCTGGAGATCGTGATGCGCGTGTACTTCGAAAAGCCGCGCACCACCGTGGGCTGGAAGGGGCTGATCAACGATCCCTACCTGGACCAGAGCTACCGCATCGACGAGGGCCTGCGCATTGCGCGGCAACTGCTGATCGACATCAACCGCCTGGGCGTGCCGGCCGCCAGCGAGTTCCTGGACGTGATCTCTCCCCAGTACATCGCCGATCTGATCAGCTGGGGCGCCATCGGTGCGCGCACCACGGAAAGCCAGGTCCACCGTGAACTGGCCTCGGGCATCTCGGCGCCCATCGGCTTCAAGAACGGCACGGACGGCAACATCCGCATCGCCACCGACGCCATCCAGTCGGCCAGCCGTGGCCACCACTTCCTGTCGGTGCACAAGAATGGCCAGGTTGCCATCGTGAACACGGCGGGCAACCAGGATTGCCACGTCATCCTGCGCGGCGGCAAGACTCCCAACTACGACGCTGCCAACGTGGCCGCTGCCTGCGAGGATCTGGAAAAGGCGGGCCTGACGCCCACGCTGATGGTCGACTGCAGTCACGCCAACAGCTCCAAGCAGCATGAGCGCCAGAAGGACGTGGCCCGCGACATCGCCGGACAGATCAGCGGCGGCTCGCGCAGCGTGTTCGGCGTGATGATCGAAGGCCATCTCGTGGGCGGCGCCCAGAAGTTCACGCCCGGCAAGGACGAAGTGGCTGCCCTGACCTACGGCCAGAGCATTACCGACGCCTGCCTGGGCTGGGATGATTCCCTGGCCACGCTGGCCGAGCTGTCCGACGCCGTGCTGCAGCGCCGCGTCAAGCAGACCGAGGCGGCAGCAGCCTTGGTGGCTGCCTGAGGCGCAAAAGAAAACGGGGCGTCTGCGCCCCGTTTTTCGTGCCTGGCCGCTCCGTGGTCAGTGAGACGATGTGGCGTCCGGCGGAGTCAGACCGCACTGGTTCAGCGTGTCGTCTATGCCCTGCAGCAGGGCCAGCAACTGGCGCTTGTCGAATTCCACGGGCTGGCTCCACTCATGTTCGGCCAGCGGATGCACGTGGCTTTGGCAGGGCAGCTGGCCGCCGGCCTCGATCACGGCACGCAGCCGGGGCAGGAAAACCCACTGCAGCCATTGCTGCAGCTTGAGCGTGTCGTACATGAAGGGCATGGTCGACGCCATGGCCTCGGGGCTTGGCGCCACGGCCGACCAGAGGCTCTGGCCGCGCAGCTCATCTTCGAGCTGCTGCAGCTGGTCAAGCAGTTTCTGGTGTGTGGTGTCGGTCGTCATGCGATGCGGTTGATGAAGATTCGGGGTCCAATCTGCAGGCGATTGTACGTTTGCACCTTGAAGCGGGCGCCGTGCCGCCATGAAACACCTGCTGCTGGCAGTGCCAGCCCCAGGCTGCGGCGCTTGCGCCATGTCAGCTTGCCCGGGGTGTGGAAAAGGCGCTTGCGGTTAAGCTCGCGGTATGAGTAACGGCCCTGTCCGCGCGAGCAGGCACGGGGTTGTATCCAGTAATGACGAGAGGAGTTCCATGCGCAGCGAAGTGATTGTGGTGTTGGATGCCGGAAAAGAGTACCGCACGGACACCAACGGGCTCACCCCCATGAGTTCCGATGAAGGACGGCATTGGCTGGACCAGCAGTTCATCTCCATGGACTGCGAACCCCTGCGTGCCAGCGGCAAGGTACTGCTGGCCGACAAGCTGGTGGTGGTGGCGCGCGCGGCGCGTTCGCGTGCCGGGCTGTTCGACGACGAGCAGTGGCGCAACAGCTATGCCGTTGCAGCCCAGGCCGTGCTGTCCAAGCCGCTGATCCGTGTCGACGTGCCCGCCATGTCCATCAGCTACTGACGGCTGACAGGCGAAGGCACATGAAAGAAGCCCGGGCATGTCCCGGGCTTCTTTCATTGGGGTGGGGCTTGCTTGCGCTTTGTTCAGCCTGCGGCCTGCAGGGCGGCCAGCAGCTTGGGGTGTATGCCGCCGAAGCCGCCGTTGCTCATGCACACCACCTGGTCGCCCGGCCGGGCTGCTGCGAGGATCTGTCCGATCAGCGTGTCCATGTCGCCTGCCACCTGCGCCTTGCGGCCAGGGCCTACGCCCAGGGGATGCAGCGCCTCGGCGGCGTCCCAGTCCAGGCCGGCCGTGTGGCAGAACACCAGATCGGCGCTTTCCAGGGACCAGGGCAGTTGCGACTTCATGGTGCCCAGCTTCATGGTGTTGCTGCGCGGCTCGAACACCGCAAGGATGCGTGCCTGGCTGCCGAGTTTGCGGCGCAGGCCGTCCAGCGTGGTGCGTATGGCCGTGGGGTGGTGGGCGAAGTCGTCGTAGACGGATACGCCGCCCGCCATGCCGCGCAGCTCCATGCGTCGCTTGACGTTCTGAAAGCGCGCCAGCGCCTCGCAGGCCTGTGCCGGCGTCACGCCCACGTGCTCGGCTGCCGCAATGGCGGCCAGCGCGTTGAGCTGGTTGTGTTCCCCGGTCAGCGCCCATTCCAGGCGGGCCACCTTGCGGCCACGGTGCAGCACGTCGAAGGCGCTCGGATCGCCCTCTGCGCTGAAGTCGCTGACCACCGCCCCGAAGCTGGAAACCTCGCTCCAGCAGCCCTGGTGCAGCACGCGGGTGATGCTTTCCTCGATACCGTTGACAACAAGCCGACCCGAAGCAGGGACGGTGCGCACCAGATGGTGGAACTGGCGTTCGATGGCACCGAGATCCTCGAAAATGTCGGCGTGATCGAACTCCAGGTTGTTGAGCACGGCCGTGCGCGGGCGGTAGTGCACGAACTTGCTGCGCTTGTCGAAGAAGGCCGTGTCGTATTCATCGGCCTCGATGACGAAGACGGGCTCCGCGCCGGCCGGGCCCTCGCCTGGCGTCGGGCGCCTGGATGCACCCAGGCGGGCCGAGACGCCGAAGTCCAGCGGCACGCCGCCGACCAGAAAGCCCGGGGCCAGGCCTGCGCATTCGAGAATCCAGGCCAGCATCGACGTCGTGGTCGTCTTGCCATGCGTGCCGGCCACGGCCAGCACATGGCGCGGGCAGGACGGATGGTGCAGCACATGTTCGCAAAGCCATTGCGGCCCGCTGGTGTAGGGAGCGCCGCTTTCGAGGATTGCCTCCATCAGCGGGAACTTGGGGCTGCCGTCGGGCAGGCGCGCGCGGCTGACCACGTTGCCTACGACATACATGTCGGGTTGCAGGGTCATCTGGTCGGCGCCGTAGCCCTCGATCAGCTCGATGCCCAGTGCACGCAGCTGATCGCTCATCGGCGGGTAGACGCCGGCGTCGCAGCCTGTGACGCGGTGCCCAGCCTCGCGCGCCAGCGCGGCCAGTCCGCCCATGAAGGTGCCGCAGATGCCCAGAATATGTATGTGCATGGCCGGGCATTCTACGGTTGCCGCCATGTCCGGGATGGCTGGCCTGCAAAAACAGGAGCTTGCGGCCCAGCAGGCACCGGGTCCCGGAAACACAAGGTTGCGAAATCGCCGGTGCAAGGCGCTGGCGGGAACATGCAAAGCCCGTCAGCGGCCGGCGTTGCCGCGGCTTGGGTCACAATGGCCCGGGGCCATCCGCAGGGAAGGCCTCTTATATATATGTAGGGATACAGCGGATCGTAAAGCCATGGACCAAGCCACTGCCGAAATTGCCCAGACTGCGGCCCGCCTCGTGGTCGAGGAAGGTCTGGAATGGGGGCCTGCCAAGCACCGCGCTGTGCGCCAGCTGGGACTGCCCTCGCGCACTGCGCTGCCGGGCAATGACCTGGTGGAAGAGGCTGTGCGCGAATACATCGCCCTGTTCTGCGCCGACACCCAGCCCCAGGAACTGCAGGCCCTGCGCGAGCTGGCTCTGCAATGGATGGATCGCCTGGCCGAGTTCCGTCCCCACCTGGCCGGCGCCGTCTGGCGCGGCACGGCCACGCGCCTGTCCGATATTTATCTGCAACTGTTCTGCGACGACCCCAAATCGGCAGAGATCGCACTGATCAACCAGCATGTGAACTACGAACCCAGCACCGTGACGGGATTCACCGGCCAGAGCGTGGAGGCGCTGAGCATCCATGCCTTCTGCCGCCCGCTGAACGAGGATGTGGGTGTGCACCTGCTGGTCCATGATCTTGACGATCTGCGCGGCGCGCTCAAGCCCGATGGACAGGGGCGCAGCCCGCGTGGCAGCGCAGAGGCATTGCGCAAGCTGTTGAACCAGGACGAAGGGGAGGCCGACCGTGGCTGATTCCGTGGATGCAGGTCAAAACACATCTTCCCGCCGCCGCTGGCTGATGGGCGGCGTTGCCGCCGCTGCGGGACTGGGTGGCGCCGGATTGGCCTGGTGGCGATTTCAGCCCCATGCCATGGAGTCCAGCGCCGAAGAGCAGCTGTGGCAGCAGCGTTTCATCACGCCGGATGGCTCGGCCATGACGCTGTCGCGCTGGCGTGGCAAGCCGGTGCTGGTCAATTTCTGGGCCACCTGGTGCCCGCCGTGCGTGCGCGAACTGCCCATGCTGGATGCCTTCTCGGCACGCCAAGACCAGCATGGCATTCAGGTCATTGGCCTGGCCGTGGACAAGCCCGAGGCAGTGCAGCGCTTTCTGGGCCGCACACCCCTGCGTTTCCCCGTGGCGCTGGCGGTGGAAGGCGGTCTGGGCCTGACCCGCTCGCTCGGCAATCTGCAGGGCGGACTGCCCTTCACCGTGCTGCTCGGCGAGGATGGCCTGGTGCGGCAACGTAAAATAGGTGAGCTTACTACCGAAGATCTGGCTTCCTGGAGCGCAAAAGGCTGATTTCCGCAGCGACCGAGCCTGTGCAGGCTCAGGAAATCCCCCGAATTCCATGGCGACGTTGATGAAAAATATGCCTCAAAGCACGCAGAAGGGCGAAATTGGAGTAAATTCGCGCCCTATTTAGTTGTTAGCCGCTGGAGCTCCCATGGATTTGCGAAAACTCAAGACCCTCATTGATCTGGTGTCCGAATCGAACGTGTCGGAACTGGAGATCACCGAAGCAGAGGGCAAGGTCCGGATCGTCAAGAGCGAAGGCGCCGTGGTGCAGCACTACGTGGCTGCGCCCATGCAGGCTCCGATGGCTGCGCCCGTGGCAGCACCTGTGGCCGCTCCCGCAGCAGCGCCCGTGGCAGCCCCTGCCGAGGCAGCCGTCGCGGGACATGTGGTGAAGTCGCCCATGGTCGGCACCTTCTACCGCGCATCCAGCCCTGGCGGCAAGCCTTTCGTGGAAGTGGGCAACCAGGTCAAGGAAGGCGAGACCATCTGCATCATCGAAGCGATGAAGATTCTCAACGAGATCGAGGCCGACAAGAGCGGCACCATTACCCGCATCCTGGGTGAAAACGGCCAGGCCGTCGAGTACGGCCAGCCCCTGTTCGTGATCGAGTAACCTGCAGGCGAGCGATGCCGCAAGCGGCACGACGCCCTGGCGCGAACGCATGCCGCGGCGCGACAGAGCAATTGGCTCAACTGACGGCTTCGGCCTGCGTACCGCCGCAGGCACCAAGCCGCGAGGACCTTCATGTTTAAGAAAATTTTGGTTGCCAACCGGGGCGAGATCGCCCTGCGCATCCAGCGCGCCTGCCGTGAACTGGGCATCAAGGCGGTGATGGTGTATTCCGAGGCCGACCGTGACGCAAAGTACGTCAAGCTGGCCGACGAGGCCGTGTGCATCGGCCCCGCTCCTTCGCCGCTGAGCTACCTCAACATGCCGGCCATCATCTCGGCCGCCGAGGTGACCGACGCCGAGGCGATCCACCCTGGCTACGGCTTTCTCAGCGAGAACGCCGACTTTGCCGAGCGCGTGGAAAAGAGCGGCTTCACCTTCATCGGCCCCACGCCCGACAACATCCGCACCATGGGTGACAAGGTCTCGGCCAAGCAGGCCATGATCAAGGCGGGCGTGCCCTGCGTGCCGGGCTCGGACGGCGAACTGCCCGACGATCCGGTGCAGATCCGCCGCATCGCCAAGGCCGTGGGCTATCCGGTGATCATCAAGGCCGCAGGCGGCGGCGGTGGCCGTGGCATGCGCGTGGTGCATACCGAGGCGGCGCTGATCAATGCCGTGCAGATGACCAAGGCCGAGGCCGGTGCGGCCTTCGGCAATCCGGCCGTCTACATGGAGAAGTTCCTGCAGAACCCGCGCCATGTGGAAATCCAGATCCTGGCCGACAACCATCGCAATGCCGTCTACCTGGGCGAGCGCGACTGCTCCATGCAGCGCCGCCACCAGAAGGTCATCGAGGAAGCGCCGGCTCCCGGCATTCCCCGTCGCCTGGTCGAGAAGATCGGCGAGCGCTGCGCTGCAGCCTGCAAGAAGCTGGGCTACCGTGGCGCAGGCACCTTCGAGTTCCTCTACGAAAACGGCGAGTTCTACTTCATCGAGATGAACACGCGCGTGCAGGTGGAGCATCCGGTGACGGAACTGATCACGGGCGTGGACATCGTTCGCACCCAGATCATGGTGGCCGCAGGCGAGAAGCTGCCTTTCACGCAGCGCCAGATCAATGCCCAGCTCAAGGGCCATGCGATCGAATGCCGCGTGAATGCCGAGGACCCCTACAACTTCATGCCTTCGCCAGGCCGCATCACCATGTGGCATGCGCCCGGTGGCCCGGGCGTGCGCGTGGACTCGCACGTCTACAACAACTACTTCGTGCCGCCGAACTACGACTCCATGATCGGCAAGATCATCGTTCACGGCGACACGCGCGAGCAGGCGCTGGCACGCATGCGCACTGCGCTGCTGGAGACCGTGGTCGAAGGCATCAAGACCAACATCCCGCTGCACCAGGACCTGATGGTGGACGCCAAGTTCATGGAAGGCGGCACCAACATCCACTATCTGGAAGAGTGGCTGGCGCACCGCAACGCCAACAAGCGTTGAGCGGGTCACCCGATCGACCATGCATGCTGGCCCCCGGCGACGGCGGCCGGCATTTTTCATTGATTGCTTAGAAAAGGATGGGCCCATGTTCGAGTTGAGTCTGCTGTGCCCGGAAGACCGGGTCGAAACCATCAGCGATGCACTGGATGCGCTGGACGCCCTGAGCGTATCGGTCGAGGACGCCGACGCGCAGACCGAGGCCGAGCAGGCCCTGTTCGGCGAGCCCGGCATGCCGCCACCCAAGGACGGCTGGCAGCGCAGCCGCCTGGTGGCGCTGTTCCCCACGCAGCAAGCGGCCGAAGAGGCACGTGATCTGCTGCTGCCCCAGGACTTCTTCGAGGGCTGCAGCATCATCGCCGTCAAGCAGGTGCCCGAGCAGGACTGGGTGCGCCTGACGCAGTCGCAGTTCGCCCCCGTGGACATCACCCCCGAATTCTGGATTGTTCCCACCTGGCACGAACTGCCGCCGCAGGCGCGCGTGAGCATCCGCCTGGACCCGGGCCTGGCCTTCGGCACGGGTACGCACCCGACCACGCGCATGTGCCTGCGCTGGATCGCACGCCAGCCCGAGGGCAGCCTGGGGCGCACGCTGGACTACGGCTGCGGCTCCGGCATCCTGGCCATCGGTGCGGCCAAGTTCGGTGCCACCGACATCGACGCGGTGGACATCGACCCGGCTGCCGTGGAGTCCACGCGCTACAACGCCGATGCCAACGCCGTGCAGTTGAAGGCCGGCCTGCCCGATGCCGTGACGGGTGAATACCGCACCGTGCTGGCCAACATCCTGGCCACGCCGCTCAAGGTGCTGGCGCCGCTGCTGTGCGCCCGCGTGGCGGAGGGTGGAAGCCTGGTGCTGGCCGGCATCCTGGAGCGCCAGGCCGACGAACTCAAGCAGGCCTACGCGCCGTACCTGGCACTCGAAGTCGCCGACAGCGAAGATGGCTGGATCCTGATGACCGCGCGCCGCGCGGCCTGATTTGCGCCACGAGTCCCTGCGCGGCTGCCGCCTTCATGGCGCGTGCCGCGAGCAGCTGCCTACAATCGATCGCTGATGAGCCAAGTCACCCGCTGTCCTGCCTGTGGAACCCGCTTCAAAGTGGTGGCCGACCAGCTGCGAATTTCGCAGGGGTGGGTGCGCTGCGGCGTCTGCCATGAAGTGTTCGATGCCTCCGAGGATCTGCAGCCCCTGCCGGCCACGCCTGCGCATGCCGCCGGCAATCCCGTGGCGGGCGGGGCATCGCTCGATGGGCCGGAATTCGAGGACGATGACATCCGCGAATTCCGGGAGTCCATGTGGCTGCCGACGGCGCCCGTGGGGCTGCCGGGGCGGGGTGCTCCGGCACCGGCTGCAGCCACGGCAACTGGTGCAAGCACGGCGCCTGCTGCCAGGGTCGAGCCTTCGCCTGCCGTGCCGCCTGCCGAAGCTGCGGCTCCGCAGGCGCCCGCGTCCACGTCCACGTCCACGGCACCGCCTGCGCAGACCCCTTCGGCTTTTGGCGCCGACGATCCGGGCCGCGAGCTGCCTGGCGCGTCGCTGGTGGACGAGATCCTGGCGGCGTCCGTGGCTGCACCAGCGGCGCAGTCCCAGCCTGACGCGCGGCATGGGCCGGCGGTGGCGTCCCCGCCCGGCCTGGAGCCCGAACCCGAGCCTGAACCCCAGCCCGAGCCTGAACACAAGCCTGTTTCCGCGCCATCGCCGCACAAGGTGGATGGTGCCGTGCCGTCCCAGAAAGCCGATGCGCCTTCGCTGTCCGTCCCGACGGGCCTGGTCCGTGAATCGGAGCGGCAGGCGCAGGTATCCGTGCCTTCGCCGGAGTTCTCCCGCTGGCCCGACAGCGACGGCGAGGGTGGCAGCGACGACCAGCCTGCGCTGCCCGAGGCCGAGCCCGGCTTTGTGCGTCAGGCGCGGCGCAAGGCCTTCTGGCGCCGGCCTGCCGTACGCGTGGCCCTTGTGCTGGGCTGCCTGCTGGGCGCGGGCGCTTTGGCAGGCCAGGTGATGTGGGGCCAGCGCGATGCGCTGGCCGTGCAGCATCCTTCGCTGGCGCCCACGCTGCAGACCCTGTGCGCCATGGCGGGCTGCGAGCTGCAGCCGCGCCGACAGATCGGCGATGTGGTGATCGGCAGTTCGGGTTTTCGGCAGCTGCCGCGCAACGGCCAGTACCAATGGAGCCTGACCCTGGAGAACCGTTCCGACTTCCCCGTGGCCATGCCCGCTGTCGAACTCACGCTCACCGATGCGCAGGACAAGCTGCTGCTGCGGCGCGTGATCCGGCTCGACCAGTTCGGTGCCCCGGCGCAGATCGAGGGCCATGGCGAATGGAGCGTGACCGCCCCGGTCGAAGTGCAGGGCCTGGAGTCCGCCGTTGCCGGTTACCGCGCCCTGGTTTTTTATCCCTGATTCCCCTGACTCTTCAAGAAAGCCGAGACACACCATGGCCGCTCTCATCTGCGGATCGCTTGCGTTCGACAACATCATGACCTTCGACGGAAGGTTTGCCGACCAGATCCTGCCTGACCAGTTGCACATCCTCAATGTGTCCTTCCTGGTGCCCACGCTGCGCCGCGATTTCGGCGGGTGCGCCGGCAACATCGCCTATGCGCTGAGGCTGCTGGGGGGCGATGCCTGGCCCATGGCCATGGTGGGCAGTGACGGTGCCGACTATGTGCAGCGTCTGCAGGAGCTGGGCGTGCACACGGCGCACATCGGCCAGTTGCAGGACACGCACACGGCCCAGTGCATGATCATGACCGACCGCGACAACAACCAGATCACGGCCTTCCACCCGGGCGCCATGATGCAGGCCCACGGCAACCGCATCACGCCCGAACTCAGGGAGCAGGTGCGCGTGGGCATCATCGCTCCCGATGGCCGCGAGGCCATGATCGAGCATGCCCAGCAGTTCAAGGCTGCAGGCATTCCCTTCGTCTTCGATCCGGGCCAGGGCCTGCCCATGTTCGACGGGCAGGATCTGCGCCGCTTCATCGAGCAGGCCGACTGGGTGGCCGTGAACGACTATGAAGCCCGCATGCTCAGCGAGCGCACGGGCTGGAGCCTGGAGCAGATTTCAGGGCAGGTGCAGGGCCTGGTGGTGACGCTGGGCGCGCAAGGCTGCGAGGTCTGGGTGCAAGGCACCAAGACCCCGGTGGCGCCTGTGCAGCCCGCTGCCGTGGTTGACCCCACGGGCTGTGGCGACGCGTGGCGTGGCGCCCTGCTTTTCGGCCTGGAGCGTGGCTGGGATCTGGTGCGTTGTGCAGAACTGGGCAACCGCCTGGGTGCGCTCAAGATTGCCAGCCGCGGCCCGCAGAACTACGTGCTGGACTTCGCCAAGCCCTGATGCGGTGATCGCCGGGTGGCGGTACAGCCGCCATCGTCGCAATGAAAAAAGCCCGACTCGAAAGAGCCGGGCTTTTTGCTTTGAGACCGGAGAAGTCTCAGGGCTTGCTGCCTGTGGGGAAGGGCCATGCGGCTTGGGGTGCCAGGCGGGTTTGCGCGATGGGCGCGGGTGCGGCAGCGGGAGCTGCAGGCGCGGCAGCGGCGGGAGCTGCTGCGGCCTTCTTGGGAGCAGCGGCCTTCTTCGGCGCTGCAGCCTTCTTGGCGGGAGCGGCAGGAGCTGCTGCAGCCTTGGCGGGTGCTGCTGCGGGCTTGGCAGCCGGTGCAGCGGCGGGCTTCTTGGCCGCAGGAGCTGCAGCCTTCTTGGCGGGAGCTGCGGCCTTCTTGGCGGCAGGAGCAGCAGCCTTCTTGGCAGGCGCGGCAGCCTTCTTTGCAGCAGGAGCAGCAGCCTTCTTGGCGGGCGCTGCGGCCTTCTTGGCAGCAGGCGCAGCAGCCTTCTTGGCAGGAGCTGCGGCCTTCTTGGCAGCAGGAGCAGCAGCCTTCTTGGCGGGAGCAGCGGCCTTCTTGGCAGCAGGAGCAGCAGCCTTCTTGGCAGGAGCGGCGGCCTTCTTTGCAGCAGGCGCAGCGGCCTTCTTGGCGGGAGCGGCGGCCTTCTTGGCAGCAGGAGCAGCAGCCTTCTTGGCGGGAGCAGCGGCCTTCTTTGCAGCAGGAGCAGCAGCCTTCTTGGCGGGAGCAGCGGCCTTCTTTGCAGCAGGCGCAGCAGCCTTCTTGGCAGGAGCGGCGGCCTTCTTGGCAGCAGGAGCAGCAGCCTTCTTGGCGGGAGCAGCGGCCTTCTTCGCAGCAGGCGCAGCAGCCTTCTTTGCAGCAGGAGCCGCAGCCTTCTTGGCGGGAGCGGCAGCCTTCTTTGCAGCAGGAGCCGCAGCCTTCTTGGCGGGCGCTGCCTTGGCAGTAGTGGCCGTGGCTTTCTTCACGGCTTCAGCCTTGGGGGCGGCCGCCTTTTTGGCGGTGGTCTTCTTGTCGGTGGGGGCCTTGGTAGAGGCCGTCTTCTTCGCAGTTGCCATCATCTTCTCCTTCGTTGATTTGCACAAAACACTTCGGGGTACGGGGCTCCGAAGCGATTCAATGCGATGTGGAGTGACGCATCGCAATGAACACGGAGACGCCCCACGCCGCAACACCATCGGTATTGCAAAAGCGTGAAGCGCGTCATGGTTCGCATTGTGCCTGCAGAGAAGCGATTAATCCCAGGAAAGTGCGCCTCCGGTTTGATACTCGATGACGCGTGTCTCAAAGAAGTTACGTTCCTTCTTCAAATCGATCATCTCGCTCATCCAGGGGAACGGGTTTTCCTCGTTGGGGAACAGGGCCTCCAGGCCGATCTGCGTGGCGCGGCGGTTGGCGATGTAGCGCAGGTAGCCCTTGAACATCGATGCGTTCATGCCCAGCACGCCGCGCGGCATGGTGTCCTCTGCGTAGCGGTATTCCAGCTCGACGGCCTTGACGAAAAGCGCCGTGATTTCTTCCTTGAATTCGGGTGTCCACAGCTGCGGATTTTCGAGCTTGAGCTGGTTGATCAGGTCGATGCCGAAGTTGCAGTGCATGGACTCGTCGCGCAGGATGTACTGGTACTGCTCGGCAGCGCCGGTCATCTTGTTCTGACGCCCCAGGGCCAGGATCTGCGTGAAGCCCACGTAGAAGAACAGGCCCTCCATCAGGCAGGCGAAAACGATGAGCGACTTCAGCAGCGTCTGGTCGGTCTCGAAGGTGCCGGTCTTGAAGCTGGGGTCCATGATCGCCTCGATGAAGGGGATCAGGAATTCGTCCTTGTCGCGGATGGAGGGAACCTCGAGATAGGCGTTGAAGATCTCGCCTTCATCCAGGCCCAGCGACTCCACGATGTACTGGTAGGCGTGGGTGTGGATGGCTTCCTCGAAGGCCTGGCGCAGCAGGAACTGGCGGCACTCGGGTGCGGTGATGTGGCGGTAGGTGCCCAGCACGATGTTGTTGGCAGCCAGCGAGTCGGCCGTCACGAAGAAGCCCAGGTTGCGCTTGACGATGCGGCGCTCGTCCTCGGTCAGGCCGTTGGGGTCCTTCCACAGGGCGATGTCGCGGTTCATGTTCACTTCCTGCGGCATCCAGTGGTTGGCGCAGGTGGCCAGGTACTTTTCCCAGGCCCACTTGTACTTGAAGGGCACCAGCTGGTTTACGTCGGTCTTGGCGTTGATGATTCGCTTGTCGGCGGCGTTGACGCGCTGGTGTGTGCCGGTGGCGGGGGCAGCTCCTGCGCCGGTCGGCGTGTTCGAGAGGGTGGCGTCGTCGTCAAAGGTCAGCATTGCAATTTTCTCCGGCATGCCCTGAGGCATATGTTCAGTTCATTCGGTGCGAAAGAGGCCTCTCTTTCTGCTCCGGTCAATGTAGGACCATGGGTGGCCTGGCATGTTGAGCAGGCCCAAGGTCCATGGCGAAGATCCTGCGCATGGCGCTGGCTGGCGGGCAGGGCGCGGGGCCTGCGCCGTGGCGAGGCCCCGCGCTGCGCGGCTTACTGGCAGGCTTCGCAGCCGGGATCGTCGATGGCGCAGAACTTGATGTCCGTCGCCGGGGCCTGGGCGCGTGCGGCGGCTGCCGCGGCTTCCAGGGCGCTGGAGGTGCTCACGGCAGCGGGCTGGGCGGCAGCCGTGGGCACTGCGTTGAGCACGCGGCTTTGCACCGTGGACTTCTCGATGTTGGTGGCGCTGGTGGTGCGCAGGTAGTAGGTGGTCTTCAGGCCACGCAGCCAGGCCAGCTTGTAGGTGTCGTCCAGCTTCTTGCCCGAGGCGCCGGCCATGTAGATGTTCAGGCTCTGGGCCTGGTCGATCCACTTCTGGCGGCGTGCAGCGGCCTCGACCAGCCAGGTGGGCTCGACCTCGAAGGCGGTGGCGTACAGGTTCTTGACGTCCTGGGGCACGCGGTCGATGGGGCGCAGCGAGCCGTCGAAATGCTTGAGGTCCATGACCATCACGTCGTCCCACAGGCCCAGGCGCTTCAGGTCGCGCACCAGGTACTGGTTGATGACGGTGAACTCGCCGGACAGGTTGGACTTGACCGACAGGTTGCCGAACGAAGGCTCGATGGAGGCATCGACGCCGACGATGTTGGAGATGGTCGCCGTGGGGGCGATGGCCACGCAGTTGGAGTTGCGCATGCCGTGCTGGCCGATCTTGGCGCGCAGCGCATCCCAGTCCAGGCGCGAGGAACGGTCCACTTCCACGTAGCCGCCGCGGGCCTTCTCCAGCAGGTTCAGCGTGTCCAGCGGCAGGATGCCCTGGTCCCACAGCGAGCCCTTGTAGCTGGAGTACTGGCCGCGTTCCCTGGCCAGTTCGGTGGAGGCCCAGTAGGCGTAGTAGCAGATGGCTTCCATCGACTGGTCGGCGAACTCGACGGCCGCGTCGCTGGCGTAGGCGATGCGCATTTCATAGAGCGCATCCTGGAAGCCCATCAGGCCCAGGCCCACGGGGCGATGGCGCAGGTTGGAGTCCTTGGCCTTCTGCACGGCGTAGTAGTTGATGTCGATCACGTTGTCCAGCATGCGCATGGCCGTGGTGATGGTCTTGCGCAGCTTGCCGTGGTCGATGGCGCCGTTGGTGATGTGGCGCGCCAGGTTGACCGAGCCCAGGTTGCAGACGGCGGTCTCGGTGTCGCTGGTGTTCAGCGTGATCTCGGTGCACAGGTTGGACGAGTGCACCACGCCGGCGTGCTGCTGGGGCGAGCGCACGTTGCAGGGGTCCTTGAAGGTGACCCAGGGGTGGCCGGTCTCGAACAGCATGGACAGCATCTTGCGCCACAGGTCCACGGCCGGGATGCGCTTGAACAGCTTGAGCTCGCCGGTTTCGGCCTTGGTTTCGTAGGCCGTGTAGGCGCGCTCGAAGGCTGCGCCGAAGAGGTCGTGCAGGTCGCCGACATCGGAGGGCGAGAACAGGGTCCACTGGCCCTTTTCCATGACGCGCTTCATGAACAGGTCGGGAATCCAGTTCGCCGTGTTCATGTCGTGCGTGCGGCGGCGGTCGTCACCCGTGTTCTTGCGCAGCTCGAGGAATTCCTCGATGTCCAGGTGCCAGGTCTCCAGGTACGTGCAGACGGCGCCCTTGCGCTTGCCGCCCTGGTTCACGGCCACGGCCGTGTCGTTGACCACCTTGAGGAAGGGCACCACGCCCTGCGACTCGCCGTTCGTGCCCTTGATGCGCGAACCCAGGGCGCGCACGCGCGTCCAGTCGTTGCCCAGGCCGCCGGCGAACTTGGACAGGAGGGCGTTTTCCTTGATCGACTCATAGATGCCGTCCAGATCGTCGGGCACCGTGGTCAGGTAGCACGAAGACAGCTGCGAGCGCAGCGTGCCGCTGTTGAACAGCGTGGGCGTGCTGCTCATGAAGTCGAAGGAAGACAGCAGTTCGTAGAACTCGATAGCGCGCGCGTTGCGGTCCTCTTCCTGCAGCGCCAGGCCCATGGCCACGCGCATGAAGAAGGACTGGGGCAGCTCGATGCGCGTCTTGCGCACGTGCAGGAAGTAGCGGTCATACAGGGTCTGCAGGCCCAGGTAGTCGAACTGCTGGTCGCGTTCGGCCTTGAGGGCGGCAGCCAGGCGGGGCAGGTCGTAGTTCAGCAGCTCGGGGTTGAGCAGCTCGTTGTCCACGCCCTTCTGGATGAAGCCGGGGAAGTAGGCGGCGTAGGCCGACTGGATGTCGGCAGGCTGCACGTCGTGGCCCATGACCTCGCGCACGATGGTGTGCAGCAGCAGGCGGGCGGTGACGTAGGTGTAGTCGGGGTCCTTTTCGATCAGCGTGCGCGCGGCCAGGATGGAGGCCTTGAAGACTTCTTCGATCGGCACGCCGTCGTACAGGTTGCGCAGCGTCTCGGCAACGATGGGCGCGGCCTGGATGTCGGCATTGAGGTTGCGGCAGGAGGCCTCGATCAAGGCCAGCAGGCGGGCCTGGTCCAGAGGAACGCGCTGGCCGTTGTCGGTCACATGCAGCACGGGGGCGGGCGCGGCCGCAGCGGCGGCAGCGGCCTCGGCGGCCTTCTTCTGCTCGGCACGTTCCTGGTTGCGGCGGTCGCGGTACAGCACATAGGCGCGCGCCACGTCGTGGTGGCCGCCGCGCATCAGGCCCAGCTCGACCTGGTCCTGCACGTCTTCAATATGGAAGGTGCCGCCGCCCGGACGCGAGCGCAGCAGGGCGCGCACCACGGCCTGGGTGAGCTCGTCCACGGTCTCGCGCACGCTGGCGGAGGCAGCGCCCTGGGCGCCGCGCACGGCCAGGAAGGCCTTGGTCAGCGCGACGGCGATCTTTTGCGGGGTGAAGGGCACCACGTCGCCGCTGCGGCGGATGATCTGGTAGCCGTCCTGCACGGACAGGTGATGGGCGGAGGAAGGATTGGCAGCATCACCGTGCGCAGCGGGAGCCAAAGAATTCAGTGCTTCTTGCATGAGTTTCCTCAACGGGTGTTTGTGGATAGAACGGACGCGGACCTGCACTGGGGGCAGGCTTGCTGGGAGATGGAATCGATGGCCGGATGTGCACACCGTTTTCACAGGGTGTGCACAGCTTGTGAACACTAGATATGGTGTCCGGCGTGCTCTCAGGCACTACCTGTAGTGTATCGCCGTCTCATGTACACGGGGTACTCACGGCCGGAAAACCGCTGTTTGCGCTGCGCCAAAACAGTGCCCAGCATGCAAGCCCATAGCAGCAGATCACCGCTGCGCGGTGGCTGGCGGGCGATGGCCTGTCGCAAGCCGCTACAGCCTTGCCGCTGCGCCGGTCGGACCGCCGAAAGCCCCATGAACAGTGGGGCTGCGACACATGCGTGAATTTGTAAAAAAAGATCAGGCCGGCACGGCGTGCGCCTGCGCGCCACATGGGTTGCTTTCTGGATTGACAGCGCACTTTTCCTGGGCCTGTGGACAAGCCGGCCTGCGTGCAAGGCCTGGCGCAGTCCGGCAGGAGGGTGTGTGCTTACGTGGAGGGCTGGCCGGCGCGGGGCGGCAGCTGCCAGTTCGCCGTGGCCTGGTGACGGGACAGCAGCCCGCGCAGCCGGGGCCAGTCGAAGCCGGGGCCGGGATCGCGTTTGCGGCCGGGCGCAATGTGCTCATGGCCTGCGAGATGGGCGACGGGGTAGCGTGCGGCGATGGCTTCGCACAGGTTCTCCAGGGCCGCATATTGCGCCGGCTCGAACGGCAGTCCCTCCAGGCCCTCCAGCTCTATGCCGATGGAGTCGTCGTTGCAGCGGTCCTTGCCGCGCCAGCTGGAGGCGCCCGCATGCCAGGCGCGCGCGTCACAGTCCACAAATTGCCAGACCTCGCCCAGGCGCGTGACGAAGAAATGGGCCGACACCTCCAGGCCGCGTATGCCCTGGTAGTAAGGATGGGCGTCCCAGTCGAGCTGGTTGGTGAACAGTTGCTGGACCGCCCCCGTACCGTACTCGCCGGGGGGCAGGCTGATGGAGTGCACGACGACCAGATCGACCAGGGCCTGGGCCGGGCGCTCGCCGAAGTTGGGCGAGGGCAGGTGGCGTGCCTGTTGCAGCCAGCCGCCTTGCCAGGTCCAGGCCGGGCCCATGGTCGTGGTGGCTGGTGCCTGCCGATCAGGCTTCGCCATGGCCGCCTCCGTCCGCCTCGGCGCTGGCGTCGCCGGGCAGGGCGATGTTCAGCCGGTCGATGCGGTAGCGGATCTGGCGCAGGCTCAGCCCCAGGCGCGCGGCCGTGGCCGTGCGGTTGAAGCCGTTTTCCTGCAGTGCCTGCACCAGGATGCCGCGCTCGCGCTCGTCCAGCCAGGCCTGCAGGTCGCGGGGCAGCTCCATGTCGGCAGGCTCCGGCGGCGGTGCGGCGCCGTCGTGCGCCTGGGTCTGCGTCGATGCGGGTGGAGCCGGCGGAGTGCCGCAGGGCAGCTGCATCTCGGGGTCTATGCGCAGCGGCCCTTCCTCGCCCAGCGTGATGGCGCGGTGCAGCAGGTTCTCCAGTTCACGCACATTGCCGGGCAGGGGCAGGCGGGCGATCTGCTCCAGGGAACGCTCGTCGATCTCGGGCATGGGCAGGCCCGACTCCTGCGACAGCCGTGCCAGCAATGCACGGCACAGCGCGGGCAGGTCCTCGCGGCGCTCGCGCAGCGGCGGAAGAAGTACTTCGATGACGTTGAGGCGGTAGTACAGGTCCTGGCGAAAACGTCCTGCCTGCACGTCGGCGGCCAGGTCGCGGTGGGTGGCGCTGACGATGCGCACGTCGGCTGCTTCCTCCTGCGCCGAGCCCAGGGGGCGCACGCGGCGTTCCTGGATGGCGCGCAGCAGCTTGGCCTGCATGGGCAGCGGCAGGTCGCCGATTTCGTCGAGGAACAGGGTGCCGCCGCGTGCCGCCTGGAAATAGCCGTCGCGGTCCTGGGTGGCTCCGGTATAGGAGCCCTTGCGGGCGCCGAAGAACTCGGCCTCCAGCAGGTTTTCGGGGATGGCGCCGCAGTTCACGGCCACCATGGGGCCGTGGGCGCGCTGGCTGCAGGCGTGCAGGGCGCGCGCCACCAGCTCCTTGCCCGTGCCCGACTCGCCGTGCACCAGCACCGGCGCCATGCCGCGCGCCACCTTGGCAATGCGCTGCTTGACGGCCTGCATGGCGGGCGACTCCCCAACCATGGCGTCGAGCGCCCCGCCGCCGCTGAGCACGGGGCTTGCGGCCGACGCCGCCGAGGGGCTGCGCGCCGGCATCACGCCGGGGGGCGGCACGCCGCCCACGCCCTGGGCGGCCGAGGCCACGACCAGGCGGAACTGCTTGAGGTCCACGGGCTTGGTCAGATAGTCGAAGGCGCCCGAGCGCAGGGCTTCGACGGCATTTTCGGCCGAACCGTAGGCGGTCATGACCACGCAGCGTTCTCGCCGCTGCTGGTTGCGCAGGTCCTGCAGCAGCTCCATTCCCATGCCGTCGGGCAGGCGCATGTCGGTGATGACCACGTCGAAGCGCTGGGTCTGCAGCTGTTCGCGCGCCTCGCCCACGCTGGCGGCGGTTTCCACGCGGTAGCCTTCGCGCAGCAGGGTCAGTTCATAGAGGGTGCGCAGATCCGGCTCGTCGTCCACGACAAGAATCGATGCGGCAGCGGGCAGGGAGTTCAAGGGCATCACACCACAATCTGGTCAAACAGGGAGGCCGGCAGAGCCGATGCGGCGCCGGCGCGGAACACGATGCTGAAGGCATTGCCCTCGACAGGGCCGTGCGGCGCGGGCCGCGACAGCCGCTGGTAGCTGATGCCTGCATCGTAGCGCTGGCACAGCTCGCGGCAGATGTACAGGCCCAGGCCGCTGGAGCGGCTTTCCGACGAGAAGAAGGGCTCGAACAGATGGCGCTGCACCGTGGGCTCCAGTGCGGCGCCGTCGCTCCAGACCTGCAGCCAGATCTGGCCTGCGGCCGGCGCGCCGGTCAGCACCTGCAGCGTATGCGGCTGCTGGGCGTTGCTGCGGTAGCGCTGGGCGTTGTCCAGCAGGTTCACCAGGATGCGGCGCAGGTGCTCGCCGTCGAACACCACGGTCCTTGCGCGCGCGTCCAGCAGCAGCTGGACGCTGCGCGCAGGCTGGCCCTGGGCCTGCCACTCCTGGCAGGCCTGGGCCACATGCTGGTCCAGGTCCAGCAGGCCGGCGTGGGCCTCGCCAATGTGCTGCTGGGCCCGCGCGATGTTGAGCACGTCCTCGACGGTGCGCGCCAGCCGCTCGGCGTTCTGGCCCACGATGCGGCACAGCTGCTGCTGGGCCGGGTTCTGCGCCAGATCTTCTGCCAGCAGGGCGTTGGCCTGGGTGATGGCGGCCAGCGGATTGCGGATCTCATGGGCCACTGCGGCGGACATGCGGCCCATGGAGGCCAGCTTTTCCGTGCGCAGCCGCGCCTCCAATTCGCGCAGGTCGTGCAGAAAGACCACGCACAGCTGCTGCAGCAGCGCGGGCTCGGCGGCATCGGTGGCGTCGGACGGGGTGGCGACCTCGGTCAGCCAGGTGCGCAGATGCAGTCCCGTCATGCCTTCCTGGCCGATGGACTGCAGATGGATGGCGGCCGATATCGGCAGGTTCTGGGCAAAGCTCTGGGCCACGGCATCCTGCAGCCGCTGCCAGCCGGCGTGTTCCTTGAGGGCGAAGGGCAGGGCATGCGCGTCGGCCAGTCCCAGCAGGTGCAGCGCGGCCGGGTTGGCCTGCTGCACGCGGAATTGGGGATCAACCACCAGCACGCCTTCGCCCAGGTGGCGGATCACCAGGGCATTGACCTGCTCCTGGGCCTGGGCCTTGCGGCTGCTGTGCTGTGCCAGGTGCCGCTCGCGCCGCACGCGGCGCGCCAGCTCGTGCGTCAGATAGGCCACGGCGAAATAGCCTGCGCAGGCAAAGCTGGCCTGGTAGTAGGCCTGGGTACTTTCTATGCGGCCCGCCAGGTCCTGCCATGCGACCCAGCCCAGGGTCAACAGCGTGACGCTGGCCGTGGTGGCCAGCGCCAGCGTCAGATTGCCCAGCACGGCCGAAATCAGGATGGGGATGGCCAGCAGGGCCGAGTAGTTGAGCGGGCCTGTCTGCAACACCTGCAGCAGGCAGATGGCCGCGATGTCCACGCCGATCACGGGCAGCCAGTGCACGCCGGCGCGGGCAGAGGGCGGCTGCTCGCGTGCGGTCAGCCGCACCAGCAGCGTCAGCCCCAGGTAGCCCAGGCAGACCAGCCAGACCAGGGGATTGCCGCCGGGCTGCACGCTGAGCAGCGCCAACTGCAGCAGCAGCAGCGCGGTGGCGATGAGAACGCGGCCCGTCAGAAATCCCTGCCACAGCCGGACGAAGGGGGCGTTGGCGTCGTGCGGCGACTGCGCCGTGGCCTCGTCGATGGTGGGCGGCGGGGAGCGGGCGGCGTCCTGCATGCTCAGCGCCGTTGCGCCAGGGCCCGGTGCTCGGCGCTGCAATAGCTGCTGCCTGCGGCCTCGATGGCTTCGCTGCGCGGCAGGTGCAGTCCGCAGTGCGCGCATTCGACCATGTCCTGCGGTGCCGCCAGCGGCGCGTTGGCCGGGTTGGCCGGGTTGCGAGGCGCAGCCGCCTGGCGCCGCTCACGGGCCTCGGTGCGGCGCTGGCTGCGCCAGACGCCGATGGCAATGACGATGACGATCAGGACCAGCAGGTACTTCATGCGGCGCGCTCCAGCAGCACTTCCATCACGAAGCGTGATCCCGCATAGGCCAGCAGCAGCAGCGCGGCGCCTGCGTAGAGCACGCGCACGGCGCTGCGGCCACGCCAGCCAAAGCGCGCACGGCCGATCAGCAGCACGGCAAAGGTCAGCCACGACAGCAGCGAGAACACCGACTTGTGGTTCCAGACCCAGGCCTTGCCGTAGAGCTGTTCGCCGAACAGCCAGCCTGCGGCCAGCGTGGCCGTGAGCAGCACAAAGCCTGCGGACACGAAGCGGAAGGTCAGGCGCTCCAGCGTGAGAAGGGGCAGGCCGCTGTCATGCCCGCCGCCGCCCAGCCGCATGTGCTGCTCGGCGCGTGTCATCAGCGAGGCATGGACCACGGCGGCGGCGAACAGTCCGTAGGAGGCAATGCCCAGCGCCAGGTGCAGCGGCAGCCAGGGCGAGGCGTTGACATGCAGGGGCGTTCCCGGAAACAGCGCGGCCAGGAGCACGGCGGCCGTGCCCAGCGCTGACAGCGCCAATTGCGCGCGCATCTTGGGGAACAACTGCTGTTCGACCCCATAGACGGTGAGCACCAGCCAGGCCGTCATGGACAGTGCTGGCGCGAACCCGAAGTGCGGCTGTTCCCCGAGCAGGCCCCAGGCCAGGGCCAGGGCGTGGAGCACCCAGGCCAGGCGCAATGCGGCGCGGGCGCCGGCATGGCTGATGCGTCGGGCACCGGCGGCCGGCACGGCATAGGCCACGGCTGCGGCAAGCGCCAGCATCCAGCCCAGGGGCGATGCGTTGGCGGAAATCAGGGGGACGGAGAGCATCTTTCTATGATAGCTGTGGCTTTCCTGCCGCCGGTTGTGCAGGCTCAGAATCCGGGCGCCGTGCCGTGGTTCGGAGCGCATTTGCTTCAGGGCTCGATGGCTGCCTCGATGCGATTGCGCCCCAGGGCCTTGGCCTGGTAGAGCAGGCCGTCCACCTTCTGCAGCCAGGTTTCCAAAGGCGCGGCAGACGGCTGCCGCACGGTGAGTACGCCGCAACTGACGGTGAGCAGCGGCGCCGTGGGAGAGGCGGCGTGGGCGATGGACAGGCGCAGCACTTCCTGGCGGAAATTCTCGGCCATGACCTGGGCGTCGCTTTCGCCGGGGAGGATGAGCGCGAATTCCTCGCCGCCAAAGCGCGCTGCCAGGTCGTAGGGCCGGCGCGCATGGCGCTGCAGCGTGGCGGCCACTGCCTTGAGCGCCTCGTCCCCCTGCACATGGCCATAGCAGTCGTTGTATTGCTTGAAGTGGTCTATATCAATGAGAGCCAGGCCCACGGACTCGCCCGTGCGCAGGCTGCGGCGGTGGGAGCGCTCCAGCATGTCGTCGAAGTGGCGGCGGTTGGCCAGCCCTGTCAGCCCGTCCACCATGGCCAGGCGCTCCAGGGCCTGGCGCTGCAGGGCCAGGCGTATCTGGTTGCGCACGCGCACCTCGACCACGGCGGGACGTATGGGCTTGGAGACATAGTCGGCCGCGCCCAGGCGCAGGCCGTATTCCTCGGCCTGGGCATTGCTCTGGCCGGTGATGAAGATGACGGCGATATGGGCGGTGCGCTCCTGGGCGCGCAACGCACCCAGCACCTCGTAGCCGTTCATGCCGGGCATGGCCAGGTCCAGCAGGATCAGCTGCAGCCGGTGGGCTTCGCGCTGGGCGATCACCAGCGCACCCGGGCCGTCCTTGGCCAGCAGCACACGGTAGTGGGGGCTCAGCAGCTCGGCCAGCATGCTGCGGTTCAGCCGTTCGTCGTCAACGATGAGGACCGTGGGCAGTTCCGGCCCGGTCAAGGCTTCAAACATCTGCAGCTCCCTGTAGGACCGTCCGGTTCACGGCCATGCTCCGCGCCAGCTGTTCGAGCGCCTGCAGCGCCGCCTCGGTTTCCAGGGACTCGGTGCAGCGCTGGAGGCGCTGCAGCACGGACGCATGGCGCCCGTCGACCAGGGGCCGCAGCCGATCCAGTTCGGCCATGGCGGCATAGTCGCTGTCGGCAATCTGCAGCCGCAGCCGAGCCAGGGTGGACGAGACTTCTTCCGCGGTCATCGGCTGCCGCTGCGGGGGGGGCGCGGCAGTGGTCACGGCGGTCACGGCGGCCGCGGACGCCACGGCCACTACGGCCGTCTGCCCGGACCGCCGGGCGATTTCCGCCAGCAGGCCCTGCAGTCCATCGGCCAGCGCCTGGACCAGGGATTGCAGATCGCCGCCGGGCCGGGCGTTGCCGCCATTGCCGTCGCCTGACAGGCAGGCTTGCGCACCGGTCTCGGCCATGGCCGACCATTGCTCCAGCAGGTCCGCGCCCAGGTAGCCCAGACTGCCCTTGAAGGTGTGCACCAGCGATGCCACGGTGTCCCAATGGCCGCTGCGCACGGCATCGCGCAGCCGTTGCGGCGCATCGGCAAAGTCCTGGGCAAAGCCTTCGATGGCGTGGAGCATGCGCGGCGATTGGCCGGCAAGGCGTTGCCGCAGCCGTGCCGGATCCCAGGCCTGGGCAGGGCTTGACGGCGTCGGCTGCAAGGGCGCGGCCGGCGCAAGCGCTGCCGTTGGAGGAGGGCCCGCGCGCAGGCAGCGCTGCAGTGTCTCGTACAGCAGCACATCGTCAACGGGTTTGGTCAGATGGGCATTCATGCCTGCGGCCTCGATCCGGGCGCGCTCCTCGACATAGGCCTGCGCAGTCAGCGCGATCACCGGAAGATGCCGCAGCGCGCTGCGCGTGCGGATGGTGCGCGTGACACTGAGGCCGTCCATGCCGGGCATGTGCACGTCCATGAGCACGGCATCGAAAGGCTGGGTGTCCAGCAGCTGCAGCGCCTGCAGACCGTCCTGCGCAGTCTGTACCGATATGCCGGCCTGCTCCAGCAGCTCGGTGGCCACCTCGCGGTTGAGTACGTTGTCATCCACCACCAGCACCCTGCGCCCAGGCAGGCCCGGGTAGCGCTGCTGTGGCGAGGGGCCGGCCGCCGGGCTTTCCGGCGGGGGTGATTCGGGGTCCCGCAGTGCCTCCCGGATGCACGAGCGCAGTGCCGATGCGGTCAAGGGCTTGATCAGCAGGCCCCGCGGGCCCAACTGCGCGGCCTGCAGCTGCACTTCGTCGCGCCCGAAGGCCGTGACCATGAGCGCAGCCGGGGTCTTGGCCAGGTCCTGTTGCTCGCGCATGCGGCGTGCCAGGTCCAGCCCGTCCATGCCGGGCATGCGCCAGTCCAGCAGGGCCAGGCCGTAGGGGGATTCCTGGCGTGCGGCCTCTTGCAGCATGTGCAGCGCCTGCATGCCGTCCGCCGCCGTATCGCAGCGCATGCCCAGTTTGCGCACCATGGCGGCCAGGGCCTCGCGCGCGCTGGCGTTGTCATCGACGATGAGAACGCCGGTGCTGCCCAGGTTGTCGTGGCCGTCCAGCGGCGCATCCGTGGCAGGCCGGACCTTGGCCGTGAAGCGGAAGTTGCTGCCCTGGCCGGGCTGGCTGCAGACGCTGATCTCGCCGCCCATGAGCTGCACCAGCCTGTGGCAGATGGCCAGGCCCAGGCCGGTGCCGCCGTGGCGGCGCGTGGTCTGGATGTCGGCCTGGGTGAAGGGCTGGAACAGCCGTTCGGCCCGCGATGCATCCAGGCCTATGCCGGTGTCGCGCACGTTCACGCACAGGTGGTGCAGGGGCGCTGCCGTGGCGTGCGCGCCGGCCGCCACCGGCGCGCACGCCAGCGGCGGCTCCAGATGCAGGGAGATCACCACCTCGCCATGCTCGGTGAACTTGATGGCATTGCCGACCAGGTTGGTCAGCACCTGGCCCAGGCGCAGCGGGTCGCCGCGCAACCGGGGCGGCAGGTGCGGGTCCAGCGCATAGACCACTTCCAGCCCCTTTTCCTCTGCGCGCAGCGCCGTGGAGGCCGAGACGGTCTCCAGCACATCGTCAAGGGCGAAATCCACTTCCTCCAGCGCCAGCATGCCCGCCTCTATCTTGGAAAAGTCGAGGACGTCGTTGATCACGGCCAGCAGGGCGCTGGCCGAGCGCTCCACCTTCTCCAGGTAGCCGCGCTGGCGTGATGTCAGCGCGGTCTGCTGTACCAGGCGCGTCATGCCGATGACGGTGTTCATGGGGGTGCGGATTTCGTGGCTCATGATGGCCAGGAAATCCGACTTGGCCCGTTCGGCCGCTTCTGCGGCCTCCTTGGCCTGCTGCAGCGCCTGCTCGGCCTCGCGCTCGCGGGTGATGTCCAGCATGATGCCGTCCCAAACCATGCCCTCGTGGCTGCTCCGGGGGGCCGATCGGCAGCGCAGCCAGCGGATCTCTCCATCGGGCCTGATCACGCGAAAGCGGCAGTCGAAGACCCGCAGCGTATCGACCGAGCACTGCAGCATCTGCTGGTAGTGCGGCAGGTCCTCGGGATGGATGGCATTCAGGTAGGCCTGACGGTCGGCCATGATGGCGTGGGCCGGCACGCCGATCAGGTTCTCTATGCCGGCACTGATGTAGCTGAGCCGCAGTTGCGCCAGGCCGCCTTCCAGGCGGTAGATGGCGCCGCTGGGCAGGTTGTCGGCCAGGGCTTCGAGGCGCATGCGTGCGTCCTCGCGTTCGGACAGGTCCTGCAGCGTGCCGCTGAGCGCGACGATGCGGCCTTGCTCGTCGCGCAGGGCGCGGCCCATGAGGCGGGCCGCGAACCTCCGTCCGTCCGGGCAGTGGTGCACGACATCGAGGCTGTAGGACTGGCCGGTGCCGATGCACAGCTGCACGGCAGCGGTGAGCCGGGCAAGATCCTGCGGTCCGAGCATGGCGCGCAGGGCATGGCGCGTCAGCGGCGGACCCTGGGGGTCCAGGCCGTTCATCACATACATCATCTCCGAGGCCTGGAAGTGCTCGGTGTCCAGCTCCCATGTCCAGCTGCCCAGGCGCGCCAGCTGTTCGGCCTGGCGCAGCACGTCGTAGCTTTTTTGCAGCTGGGACTCGGTCTGGCGCATGAGGGTGATGTCGCGCGCAATGCCCAGCACGCCCACGGTCCGGCCCTCGTCATTGCGGTAAGGAATTTTGGTGGACTGGAAGAGGCGGCGCTGCCCGTTGACCAGCAAATGATCCTCCGACACCACGGGGGCGTCGCTGTCCAGCACCCGGCGGTCGCTGTGGGTGAAGCTGCTGTCGGGGAACAGTTCCTGGTCGGTCTTGCCCACGATGTCTTCGGGCGTGCGCCCGGAAAAGCGCGCGGCGGCGGGGTTGACGAAGGTGTAGCGGCCCTGCCGGTCCTTGGCGAAGACCAGGTCGGGCGTTTCGTGCATCACGGCTTCCAGCAGGCGCGTCGAATCCTGCCACGGCCCGGTGCTTTTTCGCAGGAGCGGCTCCAGCTGCGCATCGGGCTGGCCGATCGGCTCGTCCTGGCCGGTGCGCTCGCTGAGCTCGTGCCAGGTGGTGAAGAAAAGCCGCCTGCCCGACAGCGACTGGCAATAGATATGGAGCTCGGCGGGGAAGCTGGTGCCGTCGCGGCGGATCAGTCGGCCGCAGAGATGGGCCTGGCTGTCCACGGCCATGTCCTGCCAGGGACCGCGCCGAAGTCCGTCCGCGTCGGGCCACACGTCCATGATGCCCAGCCCCAGCATGGCGGCCTTGTGATGGCCCAGGCTGGCGCAGGCATGGGCATTGGCATCGAGCAGGCAGCCCTGCTCGTCAAACAGAAGAAAACCGTCGGGCACACGGTCCAGGAACTGGCCATACGGCGTATCGGGCATGAAGACTCCTAGGCGGTAGCAAGCCGGCACTGCACAGGGCGATAGCCATAATCTATGGAAACAGTGTGGATGTTACTGCCGGCCGGTGCCCGCTGCGCGGCAGGGAAGGCCGGTACTTACCCCTGCAGGGGCAGCGGGTAGAATCGTCGGGATCTGCAGGGTCCGTGCCGCGACCCGGCCCCGCCTGGCCCCATTCGGCAACCTGGCCCCGGCTGGCTCGCTGCAGCACACCTTTTCCTTTCCGACGACTCCAGTTCCTCCCCGCTTATGGCCTCCGCTCTGACCGACAAACTTTCGCGACTCGTCAAGGAGATGCGCGGCCAGGCCCGCATCACCGAATCCAACGTACAGGACATGCTGCGCGAAGTGCGCATGGCCCTGCTCGAGGCCGATGTGGCCCTGCCCGTGGTGCGCGACTTCGTTGCGCGCGTCAAGGAAAAGGCGCTGGGCCAGGAGGTGCTGGGCTCCCTGCAGCCCGGCCAGCTGCTGGTGTCCATCGTCAACAAGGAACTGGCCGCCACCATGGGCGAGGGCGTGGCCGACATCAATCTCAACGCCCAGCCGCCTGCCGTCATCCTCATGGCCGGCCTGCAGGGCGCCGGCAAGACCACGACCACGGCCAAGCTGGCCAAGCACTTGATTGAAAAGCGCAAGAAAAAGGTGCTGACCGTGTCGGGCGACGTGTACCGCCCGGCCGCCATCGAGCAGCTCAAGACCGTGACCGGCCAGGCTGGCGCCGAGTGGTTCCCCTCCACGCCAGACCAGAAGCCCCACGACATTGCCGTGGCCGCGCTGGACTACGCCAAGCGCCACTTCTTTGACGTGCTGCTGGTCGATACGGCCGGCCGCCTGGCCATCGACGAGCTGCTGATGGCTGAGATCAAGGATCTGCACGCCACGCTCAAGCCGGTCGAGACCCTGTTCGTCGTCGATGCCATGCAGGGCCAGGATGCGATCAACACGGCCAAGGCCTTCAAGGAGGCCCTGCCCCTGACCGGCATCGTGCTCACCAAGCTCGATGGTGACTCGCGCGGCGGCGCGGCGCTGTCGGTGCGCCAGATCACGGGCGCGCCCATCAAGTTCGCCGGCGTGTCCGAGAAGATCGACGGCCTGGAAGTCTTCGACGCCGACCGCCACGCGCAGCGCGTGCTGGGCATGGGCGACATCGTGGCCCTGGTCGAGCAGGTCACCAAGGGCGTGGACATGGAGGCCGCCCAGAAGCTGGCCGAGAAGGTCAAGAGCGGTGACGGCTTCGACCTCAACGACTTCCTGGCCCAGATCCAGCAGATGAAGCAGATGGGCGGCCTGTCCAACCTCATGGACAAGCTGCCGGCACAGCTCACCGCCAAGGCCGGCCAGGTGGACATGGACAAGGCCGAGCGCGAGATCCGCCGCAAGGAAGGCATCATCTGCTCGATGACCGCCAAGGAGCGCAAGAAGCCCGAGATCATCAAGGCCACGCGCAAGAAGCGCATTGCCGACGGCGCGGGCGTGCAGGTCCAGGAAGTCAACCGCCTGCTCAAGGAGTTCGAGCAGATGCAGGAGATGATGAAGAAGATGAAGGGCGGCGGCCTCATGAAGATGATGAAGCGCATGGGCGGCATGAAGGCCATGAAGGGAATGATGGGCGGTGGCGGCGGCATGCCCAAGCTGCCGTTCTGAGCGGGCCGGGCCTCGCCGATGGACAGTCAAGCCGCAGCACAGCCTGCGGCTTTTCTTTGGCCGCTGCGGGGCTTTGTGAGAACATGCGGCGCCATGAAGGCTGGCGTTTCGACTTCCCTTGCGGCTTCCCGCGTGACTGCATCGCGGCTGTCTCGCCGTGACTGGGGCCTGCTGGCGGCGGCTGCGCTGCTGGCCGGCTGCTCGTCTGCTCCCCGCAAGGGCGCGGGTCCCGGGCCTGCTCCTTCGCCGCAGGCCCTGAACCTGGATGGCGAGTTGCGCGAGGCCCTGCTGGCGCGCACCATGCTCGTGGTCAACACGCCGTATACCTACGGCGGCAATTCGCCCGACGGCGGTTTCGACTGCAGCGGCCTGATCCAGTGGGCCGTGGGCGGCATTACCGAAAGCCGCCTGCCGCGCACCACGGCCCAGTGGGCGCAGTTCAGCAATCCCGTGGGCAGCCGCAGCTTGCAGCGCGGCGACTTCGTGTTCTTCAACACCCTGGGCTCGCGCTATTCGCACATGGGCATCTTTGTGGGCAACGGCCAGTTCGTGCATGCGCCGTCCAGCGGCGGCACGGTGCAGCGCGTGCGCATGGACAACCCCTATTTCGCCAGGCGCTTCACCGAGGCGCGCAGCATCTTCGCCTGAGCGCCTGCCAGGCAAGGCGCCGGGCTTGGCGCCGGCTCTTGAATCGATGGTCCAATGAGAGCTCCATAGAAATCCAGGGTTTCGGAATGGATAACAAGCTCGAATTCGCACAGCGCCTGCGCCAGGCCATCGAGGCTGCGGGTCTGGAGCCGCGGCCCAGCGTGCTGCTGAATCTGTTCAATTCCAGTTACTGGGGTCGGCCGATTTCGTTCCAGGCGGTTGCGCGCTGGCTCAACGGCGAGGCCGTGCCCGAGCAGGACAAGCTGGTGCTGCTGGCCGAGCTGCTCAGGATCGAGCCCGAAGTGCTGCGCTTTGGCGACCCTGCCCAGCGGTCACTGCCGCCTCAGCACGAATGCCAGGAACCGGGCGTGGGCTATCTTGAACGCGAAACCTTCGACGCCTTTCTGAGGCTGCCCGCGCCGCAACGCCAGGTGGTGCGGGAGGTGATCCTGACCTTCGCCAAGGTGCACGGCGAAGGCTGAGGGCCGGGCCACCGGGCAGCCGTCACCGCACCGCCTGCGGCTGCCAGGGCATGGCATGCCAGGGATGGCGCGGATCGGCCACCCATTGCTGCACCTCCTCGGGCGTCACGCTGCGGCCCAGCACGTCGGCCCGGCCACGGGCCAGCCATTGGCTGCGGCCCCGCGCATAGGCCTGGCCGAAGGCCTGCCAGCTGTCAAAGCAATCCCGCGCGCGGCATGCGTTCAGGTGAAGGATCTGCTGGTGCAGGGCCTCGTCCAGCCAGCCCAGCAGCCAGGCACATCGCACGTGGAAGGCCACGCGCGCGCAGGCAAAGGCCATGGCGGCATGGGGATCGTCGCCGGCCTGCAGGCGCTGCAGGTCCAGCGTGAACCAGCGCTGGCGCAGGCCGTCGGGCAACTGGCGTGCGATCTGGGCATCGTCCAGGTCGGTGCGCAGGCCCAGGTGGTGCAGCACCATGGGGCGCAGCTGGGTGGTCAGGGCGTCGTCGGCACCATGGAGCTGCCGGTCTGCAAAGCCGCCCTGGATGGCGTGAAAGGCCATGGGATGGGCCAGGGCCAGGGCCCAGTCCAGCGCCGCATCGCCGCTGCGGTAGCTGCTGAAGTCGCCGCGCTGGCGCGCCGCGCGCCTGCGGCGCAGGCCGGCGCGCACTGCCCACCAGACCAATGCAGACAGCACAACAAGAGTGAAGGCGTTCATCGCGGATTTCCTGTCCTGCCCGGCGATCCTGCCCGGCGCCGCGCCAGCTCCAGCGACTGCTGCAGGGCCGCGCTGCGCGGCATGCGCTCGAAGGCGGGCACGGGCACGGTGTCGCGGCGTGCCGCGACCAGCCATTGCATCAGGGGCGACCGGATATCCAGCTGCTCCAGCAGCGCCGGGTGGGCCTGGAGCAGCCACAATTGCTCGGCTTCGGTGTGCAGCTCGCTGGCCGCGCACCAGGCGCCGGTGTGGCCCGAGGCCAGCAGATGCGCCGGACGGCGCACGATGCCCATGGCAAGGGCATCCGCTGGCGCCTCGCCATCGGCATCGAGGTGGTTGAGCAGGGCCAGCACGTCGGCCAGGTAGCGCGCAATCGGCGGGCGGTTCTGCTTGCCCTTGATCTGGTCGATGCGCAGCCGCCCGCCGTCAAGCACCTGGGCGCTGACGGTGATGCGCGGCTGGGCCGTGCCCGTGCGGTAGCTGAACAGGCGCAGCCGGCCCTGCTCGCAGGCTTCGGCGTAGTGCTCGCCGTAGCCGCCGCGCAGCGCGCCGCGCGCGCTGAACTGGCCCAGGCAGTGCCGCATCATCTGGCTTTCATAGGCCATTTCGGCGCGCAGGTCCGGGCTTTGGGCATCGAATTCCACGAACACGCCCAACTGGCCGCGCAGCAGCGGACGCACGGCGCCGGGCCGGTGCTCGGCCCAGCCGCTTTCGCTTTTTCTGGCGAAGGCCAGGTGCTCCAGCGTCCAGCGCGCCAGGGCCTGCGGGCAGTTGATGCGCTGCAGCTTGCCCTCAAGCGCCGTGCCGCGCCGGGTGGACAGGAACTCCAGCAGCCGGCTTTCCAGCGCCAGCAGCGGGGCGCTGTCAGGCTCCACCCACCACAGCGGTGCGCTGGCGCCGGCCGCAGGGCTGTCCTGTAGCGGTGGCTGGCGGGCCGCATGTGCGCGCAGGCGCTCCAGCGCCCAGGCGGCAGGCTCGGTGCGCCTGTGCAGGCGCAGCAGTTCGGCCTGCGTGGAGATGGGCTGAACGGCCGGCGGATCGGCGTCGAGGTTGCCGATCACGTGGCGGTAGAAGTGGTTGGCCAGCCAGGCCGCGATCTCCTGACTGTCGCCGCGCGCCGCGCTGCGCTCGCGGATGCGCTGCTTGATGTCCGGCGCATTGACCACGTCGCGCGGGCGGTAGGCGCTGGCTGCCGTGGCGGCTCCCGGGTTCACCACAGCTTCCACCAGGGCTTGCTGTCCGAGTGCAGCTTGAGGCAGCGCTGGAGGCCGTCCCTGGCCATCTTGTGCTCGGCCTCGCTGTCATCGGGGGTGAGCTTGGCGATGGCCTCGCGGTGCAGGGCCACGGCCTGATCGATGGGGCCGCAGCTTTCCATGGCGCAGGCCAGGCGGCGCAGCGTGTAGCACTCGCCCAGGGCGCGCACTTCGGGCAGCAGGGCCTCCAGGCGGGGGCGCACCACGTCGCCATGGCTTTCGGAGAAGAAGTCGAGCAGGGACATCAGGGCCGCCAGGTAGTCGCGCCGCTGTTCGCGCTGCTCGTCTGCGTCCAGTTCCTCGAACCACTGGTCCAGGCGTTCCAGCCAGATGCCGATCTCGCCCGCGCGGCCGAGCTGGTAGAGCGCCAGCGCCACGCTGGGGAAGTAGTCGGTGGGGCAGTGGCGGCTGTAGCCGTAGTCCTGGGTGAAGTGCCACAGCTGCTCGGCCGCCGTGACGATGCCGGGTCGGTCGTCACGGCGGATGGCACACCACAGCAGGCCGTCATGGTGCTCGGCGAAGGGGCTGCTGGACAGTCCCTTGTGGTGCAGGGCTGCAGCCTCTTCATAGCGCTGCTGCGAGCGGTACTTGATGGCAAGGTTGTTGCAGAGCATGGAGTAGACGTGCAGGTGCGCGTCCTTGTACCTGCCCTGGCCGCTGGCCCAGAAGGCCTCGAAGCGGGCCAGGCCTTCCTCGTAGTAACGCTGCACCAGCGGCTCGCGCACCTCGTCGCCCGGCACCTGCCGGCCTTCGCCCATGATGGCGGCCAGGTCGTCCTCGTCATCCAGCGTCACGCCCGCCGCATAGCACCAGTGGGCGCCGAAGCCCTGGGGAAAGGGCCGCTGCAGCGCCTGCGCGGCCGGCAGCGCGGCAAAGCGTGCGGCCCAGAGCATGGGCAGCAGTTCGGAGTTGGCGTGCCGGGGCTGCTCGCCCACGCCGCGCTCGAGCAGCGGCAGGGCCTGTTCCCATTGGTGGTTCCTGGCCAGGCGCCAGCCGTCGATCATGTCCAGCAGCGGATGGCCGGGCGCCTGGGCACGCGCCAGGGCCAGGTAGTCGTCGGCGCTGCGCGCAGCAGCCGGGCTGTCTTCCAGGATCTCCTGCATGTCGGAATCCAGTCCCGCCCAGGCCAGGATCAGCGCCCAGGCGGGGGCGTGGGCGGTGTCGCTGTCCACCATGCGCAGTGCCAGCTCATAGCCCTGGCGGGCCGATCCGGGGCGGCTGTGCAGCACGCTCTCCAGCGCCAGGTCCGCTGCATCGGCCAGGCGGCCCGCCTCTTGCAGCCATTGCAGCACCAGGCCGCTGAAGGCGTCGTCGGAGTCGTCCACCAGGCCGAAGCGGCCCAGCTCGGCCAGCTGCAGCGCGGCCTCTGGCTGGCCCATGGCATGGCAGGCCATGGCCTGCAGCCGTGCCTCATGGACCTTGCGGTGCGCGCGCACCGCCTGCGATGCGGCGGGGCTTTCCGTGCGGGCCAGGTGCTGCTGCGCCGCCATCAGCACGGCCGGAACGCTTTGCGGGGCCAGCGGCAGCACTTCGCGCGCAAGGTGCAGCCAGTCGTCGAAGTCCACGTTCTGGTCGGCGTCTGCCAGGGCCAACTGCGCCGTGGCGGCCTGCACATGGCGCACGGTGGCCGGCACATCGCCGCGCAGGCGGGCCAGCTCGGCCTTGCGCAGGCTGGCACGCGCGTCGCGGCGCGCGGGGGATGTCTCGCCGTCGGGGTCGCTGCGCTCGTGGTTGCGCTGCAGGTCCACGCCTTGCTCGGCCAGTTCCCAGGCCTGGGCCTCGCGGGCCAGGTAGTGCCAGCCATTCCAGTAGCGATAGGGCTCGCCGGTGTGCGGCAGCCGGCCCATGAGATCGGCGGCAGGCGCGAGCAGGGCCACGCCGCCTTCGCGGTCAAAGCGCAGCCGGCTCTGGATGTCGCTGAGCGCCAGGCTGGCCGTGGCCAGCAGGCGGTTGTCACCCTGCAGGTGCTGCAGCGTGGCATCGCGGTGCTCGCGCAGCAGGGCGTTGGCGGTCTCGGGCCGTTCCAGGTCGAGCCAGAGATCGTGCAGACGCTCCAGTTCGCTCACCGTGGCCGGCGCGAAGCGCTGCTGCGAGAGCAGCTCCATGACGGCCGCCTGGCGTTCGGCCGGGGCGATGGGGCTGGTTTCATCTTCCTGTTGCAGCAGGTCGTGCGCCTGGTCCATGAAGGCATGCAGGGCTTCGCCCTCAAGGATGGCCTGGGCGTTGGCGGGCTGGGAGGTGTTCATGGAATCGATAGCAAGCAAGCGAAGCTGGAAAAGCCATGCAGGCCGACAGACCTCAGGGCGGCAACCCGCGATGCTAGCGGGCCGGCCCGCGCCAGGCCAGTGTGGCCGGGAGTTTTCACGTCCTGTTACATGCAAAAAGCCCGGCATTGCCGGGCTTTCGTTACGCAAGAGGTCGCTGGGCCACCGGGGCCGCAGGGATCGGGTTGGGATCAGTGGCGCACCACGACTTCGCCGCGCAGCGTGAAGGTGCGTGCCTCGGTGATCTTCACATCGATCATCTGGCCGATCAGGCGTTCGTTGCCCGGGAAGTTGACCACGCGGTTGCACTCGGTGCGGCCCATGAGTTCGCTGCCATCGCGCTTGGACAGTCCTTCCACCAGCAGGCGCTGCACCGTGCCCACGCGCTCGTCGCTGATGTCCTTGATGTTGTTGTTGATCACGGCCTGCAGCTCCTGCAGGCGGCGCAGCTTGACCTCGTGCGGCGTGTCGTCGTGCAGGTTGGCGGCCGGCGTGCCGGGGCGGGGGCTGAAGATGAAGCTGAAGCTGTTGTCGAAGCGCACGTCGTGGATGAGCTTCATCATCTTCTGGAAGTCTTCCTCGGTCTCGCCGGGGAAGCCCACGATGAAGTCGCTGCTCATGGCCATCTCGGGCCGGATGGCACGCAGCTTGCGGATGGTGCTCTTGTATTCCATGGCCGTGTAGCCGCGCTTCATGGCCATGAGTATCTTGTCGCTGCCGTGCTGCACGGGCAGGTGCAGGTGGCTGACCAGCTTGGGCAGCCGAGCGTAGGCCTCGATCAGGCGCGGCGTGAATTCGTTGGGATGGCTGGTGGTGTAGCGGATGCGCTCGATGCCGGGGATCTCGGACACGTACTCCAGCAGCAGGGCAAAGTCGGCGATCTCGGCCGTGTCACCCATCTTGCCCAGGTAGGCGTTCACGTTCTGGCCCAGCAGCGTGACCTCCTTCACGCCCTGGTCGGCCAGGCCCGCGACCTCGACCAGCACGTCCTCGAACGGGCGGCTGACTTCCTCGCCGCGCGTATAGGGCACGACGCAGTAGCTGCAGTACTTGGAGCAGCCTTCCATGATGGAGACAAAGGCCGAGGAGCCTTCCACGCGCGCCGGTGGCAGGTGGTCGAATTTCTCGATCTCGGGAAAGCTGATATCGACCTGGGGCTTGTGCCTGGCGGCGCGTGCATTGAGCAGCTCGGGCAGGCGGTGCAGGGTCTGCGGGCCGAAGACCACGTCCACATAGGGCGCGCGCTTGATGATTTCCTCGCCCTCCTGGCTGGCCACGCAGCCGCCCACGCCGATGAGCACGCCGCGTTCCTTCAGGTGCTTGTAGCGGCCCAGGTCGCTGAACACCTTCTCCTGTGCCTTCTCGCGCACCGAGCAGGTGTTGAACAGGATCAGGTCGGCCTGCTCCGGGTCGTCGGTGGACTCGTAGCCCTGGGCTGCGCCCAGCACATCGGCCATCTTGTCCGAGTCGTACTCGTTCATCTGGCAGCCGAAGGTTTTGATAAAGACTTTCTTGGACATGGTGGGGTTCCGTCAGGCAGCCGCCGCACTGCAAGCGGCGGTCTGCAAAAAAAGAAGATGGCCGGGCCAGGGCGGGCGCTGTGCTCCCTGGCCCGAGCCGCTGCGCCCCGCAAGCTGCGGGCCGCATCCATCGTGTGCGTGCGGTGTGCGCCGGCCTCAGTTGAAGAAGCGGTGCAGCATCGACTTGGGCTTGTAGTGCTTGTCGGCCTCGGCCTTGGTCAGGATCCAGGCCTGGTGCAGCCACTGCGTCTGCGGCTCGATCACATAGCCCACCACGAGCTTGCTGCCCTGGTAGTTGATGGCCTGCACCAGCGTGCGCTCGGGGCTGAACAGGCGAAAGCCCGGGCTGGTGCGAATGGTCTTGCCGTCGATTTCGACCACGGGAAACTGCGCGGTCACGACCAGCTCGCCGAACTGGGCCTGCGGCGGGAAGTTGCGTGTCTCGTTGGAGGGCAGGCCCTGCGCGGCCGCGCCCAGGCTGGCGCAGGCCAGGCCGGCGAGCAGGGCGCCGGCGCACAGGCGGCGGACGGCGGAGAAATGGGGCTTGCAGCGGTTCATGGTGTACATCCAGGGGCTGAACCCGCGATTCTACGAACTTGCCGCTGCGCGGGCGCGGCACTCGGGCATTGGGTCAGGCGCGGCCCGGCGCATACAGCACGGCCTTGGGCGGCCGGCACAGGCCCCAGAAGCGCAGGCCGGTCAGCTCGGCCATCTGCACACCCATGGCCGTGGGGGCGGAGATGGTGGCCAGGGCGGCGATGCCGACCCTGGCGCATTTGCGCACCAGCTCATGGCTGCCCCGGCTGGAGAGCACGACAAAGCCGGCCTCGCCCAGGCGGCCGGTGCGCGAGAGGCGGCCGACCAGCTTGTCCAGCGCGTTGTGGCGGCCCACGTCCTCGAGCACATCCGTCAGTTGCCCGTCCAGCCCTGCCCAGCCTGCGGCATGCACGGCGCCGGCTTCGGCGTTGAGCCGCTGCAGCGGCGGCAGGGCATCGATGGCAGCGCACACCGTGGTGGCATCGACACGGGCGATCCAGTCGTGCGCGGGCAGGGGGTCGAAGGACAGGTCCAGCGCCGCGAAGCTGTCCACGCCGCAGACGCCGCAGCCTGTGCGCCCGCTCATGCTGCGGCGCCGGTCCTTGAGGCGCGTGAAGCAGCGCGAGGCCACGTCCAGCTGCACCTCGATGCCGTCCATGCCGGACGGAAGGCCTGCCGCTTCGGCGGCCACGGCCCGCACCTCGATGCCGTAGCAGTCGGCGCCGCTGTCCAGGATGCCCTCGGTGAGCGCAAAACCCAGCGCAAAGTCTTCCAGGTCCGAGGGCGTACCCATCATCACGGCATGCGAGATGCCATTGAACACCAGGGCGATGGGGACTTCGCTGGCCAGCACCTGGGGTTCGGGCTGGAGGCTGACGGCGCCGCCATCGGCGATCCGGTGGCGCACCACCGCATGCGTGCGCAGTGCGGCAATGGCGGGCGCGATGGCGCAGGCAGCATCTGCCGGGCCCGAGTCCGGGGCGGGTGCGGGAGCGTGTTCGGTGGTGGCGTTCATGGCGTGGGCCGCGCAGGCGGCCTGCGCATGATATCGGTGCCGCCGCGCAGCTTCAGTCCAGCAATGCCATGCCCTTGATCTGGGCGAAGACATGCATGCCCGGCGCAATGCCCAGCTGCCGGGCGGAATGCAGGGTGATGCGCGCCAGCAGGCGGGACGTGCCCAGCTGCAGCGAGACCATGACCTGGCCCGGGCCGTCCTCGCGCAGATCCTGCACGGTGGCCGCCAGGATGTTGAGGATGCTGCTGTCTTGTGGGTGCTGCAGGCTCAGGCTCACATCGCGCGCTTGCACGCGCAGCTGCACGCTCTCGCCGATGGGGCGCGGGCGGGCCATGACAAGGCGAAGGCGCCCGCCGTCGAAGGACAGCGTGCTCAGGTGGGTATCCGGATCGTGCTGCCGGATCTGCGCACTGAGCATGGCCGCTGCCGTGTCGCCCATGCTCAGCGGCAGGTCCAGCCGTGCCAGCAGTTCGCTGGTGGCGCCGGCCGCGACGATGCCGCCTGCCTTGAGCAGCACCAGGTGCTGGGCCAGGCGCGCTACCTCGTCGATGGAGTGGCTGACATAGACCACGGGAATGTCGAGTTCACGGCGCAGCTGGTCCAGGTAGGGCAGGACCTCGGCCTTGCGCTGGGCGTCCAGCGCGGCCAGGGGCTCGTCCATCAGCAGCACCCGCGGGCTGGTGGCCAGCGCCCGCGCAATGGCCACGCGCTGGCGCTCGCCGCCCGACAGGGTGGAGGGCATGCGGTCCATCAGGTGGCCTATGCCCAGCAGTGACACGGCCTGGTCCTGGGACACCTTGCGCCGCGCGGCGGGCGTGCGCCGCATGCCGTAGTCGATGTTGCGCTGCACGCTCAGGTGCGGGAACAGGCTGGCCTCCTGGAACACATAGCCCAGGGCGCGGCGGTGCGTGGGCAGCCACTGGCTGGCCGCATCGTCCTGCCAGACCTCGCCATTGACGACGACACGGCCCCGTGCGCGCTCCAGCCCCGCCAGCGCGCGCAAGCAGGTGGTCTTGCCGCAGCCCGAAGGGCCGAACAGGGCCGTGACGCCGCGCCCGGGCAGCTGCAGCAGCACATCGAGGCGGAAGTCGGCACGCTCCAGCGCCAGCGCAGCAAGGATTTGCGAAGGGCTCGCGGCGGGCGGGGCGCCGGCCGAAGCAACGGGAGAGAAGTCAGTCATCATGCGCGGCGCTCCTCGCGCGGCTGCAACAGGTGCAGGGCCAGCAGCACCAGGAAGGAGAACACCACCATGCCGCCGGCCAGCCAGTGGGCGTGGGCGTACTCCATGGCCTCCACGTGGTCGTAGATCTGCACCGAGACCACGCGCGTCACGCCGGGGATATTGCCGCCCAGCATCAGCACCACGCCGAACTCGCCCACGGTGTGCGCGAAGGTCAGCACGGCTGCGGTGATGAAGCCCGGCCGCGCCAACGGCAGCGCCACGGTGAAGAAGCGGTCCAGCGGCCCCGCGCCCAGGCTGGCCGCGGCCTCCATGGGGCGCGTGCCCAGCGACTCGAAGGCGCGCTGCAGCGGCTGCACCGTGAACGGCAGGGAATAGACCAGGGACCCGATGACCAGGCCTGCAAAGGTGAAGGGCAGGGTGCCCAGCCCCAGCGCCTGCGTCAACTGGCCCACGGGGCCATTGGGCCCCATGGTCACCAGCAGGTAGAAGCCGATCACCGTGGGTGGCAGCACCAGGGGCAGCGCCACCACGGCGCCAATCGGGCCGCGCCAGCGCGAGCGCGTATGGGCCAGCCACCAGGCCAGCGGCGTGCACAGCGCCAGCAGCAGCACCGTGGTCACGCTGGCAAGTTTCAGCGTCAGACGTATGGCGGCGTAGTCGTCGGCGGTAAGAATCATGCTGGAAGAATTCAGTGGTTCGCAGCGCTGGTGTCGTCTCCCTACCGCGCAGCGAGAGGGGGAAGGCGCGTCAGCGCCTCAGGGGGAGCCTAGAGCCCGTAGCCGTAGGAGCGAATGATGGCACGCGCTTTATCAGCACGCAGGTACTTCATCAGCTCGGTGGCGGCTTCGTTGTCCTTGCCGCTGTTGAGCACGATGGCGTCCTGGCGGATGGATTCGTGCATGGCGGCGGGCACCTGCCAGGCCGAGCCTTCGCGCAGCTTGCCGTTTTCCATCACCTGCGACAGGGCCACGAAGCCCAGCTGGGCATTGCCCGTGGCCGCGAACTGGTAGGTCTGGGCGATGTTCTCGCCCATGACGATGCGCGGCTGCACCTGGGCCGTGATGCCCAGCTTGTCCAGCACTTCCATGGCGGCCGTGCCGTAGGGCGCGAGCTTGGGGTTGGCCACGGCGATGTGCCTGTAGTCGCCGGTCTTGAGGACCTCGCCCTTGTCGTCCACATAGCCGGGCTTGGGGCTCCACAGCACGAGCTGGCCGATGGCGTAGGTGAAGCGCGAGTCGGGCAGGCCACGGCCTTCCTTGGCGATCTTTCCAGGCGTGGTGTCGTCGGCGGCCAGCAGGATCTGGAAGGGCGCGCCGTTGACGATCTGCGCGTAGAACTTGCCCGTGGCGCCGAAGGACAGCAGGGCCTTGTGCCCGGTGTCCTTCTCGAACTCGGCGGCGATCTTCTGCATGGGCGCCGTGAAGTTGGCGGCAACGGCCACCGACACTTCGGCAGCCTGCGCAGCGACACCGCCCAACAGGGCAAGGGCGGCAAAGGCGGTGGCACGCAGGGGCTGGTTCACGTTCATGGGTCTCTCGCTATTCCGTTGGTGAATAGCGCAGTGTAGCGACCTGAAAATGCGCATGCAGGGTGCAGGCGTTTTGCTTCGTGGGAAATAACGCTTGGCGGGCATGATGTCGCGCATGACTGCCGACGCTCCTGCTTCACCCTCCGATCTGGCGCCCGCGCTGGGCCATGACCTGGCTGACCGCCGCCTCGCCATCCTGCGCCATATCGCAGCAGGGCATTCGATTTCACAGGCGGCGCGCGAGGCCGGCGTCAGCTACAAGGCGGCATGGCAGGCGCTGGATGTGCTGACCAATCTCGCGGGCTGTGCCCTGGTGGAGCGCTCGGTCGGCGGCGCCGGCGGCGGCGGCGCGCGCATCACCGCAGCCGGGCAGTCCCTGCTGGCCATGGCCGATGCGCTGGAGCAGGCCCGTGCACAGGTGCTGCAGCGCTTTGGCGGGCCGGCCGGCGTTTCCTCGGCGGCTCCCGGACTGGGGCTGGGCCTGCGCACCAGCATGCGCAATCTGTGGCCTTGCCGGGTCGGGGCCCTGCAGGCGCAGGGTGCCCAGGTCCGCGTCTGGATGCTGCCCGATGGCGGTGGCGATGCGCCAGGCATTGCCGCACGCATCACCGCCGAAAGCGCCCAGTTGCTGGGCCTGGCCCCTGGCCTGCCCGTGATGGCGCTGTGCAAGGCCACTGCCGTCCAGGTGCTGCCAGTGGCGCCGCTGGCCGGTGCGCAGGGCCTGGCCAATGCCTGGCCTGCCAAGGTGCAACGCCTGGCCCGTGCCGAGGGGGACGGACCGCGCGAAGTGGTGGCCAGGCTGCCCTGGGGCGGCAGCGGCGTGGGGTATGCGGCGCAGCAGGCGCAAGGCGAGCCCTGGACGCTGCGCACAGGACGCAAGGTCTGGCTGTCGGTGCCGGAGTCCGCCGTGGTGCTGGCCGTGGCCGACTGACACGACTGACCTGACAGGGTCGATTGAGCTGACTGGGCCGATTGGGCGTCGAGAAGGCCGCAGCGCGTTGCGCGTGCGCTGCAGTGGCTGCAGATTCGGACGGGTCTTATGGCGCATCCCGGGTGGGATACGAAAAATTGTGCCGCAGCGCAACCTGCGCGCTCCGGTGGCGCAGGCTTTCCCGGCGACCGATCCATCGAAACCTCCCTAGCCCCCATGAGCATCCTGAAATTGCGCAGGCAAGAGAAAGTGGCGTTCTACACCGCCTTGCTGTGTTCGTCCGTCGCGGCGTTCATCTTCTTCGCGTCCCAGGACGTGGCGGACAGTCTGGAGCAGCGACTGGGTGCGCTGGCCATCTGCATCGTCATCGGCGCCGTGGTGACCCTGTTCAATCACTGGTGGTTCAGAGTCTGGGGCTGGCACCTGGTGCCGGTCACCCTGCTCCTGTTCTATGGCGGCACGCTGGTCGCAGGCTGGCTGTTTGGCGGTCGATGATCGCGATGGCGCCGAAGGGGAACCTGCCGCAATGCTTTGCGTCGAAGAGCATTTGCGACTGCCTCCCAGGCCTCACACGGCCTTGCCCCTGCCATGAAGACCACCCTGTCCGCCGCCCTGATCTGCCTGTTCCTGTCTGCCCCGGCCCTGGCCCGTCCGCTGGACCCGGCGCCGCTGGATGCCTCGCAGTTCAACCTGGGACTGGTCGGCCTTGCCGGCGAGATTTCGCCAGCGGAGCGGCATCTGGAGGCCATGCTCAGGCGGCCCGAGGCCAATGCCGTCCTGCTGTCGGTGATCGACGATCCGCGCCGATCTCCCGTGGCCAAGCTCTATGCGCTGTGCGGGCTCAAGCGCATGGGCAGCGGCGGCTACGAGGCAGCGCTGGTCAAGCTGCGCGGCTTTGAGGGCCAGGTTTCCATGATGCTGGGCGATCAGATGTTCCAGGAAGACATCCGAGAGGCGGCAGACCGCATCGAAAACCTGGAATGCAGCGAGGGCGGCTGAGCCCCGGGCCGGCCGGTCCCGGGACAAAAAAAGAGCTGCCATCGGCAGCTCTTTGCATGGCAGGGCCGTTGCCCGCACCGCTCAGGACAGCTCGCGACCCTTGAGTTCGGGGATCAGAAAGGCCGTGGCCAGCATGTCCAGCACATAGATGGCCGCCAGCAGGGCGATCGCCACCTGGAACGAATAGCTCATGGCCAGCGCACCGATCACCACCGGGCCCAGTCCGCCCACGGCGCGGCCGATGTTGAACAGCACGTTCTGCGCGGTGGCGCGCGCCTCGGTGGGATAGGCCTCGCTCATCACGGCGCCGTAGCCGCCCATCATTCCATTGACGAACAGGCCCATGAGGGCCCCCGCCCAGAGCATGGCCGCAGGGTCGGACAGCTGTGAATAGAGCACGACCATGATGACCGAGCCCAGCTGGAAGATCAGGAAGCTGGGCTTGCGGCCGATGCGGTCGGCCAGCTGGCCGAAGACCCAGATGCCGACCATCATTCCCACCACGGTCACGGCAGTCCATATCGAGGACTTGGTCAGGCTGAAGCCCAGTTGCTTGGACAGGAAGCTGGGCATCCAGATCATGATGCCGTAGTAGCCGAAGTTCTGGACCGAGGTCAGCACGATCACACCCAGGCTGACCTTGGCCGTGGCGCGGTCCTTCACCAGCAGCTTCAGGCTTTGCAGCACCGGCACGCGGGCCGACGGCGTGGCGGACTGCTGGCGCTTCACGAAGACCTCGGGCTCGTGCAGCTTGTTGCGGATCACCCAGGCCACCACGGCCGGGATCACGCCCACCAGGAACATGCCGCGCCAGCCTATGAGGGGCAGCAGCAGCGGCGTCAGCAGCGCCGCGCCCAGCACGCCCATCTGCCAGCCCAGGGCCACGTAGGACGAGACGCGCGCGCGGTGGCGGGCAGGCCAAGCCTCGGCAGCCAGTGCCATGCCGATGCCGAACTCGCCGCCCAGGCCGATGCCCGCAATCGTGCGGTAGGCCAGCAGGTCCCAGTAGCCCTGCGCGAAGGCGCACAGGCCCGTGAAGACTGCGAACAGCATGATGGTCCAGGTCAGCACGCGGATGCGCCCGTAGCGGTCGCTGAGCAGGCCGAAGAAGATGCCGCCGAACACGGCACCGATCAGCGTCCAGGTCACCAGCGAGCCGGCCTGGCCCGGCGTGAGGTGCAGGTCGGCCGAGATGGCCGACAGCATGAAGCCCAGGATCAGCAGGTCGAAGCCGTCCATGGCATAGCCGACGGCCGAGCCGGCCAGGGCCTTCCAGCTGTAGCCATTGACCTGGGTGGCATGGGCGCCGGCATGCGTGTCTGTGCTGGCGCCGGCAGCATTGGCTGCGAGCGCCCCGGAGGAAGTGGTGGTCACGTGAAGATCCTTGAAAGCCAGGACGGCGCGCGCTCTCGCTGGGGTGCGGCACCGCGCAAAACGCCTGCGCCGCCGGCTGAGCCGGCGTGCGGGCACGCTGCGCGTGTGCTGCATCCTGGGAAGGCGATGGGCACGGGAGTCCTGGTGGGAAAACAAGCTGGGCGGCCGGCATGCCGGAGCATGGCAGGGGCTGCGCGCAAAGACAGAGCGCAAGGTGCAGCGCCAAAAGACCGCTTCTGCAAAAAGCGAAAGCCCTGAATCGGCTGGGCGATCAGGGCTTGGAGGCTGCGGGCAGGCCCGGTGAAAAGGGCGCTCCCATGCGGGCGGGCGCAATGGTAAGGGAAGTGGCCGGACAAGGCAAGTAGGGCAGTCTTGCCAGACAGCTTCTACGACATGGGCGGCTGGTACTGCCCGGCGGGCGCGGGACGGATTCGGGTGTTGCGCGGATGCAGCAGCCCCTGTGCTGCCGATGGCCCAGACAATTGAAGAAACGATAATGAGAACAAATCGCATTCGCTTTCTCTTCATGCCCTTCGACCCATCGGAGGGCATGGCGAGGAAGTTTTTTTATTGCCGTATTGCTGTTCTCCCGGAGCATTTCATGCCACTGCATCGCCTTCGACCCGGCCATCGCCCTGCGCCTCTTGCGCTGGCCATCTCCCTTGCCATCGGCGCCCTGTCCGCTCAGGCTCAGGCATTGCCGGACACGCAGAACCCGGCCACGCTGCCCACGGTCAACGTGATCTCCAACCAGTTGGGCGAGGTGACCGAAGGCTCGGGCTCCTATACGCCGGGCACCATTGCCACAGCCACGCGCATGGTGCTGACGCCGCGCGAGACGCCGCAGTCCATCAGCGTGGTCACACGCCAGAAGATGGATGACTTCAACCTCACCTCCATCGACCAGGTGATGGAGCACACGCCCGGCATCAGCATCGTCACCTATGACAGCGAGCGCACCGAGTACTACGCCCGCGGCTTCGCCATCCAGAACTTCCAGTACGACGGCATTCCGATGATGCGCGACTCCGCGTACTCGGCCGGCAACACCCTCAGCGACATGGCGATCTATGACCGCGTCGAGGTGCTCAAGGGCGCAACCGGCCTGCTCACGGGCAGCGGCACTCCGGGCGCGACCATCAACCTGATCCGCAAGAAGCCCACGCGCGATTTCCGCGGGCATGCGTCCATCTCTGCGGGCAGCTGGAGCAACTACCGCACCGAGGTGGATGTGGGCGGCGCACTCAATGCAAGCGGCAGCGTGCGCGCGCGTGGCGTGGCCGCCTACCAGGACAAGGACTCGTTCATGGACCGCTATTCGCGCAAGACCGCGACGCTGTACGGCATTGTGGAAATGGACCTGACGCCACGCACTTTGCTGACGCTGGGCGGCGATGCGCAGAACAACCGTCCGGTCAACTCCACCTGGGGCGGCATTCCGCTGCTCAATGCCGATGGCCAATTCAATGACATGCCTCGCTCGCACAACAACGGCACGCGCTGGAGCCGTTGGGACCAGTACACGCGCACGGCCTTTGCCACGCTGGAGCACAGCTTCAGCAACGGCTGGGTGGCCAAGGCGCAGTTCAACCACCAGATCAACGGCTACAACGCCAACCTGGGCGCGGCGGCTGCGGGCTTCCCCAACCCGGCCGACGGCTCCGGCGTGTCGCTGTGGCGCGGCCAGTACATAGGCCGCACCACCAGCAATGCGCTCGATGCCTACGCCAGCGGGCCCTTCTCGCTGGGCGGGCGCGAGCACGAACTGGTGCTGGGCGCCAGCGTAGCAAGGCGCCACTGGAAGAACGATGGCTACTGGCAACTGCCCGCCGACTATGTGTCCACGGTCAATGACTACTACCACTGGAATGGCGATTCGCGCCTGCCGGTGTGGGGCGCCTCACCCGACTACGTGAACAGCGAAGTGACCAAGGAGCAGGGCTTGTACACGGCGGCGCGCTGGAACCTGGCGGCCGACCTCAAGCTGATCACGGGCGGGCGCTGGTCCAACTATCGCAACCAGGTGCAGGGTCAGCGCGAGACCGGCGTTTTCGTGCCCTATGTGGGCGCGATCTACGACCTCAATGGCAACTATTCGGTCTACGCCAGCTACACCAGCATCTTCAGCCCGCAGTCCAAGCAAAACGAGAGCGGCAAGGCGCTGGACCCGCTGCGCGGCAACAACGCCGAGGTCGGCGTCAAGGCGGCCTTCATGGACGGCCGCCTCAATGCATCGGCGGCGCTGTTCCAGCTTCAGCAAGACAACTTCGGTATCGAGACCGGCGGCGTGACGCCCGGCGGCGCCACCGCCTACCGGGCCGTCGATGGCGTCAGGACGCGCGGCTTCGAGGCGGAGATATCCGGCCAGATCACGCCCGCCTGGCAACTGCAGGCCGGTTTCTCGCATGCCATTTCGCGCGACCAAGGCAAGCGCGTGGCCACGCTCACGCCCTCCAACCAGTTCAGCCTGCACACCAGCTACAGGCTGGACGGCCCGCTTTCCGGCCTGACGGTGGGCGGCGGCGCGCGCTGGCAGGACAAGACCTGGGGCGACATCTCCACGCCATCGGGCGGCACGGCCGTTCACACCGTCAAGGGCTACTGGCTGCTGGACATGATGGCGCGCTACGAGTTCAGCAAACAGCTGTCGGCCACCGTCAACGTGCGCAACCTGCTGGACAAGAAGTACTACACCATCTTCAGCTACTACAGCACCTACACCTGGGGCGAGCCGCGCTCGGTGAATGTCAGCCTGAACTACAAGTTCTGAGGCCGGGCCCGCGCTGCGCCAGCGCGGGGTCTTTGGCCCTGGCGCCAAGGGCGCCGTGCTAGGCTGGCGCCCGCTGCGGCCCGTGCGCCGCAAGCGCTCCCATTGCCGTCCGTTCACTGCCCGTTGGCCGCCCGGGTCCGTCTATGACCTTGCGGTGCAGTGCGGCGATATCTCGCAGGTTTTGCCAATAAAAACAATTCTCATTACAGTTTGGCATTCCGAGTTCTCCAACCTCCGATCCTTTCTGCCATGCATCCCATCCTGATTGCAGCCGCCCTCGCTTTGGGCGCGGCCGCCCCGATGAGCCAGGCCGCAGCCGCCGGCACCGTTCAACAGCCCGTGAAGAAGAACCTCTCCGTTGCAGAGGTGGTCAAGCATTACGGCACCCTGGTGCACGCCAATTACTCGGATTCCATCAGCTCCGCCAAGACCATGCAGAAAGCCATCGGGGCCTTTCTCGCATCACCCAGCGAGCAGGGCCTGAACAATGCGCGCAAGGCCTGGCTGGATGCACGCGAGTACTACGGCCAGACCGAGGCCTTCCGCTTCTACGCCGGTCCCATCGACAACGATGAAGGACCCGAAGGCCAGATCAACGCCTGGCCCATGGACGAGTCCTATGTGGACTATGTGGAAGGCAACCCCAATGCCGGCATCATCAACAACCGCAAGGAAGCCATCACCAAGAAGCGCCTGGCCGAACTCAACGAGCATGACGGCGAGGAGAACGTTTCCACCGGCTGGCACGCCATCGAGTTCATGCTCTGGGGCCAGGACCTGAATGACAAGGGACCGGGCGCGCGTCCCTACACCGACTTCGTCGATGGCAAGAAATCCAATGCCGACCGCCGCCGTGAGTACCTGAAGGTGGTGACCGAGTTGCTGATCGAGGATCTGCAGTCGGTGGCCGACCAGTGGAAGCCCGGCTCGGCCAAGAATTTCCGCGCCCAGTTCGAGAAAAAGCCCGACGACGCGCTGCGCCGCATCTTCGTGGGCCTGGGTTCGCTGTCGCGCGGCGAGCTGGCCGGCGAGCGCCTGGAAGTGGCCCTGGCCAGCCGCGACCAGGAAGACGAGCACTCCTGCTTCTCGGACAACACGCACCGCGATGCCGTGACCAATGCCCAGGGCATCCTCAACGTCTGGCAGGGCAGCTACAAGCGCCTGGACGGCAGCGAGCTGCAAGGCCCGGGCATCAGGGACTGGGTGGCCTCCAAGGACAGCGCGCTGGCCGACAGGACCACGCGCCAGATCACGCAGTCGGTGCAGGCGGCCCAGGCCATTCCCGCGCCGTTCGACCAGGCCATCCAGGGCGCGCGCGACTCGGCCTCGCGCGCCAAGATCCAGGCCACCATCGACAGCCTGGTCCAGCAGAGCAAGGACCTGGTGGAGGCGGCCAATGCCGTCGGCATCACCCAGCTCAACCTGGTGGACCCCAAGGCCAACTAAAAGAGCATTCACCCCAAGCGTCCAACCCCTCTCACGCCCATGCGCCAAGGCCGCCGCCCCCGAAAGGGTTCGGCGGCCCTGGCTTTTCCAGGGACGTCCCCACCCATGAATCTCTCCCCCTCGCTGCTGGTCGCTGCCTCCCTGGTCCTGATGGGCTGCTCGGCCCGACAGCAGGACACGGTGGCTGCCGCGCCAGCGCGCGCGCCAGTACCGCAGCCTGCTCCCGATCCAGCTCCCGATCCAGTTCTTTTGTTCGCGGCACCCGGCGAGCCCCTGCCCCCGGGCGGCCAGACCACGGTCCACGCCACGGGCCGCAACGCCTTCTCGCTGCCTGCCGCCAACCTGGACGATGCCGAGCGCACGCGCTTCGTCATCGGCAACTCCTTCTTCAAGCGCAACTGGGTGCAGGCGCCGGCCTCCACCACGGCGCGCGATGGCCTGGGCCCGCACTTCCTGGCGCGCTCCTGCGGCGGCTGCCATGTGCAGGACGGCCGTGCCCAGCCGCCCGACTTCCACAACCCGCTCAAGCCCCAGCCGTTCGCGGGCCTGCTCATGCGGCTGTCCATTCCGGGCGAAGGCCCGCACGGCAGCCCGGTGCCGGACCCGGTCTATGGCGACCAGTTCAACACCGAGGGCGTGCTGGGCGTCAGGGGCGAGGGCCAGCTGCGCATCCGCTATGAACAGGTGCATGGCCGCTTTGCCGACGGCACGGCCTACACGCTGGAAAAGCCGGTCTACGAGCTGGCTGCGCTCAACTACGGCCCCCTGGCTGCCAACCTGATGACCAGCCCGCGCATTGCGCCCCAGGTCATCGGCCTGGGCCTGCTGGAGCACATCCCCGAGTCCGAGATCCTGGCCAACGCTGCCGCCCAGGCGGCCCTGGGCGGCCCCATCAAGGGCCAGCCCAACTATGTCTGGGATGCCTACGGCGAACGCATGATGCTGGGCCGCTTCGGCTGGAAGGCCAACGTGGCCTCCATTGCCCACCAGACGGCCTCGGCCTTCCTGGGCGATATCGGCATCACATCGAAGCGTTTCCCGCACCAGACCTGCACGCCCGCACAAAAGGACTGCCTGGCCGCGCCCAACGGCAACGGCGCCGAAGGCGTGGAGATCGAGGACCGCGTGCTGGACGACGTGATCTTCTACCAGGCCACGCTGGCGCCGCCTGCACGGCGCAACGCCAGCGACCCTGCCGTGCGCCGTGGCGAGGCACTGTTCCACCAGGCCCAGTGCGCGCAGTGCCACCGGCCCTCGTACAAGACCGGCGGGGAGCTGTTCCCCGCGCTGTCGCCGGCACTCAGCAGCAAGGGGTTGTCGGGCCAGACCATTGCGCCCTACACCGACCTGCTGCTGCACGACATGGGCGATGCGCTGGCCGATGGCCGGCCCGACTTCAAGGCCTCAGGCCGCCAGTGGCGCACGCCGCCGCTGTGGGGCATAGGCCTGCTGCCCGATGTCAACAACCACCAGCGCCTGCTGCACGACGGCCGTGCGCGCGGCGTGCTCGAAGCCATCCTCTGGCACGGCGGCGAGGCCGAAGCCGCGCGCGAACAGGTGCGCCAGTTCAGCGCCGAAGACCGTGAAGCCCTGGTCAAATTTGTGGAGTCCCTCTGATGCAAGACATGCGCATGACCCCTCGCCAAATCCTTTGTGCCGCCGCGCTGGCGCTGCTGGCCACCACCCCGGCCCAGGCCCAGGACGTGGAGGCCAACATGGCCATCCCCTTCTACAACACGGCCCATGCCGTGCAGGGGCTGTATGGCCAATGGTTCTCGCCCCAGGCCAAGGCCGCGCAGGCATCCGCCCAGGCGCTGAGCCAGGCGCTGCGCGCGCACTGCACGGCACCTGCGGCACCTGCGGGATCGGCTGCCGCCACGCTGCAGACGGCGCGCCAGGCCTATGTGCAATCGTCGCGGCAGTGGAGCAGCTTCTCGGCCGTGGCCCTGGGGCCGCTGGTGGAGCGCCGCTCGGCGCGTCTGGTGGACTTCCGCCCCATGCGCCCGGCTCTGCTCAAGAAGGCCATACAGTCGGCCCCCGCCGATCTGGCTGCCATGGAGCGCATCGGTGCACCCGCCAAGGGATACCCGGCGCTCGAGAACCTGCTGTGGACCCAGCCCGTGGAGCCGCAGACGCCGGCCTGCGCCTATGCCACCCTGGTGTCCGAGGAAATCGGCGCCGAGATGGGCATCCTCAGCAACGGCTTTGCCAAGCTCGCGACCCAGGATTGGTCCGAGGATGGCGATGCCACCACCGAAGCCATGGCCGAGTTCATCAACCAGTGGGTGGGCGGCCTGGAGCGCCTGCGCTGGGCGGACATGGAAAAGCCCTTGCGCAGTGCGGGCAGTGCAGGCAGCAAGCCCCCCGCCTGGGAGCACCTGGCCAGCGGCAGCACCGTCGAGGTCTGGCGCGCGCACTGGCAGGGCCTGCGTACGCTGGCCGTGAGCGTGGACCGCAAGGTGCCCCGGCCCGGCGTGGACATCGTGCCCATCGAGTCCTACCTGCGCGGCCGTGGCCTCAACCCGCTGGCCGACCGCTGGCTCACGGCCGTCAACGAGGCCGATGCCGGCATGCGCGCCCTGACCGAGCCGAGCGCCAAGGCCGTCGATGCCGCCACCAAGCCGCTGTCGCGCCTCAAGCGCCTCATGGAAGGCGAGGTGGCGCCTGCGCTGGAAGTCAACATCGGGTTCTCGGATGCCGACGGGGATTGAGCAGGCGCTGAATCGCCGCCGCTGGCTGCAGGGCCTGGGTCTGCTGGCTGCCATGCCGCTGGCAAACTCCCATGCGGCCAGGCCGTCTGGACCGGCACGGTCGCTGGCTGCGGCCTGGATGCAGGGCGAGCAGATGCGTGTCGGCATCGTGCAGGCCAGTGCGCAGGTGGACAGGCCGCTGCAGGTGCTGCAGGCCCTGGATGTGCCCACGCGCGCCCATGGCATGGCCGCGCTGCGCGACGGCTCCGTGGTCTTCGCCAGCCGCCGCCCCGGCGACTGGCTGGTGCGCCTGAAGCCCGGACAGGCCGCCGAGGATGCGCAATGGCAGTGGATAGAGCCCGACCGCTTCTTCAACGGCCATGTCATCGAAAGCGCCGATGGCCGCCATCTCTACACCACCGAGACCGACCTGGAAGATGCCCAGGGCCTGATCGGCGTGCGCGATGCCATCACCTTGGAGAAGATCGCCGAATGGCGCACGGGCGGCATGGACCCGCACCAGCTGCTGCTGGACGCCGACGGCACGCTTATGGTCGCCAACGGCGGCATTCCCACGCAGTCCGAGACCGGCCGGCGCAAGCTGCAGCTGGACCACATGGACTCGTCCATCGCGCGGCTGTTGCCGGCAGAAGGCGGCGCCCGTGCCGGCCTGTGGAAGCTGGACGACAGCCGCCTGAGCCTGCGCCACCTGGCCTGGGGCCCGCAGGTCGCCCACGCGCCCGCGCGCCGCTGGCTGGGCATTGCGCTGCAGGCCGAGCACCGCGACACCGAAGCGCGCGCCGCCGCGCCCGTGCTGGCCCTGTTCGATGGCCACCGTTTGCATGCCGTGCCCCTGCCCGAAGGGCACGAGCCCCTGGCCGGCTATGGCGGCGACATCGGTTGCGACGGCCAGCTCTTCGCCGTCAGTTGCCCGCGCGTGAACACCGTCACCTGGTGGCAGGTGCCCGGCAACGGCCAGGCCAGCGGACGCTGGCTGCGTGGCGATGCCATGCCAGGCGTGTACTGCGTGGCCAACGCAAGCGTCTCGCTCGATGCCAACGGCCGGCCCCTGCCTGCCGAGCCCGCGCTGTGGATGGGCGGTGCGCGCCAGGCCCAGCTGCGACAACGCGGCCAGGTGTTGCGCACGGTGGCAGTGCCTGGAATGGCGCTGGACAACCACTGGATTGAGCTGAAGAGCCGCCGCTAGCAGCCGGGGGAGGGCGGCGAGCAGGGTGCGCTCCCGGCGTGCCCGCGCTCTGTTCGTCGGGCAAGAAAAAAGGGTCTACGCTTGCACGTAGACCCTTTTCTTTGTTTGGTGGCGCTTCACGGACTCGAACCGCGGACCTGTGGATTATGATTCCATCGCTCTAACCGACTGAGCTAAAGCGCCGTAAGACCTAAATTATATGCAGAATTTTTGGTCGATCCGGGAAGTTGTGCAAATTTCTCGAAATTTCTTTGCGAGAGGCCTGCAGTGCCTTGCCGGAAGACGCGCATTGTAGCGTGTCTTTCAGCAGGTTCAGAGATGTTTGAAGTTTGCGGGGCGCTTGTTGACGAAGGCGTCCATGCCTTCCTTCTGGTCCTGCGTGGCGAACAGCGCGTGGAACAGGCGGCGCTCGAACATGACGCCGTCAGCCAGCGAGCCCTCGAAGGCGCGGTTCACCGATTCCTTGGCCGCCATGACGGCGATCTGCGAGAAGCCGCTGATGATGATGGCGGCGCCCAGGGCTTCGTCCATGAGCTTGTCGAAGGGCACTACGCGGCTGACCAGACCGGCGCGCTCGGCCTCGGTGGCGTCCATCATGCGGGCCGTGAGGGCCATGTCCATGGCCTTGGATTTGCCCACGGCGCGCGGCAGGCGCTGCGTGCCGCCGGCGCCGGGGATGACGCCCAGCTTGATTTCCGGCTGGCCGAACTTCGCGTTGTCGGCGGCGATGATGAAGTCGCACATCATGGCCAGCTCGCAGCCGCCGCCCAGTGCGAAGCCGCTGACGGCGGCGATCACGGGCTTGCGGATGCTGCGGATGGTCTCCCAGTTGCGCGTGATGTAGTCGCCCTTGTAGGCGTCGGCAAAGCTGTACTTGGCCATGGCGCCGATGTCGGCGCCAGCCGCAAAGGCTTTCTCGCTGCCGGTGATGATCATGCAGCCGATGGCCTCGTCGGCATCGAAGGCCTGCAGGGCCTGGCCCAGCTCGTTCATGAGCTGGTCGTTGAGCGCGTTGAGCTGCTTGGGGCGGTTGAGCGTGATGATGCCGACCTTGTCGGCTTCGACGCGAACTTCAATCATTTCGTAGGCCAAGGGAGTCTCCTGCTGGGGTTGTCGTCTTGATGCTCAAGAATAACCGGCCAGGGGCGCGGGTGCGCGTGTGTGCATGTGCGCGCCTGCACCGCGTTTCACGGCGTGCCGGGAGCCTGCGGGCTGTCGGCGCGGCCGCCCAGCCAGCGTCCCACGGCCTCTTCGTCGGTGATTTCCAGGGCGAGGTTGCTGGGAGATGGGAGCTGTGGAGCGCTGGAGATGGCAGCTTTTGCATCGCCGTTGTCCGTTTTCTCGACCATGGCGGCCTCGCTCAGCAGGGCCGAGCCCCAGGGCAGGGTGAAGGCCAGGATCTGGCGGTCGCGGGCCACCCAGGCCACGACCTCCAGCGCCGTGCCTGCGTACAGCGCCACATCGTCCAGGCGGGTGATGCGCCAGCGTGCGGGCTGTGCATCCTCGGCCCCGGTGGGCAGCTCGATGGCCAGCCATTCGTCGCCGGCCATGAAGCCGGCGCGCTCGGCCAGGCTGCCGCGCAGCACGGTCTTGACGGTGATGCCCTGGCTTTCCTGTACGCGCAGGCCCAGCCGCTGGGCAGTCTGCGCCGGTTCGGCCTTGGCCTGCACGCCCTGGGCGGCCAGCAGCTCGGCCAGCGGCAGGTCGTCGGTGCCGTGCACCCATTGCGTGATCTCGGGGGCGAAGCTGCGCCCGCCCAGCTCCTGCAGCACGGCCAGCACATCGGCCTCGCGCATGGGGCCGCCCTGGCAGCGCTGCCACAGCGCGCGCATCACGTCGTCCAGCGTGCTGCGGCCTTCGCGGCGCAGTTGCAGGTCCAGGGCCAGCGCGACCAGGCAGCCCTTGGTGTAGTAGCTGACGGTCTGGTTGGGCGTGTTCTCGTCCTGGCGGTAGTACTTGACCCAGGCGTCATAGCTGGCCTGGGCCACGGACTGCAGGCGGCGGCCCGGTGTCTGCAGCACCTGGTTGATGGTGCGCGTGACCAGCTTGAGGTACTGGGCGTTGTCGATCAGGCCGGCGCGGCGCAGCAGCAGGTCGTCGTAGTAGCTGGTGAAGCCTTCGAAGAACCACAGCAGCTCGGTGTAGTTCTCCTGCCCGTAGTCGTAGCGTGCGAATTCTGCGGGGCGCAGGCGCTTGACGTTCCAGGTGTGGAAGTACTCGTGGCTGATCAGGCCCAGCAAGGTGGTGTAGCCCTCGGCGGCCTTGCGCTCGCCCACGCGCGGCAGGTCGCGCCGGCCGCAGATCAGGGCCGTGGAGTTGCGGTGCTCCAGGCCCCCATAGCCGTCATCGACCACGTTGAGCATGAACACATAGCGCTGCATGGGCGCGGGCGTGGCCTGCTCGCCCGTACCGTGCCAGAAGGCCAGCACGGTCTCGCAGATCCTGCGTGCGTCGGCAACCAAGCGCGTGCCGTCGAAGCTGGGCGCGGCGCCCGCAACGACGAAGCTGTGGGGCACGCCCGCGGCCACGAAGTCGCCACGCCAGAAGCTGCCCATCTCCACGGGGCAGTCCACCAGTTCGTCGTAGTGGGCAGCGCGGTACAGGCCCCAGCCGCGCGCATCGGCGTCCACGGCGTCCAGGCCGGTGGCCACCTGCCACGATGCCGTGGCGTCCGATGCAAGCAGCTGCAGCGTATGCGGCGTGTCTTCCTGGCCGTGCACGCGCAGGCACAGGCTGGTGCCGTTGAAGAAGCCGCGGCGGCGGTCCAGCCAGGCCGTGCGCACCGAGCTGTCGTAGGCGCAGAACTGGTAGCTGAGCACCAGCGGCACGCCGGCTGCGCAGTCGGCCTGCCAGAGGTTCTTGCCCTGCTGGGCCAGCGCGACGGGACGGCCGTCCTGCTCGGCAGACAGGTCCTGGAGGTTCTTGGAGAACTCCCGCACCAGATAGCTGCCGGGAATCCAGACCGGCAGCGACAGGGTCTGGCCGGCGGCCGGGCGGGCGATGTGCAGCTGCGCGCTGAACAGGTGCGCGTCCACATCAAGGGCCTGCACGCGGTAGTGGATGTCCGCTGCGGCAGTGGCAGCGGCGGTGGCGGCGAGGGGAGAGGTCATTCGGGCTCCTGCAGGTGTGGCCTGGAGGCTGCCCGGGCCCGCTGCGGCGGGCTGGAGCCGGGAAGCTCCGGCCAAGGGGAATCAGAGGGGCGGGCCCGGCATCGGGCCCGCGAGGCGGCGATCAGCGCGCGGCTGCGGCTGCGGCCAGGTTCTTCTCGACTTCCTGGGCGCTGATGGCGCCAGGCACTCGGGTGTTGTTGGTGAAGATGACGGTGGGCGTCCCCGTGATCTTGTACTTGCGGCCGAAGGCCAGGTTGCGCTGCACGGCCGAGGTGTCGCACTGGGCGGCGGCCGGCACCTTGTCGCGCAGCATGTGGTCGGCCCATGCACCGGCCTGGTCCTTGGCGCACCAGATGTTGCGCGATTTCTCGGCCGAATCGGGGCTCAGGATGGGGTACAGGAACAGGTAGATGGTGACGTTGTCCACGTTCTGCAGGTCGCGTTCGAAGCGCTTGCAGTAGCCGCAGTTGGGGTCCTCGAACACGGCCATCTTGCGTTCGCCCTTGCCGTGGACGATGGTCACGGCGTCCTTGAGCGGCAACTGCTTGAAGTCCACCGCCGTCAGCTGGTTCATGCGGTCTTCGGTGAGGTTGCGGCGTGCCTTGGTGTCGATCAGCTCGCCCTGGATCAGGTAGTTGCCCTTGGCGTCCGTGTAGAACAGATCCGTGCCGATGCGCACCTCGAACAGGCCGGACATGGGCGTGGGGCGGATTTCGTCGATCTTTTCCAGCTGGGGAATGCGCTCGGTCAGCGTCTTGCGCAGGTTGGCGTCCTGGGCGTGAACACCGAGGCTCCAGGTCAGGCTGGCAGCCGTCAGCAGGCAGGCGAAGAGTTTCATGGCAATGCGGAGGTGGGCGGGGCCGCGTTCAGGCCGGCCGCGCCGTGGTTGAGGGGGGAGTGCGCAGCGCAGTGCGCCACGGAGCACGGGTACGAGTCGCAAATCGGCAAAGGGTTCAACGGCAAGCATTCCTGCATGCCGGGCTCAGGCGCCGCTGCGCGGGTCCAGGCCCATGGCCTGGCGCGCCATCCAGTCCTTGAGCGGGCCGAAGCGCTCGAAGCCCTTCATGCCCCAGTTGCGCAGCATCTGCACCGGCACCTCCGGTCGGCTGAACAGCTGCTGCAGCCCGTCCATGGCCAGGCCCATGGGCGCCAGCGCGGCCTTGCGCTCGCGTTCGTAGCGGCGCAACAGGCGCAGATCGCCCGTGCTGCGCCAGTAGCCGCGCTCCTGCAGCACGCGGGCCAGGGCCTGCACATCGCCCAGGCCCAGGTTCAGGCCCTGGCCTGCCAGCGGGTGCACGTTGTGGGCCGCGTCGCCCACCAGCACCCAGCTGCGGGCCGAACGTGCATCGCCGTCAGGCATGGAGCCGCACCAGTGGTCGGCCACGGCCTGCTGCAGCGGCCAGGCCATGCGCGGTGCGCTCAGCTCCAGCCGGCCCAGTGCGCCCTGGCTGATGGCTTCCAGCCGCGCCGTGAAATCCTGCGTGTCGGCGGCCAGCCAGCCATCGGCCAGCTCGCGGGCGATGGACCAGACCACGGCCACGCTGTGGCCTTGGGGACCTTCCAGCGGAAGCAGGGCCAGGATGCCTTCGGGCGTGAACCACTGGCGCGCCACCTGGCCGTGCGGCAGCTCGCAGTGCAGCCGGGTGGCGATGGCGTGCTGTGCATAGGGCGTGACGGCGAAGTCCACGCCGAATTCGCTGCGCGTGCGGCTGGCACGGCCTTCGCAGATGGCCGTCAGCGGCGCGGCCACGGGCTGGTGCACCACCTCGACCATGGGCTGGTAGCGCACGGCCTCGGCCAGGCGCTGCTCCAGCGCGGGCACATCGACGATCCAGGTCAGGGCGTCGACGTCCTGGCGGGCAGCGTCGAACAGCACATGGCCGTCCAGGTCGCCAAAGACTTCCATCTGCGTCACGGGCGTGGCGTGCTCGTCGTCCGGCCAGCAGCGCAGGCTGTCCAGCAGGCCGCGTGCGCTGGCATTGAGCGCGTAGGCGCGCACATCGGGCGCGTTGCCGGTGGGAGCGGCCACCACCAGGGCCACGCGCAGCCGTTCCCGGGCCAGCAGGAGAGCCAGGGTCCGGCCTGCGATGCCGGCCCCGCGTATACATACATCAAAGGTTTGCGCCATGGCCGGCATTGTAGGAGTCCGGGCCATGCCGGGGATTCCAACTGGCGCAAACTCCGGCTTTGGCGTGATGTGCCGCAGCCTGCGTCGCCATCTGGCATATTGCCGCCCATCGCATGGCGCCATTCGCGCCATGGATGGCATACACACTCCAGATTTCCCCAAAAAGAGCTATCCGATGTTTGACCAAGAAAGAGACGTGCAGGGCCGCATTGCCCAGTTGTGGGTATATCCCGTCAAATCCTGCGCGGGCATCGCGCTGCAAAGCAGCGGCGTCGGCGCCACGGGCCTGGCCTGGGACCGCCATTGGATGGTGGTTGATGCCAACGGCGAATTCCTGACCCAGCGCGACCATCCGCGCATGGCCTGGATACGCCCCGAGCTGGAGGCCGGCCACCTGGTCCTGCATTTCCCCCAGCTCCCGCCCCTGCGCATCCCGCTGCAGGCCACGGGCCCGGTGCGCCAGGCGCGCGTCTGGTCGGATGGGGTCCAGGCCTGGGACATGGGGCCGGAGGCAGCGCGCTGGCTGACCCAGGCCCTGGGCGCGGATTGCGCCCTGGTGCGTTTCGACCCGGCCGCGCCGCGCCGCACCAGCGAGCGCTGGACAGGCGGCGAGGCCGCGCCCGTGCACTTTGCGGACGGCTACCCGTTGCTGGTGCTGAGCCAGGCGGCCGTGGATGAGCTCAACCAGCGCCTGCAGGCCGCCGGCCAGCCCGCCGTCGATGCCCGCCGCTTCCGACCGAACATCGTGATCGAGGGCCTCGAGGCCCACGACGAGGACCGGGTCGACGGGTTCGACGTGCTCGATGCCCGGGGCCTGCGGCTGCGCATGGCCAAGCCCTGCACACGCTGCCCCATTCCCGACATCGACCCCGTCACGGCCGTGCAGGGCACCGCCGTGGGTGATGCCATCCGTACCTACCGCCAGGACGACCGTGTCGATGGTGCCATCACCTTCGGCATGAATGCCGTGCTGGAAGGCCTGCACGACGGGGCTGAACTGGCTGTTGGCCAGTCCGTGGCCGGCGACTGGCAGTTCGCCTGAAACGACAGGAAATGCCCGGTTGACTAAAATACGGGGTTTGTCCCCAGAATCCCTGTAGAAAGCCCTGCCATGAGCCTCAAATGCGGCATCGTGGGCCTGCCCAATGTGGGCAAGTCCACTCTCTTCAACGCGCTGACGAAGGCCGGCATCGCCGCCGAGAACTATCCCTTCTGCACCATCGAGCCGAACACCGGCGTGGTGGAAGTGCCCGATCCGCGCCTGCAGAAGCTGGCCGACATCATCACGCCCGAGCGCATCGTCCCGGCCATCGTCGAATTCGTGGACATCGCCGGCCTGGTGGCCGGCGCCTCCAAGGGTGAAGGCCTGGGCAACCAGTTCCTGGCCCACATCCGCGAAACCGACGCCATCGTCAACGTGGTGCGCTGCTTCGAAGACCCGAACGTCATCCACGTGGCCAACAAGGTGGACCCCATCGCCGACATCGAGGTCATCCAGACCGAGCTGTGCCTGGCCGACCTGGCCACCGTCGAGAAGGCGCTGAACCGCTACAGCAAGGCCGCCAAGTCGGGCAACGACAAGGAAGCCGCCAAGCTGGTGGCGCTGCTGACCCCCATCCAGGCTGCCCTGGACCAGGGCAAGCCCGCACGCACGGTTCCCGTCTCCAAGGAAGACGCGCCCCTGCTCAAGCAGTTCTGCCTGATCACCGCCAAGCCCGCCATGTTCGTGGGCAACGTCAGCGAAGACGGCTTCGAGAACAACCCGCTGCTCGACAGCCTCAAGGCCTATGCCGAGGCGCAGGGCGCTCCCGTCGTGGCCATCTGCGCCAAGATCGAGGCTGAAATGGCCGAGATGAGCGACGAGGACCGCGACATGTTCCTGCAGGAACTGGGCCTGGAAGAACCGGGCCTGAACCGCCTGATCCGCGCCGGCTTCGGCCTGCTGGGCCTGCAGACCTACTTCACGGCCGGCGTCAAGGAAGTGCGCGCCTGGACCATCAAGGTCGGCGACACCGCCCCCCAGGCCGCAGGCGTCATCCACGGCGACTTCGAGCGCGGCTTCATCCGCGCCCAGACCATCGCCTTCGACGACTTCATCGCCTTCAAGGGCGAGCAGGGCGCCAAGGACGCGGGCAAGATGCGCGCCGAAGGCAAGGAATATGTCGTCAAGGATGGCGACGTGATGAACTTCCTGTTCAACGTCTGAGGCAACGGATGCCGCGGCAGAACTGCTGAAAAGCAGTTCTCGCCCACCTCAGGAAACCGCGCTTTTGCGCGGTTTTTTCATGTCTGGATCGATTCAGTCCCACGCACCGAACGTCCATGGACAATGGCGCCTTTCCATTGGGGAAAGAGAGACCTTGAAATGGACCGCCCGCATTTCAGATTCCATCCCGGTGCCTATGAAACCGTCTTCGAGCAGGAAGAGGGGGTGTGCTCCTGCTGCGGACAAAACCGAAGCCTCAAGTACGAAGGCCCTTTCTACAGCCAGCAAAGCCCCGACTACCTGTGTCCCTGGTGCATTGCCAGCGGGCAGGCTTGCGAGACATACGACGGCGAACTTGTGGGATACACCGATATCGAAGGCGTGTCGCCTGATCCGGCAGACCCGGAGCCCGCCATCGCCAGGGAGCTGCTGCTGGAAGTAGCGCTGCGCACGCCCGGCTACAGGGCCTGGCAGCAGCCCGTGTGGCTCACGCACTGCAACGAGCCCTGTGTCTTCCTGGGTCACGCCGACAGGCAGACCGTAGAGCCTTTCCTTGCTGAAGTCCTGCCCGACATGGAAGGCATCTACAAAAAGGATGCCCAGTGGATGCTGGAGCGGATGTCCAAGGACGGCATGATTTCAGGCTGCCTTTTCCGGTGCGTGCGTTGCGGCGAGCATAGGCTGCATATGGATGTGGGATGAACCCGATGATCGACTACGAAACGCTCTCCACCCAGACCGGCATTGCCTTGCCGCCACTGTTGAAGGAATTTCTGGCATCGGGAAAGACCCACTACGGCCCGGATTGGGCTGATACCTGGCGCCAGCGCTGCCTGCAGGACCCGCCCTTGTTCATGAGTTGGCAGGACTTCGAATGGATAGACGCCGAAGCCAGCCGGGAAATCATCGAGGGCTGGCTCAATCCTTCCGCGCAGAACGGCAGGCGCTTTTTGCCATTCGCCCAGTCGGGCGCCGGCGATGCCTGGTGCCTGACGCCGCTGGACACGCATGGCGTGGGCGTGGCGCTGGTGTTGCACGATGACGAGGCCAGCAGCGTTGCCCATGCCTGCTTCGATGACTTTGTCTGTGCGGGATTTCTGCAGGCCTTTGCGGACCTGAGCGATCAGCTGGATGAATTGTCGGAGCCGGAGGCTTTGCAATTGTTGCGGGCCGATGTCGCACAGACCACGCGCTTCATGACTCAGGAGTTGGGAGGCTATCTGCAGGATTTCTGCCGGCGTCCCTTGGAGATCAGGCCTTGGCGCGACGGGCCCCGGGCGCGTGTTCGCCAGGTGGCTTCATTGATTTCACAGGATGAACTGGCGGCCGAACTGGACAGGCTGCCCGCCGTGGACCTTTCCTTTCCCGTCGTGGCGCGCTGGGAAGTGTGTTCATCGGACGAGGGCAGCACGCAGCCCGGCCTGGTGCCAGAGCCCGCAAAGATCGACTGGCGCACCCTTGCCGCCGATCCCCTGCAGAAGATGGCGGCCATCAGAGCCTGCCAGAGTGAGCATGGCTGCAGCCTGGGACAGGCCAAGGCCATGGTGGACCAGTACATCGGAAGCTTGGACCGCCATGCCTGAACGCGGGCAACCCCGCCCCTGCAACCCACCATAATCACCCATCCCGCCAACCGACCTCCCTCACCTTCGTGCCCCACCCCACCAGTCCCGCAGCCTCTCCCATCCATGCCGAACTCGTTGCCGTGCTGGCGGCGGTGACCCAGGGCACGCCGCGCGTGCTGACCACGGCGGACGGGCAGTTGCTGCCGGCGGGGCCGTTCGAGGTGGGGCACCGTTCGCTGCAGGCCGGCCTGCGCGCCTGGGTGGAGGAGCAGACCCATCACCCGCTGGGCTACATGGAGCAGCTCTACACCTTTGCCGATGGCGATCGCACCGATGCCAGCGGGGCGCGCGTGATCTCGGTCAGCTACCTGGGGCTGACGCGCGAGTCTGCCGACCGCAGCGCGGGACAGGCCGTCTGGCAGGACTGGTACCGCTACTTTCCCTGGGAAGACTGGCGCGGCGGCGAGCCGGCCCTGCTGCGCTCCCACATCGCTCCGCGCCTGCATGCCTGGATGGCCGAGGCGCGCGGCGCCCAGCGTGCGCTGCGGCGCCAGCGCGCGGACATCGCCTTCGGCCTGGACGGCGGGCCCTGGAACGAGGACATGGTGCTGCAGCGCTACGAGCTGCTGTACGAGGCCGGACTGGTGCAGGAGGCGGCCCACCGCGTCCATGGCGCGGCCGCCATGCTGCCCGGCGAGGCCATGCACCACGACCACCGCCGCATCCTGGCCACGGGCATGGCGCGGCTGCGCGCCAAGATCAAGTACCGGCCCGTGGTGTTCGAGCTGATGCCGCCCGAGTTCACGCTGCTGCAGCTGCAGCAGACGGTGGAGGCCCTGGCCGGGCGCGGGCTGCACAAGCAGAACTTCCGCCGCCTGATCGAGCAGCAGGATCTGGTCGAGGAGACCGGCCAGCTCACGGTGGGCTCGGCGGGCCGGCCGGCCAAGCTGTTCCGCTTTCGCAGCGATGTGCTGCTGGAGCGGGCCATCTCCGGCAGCAAGCTGCCGCTGGCCAAGGGCATCGACGGTTCCCCCTGAGCTGCACGGCACTTGCCCGATTGTGACAATGGCTTGACAGCACTTATGCTCGTATCTAGCATAAGTTCCTCGCTCAAGCCCGCAAGGCCGCGCGCCACATTTTTTTGACCTACATATACTCAAAATGAGCATTAATATTGCCAATGCCCTCAGTGCCCGCCTGCCTGTGCCGCCGCTGCCCGACCTGATGCTGGAGCCGCTGGTGCGCTCGGCCCTGCTGGAAGACCTGGGCCGCGCGGGCGACCTGACCACGGATGCCATCGTCCCTGCCGACGCGCAGGCCGAACTGCGCCTGGTGGCGCGCCAGGAGGGCGTGCTGGCCGGGCTGGACATGGCGCGGCTGGCGTTCCGTGCGCTGGATGCGCAGTCGCGTTTCGAGCCGGTGCTGCGCGATGGCAGCGAACTGGCGCCCGGCCAGGAGATCGCGCGCATCCACGGCAGCGCGCGCGCCATCCTCACCGCCGAGCGCGTGGCGCTCAACTACCTGTGCCACCTGAGCGGCGTGGCCACGGCCACGGCATCGATCGCGCGGGCCATCGCCGACACGGGTGCACGCGTGACCTGCACGCGCAAGACCATGCCGGGCCTGCGCGCGCTGCAGAAGTACGCGGTGCGCGTGGGCGGCGGCAGCAACCACCGCTTCGGCCTGGACGATGCCGTGCTGATCAAGGACAACCACATCGCGCTGGCCGGCGGCGTGGCCGAAGCCCTGGCCCGGGCGCGCGCGGGCGTGGGCCACATGGTGCAGATCCAGCTGGAGGTGGACACGCTGGAGCAGCTGGAGGTGGCGCTGTCCCTGGGCGTGGAAGTGGTGCTGCTGGACAACATGGACCTGGACACGCTGCGCACGGCCGTCTCCATGGCGCGCGGGCGCGCGGTGACCGAAGCCTCGGGCCGCATCACGCCCGAGACGGCGCGCGCCGTGGCCGAGACCGGCGTGGACCAGATCGCCGTGGGCTGGATCACGCACAGCGCCCGAGTTCTCGACATCGGCCTCGACACCTGAAATGAGGCACCCCCTGAGCCGCTGCGCGGCTTCCCCCGTGTGCACGGCGCCCTCTCTCGCTGCGCGGGAGGGGGGCGTCCGGGCAACCGGCGACACCCTGGCTGCGGGGCGGCGCGGCCGGCTCAGGCCCTTGCTCGGTGTCCCTGAGTTGGGCTGCGCCGGTTTTTTGCACCTAGCCCAGTGGAGCAGTTGCCATGTTTTTTGAAGGGTGTACCTTGAAGCGACGGAGACTCTGGACGCTGGCGGCCTGCGCGCTGCTGGCGGGCGCATCGGGGCTGTGGCTGGCGGCGCCGGGCAAGGCCGGCACGCGCCTGGAGCGGCCCATCACCATCGTCGTGACGTTTCCGCCGGGCGGCGGCACGGACCTGCTGGCGCGGCGCCTGGGCGAGCAGCTGCAGCAGCGCCTGGGCCAGACCGTGGTGGTGGATAACCGTCCCGGCGCCAGCGGCAACATCGGCGCCCATGCCGTGGCCCAGGCCGCAGCGGACGGCAGCACCTTGCTGATGGCCAACAGCTCGTTCGCCATCAACCCCGGTGTCTACGAACGCCTGGATTTCGACCCGCGCAAGGACTTCACGGCGGTATTCAACGCGGGCTCCATCGCCTCGGTGCTGGTCGTGCCTGCGGACAGCGCGCTGCAGACGCTGGAGGATGCGCTGGCCCAGGCGCGCCAGGAACGGCCGCTGCTGTTCGCCTCCTGCGGCAACGGCACGCCCCAGCACCTGGCCGGCGAGATGCTGGCCCGGGAGGCGAAGCGCTTTGTGCAGCATGTGCCCTACAAGGGCTGCGGCCCGGCCATCACGGCCGTGGCGGCAGGCCAGGTGGCGGCGGGCATGGTCACGGCCAGCAGTGCTGCGGCCATGATCGCTGCAGGCCGCGTGCGCGCCCTGGCCGTCACGGCGCCGCAGCGACTGCCGCAGCTGGCCGGCGTTCCCACGGTGGCCGAGCGCGGCCTGCCGGGCTTTGCGGTGGAGCAGTGGCATGGCCTGCTGGCACCTGCCGCCACGCCCCGGGCCACGGTGCAGGCATTGCATGACACGCTGGAGCAGGCGCTGGCCGATCCCGCCGTCAGCGCTGGCTTGCGCGACCAGGGCTACACCCTGGCGCGGCAGACACCGGGCCAATTCCAGGCGCTGATCGCGGCCGACATCGACCGCTATGCCGCCGTGACGCGTGCGCTGGGCCTGAAGGCCGATTGAGTGGCCGATTGGCGACTTACTGCATGAACCAGCCGTGGCTGACCACCAGCGACTGGCCGGTCAGCGCATTGCTGGGGAAGCCCGCGAACAGCAGGGCCACGCGGGCCACGTCCTCGGTGGTGGTGAACTCTCCGTCCACGGTTTCCTTGAGCATCACGTTCTTGATGACCTCGTCCTCGCTGATGCCCAGCGTGCGGGCCTGCTCGGGAATCTGCTTGTCCACCAGCGGCGTGCGCACGAAGCCCGGGCAGATCACATTGGCGCGCACGCCGTGCTTGGCGCCTTCCTTGGCCACGGTCTTGGCCAGCCCGATCAGGCCGTGCTTGGCCGTGACATAGGGCGCCTTGAGCAGCGAGGCTTCCTTGGAGTGCACCGATCCCATGTAGATCACGCTGCCGCCCCGGCCCTGCGCATACATGTGCTTGAGGCAGGCGCGCGTGGTGAGGAAGGCGCCGTCCAGGTGGATGGCCAGCATCTTCTTCCACTCGGCAAAGCTGAATTCCTCCACCGGATGCACGATCTGTATCCCGGCATTGCTGACCAGGATGTCGATGCCGCCGAAGGCCCGGGCGGCCTCCTCGACCGAGGCGTTGACCTGGGCCTCGTCGGTCACGTCCACGGCCACGCCCATGGCCTGCGCTCCCGTGGCGCGCAGCTCGGCCGCCGTGGCGTCGGCCGCCTCCTTGTTGAGGTCGGCAATGACGATGCGCGCGCCCTCGCTGGCGAACAGCGTGGCGATCTCCTTGCCGATGCCGCTGGCCGAGCCGGTGATGAAGGCGACCTTGTCCTTGAGTTGCATGGTGAGTCTTTCCTGGAGAGTGGATGAAACAGGCCGGTGCCCATCTTCGGCGGGGCCGGCCGCGTGCCCTTGTCGGCGCAGGGACCAGTCTGGCGCCGGTTTCTTAGACGAAACTGAGTCGGCAGGCCAGAGCGTGTTATGCACTTTTAAGTACCCGCGTTGGTTCTGCGCGCTGGTGATCGCAAGGCGCAGTGCGCCGCCAAGGCTCATGCCTTGGCAAGCGCTGCAACGCCGCGAGCGCCTGCGCGCAGAGCCAACCCGAAGGGAAAGCCGGGAAAGGGGCCCGGCCCTTCGTTGCAGCCCGCTTGCGGTGTGGCAACCGCGGCGCGTGCTACGCCTCGTTCCGGACCCCTTTCCCGGCTTTCGCGGGCACGTAAAAGTGCACAACACGCTCTAGTGTTGGCAGCCCGCAAGTCATGCCCGTGACGGCCGGCCCTTCAGTGCGCGGCGGCCTCGCGGTGCCGGGGCTGCTGGAACAGCTCGCAGACCAGCTCGCGCAGCCAGCGCTTGGCCGGTTCCTGCTCGAAGCGCCAGCTCCAGTGCAGCGACACGTCGAAGCGGTGATCGGGCAGGTCGGCATCGCGCACCGCATAGCCGCCGCGCTCGACAAAGCCGGCCGCGATCTCGGCCGGCATGATCACCGCCAGGTCGGTCTTGCCCACGATGGAGGGCACGGCCATGAAATGTGCGGCCGACAGGCGGATGCGCTCATCGAGCCGCAGCGCCTGCAGGATGCGCAGCGTCTCCGAATGCGAGCGCACGGCCGCGAAATCCAGCTGGCGCAGCGTGGCCAGAGCCAGTGGCGCGTCTTCGGGCACCTGCGCCAGCGCGGGGTGGCCGCTGCGCAGCAGCACGCCGTAGTGGTCGGACAGCAGCACGGTCTGCCGGGTCCGCGTGCCACCCGGCAGAAAGCCGATGGCGATGTCCAGCGTGCCCCGGTCCAGCGCATCGGCAATGCCGTCCAGCGGCATGGGCAGGGTCTCCAGCTGCACATGCGGGGCGCGCTGGTGCAGCGCCTGCATCAGCGGCGGCAGAAAGCGCGCCTCGCCGATGTCGCTCAGGTGGATGCGAAAGCGCTGGCGCGCCTGCAGCGGCTCGAAGCTCTGGGCCTCGGACATGGCGACTTCCAGCACCTCCAGCGCCTGGCGCACGGCCAGCGCCAGGCGCTCGGCACGCGGCGTGGGGCGCACGCCTGCGTGCGCGCGCTCGAACAGCGGATTGCCCAGCAGCAGGCGCAGCCGCGTCACGGCCTGGCTGGCGGCGGGCTGGGACATGCCCAGCTCCTCGGCCGCGCGGCTGACGCTGCAGTGGCGGTACACGGCGTCAAAGACGCGCAGCAGGTTGAGGTCCAGGTTCTTGATATCCATTTGGTGAATATCTCTTAGATAGTTTATTCAATTGCTGGAAATCATAAGCGCCTGCACCATGGGCACCGACTTCCATGGCCACCGCGCGGCACGCACCGGGCGGCCGGCCCATTTCCCAGGAGACCCCATCTTGCAAGCACCCACCACACCGCGCAGCCAGCCCGCCGAGGCATCCTCTTCCACCGCGACCTGCACCGCGACCTACACCGTGCGCCATGCCGTGATCGCCATGCTGCGCGAGCTGGGCATGACGCGCATCTTCGGCAACCCGGGCTCGACCGAGCTGCCGCTGTTCCGCGACTACCCCGAAGACTTCTCCTATGTGCTGGGCCTGCAGGAAACCGTGGTCGTGGGCATGGCCGACGGCCATGCCCAGGCCACGCGTAATGCCAGCTTCGTGAACCTGCATTCGGCCGCGGGCGTGGGCCACGCCATGGCCAACATCTTCACGGCCTTCAAGAACCGCACGCCCCTGGTGATCACGGCGGGCCAGCAGGCGCGCTCGCTGCTGCAGTTCGACCCCTTCCTGCACTCCAGCCAGGCCGCCGAGCTGCCCAAGCCCTATGTGAAGTGGAGCTGCGAGCCCGCGCGCGCCGAAGACGTGCCCCAGGCGCTGGCGCGTGCCTACTACATCGCCATGCAGGAGCCGCGCGGCCCCGTGCTGGTCTCCATTCCCGCCGATGACTGGGACAAGCCGGCCGAGCCCGTCACGCTGCGCCATGTGGGCTTCGAGACGCGGCCCGATCCGCGCACGCTGGACCTTATCGGCGATGCGCTGGATGCGGCGCGTGCCCCGGCCCTGGTCGTGGGCGCGGCCGTGGACCGGGCCCAGGGCTGGGATGCCGTGGTCGCGCTGGCCGAGCGCCACCAGGCCCGCGTCTTCGTGGCCCCCATGAGCGGGCGCTGCAGCTTCCCCGAGGACCATCCCCTGTTCGCCGGCTTCCTGCCCGCCATGCGCGAGCGCATCGTGCAACTGCTGTCCGGTCATGACGTGGTCTTCGCCGTGGGCGCGGCCGCCTTCACCTACCACGTGGAAGGCGAGGGCCCGCACATCCCCGAAGGCACGGCGCTCTACCAGTTGATCGAGGACCCGGCCATTGCCGCCTGGGCCCCCGTGGGCACGGCCGCCGTGGGCAATGTGCGCATGGGCGTGGAGGAGCTGCTGCAGCGCCCCGCGCCCGCACCGCGCCAGGCGCCCGCACCCCGGCCCGCAGCGCCCGTGCCGGCCGCGCCCGCCGCAGGCGAGCGCATGTCGGTGGCCTTTGCCATGCACACGCTGGCCCAGGTGCGTGACCGCCACAGCATCGTGGTGGAAGAGGCGCCCAGCTCGCGCTCCACCATCCAGACCTACCTGCCCATCTTCCATTCGGGCACCTTCTACACCATGTGCAGCGGCGGCCTGGGCCACAGCATGCCGGCCGCCGTGGGCGTGGCGCTGGCGCAGCCCGAGGCCAAGGTGGTCGCCGTCATCGGCGACGGCTCGGCCATGTACGCCATCCAGGCCCTCTGGAGTGCAGCCCAGCTGCGCCTGCCCATCAGCTTCGTGATCCTCAAGAACCGCCGCTATGCGGCGCTGCAGGACTTCGCCCATGTCTTCGGCTACCGCGAGGGCGAGAAGGTCGAGGGCACGGAACTGCCCGACATCGACTTCGTGGCGCTGGCCCGTGGCCAGGGCTGCGACGGCGTGCATGTGGAGAACGCGGCCGAGCTGGCCGAGGTGCTGGCCCGCGCGCTGGCCCATCCCAAGCCCATCGTGGTCGAGGTCGAAGTCGCCTGAGGCGAAGCCCCCTGCAGGAGACAAAGCCATGGAAAACACAAGAAGCATAGGCATCCTCGGCGCAGGCGCCATGGGCACCCTGTTCGGCGCGCGGCTGGCCCGCATCGGCCTGGACGTGACCCTGGTCGACGTGAACGACGAACTGCTGCAGGCCCTGAACCGCGATGGCGCGCGCTGCCACACCGATGAGGGGCTGCTGCAGGCCCACGTACGTGCGGCGCGGGCCGAGCAGCTCACGGCCGGGCCCGCGCTGTGGCTGGTCTTCACCAAGTCGGCCCATACGCGCGCTGCACTGCAGGGCATTGCCCATCTCATCGGGCCGGACACGCATTTCCTGAGCCTGCAAAACGGCATAGGCCATGCCAATGTGTTGCGTGAAATGGTGCCGCTCGAACGCATCGCCGTGGGCGTGACCACCTGGCCTGCGCGCGTGATGTCGCCGGGCGAGGTCAGCTCCATGGGGCAGGGCGGCATCCGCTTCATGCCTTGCGACGGCCAGCGCAGCGCGGTCTTCGACCTGCTGGCGGAAGACCTCAACCGCGCAGGCATGCATTGCAGCATCGACCCGCAGGTGCAGGAGGCCATCTGGGAAAAGCTGGCCTTCAATGCCGCCTTCAACGGCGTGTGCGCCGTGACGCGCCAGACCGTGGACGGACTGGCCAATCCGCAGGGCGAGGCCCTGCTGCAGCGCGTGCTGGACGAGGTGCTGTCCGTCGCCCATGCCCATGGCGTCGCTGCCAGTGCCGAGCGCGTGGGCGCGGCCGTGCGCGATGCGCTGGACCATCACCGGGGCCACCAGCCCTCGATGCTGCAGGACCTGCTGGCCGGCCGTGCCACCGAGACGGGCGCCATCCACGGCGCCGTGCTGCAGGTGGCCGACCGGCTGGGCATTGCTGTGCCCGTGACGCGCACGCTGCATGCACTGGTCAGCCTGTCCGAGAACGCGGGCGCCGTCGCACCGCGCTGAACGCGCTCAAGGCAAAACGAGCCACTACAAGAAGGAGACAAGATGCTGCGCAGACAAGCACTCAAGGCCGCACTGGCCATAGGCGCCCCGCCCCTGCTGGGCATGGGCACGGCACACGCCCAGACCGGCAAGCCCATCGAATGGGTGGTGGGCTTTGCCGCAGGCGGCGGCTCGGACGCCGTGGCGCGCGGCGTGGCCGAAGTCTGGGGCAAGGCCCTGGGCCGCACCGTGGTCGTCATGAACAAGCCCGGTGCAGGCACCAACATCGCCGCCGAGTACGCGGCGCGCACGCGCGAACTGGGCAGCCTGGTCTTCACGGCCGACTTCGCCACGCTGGCGGCCAACCCCCATCTGTTTCGCAAGCTGGCCTACAACGCCGAGAAGGACTTCGTGCCCATCGGCCTGCTGGCGCGCTTTCCGCTGTTCCTTGTGGTCGGCAACCCGTTGCCGGTGCACAACCTGCAGGAGTTCACGCAGTGGGTGAAGGCCCAGCCCGGCCCCGTCAGCTATGGCAGCCCGGGCCTGGGCACGCCCCACCACCTGGCCACCGAACTGCTGTCCCAGCGCCTGGGCGTGAAGATGTCCCATGTGCCCTATCGCGGCGCGGGGCCGGCCCTGATCGATGTGATCGGCGGCCAGATCCCCTTCATGCTGGCCGACAGCGCGGCGGCGGCCCAGCACATTGCGGCCGGCAAGCTGCGTGTCATCGGCGTGGCCAGCGCCGAGCGTCTCAAGAGCCACCCGGGCGTGCCCACGCTGGCCGAGCAGGGCGTGAAGGATTTCGAGGCCCATGCATGGCAGGGCCTGGTCGCACCCGCAGGCACGGACGACGCCACCGTACAGGCCTGGTCCGTGGCGCTGCAGCAGGCGCTGCGCTCGCCTGCCGTGCTGGCGCGTTTCGAGGCGCTGTCGCTGGAGCCGCTGCCCAGCACGCCTGCGCAGATGCGTGACTACTGGCGCAGCGAAAGCCGGCGCTGGGGCCAGGTCATCGAGTCGGCGGGCATTCGGCTGGATTGACCGTAGCGCCGCTGCTGCTTCAGGCGCCCTCACCGTTTTCAAGAACTCATAACCCAAGGAGACATAGCTCATGCACAAGACAAATCCCTTCAGCCGCTGGCGCCGCCTGGGCCTGCTGGCCCTGCTGGGCGCGACGGCCTCGGTCCCTGCGCTGGCGCAGAAGGCCGGCGACAAATGGCCCGAGCGTCCCGTGCGCCTGGTCGTGAACTTCGCGCCCGGCGGTGCGGCCGATGTGCTGGCGCGCGCCATCACGCCCACCATGTCCCAGGTGCTGGGCCAGTCGGTGGTGGTGGACAACAAGCCCGGCGCGGGCGGCAACATCGGCATCAGCGAAACCGTGCGCGCGCCCAAGGATGGCTACACGCTGCTGCTCAGCTCGGGCGGGGCCATCACCATCAATCCGATGATCTACAGCAAGCTGGCCTTCAATCCCGAAAAGGATTTGACGCCCGTGGCTGCCGTGGCGCGCGTGCATGTGTTCCTGGAGACCAATCCCGCCGTGCCCGCCACCAACGTGGCCGAGTTCATCAAGCACCTGAAGGCCAACCCCGGCAAGCTGTCCTACGGCTCGCCGGGCCAGGGCAGCTCGCCGCACCTGGCCGGCGAGATGTTCAAGCGCATGGCCGGCGTCGATGCCGTGCACGCCCCCTACAAGGGCGCGGGCCCGGCGCTCAGCGACGTGCTCAGCGGGCAGCTGCAGTTCTGGTTCGACCCGGGTCCGGGCCTCAAGCAGGTCGAGGCCGGCAAGCTGCGCCTGCTGGCCATCGGCAGCCCGCACCGCTCGCCGCAGTACCCCAACGTGCCCACGCTGGCCGAAAGCGGCCTGCCGGGCTTTGATGCGGACACGCTGTTCGGCCTCTACGCGCCCACGGGCACGCCCGAATCGGTGATCGAGGCCGTTCGCACTGCCGTGGCCAAGGCGCTGGAGCAAAAGAACGTCAACGACGTCATCCTCACCCTGGGAGCCACGCCCGCGCCCCTGAGCCGCAAGGCCTTCATCGACCACCACGCCACCGAGCGCGAGCGCTTCGGCGAACTGGTGAAAGCCATCGGCCTGAAAGTGGACTGAGCTTTCCCGCAGGCCATCGCCCGCAAGCCGCCCGCTCCGCGCTGGCGGCTTTTTGCTTTCCGGGCCGGGCTGGGCCGGGCCAGGCCAGGCCGAGGGGCCCTTGTGCCGGCCATCTTCTATACGAAGGTATATCCCGCATCCACCAATGAACAGGCCAACCTTCCCAACAAAGGCTGGCCGCAGGCACTTTCGCCTTTGATAATTCCGGGCACATATTGCACTGCAGCAAACAGGGCTCCCGGCCTGCACGGGGACTGCGCCACCCACACGCAAAGGAGTACCCCATGGACCCCGATCCTGATTCCGATCCCGATCCCGATCCCGATCCCGATCCCGATCCCGATCCCGATCCTGCCAGGCGCTGCCGCGCCGTCCCTTTCCGCCTTTCCCTTCTTTCATTTCTTGATCTGCCCGGACCTGGGCGGAGGCCTGTGATCGCCTGAAGGGGCGAGAGGTCTGCGCGGGTCCATGGCACCCGGAGACCTCAGGATGACCCGCTTTCTCGCTTCTGAACGACCAGGCCGACCCCATGGCCTGCACCCGCGCCATCCCTTGCTGGCGGCCGCCTGGCCTGTGGGCGGGCTGCTGATCAGCGTGGCCATGGCCGCCTGCAACGGCCCGGCCGAAACCCCGGCTGCAGCAGCAACCCCCGCCACCGCCGCCCCGCAGCCGGCTCCCGTGCGCCGCGAAGGCAACCTCATCGTGGTGCCCGAAGGCTCGCCGCTGCGCGAGCGCTTGCAGGTGGCCGAGATCGCCCTGCAGCCGCTGCAGACCCGCCTGTCGGCCCCCGCCACCATCGAGGCCGAGCCTGAAAAGCTGGTCCGCATCACGCCGCCCGTGGCGGGCCGCCTGGTGCGCCTGCACCACCAGCTGGGCGATGCGGTGAAGGCCGGCGATGCGCTGATCACCATGGACTCCTCCGAGATCTCCAGCGTGCGTGCCGAGCACGCCAAGTCCCAGGCCGCGCTGCTGCACGCGCGCCAGGAATTCGACCGCCAGAAGCTGCTGTTCGATGCCGAGATCGCCGCGCGCAAGGACTACGAGGCCGCGCAGCAGGCGCTGGCCGCAGCAGGTGCCGATGCGCGCGCCGCCTCCGACCACCTGTCCCAGCTGGGTGCGGCCGTGCAGGAAGGCTCGCGCGGCAGCTACGTGGTCAAGTCGCCCATCAGCGGGCGCGTGGTCGAGATGGCGGGCTCGCAGGGCGGCTACTGGAACGATGTGAATGCCTCCGTCATGACCGTGGCCGACCTGCGCAAGGTCTGGCTCAGCGCCAGCGTCAGCGAGCGCGACCTGGCCCATGTGGACGTGGGCCAGCAGGCCCACATCGCGCTGGCCGCCTATCCCGACCTGCAGCTGCAGGGCCGCGTGCAGTACGTGGGCGAGCTGGTGGACACCGCCACGCGCAGCGTCAAGGTGCGCGTGGCCGTGGACAACCCCGAAGGGCGGCTGCGCCCCGGTATGTTTGCGCGCGTGGGCTTCGACGCCCCGGCGCGCCAGGCCGTGATGGTGCCGGCCGCGGCCCTGCTGCAGGGCCAGGTCAGCACGCGCGTCTTCGTGGACAAGGGCGGCTGGCGCTTCGAGCCGCGCGACGTGCAGGTCGGCGCGCAGCAGGACGGCCAGGCCGAGATCCTCTCGGGCCTGGCGGCCGGCGAGCGCGTGGTGGTCAACGGGGGAGTGCTGCTGCAATGATCGAGCGCATCGTCAACATCGGCTTTTCGCGCCGCGGCGTGGTCTGGCTGGTCTTTTGCTTCGCGGCCCTGTATGGCGTGTTCAGCTGGAAGCAGCTGCCGCTGGAGGCCTATCCCGACATTGCCGACGTGACCTCGCAGATCGTCACCCAGGTGCCAGGCCTGGCGGCCGAGGAGATAGAGCAGCAGATCACCATTCCGCTGGAGCGCGCCCTGCTGGCCACGCCCGGCATGCACGTGCTGCGCTCGCGCAGCCTGTTCGCGCTGTCGCTGATCACCGTGGTCTTCGAGGACGGCGTGGACGGCTACTGGGCGCGCCAGCGCCTGAAGGAGCGCATCGACGAGGTCACGCTGCCCTATGGTGCCCGCGCCGGGCTGGACCCCTACAGCTCGCCCACGGGCGAGGTCTACCGCTACACGCTGGAAAGCCCGGTGCGCAGCCTGCGCGAGCTGTCCGAGCTGCAGCAGTGGGTGGTGATCCCGCGCCTGAAGAAGGCCCAGTCCGTGGTGGACGTGACAAACTTCGGCGGCCTGACCACGCAGTTCATGCTGGAGCTGGACCCGGCGCGGCTGCTGCAGTACGGGCTGGCGCTGTCCCAGGTGATCGAGGCCATCAATGCCAACAACGCCAGCGGCGGCGGCAGCGTCATCGACCGGGGCGATGTCTCCTATGTGGTGCGCGGCGTGGGCCTGCTGGGCTCGCTGGACGACATGGGCAACGTGGTCGTCAAGACCACGGACAGCGGCACGCCCGTGCTGGTCAAGGACCTGGGGCGGCTGACCTACGGCAACGTGGAGCGGCGTGGCATCCTGGGCAAGGACGGCAACTCCGACACCCTGCAGGGCATCGTGCTGCTGCTCAAGGGCTCCAACCCCTCGCAGGCGCTGGAGGGCATCCATGCCGCCGTGGAGGAGCTCAACGGCAAGCTGCTGCCGCCCGACGTGAAGGTCGTGCCCTACCTGGACCGCACCACGCTGATCGAGCGCACCACCCACACCGTGGGCAAGACCCTGGCCGAAGGCCTGATCGTCGTCACCCTGGTGCTGCTGGTCTTCCTGGGCAGTCCGCGCGCGGCGCTGATCGTGGCCCTGACCATTCCCATGGCGCTGCTGCTGGCCTTCATCTTCATGCACCACGCGAAGATTCCGGCCAACCTGCTGTCGCTGGGCGCCATCGACTTCGGCATCCTGGTGGACGGGGCCGTGGTCGTGGTCGAGAACATCCTGCGGCGCCGCGAGGCCGACCAGAACCGGCCGCTCACGCCCAGGGACGCCATCACGGCCACGCTGCAGGTGGCGCGGCCCATCTTCTTCGGCATGTGCGTGATCGCGGCCGCCTACCTGCCGCTGTTCGCCTTCGAGCGCATCGAGTACAAGCTGTTCTCGCCCATGGCCAGCGCCGTGGGCGCGGCCCTGGTGGGGGCGCTGGCCGTGGCCCTGCTGCTCACGCCGGCCCTGGCCTGGCTGGCCTTCCGCAGGCCGCGCAGGATCTTCCACAACCCCGTCCTGCACCGGCTGGGCGTGGGCTATGACCGCTTCCTGGGCGCGGCCGTGGGCCGCGTGCGCTGGCTGGCGGGGGCCGTGGCGGCCTCGCTGCTGGCGCTGGGCGTGCTGGCCGGCACCATGGGCCGCGACTTCCTGCCGTACCTGGACGAAGGCTCCATCTGGCTGCAGGTGCAGATGCCGCCCGGCATCACGCTGGACAAGGCGCGCGACATGGCCGACGCGCTGCGCAGCGCCGCACTGGAGTTCCCCGAGGTCTCCTACATCGTCACCCAGACCGGGCGCAACGATGACGGCACCGACTACTGGACGCCCTCGCACATCGAGGCCAGCGTGGGCCTGCATCCCTATGGCGAATGGAAGTCGGGCCTGACCAAGCAGCAGCTGATCGCGAAGATGGCCGCGCGCTTCGACCAGTTGCCCGGCTACTCCGTGGGCTTCATGCAGCCCATGATCGACGGCGTGCAGGACAAGCTGTCGGGCGCGCACAGCGACCTCACGGTGAAGGTCTTCGGCCAGGACCTGGCCGAAGACCGGCGCGTGGCCGATGCCCTGGTGGCCGTGCTGGAGAAAGTGCCCGGCGCGGCCGATGTGGCCGTGGACGTGGAGCCGCCGCTGCCCAACCTGCGCATTGCGCTGGACCGCGCCGCTGCCGCGCGCTACGGCATCAATGCCTCCGACGTGGCGCAGCTCATCTCCACCGGCGTGGGCGGGGCCTCCATCGGCCAGCTCTACGTGGGCGAGCGCAGCTACGACATGGCCGTGCGCTTCACGCCCGACACGCGCAGCAGCCCCGAGGCCATCGGCGCGCTGCGCCTGTCGGCCGCCAATGGCGCCCAGGTGCCGCTGGCCGACGTGGCGCGCATCACCACCACCGTGGGCCAGAGCGTCATCGTGCGCGAGGGCGGGGAGCGCCACATCCTCGTCAAGCTCAATGTGCGTGGCCGCGACCTGGCGGGCTTCCTCAAGGATGCGCACACCGCCATCGACCAGCACCTGGACTACGACCGCCAGAAGCTGCACATCGAGTGGGGCGGCCAGTTCGAGAACCTGCAGCGTGCCGAGGCGCGGCTGCTCATGATCCTGCCGCTGACGCTGGGCATCATGCTGGTGCTGCTGTTCGGCGAGTTCGGCAACCTGCGCCAGCCGCTGCTGGTGCTGGGCGTGGTGCCGCTGGCCATGATCGGCGGCTTTGCGGGCCTGCACCTGCGCGGCATGACGCTCAACGTCTCCAGCGCCGTGGGCTTCATCGCGCTGTTCGGCGTGGCCGTGCTCTCGGGCGTGCTCATGGTCTCGCAGATCAACCGGCTGCGCCGCGAGGACGGCCTGGGCCTGCGCGAAGCCGTGCTCGAGGGTGCCTCCAGCCGCATGCGCCCCGTGCTGATGACGGCCACCGTCGCCGCCTTCGGCCTCACGCCGGCCATGCTGGCGACGGGCCTGGGCAGCGACGTGCAGCGGCCCCTGGCCACCGTCGTGGTCTGCGGCCTGTTCAGCGCCACCTTGCTGACCCTGCTGCTGCTGCCCAACCTCTACTACGTGATCGAGGCCCGTGCCGTCCGCGCGGCCGAGCGCCGCCAGCGTCGTGCCGCTGAACGCGGTGAGAGCGGCGATCCGGATGCCGCCGAGGACGAGGGCGGGCATCGCACCGCAACGAGCCAACCCCATTGATGCGAGTCGCCATGCAAACGACCCCTTTCTTCCCCAGGCAGGCCCTGGCCCTGCTGCTGTGCCTTGGCGCCGCAGCCCAGGCGCAGACGGCGCCGTCCGCCGGCCTGCGCTTTTCCGACTACCTCAACGCCGTGGAGCAGCACAGCCCCCTGCTGCGCTCGGAGGAGCAGGGCGTGGAATCCGCGCGTGCCGGCATCGGCATCGCCGGCATACGCCCCGACCCCAGCCTCACGCTGGGCGCCTCGCGCGAGCAGGTGCGCACCGGCCAGCCCCGGCCCACCACGCGCAACTACGAGATCAGCATGGAGCTGGAGACGGGCGGCAAGCGCGCCGCGCGCATCCAGTCCGCACGCAGCCAGGTGCGCCTGTCCGAGGCCGGCCTTGAAGGCGTGCGCAGCCAGCTGTTCTCCGATGCCGCCCAGGACTACACCCAGGCCTGCCGCGACTCGCTGGCGCTGGAGCGCAAGCAGCAGACGCTGAAGGCGCTGGGCGACGTGGTGCAGGCCAACGAGCTGCGGCGCAAGGCCGGCGACATCGGCGGCGTGGAATGGCTGCAGTCGCGCGTGGAGCGCGACCGCTTCCAGGCCGAGGTGGTGCAGGCGCGCGCCGAGGCGCAGACCGCGCGGCTGGCGCTGTCCGTCCCGCTGGGGCGCCGCCTGTCCGAAGTCTTTGCCAGCGACACGCTGCAATGCGGCTTCATGGAATTGGCCGAAGACTCGGGGCTGGAGGATGCCGACGCCCTGGTCGCCCAGGCGCTGCAGTCGCGCGCCGAGGTGCGCATCGCCCAGGCGGCGCTGGAGCATGCACGCGACAACGCGGGCCTGGCCCAGGCCAACCGCTGGGTCAATCCCACGCTGGCCGTGGGCATGGCCGCCGTGCCGTCCACGGCGGCCGGCATCGATGCCCAGGGCAATCCCTTCGATGGCGGCGGGCGCTCGCGCACGCTGTCGGTCTCGGTCAGCGTGCCGCTGCCGCTGTCGCGCCTGGACCGGGGCGACCTGGTGCAGGCCGAGGCGGCCGTCACCCAGGCCATGCTGGCCCTGCAGCAGGCACAGAACCGGGCCGAGGCCGATGTGCGCGCCGCCCGCTTTCGCCTGACCGCCGCGCGCGAGAACGTGCAGCGCTACCGCGACGGCGTGCTGCGCGATGCGCAGCGCGTGCTCGAAGGCATACGCCTGTCCTACCGGCATGGCGAGGCTTCGCTGCTGGAGCTGCTGTCCGCCCAGCGCTCGGCCGACGAGGCCTACCTGGGATCGCTGGAGGCCGAGACCGAGCTGGCCAAGGCCACGGTGGAGCTGCAGCTGAGCGTGGGCCGCCGGCCAGTGTTGTGAACCCCCTGAGCCGCTGCGCGGCTTCCCCCTCTCTCGCTGCGCGGGAGGGGGACGACACCTTCGGTGCGGGGCGTCCCTTCCTCGGTGTCCCTTGTTTTGGGTCGCGCCAGTATCGTACGGTTCGGGTATAGCTTGCATTCAGGTGCAGCGGCTTCTTGAATGAGAATTGGCAGCTGACAGTCCATTCCTTTTCCCTGCACGCCATGACCACCGCTCTGCGCCGCTTTCCCCATTGGCCCCGGGCCCTGATCCTGGCGGCCATGGGCGTCGCCATGGCCGCGATCTTCGCGCTGGACACGCTGACCGACTACGCCGTGGCGGCCGCCGTGTTCCACACCGCCATCATCCTGGTGGCGGTGCGCTGGTTCAGCCCGCGCGTGGTCATCGGCCTCACGGCGCTGTGCATCGTGCTGACCCTGGCCAGCTTTGCGCTCACGCCTGCCGGTGCCTATCGCACCGGACTGATCAACATGGTGATCAGCATCCTGGCCATTGCCATCACGGCCTATCTGGGCCTGAAGATGGTGGCGGCCCAGAACGCGGCCCATGCGGCGCGCACCCAGCTGCTGCGCATCACCCAGACCACCAGCCTGGGGCAGTTGACGGCCTCCATCGCCCATGAGGTCAACCAGCCGCTGGCGGCCATCGTCACCAGCGGCAACGCCTGCCAGCGCTGGCTGGCCCAGGAGCCGCCCAACCTCGCCAAGGCCGGCCAGGCGCTGGAGCGCATCCTGGGCGATGCGCAGCGCGCCAGCGATGTCATCGCACGCATCCGCAGCATGGCACGCGGAGACGCACCCAGCCGGCAGTCCTTCGACCTCAACGAGGCCGTGCGCGAAATGGCCCGCCTGTCCGTCGCAGAGCTGGACCGGCGCGGCGTGGCCCTGGACCTGCAGCTGGCGACCGCGCTGCAGCCGGCCTGGGCCGACCGCGTGCAGATCCAGCAGGTGCTGGCCAACCTGCTGCTCAATGCCATGGACGCCATGCAGCACACACCGGCCGCGCAGCGGCGCATCGCCATCGCCACGCAGGCCCTGGGCCAGCAGCTGGTGCTGACCGTGGCCGATGCGGGCGAAGGCCTGTCGCCGCTGGCCCGCACCCACCTGTTCGATGCCTTCTGGACCACCAAGCCCGACGGCATGGGCCTGGGCCTGAACATCTGCCGCCACATGGCCGAGGCCAACGGCGGCCGCATCTGGGCCACGGACCGCGAGGACGGGCGCGGGGGCACGGCTTTTCACGTCACCATCGCCTGCGCCCCGGCCACGGGCGCCAGGCCTTCCACGGGATTGCGCCATGGCTGAACCCTCCACCGCCGAAGCCGAGGCACTGGTCTACATCGTCGATGACGACCCCTCGGTGCGCGCAGCCATCGAGGACCTGCTGGCCTCGGTGGGCCTGTGCGTGCGCGCCTTCGGCGCCACGCGCGAGTTTCTGGACCACTGGCAGCGGCAGCCGCCGCAGGGGCCGGCCTGCCTGGTGCTGGACATCCGCATGCCGGGGCAAAGCGGCATGGACTTCCGGCGCCAGATGCTGGAGCTGGGCCTGAAGCTGCCCACCATCTTCATCACCGGCCATGGCGACATTCCCATGAGCGTGGAGGCCATGAAGACCGGCGCCATCGAGTTCCTGACCAAGCCCTTCCGCGACCAGGACCTGCTCGACGCCATCCAGCAGGGCATTGCCCTGGACCGCCAGCGCCGCGCGCTGGAGGCCGGCGAACAGGCGCTGCGCGCCTGCTGGCAGTCGCTGTCGCCCGGCGAGCAGGAAGTGGTCGTGGGCGTGGTGCGCGGCCTGCTGAACAAGCAGATCGCGGCAGACCTGGGCGTGAGCGAAATCACGGTCAAGGTGCGCCGCAGCCAGGCCATGCGCAAGATGCAGGTGCGCACGCTGGCCGACCTGGTGCGTGCGCTGGAGCGGCTGGATATCCGCTGAGGTGTCCTGGCAGGCCGGGCGCAGGCCAGGGCAGGCCTGCCGCAACGCTTCAGTGGGCGTGGCCGTGCGCCGGTGCCTGCGCAGGCCCGCTGGCGGCACTGGTTGCACTGGCGGCGTCCAGCGCCAGGAAGTGGTGGACCACGGGCCGCTCGGGGCCGATATGAAAGCGCAGCGCCTGGGCCTGCAGATCGGCATCGGCCCTGGACACGCGCTGGTGCTGGCGCAGATGCTCGGCCCAGGACTCCACCAGGAACCACTCGATCACCCGGCCCGGCTCGCCCGTGTGCTCGGCGATGCCCCAGGCATAGGCGCCGTCGCGCCGCCGCTCGCGCGCCACATGCTGCATGGCCTCGATGAAGGCTGGCAGGTCGTCGCGGCGCACCTGGTACTCCACCTGGATCATTACCGGGCCACGGTCATGGGCCACCGGTTCGGCCAGCAGCGGCTCGGGCCAGTGGTTGGAGGCCTGCAGGTCCGCCTCGCCCGTGGGCAGCTTGATGCGGTGGAACACCAGCGAGATGGCCACCAGGCCCGCCGCGCCGATCAGCAGTGCCGTGGGAACGCCCACGCCCTGCGCGAACAGCCCCCAGGCCAGGCTGCCGCCCGCCATGGCGCCGTTGAACACCATCAGGTAGATGGCCAGCCCGCGGCCGCGCACCCAGTTGGGCAGCACCGCCTGGGCCACGCCGTTGAGCGTGGTCAGCGCAATGATCCAGCCCAGGCCCAGCACCAGCATCAGCAGCACGGCGGCCCATTGCGGCGGTGCCGTGGACAGCGCGGCCATCACGGCGGCGCTGAGCACGGAGGACAGGAGCACCAGGCCATCGGCATCCAGCCTTTTGCGCAGGCGCGGCAGCACCAGCGCGCCCAGGATGGCGCCTGCGCCCACGGCGCCCAGCATCACGCCGTAAAAGCCTGCCGAGCCGCCCAGCATGCGCCGCGCCACCAGCGGCAGCAGGGCCCAGACCGAGCTGGCGAACAGGAAGAACACGGCGGCGCGCAGCAGCACCACATGCAGCTCGCGGCTGGAGCGGGCATAGCGCAGGCCTGCGCGGAATGCGCCGAAGAACTGCTCGTTCAGCGCCGATGCCTCGGCCTTGGGGCGCTTCCACCAGACCAGCGCGGCGATTACGAACACGTAGCTGACCACGTCCGCGCCGTAGGCCGCCGCCGCGCCGAAGCTGGCCAGCAGCAGGCCGCCGGCCGCAGGGCCCAGGGCGCGTGCGATGTTGATGCCCAGCGAGTTCAGCGCCACCGCGTTCTTGAGGTCGCTGCGCGGCACCAGCTCGGGCACGATGGACTGCCAGGTCGGCCCCATCAGCGCCGCGCCTATGCCGCCCACGAAGGTCAGCGCCACCAGGTACTCCACGGTCAGCGTATTGGTGCGGGCCAGCAGCAGCAGGCTGGCGCTGACGGCGGCCAGCAGGATCTGGATGCCGATCAGGAAACGGCGGCGGTCCAGGATGTCGGACAGCACGCCGGCCGGAATCGCCAGCAGGAAGATGGGCAGCGTGGCCGCCGTCTGGATCAGGGCCACGGCGGCCGGGCTGGCCGACAGTTCGGTCACCATCCAGGAGCTGGCCACATCGCGCATGAAGCTGCCGATATTGCCCAGCACCGTGGCCGCCCATAGCACGGCGAACACGGGCTGTCGCAGCGGCGCGAAGCTGCCGGAGGAACTGCCGGCAACAGCTGGGGCAGACGGCTTGGAATCGATGGACATGGCCTTGCTCCTCAGGCCATCCAGCAGGAGCAGCCCAGCGCGCCGAAGAAGCTTCGGGGGTCCGAGGTCGGCACGTTCGATGCCCAGGCGTCGGCATGGCGGTGGCCGTGCATGCCGCAGCTGGTGCCGCAGCCGCAGGCCGCCGCCAGGCTGCGGTAGCGCGCGGGGTTGAGCGAGTTCCTGCCCGCGCCCTCGGGCTCGCCCCAGGCGCCGTAGCCGCCGAAGCGCCGCACGGGAGACCAGTCGGGCATGGCCGGCGGCAGCGGGTTGTCGTCATGCTGCTGGAAGGGGCCTGCGCCATAGACCACGCGGCCGCCCACCACGGTGAGGTCGGAGGTGAGGAAGGAGATCTCGTCCTCGGGCACGGCGAAATAGTCCTTGCTGGGCACGATCATGTCGGCCAGCTGGCCCACCTGGATGCGGCCGCGCAGGCCTTCCTCGTTGGAGAACCAGGCCACGTTCTCGGTCCACATGCGCAACGCGGTCTCGCGGTCCAGCAGGTTGCGCTGGGGGTACATCTGCAGGCCGCCCACAGTCTTGCCCGTCACCATCCACGACAGCGACACCCAGGGGTTGTAGGAGGCCACGCGCGTGGCGTCCGTGCCGGCCGAGGTCTTCACGCCGCGCTCCAGGATCTTCTTGACGGGCGGCGTGGCCTCGGTGGCGCGTGCGCCGTAGCGCTCGGTGAAATATTCGCCCTGGTAGGCCATGCGGTGCTGCACGGCCACGCCGCCGCCCAGGGCCGCAATGCGGTCGATGGACTTGTCCGAAATGGTCTCGGCATGGTCGAAGAACCAGTTCAGGCCGTCGATGGGCGTGTCGCGGTGCACCTTCTCGAACACATCGAGCGCGCGCGAGATGGTCTCGTCATAGGTGGCGTGCAGGCGCCACGGCCATTGGTTCTGCACCAGCACGCGCACCACTTCCTCCAGGTCGCCCTCCATGCTGGGCGGCATGTCGGGGCGCGGCTGGCGGAAGTCCTCGAAGTCGGCGGCCGAGTACACCAGCATCTCGCCCGCGCCGTTGTGGCGGAAATAGTCGTTGCCCTGCTTGTATTTCACGCTCTGCGTCCACTTCAGGAAGTCGGCCTTCTCCTCCTTGGGCTTTTGCGTGAACAGGTTGTAGGCCAGGCGCACGGTGATCTGGTTGGCCTCGCTGAGCTTCTGGATCACCTCGTAGTCGTCGGGGTAGTTCTGGAAGCCGCCGCCCGCATCGATGACGCCGGTCACGCCCAGGCGGTTGAGTTCGCGCATGAAGTGGCGCGTGGAGTTGACCTGGTAGTCCAGCGGCAGCTTGGGACCCTTGGCCAGCGTGGCATAGAGGATGGTGGCGTTGGGCTTGGCCAGCAGCAGGCCCGTGGGGTTGCCGTTGGCATCGCGCGTGATCTCGCCGCCGGCGGGCTCGGGCGTGTCGCGGGTGTAGCCCACGGCGCGCAGGGCGGCCGCGTTGAGCAGGGCGCGGTCATACAGGTGCAGCAGGAACACCGGCGTGTCGGGCGCGATGGCGTTGATCTCCTCGATGGTGGGCAGGCGCTTTTCCACGAACTGGTGTTCGGTGAAACCGCCGACCACGCGCACCCACTGCGGCGCGGGCGTGTTGGCCACCTGGCGCTTGAGCATGTCCAGCGCATCGGCCAGCGAGCGCACGCCGTCCCAGCGCAGCTCCAGGTTGAAATTCAGGCCGCCGCGAATCACGTGCGTATGGTTGTCGAACAGGCCGGGCAGCACGCTGCGGCGCTGCAGATCGATGCGGCGCGTGCCGCTGCCGGCCAGGGCCAGCACCTCGGCGTCCGTGCCCACGGCGATGAACCGGCCGTCCTTCACGGCCACGGCGGTGGCCGTGGGCTGGGCCTTGTTCAGGGTGGTGAAGCGGCCGTTGTGGAAGACGACTTCGGGCGTGGAATCGGACATGGAGGCTCCTTGGCGAGCGTTGGTGGTGCAACCCAGCAGTCCACCCATGGCAAGGGTGGCGGCGGAGCCCAGGACTTTTCTGCGCGTGGTCATGGTGCAGTTTTCTTGAAGGTTTGGGGAGAGGTCAGCCGTGCTGCCGATCGGCATCGGTGCTCTTGCGACCGGGCAACTCGCCCAGCACATGCTCGGTGGCCTGCGTCTTGCTGCAGGCGCTGCGCAGGTCCATGCCCTGCAGCAGATGCCGGCCCACGGGCACGATCTGCTCGCCGGCCAGGATGCCCAGCAGGCCGACCAGGGCCACCAGCGGCGGTGCGGGCGAGCGCACCTGCAGCAGGCTGTAGACCACGCCGACCAGCAGGCCGGCCCCCAGGGAAAGTGCGTAGAGCTTCATGGCGAGACTCCTTTGGCGGGCCGGCGGCGGCGCTGGTGCTCAGGCCTTGGCGGGGTTCGGGCCCACGGTCTCGCCATGCTGCACGCGTTCGGCGGCCTTGTGCACCATGGTGTAGGCATAGTCCACGCCCATGCCGTAGGCGCCGGAATGCTCGCGCACGATGTCCATCACCGCGTCATAGGTCTCGCGGCGGGCCCAGTCGCGCTGCCATTCCAGCAGCACCTGCTGCCAGGTTACGGGCACCACGCCGGCCTGCACCATGCGGTCCATGGCGTAGTTGTGGGCGTCCAGCGACGTGCCGCCCGAGGCGTCGGCCACCATGTAGATCTCGTAGTCCGTGTCATGCAGGGCGGACAGGGCGAAGGTGGTGTTGCACACCTCGGTCCACAGGCCGGAGACCACGATCTTCTTGCGGCCCTGGGCGGCGTTGGCGGCCAGCGCATCCCGCACGTTCTGGTCGTCCCAGGAATTCATGGAGCTGCGCTCCAGCAGCCTGTGCTCGGGGAACACGGCCAGCAGTTCGGGATAGGTGTGGCCGGAGAAGCTGCCCGTCTCCACCGTGGTGATGGTGGCGGGAATGTCGAAGGCCTTGGCCGCCTTGGCCAGGCCGACCACATTGTTCTTGAGCACCTGGCGGTCGATGGACTGCACGCCGAAGGCCATCTGGGGTTGCTGGTCGATGAAGATGATCTGGCTGTTGGCGGGTGTCAGGACTTCGAGGTACTTGCGGTCGGTCATGGTGATCTCCTGTGAGGCAGTGGGTTGGGTGAAGGAAGGGACAGCGGAAATTCGGAAAGACAGTTGGGGCAGGTGGGTCCCGGCCGGAGCCGGGGCGGCAAGGGCGCTTCAGCGCGCCGTGTCGACGAGCACCAGCTCGGCGTCGGTCAGGGCCGTGACGCGCAGGGTCTCGACGTCGCTGATGGCGGCGCCGTCGCGCTCCTGGAGCGTCACGCCGTCGATCTGCACCGAGCCGCTGGCCGGCACCAGGTAGCCCAGGCGGTCGCGGCCGATGCGGTACTCCGTGCTCTCGCCGGCCTTGAGCGTGGCGCCCAGCACCCGGGCGGCGGTGCGGATGGGCAGGGCGTCCTCGTCACCGGGCAGGCCGCTTGCCAGGGCCACGAAGCTGCCCGAGCGCTCGCCCTTGGGGAAGGGCTTGGCACCCCAGGACGGGGGCTGCTGGCCGCGCTCGTCGGGCATGATCCAGATCTGGAAGATCCGCGTCGTGTCCTTTTCCTGGTTGTATTCCGAGTGGCGGATGCCGGTGCCCGCGCTCATTACCTGCACGTCGCCCGCTTCGGTGCGGCCCTTGTTGCCCAGGCTGTCCTGGTGGGTGATGGCGCCTTCACGGACATAGGTGATGATTTCCATGTTGGCGTGGGCATGGGGCGGGAAGCCCGTGCCGGCGGCGATGGTGTCGTCGTTCCACACCCGCAGCGCGCCCCAGCCCATGCGGGCCGGATCGTGGTAGCCGGCGAAGGAAAAGTGGTGCTTGGCATCGAGCCAGCCGTGGTTGGCACCGCCAAGGGCTTGGAAGGGACGGCGTTCGATCATGGTGTTCTCCTGCTGCGTTGTGTGTTGCGATGGATGAACTTTATGTTTTGCCGATCAAGAAGAGAATAGAAAATATGCAAAGACATCTATTCCTAAACTTTCATGCCAAGACTTCCTGACCTCGAAGCCTGGGCCGTCTTCGCCAAGGTGGCCGAGACGGGCTCCTTTGCCAAGGCCGCCGCCGAGCTGGGCGTCTCCCAGCCCACCATCTCCAAGGCCATCACGCGGCTGGAGACGCGGCTCAAGACCAGCCTGTTGCACCGCACCTCGCGGCGCATGTCGCTGACGGCCGGCGGCCAGGCCTCTCTGGAGCGGGCCGCGCGCATCCTGGCCGAGGGCGAGGCCGTGGAGGCCGAGATCAGCGAGCAGTCCAAGAGCCTGCGCGGCCCCATCCGCATTGCGGCGCCCATGTCGTTCGGCATCTCGCACCTGGCGCCGGCCGTGCCCGCCTTCATGGCCGAGCACCCGGAAGTCACGCTGGACCTGCACTTCAGCGACGAGCTGATCGACGTCGTGGCCCAGGGCTTCGACATCGCGCTGCGCATCTCCTCGCTGCCCGACTCCAGCCTGCTGGCGCGGCGCCTGTGCACGGTGCGCCTGCTGCTGGTGGGATCACCCGAATACTTCGAGCGCCACGGCCGCCCCACCCATCCGCGCGAGCTGGCGCAGCACCGGGCGCTGCGCTATGTGCACAGCCGCCTGGGCGAGGCCTGGCGCTTCGTGCATGCGCGCCGCGGCGAGTTCGCCCAGGTCGTGCCCACGGCCATGCGCGTGAACAATGCCGAGGGCCTGGCGCCGGCCCTGCGCGCCGGGCTGGGCCTGGCCCTGCAGCCCGAATTCCTGGCCTGGGAGGATTTGCAATCGGGTGCGCTGCAGACCTGCATGGACGACTGGCAGGTGCCCTCCATCGCCCTGCACATCGTCACGCCGCCGGGGCGCGCCCGGCCGGCGCGCGTGCAGGCGCTCATCGATTTCCTGGCCGCGCATTTCGCGCTGGCGCCCTGGGCGCGCGAGCCGCAGGCGTAGATCGCAAAAGGGGAGGGCTTCGGTGGGGGGCTTCGGCCTCAGCTGGCCCAGGAGGCCGGCAGCAGCTGCAGCAGCACCACCGTCATCACCACATAGCGCAGGAACTTGCCGATGGCCATGTAGAACACGCAGGGCCAGAACGGCAGGCGCAGCCAGCCGGCCACGGCGCACAGCGGATCGCCCACCACGGGCAGCCAGCTCAGCAGGCAGGCCTTTGCGCCCAGGCGGCGCAGCCAGACGCGGGCGCGGCGCTCGTGGCGTGACAGATTGCGCGGCGGCTTGGCCCGTTCAGGCGGCAGCCCGGCCAGCCGCCGCTCGCGTGCCGCGCGCCAGGCCTTGTGCGCGCCCAGGCCCATCCACCAGCTGATGGCCCCGCCCAGCGTATTGCCGGCCGTGGCCACGAAAACCGTCTGCCAGAACAGGTCGGGATTGAGCTGGAGCAGGCCGACCACCGCAGGCTCCGAGCCCAGCGGCAGCAGCGTGGCCGAGATCAGGGCCACGATGAACACGGTGCTGAGGCCGAACTGCGGCAGCGCCAGCCAGCCCAGCAATTGATGCATCCAGACTTCCATAGGTGCTGCCAAGTGTAGGTCTGCGCTGGCTGACGCCTTGTCGGCCTGAAGCTATCGTGGGGCCTGGTCCGGAACCACAAAGAACAGGGGGCGTCATGCAGACAGGGCGGATTGCAGGATGGGCGGGATGGGCGGCATTGGGAATGGCAGCAGCCGGCCTGGCCGGCTGCGCCGCGTTGCAGCCATCGCCAGGCAAGGACACCACCGTGGTGGCACAGGCCACTGCCCAGGCGCCACCGACCCAGGAGACCGCACCGACCTCGGCCTGGGGCAAGGCGCTGCAGGCCAAGGGCTGCACCCTGCCGGACCCGGCCGTGGCCGACAGGCTGGAGCAGCTGCAGCGCGAGCTGGAGCCGCTGGGCCTGGAGCCGCGTCTGCAAGGCTGCGTGAGCCTGGCCGGTCCCGAGCTCCGCCCGGCCCTGGTGCTGGACGCCTGGGTGACCGACGGGCGCAAGGCCATGGCCGTGGTGCGCGGCCCGCTGGCCGACGGCGAGGCGCTGGACCTGGGGCTTGAGGCTGGGCAGCAGAAAGCCGGGCTGCAGAAGGTCGGCCTGCGTCCCATGCCCGACGACCAGGTCTCTCCTGACGTGCAATTCAACCGCCGCTGGTGGCAGGGCCGGCTCGGTGCCTACGGGCTGCAGGCCGTTCCGGGCCAGGTGCGTACCTTCGTTCCCACACCATGAAACCGCTGCGCTGTCTTGTTTTCGCCGCTTGGCCGCCTTGACGGCCCGGTTTTAGCCCTGCTGAAAATTTGGGCAGGTACAATCTTGGTCCTTTGTTGCCGCCCGTTTTGTGATCGGCGCGCGCGTTTTCTCCGGCTTTCCCGATGTCCTCCCTTCCCCTGTCCATAGGCCCCCATGCCCTGGCCAACCGCCTGTTCGTCGCCCCCATGGCGGGGGTGACGGATCGGCCGTTCCGCCAGCTGTGCAAGGCCCTGGGCGCGGGCTATGCGGTCAGCGAGATGGTGACTTCGCGCAAGGACCTGTGGAACAGCCTCAAGACCTCGCGCCGTGCCAACCATGAAGGCGAGCCCGGGCCCATCGCGGTGCAGATCGCGGGCACGGACGCCGAGATGATGGCCGAGGCCGCGCGCTACAACCTGGACCGCGGCGCCCAGATCATCGACATCAACATGGGCTGCCCGGCCAAGAAGGTCTGCAACAAATGGGCCGGCTCGGCCCTGATGCAGAACGAGGCCCTGGCCGTGGAGATTGCCCAGGCTGTGGTAGAGGCCTGCGCCCCGCACGGCGTGCCCGTCACGCTGAAGATGCGCACCGGCTGGTGCGACGCGCACAGGAACGCCGTGGTGCTGGCCCGCCGCTTCGAGGAGGTGGGCATACAGATGCTCACCGTGCACGGCCGCACGCGCGAGCAGGGTTACAAGGGCTTTGCCGAGTACGACACCATCGCTGCCGTCAAGGCGGCGGTGCGCGTGCCTGTGGTGGCCAATGGCGACATCACCGGCCCCGAGAAGGCGCGCGACGTGCTCGCCTACACGGGCGCCGATGCCGTGATGATCGGCCGCGCCGCCCAGGGCCGGCCGTGGATCTTCCGCGAGATCGCGCACTTCCTGGCCACGGGCGAGCACATGGCCCCGCCCCTGGTGGCCGAGCTGCGCCGGCTGCTGCTGGAGCATCTGCAGGACCACTACAGCCTGTACGGCGAAGGCACCGGCGTGCGCAGTGCGCGCAAGCACATCGCCTGGTACCTGCGCAGCCTGCCGGGCGGCGAGGCATTCAGACAACACATCAACACCATCGAGGACTGCGCGGTGCAATGGCAGGCCGTGGCCGACTATCTGGACGCCCTGGGCGCGCAGATGGACCGGATACCAGCCGCCATCGATGCCGGCGCCACAAGCGCCGAATTCGCAGAGCTCGCAGGAATGACAGTATGAGCAACCAGAACATCGAACAATGCGTGCGTGAAAGCCTGGAGGGGTACTTCCGCGATCTCGACGGCGAAAAGCCCAATGGCATGTACGACATGCTGATCCACCTGGTCGAAAAGCCGCTGCTGGAAGTGGTGATGAGCCAGGCCGACAACAACCAGTCCCGCGCCGCCGACTGGCTGGGCCTGAACCGCAACACGCTGCGCAAGAAGCTGCTCGAGCACGACATGCTCTGAGCGGCACGAATTCCCCTTTTTTCAAACTCCCTGCACCGACGCCCATGAACGCCCTGCTCTCCGTCTCTGACAAGACCGGTATTGTCGAATTCGCCCAAGGCCTGCACGCCCTGGGCATCAAGCTGCTGTCCACCGGCGGCACCGCCAAGCTGCTGGCCGAGGCCGGCCTGCCCGTGACCGAGGTGGCCGAAGTCACCCAGTTCCCCGAGATGCTGGACGGCCGCGTCAAGACCCTGCACCCCAAGGTCCACGGCGGCCTGCTGGCGCGCCGCGAGCTGCCCGCCCACATGGCGGCCCTCAAGGAGCACGGCATCGACACCATCGACCTGCTGGTGGTGAACCTCTACCCCTTCGAGGCCACCGTGGCCAAGGCCGGCTGCACGCTGGCCGACGCCATCGAGAACATCGACATCGGCGGCCCGGCCATGGTGCGCTCTGCCGCCAAGAACTGGGCCGACGTGGGCGTGATCACCGATGCCGGCCAGTACGAGGCCGTGCTGGCCGAACTCAAGGCCAATGGAAAGCTGTCCGACAAGCTGCGCTTTGCGCTGTCCGTGGCCGCCTTCAACCGCATTGCCCAGTACGACGGCGCCATCAGCGACTACCTGTCCAGCGTGAAGTTCGAGGACGACAAGCTCTCCGAAGCCTACGTGCCCGAGCGCAGCCCCTTCCCCGGCCAGAGCAACGGCCACTTCACCAAGGTGCAGGACCTGCGCTACGGCGAAAACAGCCACCAGCAGGCCGCCCTGTACCGCGACCTGTATCCGGCTCCCGGCTCCCTGGTCACGGGCGAGCAGCTGCAGGGCAAGGAGCTGTCGTACAACAACATCGCCGACGCCGATGCCGCCTGGGAATGCGTCAAGAGCTTCGAGCAGCCGGCCTGCGTGATCGTCAAGCACGCCAACCCCTGCGGCGTGGCCGTGGGCAAGGACGCGCACGAAGCCTATGCCAAGGCCTTCCAGACCGACCCCACCAGCGCCTTCGGCGGCATCATCGCCTTCAACCGCACGGTGGACAAGGCGGCGGCCGAGGCCGTGGTCAAGCAATTCGTCGAGGTGCTGATGGCCCCCGACTTCACGGCCGAGGCGCTGGAAATCTTCAAGCCCAAGGTCAATGTGCGCCTCATGAAGATCGCCCTGCCGGCCGGCGGCGAGCGCGCCTGGGACCAGGGCCGCAACGCCGTGGACGCCAAGCGCGTCGGCTCGGGCCTGCTGCTGCAGACCGCCGACAACCATGAGCTGGCCCTGGCCGACCTCAAGGTCGTCACCGTCAAGCAGCCTACGCCCGAAGAACTGCAGGACCTGCTGTTCGCCTGGAAGGTCGCCAAGTACGTCAAGAGCAATGCCATCGTGTTCTGCAAGAACGGCATGACCATGGGCGTGGGCGCAGGCCAGATGAGCCGCCTGGACTCGGCGCGCATCGCCTCCATCAAGGCCGAGGCCGCCAAGCTGAGCCTGCAGGGCACGGTCGTGGCCAGCGATGCCTTCTTCCCCTTCCGCGACGGCCTGGACGTGGTCGTTGACGCAGGCGCCACCTGCGTGGCCCAGCCCGGCGGCTCCATGCGCGACCAGGAAGTCATTGACGCCGCCAACGAGCGCGGCGTGGCCATGGTCTTCACCGGCGTGCGCCACTTCCGCCACTGATGGCCGGCCAACTGCCTCCTGGCGCAGACGACGAGGGCGACGACGCCCCCCACCGGCCCCGCTGGCTGGGCTGGGCGCTCGTGGTCTTCATGCTGCTGGTGGCGCTGGGTGTCTTCAACATCGGCTGGCGCATCATGCGCGGGCCGGCTGTCGGGGCCACCACGGCGGCGGCCGCAGCTGCCGTGACAGCCGACGCGCAGCTGGCCGCCGGCAAGGCCCTGGTGGAAGGCAATGACTGCCTGCGCTGCCACGGCCTGGTGCGCCACTACGTGGGCCCGTCCTTCCAGCAGATCGCCGGTCGCTACCGGGGCCGCGAAGATGCCGCCGACTACCTGGCGCGCAAGATCCGCGAGGGCGGGGCCGGCGAATGGGGTCGCGCCATCATGCCGCGCCACCCGCACATCGATACGGCGCAATCCCTGCAGATGGCGGCCTGGCTGCTGTCCCTCCCTTCTCCCGAACCCGGGAAATCCTGACCATGTCCCGCCTGTTCACCGCCCCCGACGGCCGGCCGCGCTGCCACTGGTGCGCGGCCACGGACAGCTACCTGGCCTACCACGACCGTGAATGGGGCTTTCCCGTCACCGGCGACCGGCGCCTGTTCGAGAAGCTCAGCCTCGAAGGCTTCCAGTCCGGCCTGAGCTGGCTGACCATCCTCAACAAGCGCGAGAACTTCCGCGCGGCCTTTGCGGGCTTCGACTTCCACCAGGTCGCGCGCTTCACCGAAGACGACGTGCTGCGGCTGCTGGGCGATGCGGGCATCGTGCGGCATCGCGGCAAGATCGAGGCCGTGATCAACAACGCGCAGCGGGCGCTGGAGATGGTGGAGGCGCAAGGCTCGCTGTCGGCCTTCTTCTGGCGCCATGCGCCGGAGCCCGTGACCGGTGGCGGGCCCGTGTCCGAGACGGCCGAGTCCCGGGCGCTGTCCAAGGAGCTGAAGAAGCTCGGTTGGAAGTTCGTGGGGCCTACGACTGTCTACTCGTTCATGCAGGCCATGGGCCTGGTCAACGACCATGCGCAGGGCTGTGCCGTGCGCGATGAGGTCGAACAGGCGCGCCAGGCTTTTCTTCGGCCCTGACGTGAAAAGAGCCCGCAAGGGCGGGCTCGATCGGCAGGTACGGGCCAGCGTCAGAGCGTCTTGAACACTTCGCGCGCGGCTTCGATGGTCTTGTCGATGTCCTCGTCCGTGTGCGCGGCGCTCACGAAGCCGGCCTCGTACAGGGCGGGTGCGAAGTAGTGGCCGCGCTCCAGCATGCCGTGGAAGAAGCGGTTGAAGCGTGCGCCATCGGTCTTCATGACCTCGGTCCAGGTGCTGGGCAGCTCGGGCAGCAGGTAGAAGCCGAACAGGCCGCCCTGGTGGTCCACGCTGAAGGGCACGCCGGCGGCGTCGGCCTCGGCCTTGAAGCCGGCCATCAGGCGGCCGGTCTTCGCGTGCAGGGCGTCGTGGAAGCCCGGCTCGCTGATCAGCTCCAGCGTCTTGAGTCCGCAGGCCGTGGCAATGGGGTTGCCCGACAGGGTGCCTGCCTGGTAGACCGGGCCCAGGGGCGAGAGCTTTTCCATGATCTCGCGGCGCGCGCCGAAGGCCGCCATGGGCATGCCGCCGCCGATGACCTTGCCCAGCACGGTGATGTCGGGCGCAAAGCCTTCGATCTGCTGGGCGTACAGGCTCTGGGCGCTGCCCAGGGCCACGCGAAAGCCGGTCATCACCTCGTCGTAGACCATCAGCGCGCCATGCTCGCGCGTGAGTTCGCGGATGCGGCGCGTGAAGGGCACGCTGGCGCGCACGAAGTTCATGTTGCCGGCAATGGGCTCCATGATCACGCAGGCGATCTGGTCGCCGAACTGGGCGAAGGCCTCCTCGAGCTGGCCCACGTCGTTGTATTCCAGCACCACGGTGTCCTTGACCACGTCCTGCGGCACGCCGGCCGAGGAGGAGGCGCCGAACGTCGCCAGGCCCGAGCCGGCCTTGACCAGCAGGGCGTCGGCATGGCCGTGGTAGCAGCCGTTGAACTTGATGATCTTGTTGCGGCCCGTGAAGCCGCGCGCCAGGCGCAGCGCGCTCATGCCGGCCTCGGTGCCCGAGCTGACCATGCGCACCATGTCCATGGAGGGCATGAGCGAGAGGATCTTCTCGGCCAGCACGACCTCGCGCTCCGTGGGGGCGCCGAAGGAGAAGCCTTCCAGCGCGGCGGCCTGCACGGCGGCCATCACCTCGGGGTGGCCGTGGCCCAGGATCATCGGACCCCAGGAGCCGATGTAGTCGGTGAACTGCTGGGCGTTCTCGTCCCAGAAATGCGCGCCCTGCGCACGGCGCACGAAGCGCGGCGTGCCGCCCACGGCGTTGAAGGCGCGCACGGGCGAATTCACGCCGCCGGGGATCACGGCCTTGGCGCGTTCGAACAGGGGAATATTCAGGTCAGTGGTCATAGTGCAGGAGTCTGCCATGTGCGGGGGACAAGCCAGAGGTGCCAAGCCAAGGGCCTGTGCCGGCCGCGCAGCCGCTCAGGCGGTGGCCTGCCTCAATGCTTGGTGTCATGAGGGGGCATCACGAAGCCTTCGATGGCCTGGGTGTCGGGGTCCAGTTCGGCGAGGGGCTCGGCGGCGGCCTCGGCATCTTCATCCTCGGGCTCGGGCTGGGCCCAGAACATGCGGTCCGGGATGTAGTGGCCCATGCCGGGGCGAAAGCCGCTGTCCAGGCTGCGGTCCAGGTACTCCAGCGCCTCCTGCGTGGCCAGCCCCAGGTCGTTGCCGCTGGCCACCAGGGCCGTCAGCGCGGCCGACAGGGTGTCGCCCGAGCCGGTGAAGGTGGCGTCGAACATCTCGTACTTGCTGTTGCCCAGCACCGACTGCGCCGTGGCCAGCACGTTGTCCACGAACTGGTCGGGCAGGGGAATGCCGGTGACCAGCACGTAGGGCACTTCCAGGGCCTCGGCCGCCATGGCGATGTCGCGCGCCGTGGGGCTGCGGCTGTTGGTCCAGTCGGGCAGCAGCCAGCGCGACAGCGTACTGTGGCTTCCAACCAACACAGACGTTTGCGGAAGAACAAGTTCCTTGAGGGCGTCCATGTACTGGTCGAGCGGGTCTTCCTCCCACCACGACAGGTCGGGCATGTAACAGACGATGGGGATGTCGGGGTAGTCGGAGGCGATCTCGGCAATCGCTGCCAGGTTGCCCGGGCTGCCCACGAAACCGACCTTGATGGCGGACACGGGAATGTCCTCCAGCACGGCGCGCGCCTGCTCGGCCACGGCCTCGTCGTCAAAGGGAAAATGCTCGAAGATCTTGGCCGAATCGCGTGCGTAGGCACCCGTGACCACGGGCAGCGGATGGCCGCCGACCGAGGCGATGGTGGCGATATCGGCCGACAGGCCGCCCGCCCCGCTGGGGTCGCTGGCGTTGAAGACCAGCACGCAGACGGGCGCGGTTTCGTCCATCGGCTCGGTGTCGGGACTGGGGGAGTTGGAGGGGTTCAATGCCATGGCTCAGCCCAGTGTGCGCCCCGCCAGCGAAGGCCGTGGCGGGTGGTTGTGACTAGATACAATCGTTGCATTCTATGTGAAGGCCCTTTAAGCTGTGACCGACCCCAAAACTTGGATGTGCTTGATCTGCGGGTGGATCTATGACGAGGCGCAAGGCTGCCCCGAGCATGGCATCGCACCCCAGACGCGTTGGGAAGACGTGCCCATGAACTGGACCTGTCCCGAGTGCGGAGCACGTAAAGAAGACTTTGAGATGGTCGAAATCTGAGCGCGGGACCACCCGCGCCGACTCATACATTTCCGGGAGGTTTCTCAGTGACGACATCGGGCGCACCCTTGCGCGTACTCGTGGTGGATGACAGCAATACCATCCGCCGCAGCGCAGAAATCTTCCTCAAGCAGGGCGGGCACGAAGTGCTCCTGGCCGACGACGGCTTCGACGCACTGTCCAAGGTCAACGACTACCAGCCCCAGCTGATCTTCTGCGACATCCTCATGCCCAAGCTGGACGGCTACCAGACCTGCGCCATCATCAAGCGCAACGCGCGCTTTGCTGACACGCCTGTGGTCATGCTCTCGTCCAAGGACGGCGTATTCGACAAGGCGCGCGGGCGCATGGTGGGCTGCCAGGACTACCTCACGAAACCCTTCACCAAAGACCAGCTGCTGCAGGCCGTGGAGCAGTTCGGCAAGCAAACCATAGGAGCACTTTGATGCCCATCCGCAAAGTCCTGGTCGTGGACGACTCCAAGACCGAACTGATGTTTCTGTCCGACATGCTGCAAAAGCAGGGCCTGCAGGTACGCACGGCCGAGAATGGCGAAGAGGCCATGCGCAGCCTGGCCGAAGACCGTCCCGACCTGATCCTGATGGACGTGGTCATGCCCGGCCAGAACGGCTTTCAACTGACGCGTGCCATCACGCGCGACCCGCTGTACGCCGACCTGCCCATCATCATGTGCACCAGCAAGAACCAGGAGACCGACCGGGTCTGGGGCATGCGCCAGGGTGCGCGGGACTACATCACCAAGCCTGTGGATGCCGATGAGCTGCAGGCCAAGATCGCGGCGCTGAACTGATCTGGTGCGCTGCCCATGGCGAACCGTGAAGCACTGCGCGATCTGCAGTCCCGTCTGGCTGGCCGCCTTCAGGCCGCACGCAGCGAAGGCGTCAAGGTGGCGGCCTGGCTGGCCGTCCAGGCCGGCGGGCGCAACTACCTGATGCCGCTGGGCCAGTCCGGCGAGATCTTTCCCTGGGCCGGCGTGCAGCCTGTGCCCTATACAAAGCCCTGGTTCCTGGGCATTGCCAACCTGCGCGGCACCCTGGCCGGCGTGATCGACCTGGCCAGCCTGCTGGGCCACGGCGTGACACGCAGCGAACCGGCGCTGGCCGAGTCCAGCCTGCTGGCGTTCAATGCCGCGCTGGAAGTGAATGCGGCCCTGCTCGTGGACCGCCTGCAGGGCCTGCGCAGCGCCGACGCATTCGTGCGCACCGAGCCTGCGCCCGAGCACTCTCCCGCCTTTTTCGGTCCCGTGCATATCGATGAAGCGGGCCACCGCTGGCAGGAGCTGCAACTGCAGCGCCTGTCCCAAACCTCCGAGTTTCTGAGCATTCGCGCCTGAGTTTCTGAAGGTCGTCCCATGTCATTCTTGCAACGTCTTGCAAATCGCTTCCAACGCAAGCCGGCCGACGCCGGCTCCGGTGCGGACAACAGCATGCTCGGAGACACCGTCTCCCAGGATATGTACGCACTCGATGCGTCACTGACCGTGCAGGGCGCCCCCGACGCCATGCCGGGCCGCGACGGCGGCGCAGCCGTTGACCACGACATGGTGGCCCTGCCGCTGCTGGGCCGCGCGCCTGCCGCGCGCCACCAGCGCACGCTGTCCACCTTGCTGGGTGTGTCGGTGCTGGCCCTGGTGCTGGCGGCGGCCTGGGCCCTGCGCCAGGCCGACGGCTCGGCGCAGCAGCTGGCCGCCACCGGCCAGGCGCTGATGCAGTCGCAGCGTCTGGCCAAGTCGGTCTCGCAGGCGCTGACGGGCGCGGCATCCTCCTTTGTGGACGTGCAGGACAGCTCCGGCGTGCTGGCGCGCAACGTGCGCGCCATTGCCTCGGGCGACGACTCCATGGGCGTGCGCCCGCTGGGCGGCGCCTATGCCGATGAACTGGCCCAGATCACGCCGCTGATGGAGCGCGCCGAGCAAAGCGCCAAGGTGGTGATGGACCAAAAGCAGATCCTGACCCAGGTCGGCGACGCGCTGCGCACCATCAACCGGCAGTCCTCGGACCTGCTGGAGATCGCCGAAACCATCTCCTCGCTGAAGCTGCAGCAGGGCGCCAGCCCGGCGGAAATCTCCGCTGCCGGCCAGCTCGTGATGCTGACCCAGCGTATCGGCAAGTCGGCCAACGAATTCCAGACCGCCGAAGGCGTGAGCCCCGAGGCCGTGTTCCTGCTGGGCAAGGACTTGAACTCGTTCAAGGAAATCTCCGAAAGCCTGCTGAGCGGCAGCAGCGAGCTGCGCCTGCCTCCCACGCGCGACGCCCAGACCCGCGAGCAGATCGAGGCGCTGATCAAGCTCTACGAAGAGACCCGCAGCGAGGCCAGCGCCATTTTGGGCAACCTGCAGGGCCTGGTGTCCGCCCGCGAAGCCCAGACCGCCATCAACGCCGACAGCGAACCGCTGCGCCGCCATCTGGAAGACCTGCAGAACAAGCTGCAAAGCGGCGCCGGCATCGGCTCGCTGCCCATGGGCCTGCTGGCGCTGGCCACCGTGCTGGTGCTGCTGTGCGGCGTGGGCCTGTCCCGCGTGCAGCTGCTCGACAGCCGTCTGCGCCAGGAAGCGGCCGAACGCCGCCAGGAAGAGTCCCGCGTGCAGGAGCATGAAGCCAAGCGCATCAACGATGCCAACCAGGCCGCGATTTTGCGCTTGATGAACGAACTGCAATCGGTGGCCGAAGGCGATCTGACGCAGGAGGCCACCGTGACCGAGGACATCACCGGCGCCATTGCCGACTCGGTGAACTACACGGTGGAAGAGCTGCGCGCCCTGGTGGGCAGCGTGCAGAACACGGCAACGCGCGTGGCACAGACCACGGCCGAGGTGGATGCCAACTCCACCGAGCTGCTGGCCGCGTCGACCGAACAGCTTCGCGAGATCCGCGAAACCGGCCGCTCCGTGCTGGACATGGCAGGCCGCATCAACGAGGTCTCGACCCAGGCGCAGGAATCTGCCCAGGTGGCGCGCCAGTCGCTGGAAGCTGCGGACCTGGGCCTGAAGGCCGTGCAGAACGCCATCGGCGGCATGAACTCCATCCGCGACCAGATCCAGGAAACCTCCAAGCGCATCAAGCGGCTGGGCGAATCCTCGCAGGAGATCGGTGAAATCACCGAGCTGATTTCCGACATTACCGAGCAGACCAACGTGCTGGCGCTGAACGCCGCCATCCAGGCCGCATCGGCCGGTGAAGCCGGTCGCGGCTTCTCGGTGGTGGCCGAAGAAGTGCAGCGCCTGGCTGAGCGCTCGGCAGATGCGACGCGCCAGATCGCGGCGCTGGTGAAGGCGATTCAGACCGACACCCAGGATGCCGTGGCCGCCATGGAGCGCTCCACCCAGGGTGTGGTCGAGGGGGCGCGACTGTCCGACTCCGCAGGTACCGCGCTGACCGAGATCGATACCGTGTCGCGCCACCTGGCCGAGCTGATCGAGCTGATCTCCTCGTCCACCTCGCGCGAGGCCGTCCTGGCCAACGACGTGGCCGAGAACATCCAGCACATTTTCGCGGTGACGGAGCAGACGGGCGAAGGCACACGCACCACGGCGCAGCAGGTGCGCGAACTCTCGCACATGGCCGAGGAACTGCGCCAGTCGGTGGCGCGTTTCAAGATTGCCTGACCCGGTCCAACATAGCTATGCACAGGCCCTAGGGGCTTGGGGAACTGTCCATGTCAGTGGTTGACGAATCGCAAACGGGCGCGGCGCAGGCCGCGCACACCGAACAGGACCTGGGCCCGCTGGCCTGGGTGCTCGATGAGCTGCGCAAGTCGCTGGAAGGCGCGAGCAAGGCCGTGGCGCGTTTCGTGCGCGATGCCGATGCGGCGCGCGCCTCGGACCTTGAGGAGCTTGACACCTCGGCCCTGCGCATCGCCCGCCAGCAGCTGCACCAGGCCTGCGGCGCCCTCGAAATGGTGGGCCTGGGCTCTCCGGCCCTGGTGCTGCGCGGCATGGAAAGCGCCGTGCAGCGCTTCGTGCAGCGCCCCGAGCTGTGCACCGACCAGGCTGCCGCCACGCTGGAGCGCGCCAGCTTTGCCCTGATCGAATACCTGGAAACCGTGCTGGCCGGCAAGACCGTCTCGGCCGTGGCCCTGTTTCCCCAATACCGCGACACCCAGGCGCTGGCCGGCAACGACAAGGTGCATCCGGCCGACCTGTGGCCTGCCGAGCGCCGCGCGCGCGAGCCCGAATGGGCGCGCCAGGCCGAGCCGCTGGCCTACGGGCCCGATGCCCGTGCCCTGCTCGACGGCGTGGTGCTGCGCATGGTCAAGAGCGATGACCGCGAGGCCGCCGCCCAGATGCGTGACCTGTGCCTGCGCTTTGCCGTGGCCCAGACCGAGGATGTCACCGCACGCAGCTTCTGGAAGGTGGCCGCTGGCTTCTTCGACGCGCAGTCGCGCGGCCTGATCGTTGTCGACCTCTATGTGAAACGCATGGCCTCGCGCGTGCTGCTGCAGTACGCTGCCATGGCCAAGGGCGACCGCACGCCGCCTGCGCGCCTGCTGCAGGACCTGCTGTTCTTCTGCGCCCAGGCGCGCCCGGCCGAGCAGGCCGGCGCCGCCCTGCAGGCGGTGCGCCAGGCCTACGGCATGCAGGCCCAGCCGCAGGTGGACTACCAGCAGACCCGCTTTGGCCGCTACGACCCGGCCGTGCTGGTGCAGGCGCGCAAGCGCATCACCACGGCGGCGGAGACCTGGTCCGCCCTGGCAGGCGGCGACCGTGCGCGCACCAAGATCGTGGTGGACCAGTTCGCCCAGGTGGCCGAATCCCTGGTCAAGCTGCACCCGGCCAGCCATGGCCTGGCGCGCATGCTGATCAAGGTGGCCGAAACCGTGGCCCGCATCGGCGAGCCGCCGCCGGCGGAACTGGCCATGGAAGTGGCCACCTCCGTGCTCTATCTGCAGGCGGCCTTTGCCACCATGGACATGGGCGACGAGGAACTGGCCGAGCAATCCGCCAACCTGGTACAGCGCCTGGAGGAATCCCTGCAGGGCGCGCCCGCCCGGCCGCTGGAGCCGTGGATGGAGGAGCTGTACCGCCAGGCCAGCGACCACCAGACCATGGGCTCGGTCGTGGGCGAATTGCGTGCCACGCTGGCCGAGGCCGAGCGGCACCTGGACCAGTATTTCCGCAACCCCGCCGATGCCACCGTGCTGGCGCCGGTGTCTGGCCAGATGGCGCAGATGCGCGGCGTGCTGTCCGTGCTGGGCCTGGACCAGGCCACCCAGGCCATGCAGCGCATGCGCGAAACCGTGGAGCGGCTGGTATTGGGCGAGATCGCCGAGTCAGAACGGGCCCAGGTCTTCGACAAGCTGGGCAACAGCCTGGGCGCCATGGGTTTCCTGATCGACATGCTGAGCTACCAGCGCAGCATGGCGCGCAAGCTCTTCGTCTATGACGAGGCCGAAGGCGGTCTGCGCATCCTGATGGGCCGCCGTGGCCACCGCGCCGACGACGCGGGCAAGGCGCCCGAGCAGCTGCCGGCCCTGGACACCGCCGCCGTGCCGCCGCAGCGCGAAGCCGTTGCCGTGGCCCAGCCGCTGCCCGTGCCCCAGATCCAGCCCGCCGAGACTGCACACGACCTGCCTGCCGAACCCACTGCGGCAGCACCGTCGGTGCCGGCGCCGCCGCCACCCTCCGTGGATCTTGTGCCCGAGCCCCTGCCGCAGGCGACTGTCGCCGGGCAGCAAGCGCTGGCCGACGATGCCGAACTGGCGCAATTCGCCAAGGCGCTCGAGATACCCGCCGAAGCGGCTCAAGCAGCTGACGTGGCTGAAGCGGCCGAACCGGTGCCCGGCCCTGCTGCCGCTGCCGCCACGGCTCAGCCCGAACCCTTGCCTGAACCCGTTCCCCCGTTGGCCGGTCTGACCGTCTCGGAAGATGATTCCGACGACGAAATCCTGAGCATCTTCCTGGAAGAGGCCCGCGAGGTCGTGGACAACGGCCTGCAGGCGCTGCGCACCCTGGCCGATGAGCCCGGCAACCTCAGCGAACAGACCACGCTGCGCCGCGCCTTCCATACGCTCAAGGGCAGCTCGCGCATGGTCGGCCTGGATGAATTCGGCGAAGCCGGCTGGGCCATGGAGCAAATGCTCAATGCCTGGCTGGCCGAGCAAAAGCCCATGCCCCAGCCCATGCAGGAGCTGGCCAGCGACGCGCTGCGCGCCTTTGGCGCCTGGGCTTCGGCCATCGAGCGCCAGCAGGCCGATGCCTGGCTGGCCACGCCCTTCCGCGCCGCAGCCGATGCCATGCGCCTGGAAGGCGTGCGCGCCGACGTGGCCCTGGTGCCGCGTGCCGACCGCCGCACGCAGGCCGAGCCTGCCGCGGTCGAGGCGCCGGTGGAGCCCTTCGCCGCAGTGGAGCAGCAGCTGCAGGCCGAGCAGCGGGAAGCCCCCGAGCCGGCCGTGCCCGCCGAGACCGCCGGGACCGCCGGTGACCTGGACATTGCGCTGGACTTCGGTCTGCTGGACCTGGACCCCCAGCCTGCGGCGGCCGTGCCCGAACAGTCGCAGGGTTCAACGCAGCCGGAGACCGCCGAGGCACCCGCTGCGCTGGCCACCGACGCGGTGGAGGAGCTGGACTTCGCCGCCTTCGAGGCGGCCATGCGCGACAGCGAGCAGGAAGCCCTGGCCGTTGTCTCGGGCGACCAGCCCGCGCTGCCCGGCACAGAGACCGTGCCCGAGGCACATGCCGACGCGCTGCCCGCGCTGCAAGCAGAAGCAGGTGCAGAAGCTGTAGCCGAAGCCGAAGCCGAAGCCGAAGTTGAAGCCGAAGAGCAGGCTCCGCACGCCGCCGTGCCGCTGGCGCCTTTCGAGGGGCTGGATCTGGACCTGACTCCGGCAGCCGCACCTGCCGAGGCCATCGAAGCCGTAGAAGCTTCCGAGGCGGAAACCCCGCAGGAACTGCATACCGAATCCGTGGCCGATGAGGCGCCTGCGGTGGCTGAGGAGTCCGGCGCACAGGAGCCGTCCGGCGTCGATGCCGATGGCTTCAAGGTCGTGGACGGCCTGCGCATCAGCGCGCCGCTGTACAACGTCTATCTCAACGAGGCCGACGAATGGTCGCGCCGCCTGGACCTGTCGCTGCAGCAATGGGCGACCGAGCCCGGCGAGCCCGTGCCCGATGACGCCATCGCCTTCGCGCATTCGCTGGCCGGCAGCTCGGCCACCGTGGGCTTCAAGGCCTTGTCGGACCTGGCGCGCCTGCTGGAGCATGCGCTGGCCCATCTGCAGCCGCAGCGCTGTGGCACGCCTGAGCAGGTCGCCGCCTGCATTGCGGCTTCCGACGAGGTGCAGCGCCTGCTGCACCAGTTCGCGGCCGGCTTCCTCAAGACACCCCAGCCGGGCGTGGAAGAAGCACTGCAGGCACTGCTGGCGCTGGATATCGAAGTCGCGGACGCTCCGGACAGCCGGCTCGATGCGCTGCTGCCGGAGCCGTTGCCGCAGCCTGGCACGGATGCCGTGCTCGACGCCGGCGCCCATGCGCAGGCCCAGGCACAGGACGTGGCGCCGCTGGCCTATTCCATGCGCCCCCTGGTCAACGACGCACGCCAGGAAGCCGAGCTGCAGCGCCGCATCGATGAGGCCATCGCCCATGCGGTGGCCGTGGGCAACGACCTGGACGACGACATCGACGCCCTGGACGAAGTGGACCCCGACCTGTTCCCCATCTTCGAGGAAGAGGCCATCGAGCTGCTGCCCCGCCTGGGCGCTGCGCTGCGTCGCTGGCATGGCCGGCCTTCCCTGGACGAGGCGCGCCACGAAACGCTGCGCGCCCTGCACACCCTCAAGGGCAGTGCCCGACTGGCTGGCGCCATGCGCCTGGGCGAAATGGCCCACCGGCTGGAATCCGCCGTCGAGCGGGTCGACAGCGAATCTCCCACGGCCGAGCAGATCGAGCCCTTGCTGGGCAACTTCGACGCATTGCAGGCCGGCTTCGACGTACTGCGCGTTGCGGGCGAACAGGTGCAGGATGGGCCGCTGGGCCTGGCCGATGGGCCGGACCAGGCCGAGCCTGCCGCCTCTGCGGTGTCTTCTGACGCCACGGCCTCCGACGCCTCGGGCGCTGGCGCATCCCCGGCGCCGGCCGACGCACAGCCGGCTCCTGTCACCGCGCCGCTGCGTGCGGGCGCCCACCAGACGGTGCGCGTGCGCGCCCAGTTGCTGGACCGCCTGATCAGCCAGGCCGGCGAGGTGCTGATTGCGCGCTCGCGTGTCGATGCGCGCCTGGCCCAGGCCCGTGGCTCGCTGGACGAGCTGGCCGGCAACCTGGAGCGCCTGCGCATGCAGCTGCGCGACATCGAGGTCCAGGCCGAGAGCCAGATGCAGTCGCGCCTGGCCCTGTCCAAGGACTCGGCGGCCGGCTTCGACCCGCTGGAGTTCGACCGCTTCACGCGGGTGCAGGAACTCACGCGCATGATGGCCGAGTCGGTCAACGACGTGGCCACCGTGCAGCGCAACCTGCAGCGCGACATGGCGGGCGCCGAGGACGACCTGGTCGCCCAGGGCCGCCAGGCGCGCGAGCTGCAGCGCGACCTGCTGCGCACGCGCATGGTGGAGTTCGACTCCCTGGCCGAGCGCCTGTATGCCGTGGTCCGCCAGACCTCCAAGGAAATGGGCAAGCAGGTGCGGCTGAACATCCTCGGCGGCACCATTGAAATGGACCGGGGCATGCTGGACCGCATGATGCCGGCCTTCGAGCACCTGCTGCGCAACTGCGTGGCCCACGGCATCGAGCCGCCCGAGCAGCGCACCGCTGCCGGCAAGCCGGCCATGGGCACCATCGAAATCATCCTGAGCCAGGAGCGCAACGACGTGGCGCTGTCGGTGGAGGACGATGGCGCCGGCCTGAACCTGCAGCGCATCCGCGACAAGGCCGTGGCCCAGGGCCTGTGGCCCGAGGACCAGACGCTGACCGAGCAGGACGCCGGCCGCCTGATCTTCGAGCCCGGCTTCACCACCGCCACCGAGGTGACCGGCGTGGCCGGGCGCGGCATCGGCATGGACGTGGTGCGCTCCGAGGTCAACGCGCTGGGCGGCCGCATCGAGACCCACAGCGAAGCGGGCCGGGGCAGTGCCTTCCGCCTCGTGCTGCCGCTGACCACGGCCGTCACCCAGGTGGTCATGCTGCGCGCGGGCCGGCTGCTGGTCGGCGTGCCGGCCAGCCTGGTGGAAATCGTGCGCCGTGCGCCCTTGGATCTGCTGCAGCAGGCCTATGCCAGCCACGGCTTTGAAGATGGCGGCGAGACCTTGCCCTTCTACTGGGCGGGCGCGCTGTGGCAGTCCTCCCTGCGCAGCGAGGAAACCGTGGGCCGCACCCGGCCCGTGGTCATCCTGCGCAGTGCGTCGCAGCGCATTGCGCTGCACGTGGACGAAGTGCTGGGCAACCAGGAAGTGGTGATCAAGAACCTCGGCCCCCAACTGGCCCGCCTGCCCGGCCTGACCGGCATGTCGGTGCTGGCCTCGGGCGCCGTGGTCCAGATCTACAACCCTGTGGCGCTGGCCAACGTCTATGGCGACGAGGTGCGCGCCCGGACCGAAGAGGCCGAGCGTGCCGCCGGCCAGGGCGACGGCGAAGCCGTGCCGGCCAGCGCGGGACCGGTCTCGGTGCCGCTGGTGCTGGTGGTGGACGACTCCATCACCGTGCGCCGCGTCACCCAGCGCCTGCTGCAGCGCGAAGGCTACCGCGTGGCCCTGGCGGCCGACGGCCTGCAGGCCATGGAACGCCTGGCCGAGGAGCGCCCGACCCTGGTGCTGTCCGACATCGAGATGCCGCGCATGGACGGCTTCGACCTGCTGCGCAACATCCGCGCCGACGAGGCCCTGCGCGACCTGCCCGTGGTCATGATCACCTCGCGCATCGCCCAGAAGCACCGCGAGATGGCGCGCCAGCTGGGCGCCAACCACTACCTGGGCAAGCCCTACTCGGACGAGGAGCTGCTGGGCCTGATCCAGCACTATTCCCTGCAAGGGAACAGCACCCAGCCTGCGCCGCTGTCACTGCAGACGGAGACGCAGGTGCTGGGCGAAGAGGCCTGAGCCTCGGCGGCCAGCCCTCGCCCCGCAAAAAAGGAGCAGCCAGCGCTGCTCCTTTTTTCTTGGCTCCGGTGTCTTTGCACCGGCTTCCTTCAGCCCGCCTGCTTGACCACGCCGTAGCGGGCCAGCGTGCGCTCGCGCGCGGCTGCGTGGTCCACCACGGGGTGGGGGTAGTCCGTGCCCAGCACCACGCCGGCCTCGGCCAGCTCCAGCGGCCGGGCCTGCCAGGGCGCGTGGCGCAGCGCGGCGGGCAGGCGGGCCAGCTCGGGCACGTAGCGCTCGATGAAGCGCGCGTCGGCATCGAACTTCTGGCTTTGCGTGATCGGGTTGAAGATGCGGAACCAGGGCTGGGCGTCGCAGCCCGTGGAGGCCGCCCACTGCCAGCCGCCGTTGTTGGCCGCCAGGTCGAAGTCGTTGAGCTGGCGCGCAAACCAGGCCTCGCCCCGGCGCCAGTCTATGCCCAGATCCTTGACCAGGAAGCTGGCCGCCACCATGCGCAGCCGGTTGTGCATGTAGCCCGTGGTGTTGAGCTGGCGCATGGCGGCATCGACCAGCGGATAGCCGGTGCGGCCCTCGCACCAGGCGGCGTACAGCGCATCGGCCTCGGGGCCGGTATCCCACACGATGGCGTCGTAGGCGGGCTTGAAGCTGGCGTGCACCACGTGCGGATGGTGGGCCAGGATCTGGAAATAGAAGTCGCGCCAGACCAGCTCGGACAGCCAGGTGGCGGCGCCCTCGGCATCATGGGGTTGGCTCTGCGTCTGCTCCCAGGCCAGCCTTGCCAGGCGGCGGATGGAGACCGTGCCAAAGCGCAGGTGCACGCTCAGGTAGCTGGGGCCCTTGACGGCGGGAAAGTCGCGCGCCTGCTTGTAGCGCGGCAGGCGCGGCAGGAAGTCGGCCAGCAGTTCCTCGGCGCCAGCGCAGCCCGTGGGCAGGCGCAGGCCGTCCAGCGTGCCGGCTTCGAAGCCCAGGTCGGCTGCGGTGGGCACGGCGCGGCGCTCGCCTTCGGGGCGTGGCGCCAGGCGCTCGGGCAGGTCGCGCTCGCTGGGGTAGGCGGACAGGAAGAACGGCGTGACCTGGCGCAGCCAGGCGTTCTTGTACGGCGTGAACACCGAGAACGGCGCGCCGGCCTGGGTCAGAACCTCGTCGCGCGCAAAGACCATGTGGTCCTTGAAGCTGTGCAGGGCCACGCCCTCGGCGGCCAGGGCCTGGCGCACGCGGGCGTCGCGGGCCAGTGCGTCGGGCTCGTCGTCCCAGTTGCAGAACACGGCCTGGGCGCCGAGCTGCCGGGCCAGGGCCGGGATCTGCTCAGCGGGCCGGCCGCGGCGCACGATGAGGCCGGTGTCGGCGCGGCCCGAGGCCTCGCGCAGCGCATCGTCCAGGCCCGCCAGGCTCTGGCAGATGAACTCCACGCGCCGGTCGGCACGGGGCAGGGGGGCGAGGATGTCGTCGTCGAAGATGAACACGCAATGCACCTGCCGGCACTGGCGCAGCGCATGGTAGAGGGCGGCATGGTCGGACAGGCGCAGGTCGCGCCGCAGCCAGACCAAGCCCACAGGGTAAGAAGGTGGCATGGATCGCCGGTAAAATCCGTCGTTATGTCTGCTGAAACTGCGCCTATCAATCTGACGCACCACTTCCTGATTGCCATGCCTGGCCTGGAAGACGAAGCGTTCTCGCGCAGTGTGATCTACCTGTGCGAACACAGCGAGCGCGGTGCGCTCGGTCTGATTATCAACAAGCCCTCGCAGCTTACGCTGGAAGGCCTGCTGGAAAAGGTGGATCTGGCCCTGGGCCGCGAGGACCTTCGCGGCAACCGCGTCTTCAACGGCGGGCCCGTACAGACCGATCGCGGCTTCGTGCTGCACGATCCCATGGTGATCGAAGGCGCGCCCGACGACGAGTCCGCCTACGCCTCGACCATGACCATTCCCGGCGGCCTGGAGATGACCACCTCCAAGGACGTGCTCGAAGCCCTGTCCGACGGCGCAGGCCCCAAGCGCCTGCTGGTCACCCTGGGCTATGCCTCCTGGGGCGAGGGCCAGCTGGAGTCGGAGCTGGCCGAAAACGCCTGGCTCACGGTGGGCGCCGACGCCAACGTCATCTTCGATACCCCGGTCGACGACCGCTATGACCGCGCCCTGGGCCTGCTGGGCCTGCAGCGCTGGATGATCTCGCCCGAAGCGGGGCGCGCATGAGCCTTCCCGCTCCCGAGCCCCAGGCAGCAGCGGCAGCCGGCACGGCCGTGCCGCCCGTCGTTCCCTCCCATTTCCAGAGTTTCGTGGCCTTCGATTTCGGGGCCAAGCGCACGGGCTGCGCCGTGGGCACGCGCCTGCTGCGCTCGGCCAACCCGCTGCCCACCATCCGCGCCGAGGCCGGCGAGGCCCGCCTGGCCCAGGCCGGCGAGCGCATCAAGGAGTGGCAGCCCGATGCCCTGGTCATCGGCGTGCCCTACCACCCCGACGGCAACGCGCACGAGAACACGGCGCGGGCGAAGAAGTTCGGCCGCCAGCTCAAGAGCCGCTTCGGCCTGCCTGTCTACGAGGTGGACGAGCGCTACAGCACCACCGAGGCCCTGGCCGGTGGCGCAAGGGATGCCGATGCGGCCTCGGCCTGCATCATTCTTGAACAGTTTTTGAGGAGTCTTCCATGAGTGAATCCATTGCGGGAGCCGGCAGCCTGGTGCTGGACGCCGAGGCCCTGTACCGCGAACTGCTGCGCGGCGTGCGCAGCCTCATGGGGCCTGAAACCCGCCTGGCCGGCATCACCTCGGGCGGCGCCTGGCTGGTGGAGCGGCTGCACAAGGACCTGAACCTGCCCGGCAACCCCAGCGTGCTGTCCTCGGCCCTGCACCGCGACGACTTCGCGCAGCGCGGCATGGCCACCAGCGCCCAGACGCAGATCGACTTTGACGTCAACGGCGCCGACATCCTGGTGCTGGACGACGTGCTCTACACCGGCCGCACCGTGCGCGCCGTGCTCAACGAACTCTATGACTACGGCCGCCCGGCCTGCGTGCGCCTGGCGGTGCTGGTGGACCGGGGCGGGCGCGAGCTGCCCTTCCAGGCCGACTTTGCCGCCGCGCGCATCGCGCTGCCGGCCGACCGCCTGCTGTCGCTGGCGCGCGATGACGCCGGCGTCTTCCAATTCCGCATCCAAGAGGCCTGACCGTGCTGTACAAGCGCAATCCCCAGCTCAACAAGAACGGCGAACTGATCCACCTGCTGTCCACCGAAGGACTGTCCAAGGACATCCTCACCCACATCCTGGACACGGCGGCCAACTTCGTCAGCGTCAATGACCGCGAGGTCAAGAAGGTGCCGCTGCTGCGCGGCAAGAGCGTGTTCAACCTGTTCTTCGAGAACAGCACGCGCACGCGCACCACGTTCGAGATCGCGGCCAAGCGCCTGTCGGCCGACGTGTTCAACCTGGACATCGCGCGCAGCTCGGCCAGCAAGGGCGAGTCGCTGCTGGACACCATCGCCAACCTCTCGGCCATGGCCGCCGACATCTTCGTCGTGCGCCACAGCGAGTCGGGCGCGCCCTACCTCATCGCCCAGCATGTGGCGCCCCATGTCCACGTGGTCAATGCCGGCGACGGCCGCCACGCCCACCCCACGCAGGGGCTGCTGGACATGTACACCATCCGCCACTACAAGAAGGACTTCGCCAACCTGCGCGTGGCCATCGTGGGCGATGTGCTGCATTCGCGCGTGGCGCGCTCCGACATCCATGCGCTGACCACGCTGGGCGCGGCCGAAGTGCGCGTCGTCGGCCCGCGCACCCTGGTGCCGCCGGACCTGGCGCAGATGGGCGTGCGCGTCTTCCACACGCTGGAAGAGGGCATCCGGGACTGCGACGTGATCATCATGCTGCGCCTGCAGAACGAGCGCATGAGCGGCGCCCTGCTGCCGTCCAGCCAGGAATACTTCAAGAGCTTCGGCCTCACGGCCGAGAAGCTGCGCCTGGCCAAGCCGGACGCCATCGTCATGCACCCGGGACCCATCAACCGCGGCGTGGAGATCGACTCCGAAGTGGTCGATGGCCCGCAGGCCGTGATCCTGTCGCAGGTGTCCTTCGGCATCGCGGTCCGCATGGCCGTCATGTCCATCGTCGCCGGCAACGAGGCTTGAGCCTCCACACACGCATATGTTTTTGATCGCCGCAGGCCGCAGCCCATGCGCCGCCTGCGGTCTACGGGGTAGCAAACCATGAAGATACTCATCCGCAACGGCCGAGTGATGGACCCGGCACGGGGCCTGGACCAGCAGGCCGACGTGGCCATCGACGGCGGCAAGGTGCTGGCCATCGGCAAGGCGCCCGAGGGATTTGCCGCAGAACGCGAGATCGATGCCGCCGGCTGCTGGGTGCTGCCGGGCCTGGTCGATCTGGCCGTGCGCCTGCGCGAGCCCGGCCACGAGCACGAAGGCATGCTGCAGTCCGAGATGGCCGCCTCGGTGGCCGGTGGCGTGACCAGCCTGGTCTGCCCGCCTGATACCGATCCCGTGCTCGACGAGCAGGGCCTGGTGGAGATGCTCAAGTTCCGCGCCGAGAAGCTGCACCAGTCGCGCCTGTTCCCGCTGGGCGCGCTGACGCTGGGCCTCAAGGGCGAGGTGCTGACCGAAATGGCCGAGCTGACCGAGTCCGGCTGCATCGGCTTCGGCCAGGCCGAGGTGCCCATGACCAGCACCCAGACTCTGCAGCGCGCCCTGGCGTATGCGGCCACCTACGGCTACACCGTGTGGCTGCGCCCGCAGGAGCTGTACCTGGGCAAGGGCGTGGCCGCCAGCGGCCCGCTGGCCACGCGCATGGGCCTGTCCGGCGTGCCCGTGGCGGCCGAGACGATTGCCCTGCACACCATCTTCGAGCTGATGCGCGGCACCCAGGCGCGCGTGCACCTGTGCCGCCTGTCCAGCGCCGCAGGCGTGGAACTGGTGCGCCGTGCCAAGGCCGAAGGCCTGCAGGTCACGGCCGACGTGTCCATCAACTCGCTGCACCTGACCGATACCGATATCGGCTACTTCGACAGCAGCGCCCGCGTCACGCCGCCGCTGCGCCAGCAGCGCGACCGCGATGCGCTGTCTGCCGCGCTGGCCGATGGCACCATCGACGCCCTGGTCTCCGACCACACGCCCGTCGATGAGGATGCCAAGGTCCTGCCCTTTGCCGAGGCCGAGCCCGGCGCCACGGGCGTGGAGCTGCTGCTGTCGCTGGCCGTCAAGTGGTCGCAGGACGGTGGCGTGCCTTTGAACCGTGCGCTGGCCGCCATCACGGCATCGCCCGTGCAGGTGCTGGGCTCGTCTCTGGGCGAGCTGCAGGGGCAGCTGGGCCGGCTGGCCGAGGGCGGCGTGGCCGACCTGTGCATCGTCGATCCGCAGGCGGCCTGGACGGTCAAGCCCCAGGAGCTGGCCAGCCAGGGCAAGAGCACGCCCTTCGGCGGCTACGAACTGCCGGCCCGCGTGCGCTGCACGCTGGTCGACGGCCATATCGCTTACGAACGCCGCTGAAATGAAGCGCCCCCTGAGCCGCTTCGCGACTTCCCCCTCTCTACTCGCTACGCGAGGGAGGGGGACGACACCCTCGGTGCGGGGCGGCCCTTCCTCGGTGTCCCTGAGATGGAGCGTGCCTGTTTCACGGGCATGGGCGTTGCCAAACGCTCTGAATGGCTGAAATGAAACGCTTGCGTAATGGAGGGCGCGCCACGCTGCGCGCAGCGCGCCTGTTCGGCCATGTGTGCAAGGGGCTGTGGATCGTGGCCCTGCGCTTTCCGCAGCTGCCCGAGGAGCGCCAGCACGCCCATGTGCAGGCCTGGGCCCTGCAGTTGCTGGCCCATGCGGGCGTGCGCCTGGAGATCCAGGGCGAGCCGCCGAGCCAGGGCCCCATGCTCATGGTCAGCAACCATATTTCCTGGCTCGACATTCCCGTGCTGCATGCGGCGCGGCATTGCCGCTTCATCTCCAAGTCCGACGTCAAGGGCTGGCCGCTGATCGGCACGCTGGCCACGGCGGCGGGCACGCTGTACATCGAGCGCACCTCGCGCCGCGATGCGCGGCGCATGGTGCAGAGCATGGAGGAATCCCTGCAGCGCCGCGAGATCCTGGCCATCTTCCCGGAAGGCACGACGGGCGATGGCCGCAAGCTGCTGCCCTTCCATGCCAATTTGCTGCAGGCGGCCGTGCAGATCGGTGCGCCCGTGCTGCCCGTGGGCCTGCGCTTCATCGACGGCGCCACCGGGCAGATCAGCCACGCGCCCAGCTACGAGGGCGATGAAACCCTGCTGGGCTCCATCTGGCGCACGCTGTGTGCCGACGATCTGGTCGCCGCCGTCCACTATGGCCAGCCGCAGACGGCCGATGGCCGCGACCGCCGCGTCTGGGCCCAGGACCTGCATGCCGAGGTGGACCGGCTGCGCCAGGCCTGAACCTTGCCAGCGACATGACTGACACTCTCACGCTCCGGCCCGCGCGGCCTGATGACACCGCTGCCCTGAACGCCGTTCTCTGGGCCACCTACGAGAGCACCTGGAAGCCCCAGCTGACGGCGGACAAGGATGCGCGGTTCCGCGCCTCGGGCCGCACCGCGCAGTACGTGCAGTCGCGCGGCCACCTGTTCTGGGTGGCCGAGTGCGATGGCGTGGTGGCCGGCTTCGTGGACCGCGTGGATGACTTCATCGGCGCCCTGCATGTGCTGCCGGCCTGGCAGGGGCGCGGCGTGGGCCGTGCGCTGCTGGCCCACGCGGAGCAGGCCATGCGCGCCGACGGCCACGCCCAGGTGCGGCTGGAGACCGACAGCTTCAACACCCAGGCCCTGGGCTTTTACACGGCGCAGGGATATGCCACGCTGGACACCTATCCCGACGAGGAATGGGACTGCGGCCTGACCACGGTGCTCATGGGCAAGCCGCTGGCCTGAAGGCCAGGGCGGAGCAGGCCTGCCCTCAGTTGCTGTAGGGCTGTCGCTCCAGCACCAGGTTGGCGAAGTCCTCCACCAGGTCGGCGCCCAGTTCCTCGATGGCGTCGTCCTCCTCGTCAAAGGCCCAGACCACGCGGATGTCCGTGCCCTTTTGCCCGGCCTGGTCCAGCAGCGCGAACAGCGAGCGCAGGCCCATGGTGGAGGCGCTGTTGATGTACTGCAGCTTCATCTCGGCCACGAAGCGAGGGGGCTGGCTCGCCTCGAAATACCGGCCCAGCATGGACAGGATGGGGTTGAAGAAGGGCAGGGGGTTTTCGGGATAGCACTCGCCTTCGATGCGCAGAAGCTGCTCGGCCGGCGAGAAGACCACTTCGGGCGTGACGGAGGTGCGTTCGGATTTCAATGCTTGCATGGCGGCAGGTCGGTTCGTTGAAGGACGCCCGGCGTTCAGATCAGCGCCTTGACGTGGAATACGGCATGGGGCGCGGTCTCGGCGGCGTCCTCTCCCGTGGCGATGTGGTACTGCAGCGGTGCCGAGGCATCGCGCGCAATGGTCAGCCAGCCCAGGCCCGCGCCCCGGCTGATGTCGTCGCTGGTGCCGTGGTCCGTGTTGTGCAGCTGGGCCTTGTAGGCGGCCTTGATCTCGGGGTGGCTCATGGCGCGCACGGCATCCAGCTTGGCGGCCAGGCGCGGCACATGCTCGCTGCGCACGGCATTGCTGCAGGCGATCCAGAAGCGGGCCGGCGCCGGCTCGGCGCCCGCCTCCTGGGCGCAGGCCAGCGCATCGATGCGGCCCACGCCGATGGCGCCCTGTGGCACGGGCGCGCTGAGCGCCTGGCGGGGGCCGGTGTCGGCCGCAGGCAGGGGCGCTGCGTAGTGCAGCACGTTCTGCGCCATCTCGATGAAGGTGGAAAACAGCTTGCGCTTGGCGCTGCTCGATCCGTCCTCGCTGGCCAGGCGGCTCTTGAGCGTGTCGGCCGCCGCCTGGATCACGTGGGGGTTGAAGGTGCCCGCGTAGTACAGCAGCAGGCCGTTGTGCTCGGCCTGGGCGCGCAGCTGAGCGAATTCGGCCGGGCTCATGGCTGGCCTTGCACGCAGGTGGCGGGCTGCAGGGCCTGGTTGCGCCAGACCAGCAGAGACACATCGTCGCGCCGGCGCTGCGTGCCCTGCCACTGGGCGAAGGCCTGCCGGAATTCGGCGCAGGCCTGGGCGGCGGGGCGGTCCTGCTGCTCGTGCAGGAAGCGCGCCAGGCGCTTTCTGCCGTGGGCGATCTGGCGCGGGCCGCCCAACTGGTCGATGACGCCATCGGTGGCCACCATCAGCAGCGAGCCAGGCGCGACCTCCAGCACCTGCGTGCTCCAGGCCGCGTCGTCGGGCGTGGTCGCATAGCCTATGCCCAGCTTGTCGCCGGCATGGATCTGCACCTGGGCCGCCTCCTGCACGCCGGGTGGCGCCACCAGCAGGTCCAGCCGGGCCGATGCAAAGCGCAGTTGCGTGCCGCAGGGCGACTGCAGGAACAGCGCGGCGTCCAGGCCGTCGCTGGAGGTCTTCTCCGCCGGCAGGCCGTCGGCGGGGGCCGCTGGTGCGCCCCAGGCCGGCTGGGCGTCGCGGGTGCGCTGCTGCAGCACGCGCTTGATGTAGCGGTTCATCTGGCCCAGCAGGGCGCCGGGGTCGATGGCGGCGCCGGTGCCGGTACTGGTGCCGATACCTGCAGGCGCCACGGCCTGTTCGAGGAAGGACAGCGCAATCAGCGTCATGAAGGCGCCCGGCACGCCGTGGCCCGTGCAGTCGAACATGCAGCCCAGCAGGCCCTGCGGTGTGGCACGGAAGAAATACGCATCGCCGCCCACCACGTCGCGCGGCTCCCACAGCAGGCCGTGGTCGGCCAGCTGGCTGGCCAGCACGCGGTCGGACTCGACCAGGTGCGAGCGCTGGATCAGGCTGGCGTAGTCGATGCTGGCCATGAGCTGGCGCGTCTTGTCGGCCTCGATGTCGGACATGGCGGCCATCAGCGCGTGGCCCGTGCCTATGCCTGCATAGCGGCCTTCCTCGACGGTGATGAAGCCGTCCTTGAGCACGCGGCTGCCGCTGGCCAGCGCCTGCTGCACCAACTGGTCGATGGGCAGGCCGGCCGCCACCACCATGGGCGCGGTGTCGGTGAATACCAGGCAGCTGCGGCGGCCGAACACGTCGCGCGCAAAGGGCCGCGCGTACTGCTCCATGAAGCGCTGGCGGTTGATCAGGCCCAGCGGCCGATCGTCGGCCACCACGGCCAGGGTTTCGAGCAGGGGCTGCTCGCTGAACAGCCGGTGCACGTCCTCGTTGCTGGTGTCGGGGGGAATCGGCGCCGTGGGCTGGCTGAGCTGGCCTGCGCGGGCCAGCAGGCGTGGCGCGGCGGGCGCAGGGGCAAGCGCCGGAACCGGTGTCGGAGCAGATGCAGCGTGCTGCGTGGAGGAGGGGTCCAGAGCAAACATGGGTGGCCTTGAATTGTCACAAGATGTGACAGATTCTGGGTTTCACCCATGACCGTCGGATGACAAAGGCCTGGACGGCGCGGCGGCGGCCGCCTGCTCAGGCCGCTGCGGTCTGCGCAGTGCCCTGTCTCTCGCGCGGGAAGGCGACCACGTGATTCATGTCCAGCCGTATGCCCACCCACTCGCCCACCGCATGGTCGTGGTGGCTGGGCACATGGGCCAGCACGCTGTGGCCGCTGGCCAGCTCCAGCGTGTAGAGGAACTCCGAGCCGCGAAACGCCTTGCGCAGGATGCGCGCCTGCACGGGCGAGGCATCGTCGTGCACCACATCGTCGGCGCGCAGCAGCACATCGCACTCGCCGTCCGCAAACTGCGCAGGCAGCGGGCAGGTGGCCGGATCGACCAGATCGCCCAGCGCCGTGCGCGCCACCACGCCGCCGGCACCGCTGTGGGCCAGCGTGGCCGGCACGAAGACGCCGTGGCCGATGAAGTCCGCCACGAAGCGCGTGGCCGGCCGGTGGTACAGCGAATAGGCGTCGTCCCACTGCTGCAGCTGCCCCTGGTGGACCACACCGATCATGTCGCCGATGGCAAACGCCTCCAGCTGGTCGTGCGTGACGAACAGGGCCGTGGCGCCTGCTGCCTTGAGGATGCCGCGCACCTCATGCGCCAGGCGCTCGCGCAGGTCCACGTCGAGGTTGGAAAACGGCTCGTCCAGCAGCATCAGCTGCGGGCTGGGCGCCAGCGCGCGGGCCAGCGCCACGCGCTGCTGCTGGCCGCCTGACAGCTCGTGCGGAAACCTTCCTGCACTGCCGGCCAGGCCCACCAGCTCCAGCACCTCGGCCACGCGCTCGGCCTGGCGGGCCTTGGGCAGATGGTGGATGCCGAAGGCCACGTTGCGGCCCACGTTCAGATGGGGGAACAGCGCATAGTCCTGGAACACCATGCCGATGCGCCGCTGCTCGGGAGGGAGCGAGAAATCCGCGCTGCCCACGAGCTGGCCGTCGATGCGGATCTCGCCGCCGCTCACGGGCTCCAGGCCCGCCACGGCACGCAGCAGCGTGGTCTTGCCGCAGCCCGAGGGGCCGATGAGCACGCCGATGTCGCCAGCGGCCAGATTCAGCGTGACGCCCTGCACGGCAGGCCTGTCGCGGCCCGGGTAGCGCACCTCGAGTTGGGAGACGGTCAAAAACATGCGGCGATTGTAGAACCGCGCAAATGAATAGAATTCGCATTTGCATTGGCGGGCCTGGGGCATGCCCGGAGCCCGCCGACTCCAGCAGCCCGCAGGCACGTCCGGTCTCGGCGGCACCTCGGCCCACAGGCCGGTGGCTGCCGCGGATCCCGGCCCGTTCCATAGCCCGGCAGCCAGATCCTCCCCCTCATCCTCTAGCCGAGACCTCCGCTTTGCGCCGTCTGTCGTCCGTACTCCGCTCCCTTCCCCTGCTCCTGCTGGCCCTGGTGCTGATGCTGCCCGTGCTGGCCGTGCTCGGCTCCTGGCTGCCTCTGGGGCAGGGCGATGCCCTGGCCGGCTCCATCCTGCGCGAGATGGCCGCCACCGTGCTGCCCGGCTACCTGTGGACCACGGTCTGGCTGGGCCTGCTGGTGGCGCTGGGCGCGGCCATCGTGGGCACGGGCACGGCGGCGGCCGTGACGCTGTTCGACTTCCGCGGCCGGCGCCAACTGGAATGGCTGCTGCTGCTGCCGCTGGCCATGCCGGCCTATGTCACGGCCTATGCCTATACCGACTTCCTGCAGTTCAGCGGCCCGCTGCAGACCTGGCTGCGCGACACCTATGGCCTGGAAGGCCGGCTCCTGCCCGAGGTGCGCAGCCTCGGCGGCGCGGTCTGGGTCTTCATCTTCTCGCTCTACCCGTATGTCTACCTGCTGGCGCGCACCGCGCTGGGCGAGCGCGCCGCGCACCTGATGGAGGCCGCGCGCCTGATGGGCGCGCCGCTGTCGCGGCGCATCTGGTCGGTGGCGCTGCCGCTGGCGCGCCCGGCCGTGGCCGCTGGCGTGGCCCTGGTGGTGATGGAGACGCTGGCCGACTTCGGCGTGGTCAGCTATTTCGGCATACAGACCTTCACCACGGGCATCTACAAGGCCTGGCTGTCCATGGACAACCGCATTGCCGCTGCGCAGCTGGCCACCTTCCTGCTGGTGCTGGTGGTGCTGCTGCTGCAGCTGGAGCTGCGCGCGCAGCGGCGCATGCGCTTCGTCACCGGCGGCGCGGGCCGTGCCGGCTCGGCCGAGGCGCAGCCGCTGCGCCTGCGCGGCTGGCGCTGCGCGCTGGCCTGGCTGGTGTGCCTGCTGCCCGTGCTCATGGGCTTTGTGGCGCCCGTGTTCTTCATGCTGCGCCCGCTGGCGGCCGACTGGTCGGTGCTGCCCTGGGACCGCTTCCTCGACTGGGCGCTCAACAGCGTGCGCCTGGGCGCCATCACCTCGGTGCTGGCCGTCATCATCGCCGTGGCCCTGGCGTTTGCCGTGCGCCGCCACAAGGAGTCGGCCGTCACGCGCGGCGTGGTGCAACTGGCCAGCCTGGGCTATGCGGTGCCGGGCGCCGTCGTCGTCGTCGGCCTGCTGCTGCCCGTGGGCTGGGTGCAGCAGGTGCGGCCCGAATGGGGTTTTGCCGGCCTGGTCACGGCCACCGCCGTGGGCATTGTCTGGGCCTACCTGGTGCGCTTTTGCGCTGTGGCCCTGCAGTCCATGCAAAGCGGCTATGCGCGCATCGCGCCCAGCCTGGACGACTCGGCCCGCATGCTGGGCACGGGCGCCTGGGGCATGCTGTCGCGCGTGCACTGGCCGCTGCTCAGGCGCTCCACGGCGGCGGCGGCGCTGCTGGTCTTCGTCGATGTGATGAAGGAGCTGCCCGCCACCATGGTGCTGCGCCCCTTCAACAGCGACACCCTGGCCGTCGTGGCCTACCAGCTCGCGCGCGACGAACGCCTGGGCGAGGCCGCCCTGCCGTCGCTGGCCCTGGTGCTGGTGGGCCTGATCCCCGTGATCATGCTCAGCCGCACGCTGCGCGCCGAGCGCCCGGGCACGGCCCGCTGAGCCTGGGCTGCCGGGCGCTGCAAAGCGCGGCCCGGCAAACCCCGCTACGCTCGCGCCATGCACGCCAGAGTCCTGCGCTATCTCGACGAAGTAGTCCGCCGCGGTTCCATCCGCAAGGCGGCCGAACATCTGCACGTGGCCCCCACGGCCGTCAACCGCCAGATCCTCGACCTGGAGGCCGAGCTGGGCACGCCCCTGTTCGAGCGCATCCACAAGCGCCTGCGCCTCACCCCGACGGGCGAGATGGTGCTGGCCCATGTGCGCGCCACGCTGCGCGAGCATGCGGCGCTGCGCGAGCGCATTGCCGAACTGCAGGGCGCGCGCAGCGGCGAGATCACCGTGGCCGCGACCACGGGGCTGGCCGGCTCGCTGCTGCCCTCGCTGGTGCATGAATTCCGCCAGCGCCACCCGGGCATCGTGGTGCGCATCATCGACCTGCCCCTGAGCGACATCGCGGCTGCCGTGGAAGGCGGCGACGCCGACCTGGGCCTGGCCTACGACCTGTCCGAACGCCCCGCGCTGCGCGCGCTGGCCATCAGCGAATGGCAGATCGGCGCCATCGTGCCGCCCCGGCATGCGCTGGCACGTCAATCGTCGGTGCTGCTCAGCGAGTGCATAGGCCATCCGCTCATCCTGCCCGCGCCGCCGCTGTCCATCCGCAGCCTGCTGGACGAAGCCTTTGCGCGCAACGCCATCGAGGTCACGCCCGTGGCCGAGTCCACCTCCATGGCGCTGATCCAGCGCCTGGTCATGCTGGGCGAGGGCATTGCCCTGCTCAACCCGCTGGACGTGATGGAGGAGCGCAGCCGCAATGCCCTGGTCTTCGTGCCTTTGCGCGATGCGCATCTGCGGCGGCAGACGCTGGTGCTGACCGGCCGGGCCAGGGGGCAGTTGAGCGCGGCGGGGGAGCTGATGGCCCAGTCCATCGGCCAGGCGCTGGCAAGGCTGTTTGCCGGGGGGCGGTGAGTCTTAGGCACTTGTCCACTTTTTGTGGACACATCGGGCGGAATTCAGCGCTATCGGCAATGGCTTGTCCTTCCTAGACTGGCGGCTTTTCCATTTCGAAGAAGAGAACGCCATGACCTTGATCGCACTGAACGCCGATGTACTCGTCACCATGGATGCGCAGCGCCGCGAGATCCGCGACGGCGCCCTGGTGGCCGACGGCCCGGCCGTGCAATGGGTGGGCGCCACGGCCGATCTGCCGCCGCAGTACCGCCGCATGGTGGACGACGGCACGGCCCAGGTGCTGGACATGCGCGGCCGCGTGGTGATGCCGGGCCTGGTCAACACGCACCACCACATGTACCAGAGCCTCACGCGCGCCGTGCCGGCCGCGCAGGATGCGGAGCTGTTCTCGTGGCTCACCAACCTGTACATGCTGTGGTCGCACCTCACGCCGGAGATGATCCACGTCTCCACCCAGACCGCCATGGCCGAGCTGATGCTGTCGGGCTGCACCACCACCAGCGACCACCTGTACCTGTATCCGAATGGCGCTCGGCTGGACGACTCCATCGCCGCGGCGCAGCAGATGGGCATGCGCTTTCATGCGGCGCGCGGCTCCATGAGCCTGGGCCGCAGCAAGGGCGGCCTGCCGCCCGACGCGGTGGTGGAGGAAGAGGAAGCCATCCTGCGCGACAGCCTGCGCCTGATCCAGCAGTACCACGACAGCGCACGCCACTCCATGCTGCGCGTGGTGCTGGCGCCATGCTCGCCGTTCTCGGTGACGCGCGAGCTGATGCGCGAGTCCGCCGTGCTGGCGCGTGCGCATGGCGTGTCGCTGCACACCCACCTGGCCGAGAACGACAACGACGTCGCCTTCTCTCGCGAGAAATTCGGCCTCACCCCCGCGCAGTACGCCGAAAGCCTGGGCTGGGTCGGCCCCGATGTCTGGCATGCCCACTGCGTCAAGCTCGATGCCGAGGGCATTGCGCTGTTCGCGCGCACGGGCACGGGCGTGGCGCATTGCCCGTGCTCCAACATGCGCCTGGCCTCGGGCATCGCACCCGTGCGCACCATGCGCGATGCGGGCGTGCCCGTGGGCCTGGGCGTGGACGGCAGCGCCTCCAACGACGGCGCCCACATGCTGGGCGAGGCGCGCCAGGCCCTGCTGCTGCAGCGCGTGGGCCACGGCCCTGCCGCCATGGGCGCGCGCGAGGCGCTGGAGATCGCCACGCTGGGCGGCGCGCGCGTGCTGGGGCGCGACGACATCGGCGCGCTGGCGCCGGGCATGTCGGCCGACTTCGTGGCCTTCGACATGTCGGGCGTGGGCTACGCGGGCGCAGGCCATGACCCCGTGGCCGCGCTGGTGTTCTGCACGCCCACCGACGTGTCCACCAGCGTCATCAACGGCCGTGTCGTGGTCCGCGACGGGCTGCTGCTCACCGCCGACCTGCCGCGCGTGCTGACCCGCCACCGCGAGCTGGCCCGCACGCTGTTCGAGCGCGCAGCGGGCCACTGACATCTCCCTGCAGCGCGGCAGGCCGGCACCCAGGCCATCGCGGGTGCCGACCTGCCGCGCTGCGCCATTTCCCCGAAGCATCTCCAGGAGGCTCGAAGACCCGGACAGCACTTTCAGGACCCCCACCCTTTTCCGGCACCACTGCCCCGACATACATACAAGCGCCTCTGAAGAGGCCAACGGCCAGGACACAAGGAGACAAGACAATGGAACAACTGCTTTACAAGGTGGAAGACCGTCCGCCAATGCTCATCACCACGGTGCTTCTGTCGCTGCAGCACCTGCTGGCGGCGCTGGGCGGCATCATCGCCGTGCCCCTGGTCTTCGGCGGGGCGCTCAAGCTGCCGGCCGACCAGATCGTGGCGCTGGTGAATGCAGCGCTGCTGGGCTCGGGCGTGGTCACCATCGTCCAGTGCAGGGGGGTGGGGCCCGTGGGCATACGGCTGCCCTGCGTCATGGGCACCAGCTTCGCCTTCGTGGGCGCGGGCATCAGCGTGGGGCTGGAGCATGGCGTGGCCGGCATCCTGGGCTCCTCGCTGGTAGGGTCGCTGGTGATGATCGTGGGCAGCTACTTCATGCCCGTGATCCGCCGCTTCTTCCCGCACACCGTGACCAGCGTGGTCGTGACCATGATCGGCCTGTCGCTGACCCCCGTCGCCGTGGACTGGGCTGCGGGCGGCGTGGGCCGCAGCGACTACGGCGCGATCGGCCACCTGGCCATCGCCGGCTTCGTACTGGTGCTGGTGATCGGCTTCGTGCAGTGGGGCAGGGGCATCGTCTCTGCCTCGGCCGTGGTGCTGGGCATCGCCTGCGGCTATGTGCTGTGCCTGGCGCTGGGCCTGATCGACTTCACCCAGGTGAGCGAGGCCGCGGTCTTCGCCATCCCGCAGCCGCTGACCTTCGGCATGACGTTCCCGGTGGCCGGCATCGTCGCCATGTCCATCGCTTTTCTGGTGACCATCGTCGAGACCACGGGCACCTTCATGGCCCTGGGCGCGGCCACGCAGACGCGCATCGACGGCAAGCGCCTGTCCAGCGGCATGCTGTGCGACGGCGTGGGCTCGGCCTTCGCGGCCGTGATGTCCAGCCCTCCGCTGTCCACCTTCGCTCAGAACGTGGGCGTGGTCTCGCTGACCGGCGTGGCCAGCCGCCACGTGGTCATGCTGACGAGCGTCATGCTGCTGCTGGCCGGACTCTTTCCTGTGCTGGGCGCACTGGTGGTGACGATTCCGCAGCCCGTGCTCGGCGGCGCGGGGCTGATGATGTTTGCCATGATCATTTCTGCCGGCATCCGCATGCTCAGCGGCGCCGAGCACTCGCGGCGCGCCAGCCTGATCATCGCGGTCTCGCTGGGCTGCGGCCTGGCGGTCACGGTGCGCCCGGACCTGCTGGCCCGCATGCCTGCCTTCGTGCGCGAAGTCTTCGGCTCGGGCATTACCGTCGGCGCCCTGGTCGCGGTGGGGCTGAACCTGCTGCTGCCCGGCCGCGAGGTCGATGCCCATCCCGAGGAAGCCGTGGCCTGAGACGCATTTTCATGGGCCTACACTGCGGCCCATGAACACCACCGCCCCCCGCACCGACATCACCATCTACCACAACAACCGCTGCAGCAACTCGCGCGGCGCGCTGGCCCTGCTGCGCGACAACGGCATAGAGCCGACCATCGTCGACTACATCGCCCAGCCCCTGGACGCTGAGCAACTGCAGGCCCTGGTCCGGCAGCTGGGCATGCCCGTGCGCGAGCTGCTGCGCAGCAAGGAAGCCGTCTTCGCCGAGCTGGGCCTGGGCGATGCATTGGCCAGCGATGCGCAGTTGCTCGCCGCCGTGGCCGAGCACCCGGTGCTGCTCAACCGCCCCATCGTCGTCACGCCCAAGGGCGCGGCGCTGTGCCGCCCGCCGGAGAAGGTGCTGGCGCTGATCTGAGAGGCACGGCGAGGCTTCTAAGCCTCGCCTAAGTCTGCCCCTTCAGACTTCTCCCCAACGCAGCAAGGAACGCTGCTTTTGAGGAAAGGTCTGCCATGAACAAGATTCTGTCGACTCCCCGCCGTCTGGTGCTGGCCCTGGTGGCCGCAGGTGCCATCGGCGCCCTGGGCGCCACGGGCGCCGGTCTGGTTGGTGTGGTGCATGGCGATGCGCGTGCCGCCACGTCGCTGTTTGCGCCTGCAGCACAGCCTGCTTCTGCCGCTTCTCCTGCTTCTCCCGCCGGCGCCGTGGCGGCGCCCAACTTTGCCGACATCACGGCGCGCAATGGCGCGGCCGTGGTCAACATCAGCGTGGTCGGCAGCTCGCGTGCCATGGGCGAGGACGGCGACGAGGCCGCAGCGCGCCAGGGGCAGCAGGGCGTGCCGGGCATGGACCCCAACGATCCGTTCTTTGAATTCTTCCGCCGCTTCGGCGTGCCCGGCATGCCGGGCATGGGCCAGGGCCAGCCCCAGCGCGACGTGCCCACGCGCGGCGAAGGCTCGGGCTTCATCGTCTCCAGCGACGGCCTGATCCTGACCAACGCCCACGTGGTGCGCGGCGCCAAGGAAGTGACCGTCAAGCTGACCGACCGGCGCGAGTTCAGCGCCAAGGTGCTGGGCGCCGATCCCAAGACCGACGTGGCCGTGCTGCGCATCGAGGCGAAGAACCTGCCCACGGTGTCGCTGGGCAAGACGGCCGATCTGCGCGTGGGCGACTGGGTGCTGGCCATCGGCTCGCCCTTCGGCTTCGAGAGCAGCGTGACGGCCGGCGTGGTCAGCGCCAAGGGCCGCACCCTGCCGGACGACAGCTTCGTGCCTTTCCTGCAGACGGACGTGGCCATCAACCCCGGCAACTCGGGCGGCCCGCTGTTCAATGCGCGCGGCGAGGTGGTGGGCATCAACAGCCAGATCTACTCGCGTTCGGGCGGCTACCAGGGCGTGTCCTTCGCCATTCCCATCGAGGTGGCCACGCGCGTGCAGCAGCAGATCGTGGCCACGGGCAAGGTGCAGCATGCGCGGCTGGGCGTGGCCGTGCAGGAGGTGAACCAGGCCTTTGCCGATTCCTTCAAGCTCGACCGTCCCGAAGGCGCCCTGGTGTCCAGCGTGGACAAGAACGGCCCTGCCGCCAAGGCGGGACTGGAGCCCGGCGACGTGGTGCGCAAGATCGATGGCCAGCCCATCGTGGGCTCGGGCGATCTGCCGGCCTTTGTGGGCCAGGCGCTGCCGGGCCAGAAGGTCACGCTGGAGATATGGCGCAACGGCGAGGCCCGCACGCTCAGCGCCGTGCTGGGCGATGCCAGCGACAAGGCCGCCAAGGTGGCCAAGGACAAGCCCGACGCCGGCAAGGGCAAGCTGGGCCTGGCCCTGCGCCCGCTGCAGCCCGAGGAAAAGCAGCAGATCGGCGTGAAGGACGGCCTGGTCGTTGCCGACGCCGCAGGCCCGGCGGCCGAGGCCGGCATCACGCAGGGCGATGTGCTGCTGTCCATCAATGGCTCGCCTGCCGGAGATATCGAGGCCGTGCGCGCCGCCATGGCCAAGGCCGGCAAGACCGTGGCCGTGCTGATTTGGCGCGATGGCAACAGGATATTTGTTCCCGTACGTCTCGGGTAAGCGAAAGGAGGTAAGGGACTGAAAAGCACCTGCACACTGAATTGATCGCACAGCCCCGGCACGAATGTGCCGGGGCTTATTGCATGGGGAATTCAACCGGCCAGTGGCTGGCGATTCCTGCATTCGTGCGGCAATGTGATGGTTGTATTCTGTGAATTCGCGTCCTTTTGCGTTAGCGGTGTTTCAAATTGTGACGATTTGAGATAGAGCGAATACGCTTAGACTGCCGGCCCATCCAGGCGGGCGTGCACCGTTCTGGTTTCAGGAAGAAGCGCCCGCAAGGGCCCATGGCAAAACAGGAAGGGCATGCTTTGAAGCAGGACTACAGCTTGCAGGCGGCGGGTTTGGGCGCATCGTTCGGCGCGCGCGTCATCCTGGCTGAGGTGGACTTCACGCTGCCCACCCACGGCATCACGGCCCTGCTGGGCCCCAGCGGCTCGGGCAAGTCCACGCTGCTGCGCACGCTGGCCGATCTCAATGCCGCCAATCCGCGCTTTCGCCGCTGGGGCAGCGTGCGCTACGCGGGCCAGGAATGGACCGGCGCCATGCAGGCGCCGCGCCTGGTGCAGCAGCAGGCCCGGCTGATGATGGCCAGCACCTTCGACGCCATCGTCGAGCTGGCCCGGCCCCGCCTCAAGCTCGTGCCGCATGCGCTGCGCGACTGGTGCCGCGCGCAGGTGCAGGCCTTCGGCTTTCCCGAGCTTGCGCTGATGTTCGACCAGCCGGCGCTGCAGCTGTCCCCCGTGCAGCAGCGTGCCGTGGCCATCCTGCGCGAAGCGCTGGCCGAGCCGGCCCTGTTGATGGTGGACGAGCCCACGGCAGAGCTTGAGGGCTACGAGGCCTTCGTGCTGCTGGAGCTGCTGCGCCAGGTGGCCCAGCGCACGGCCGTGCTGATGAGCACGCACCACCAGCAGCACGCACAGGCCGTGGCGCAGGGCATGCTGCTGCTGGCCGGCGGCCGCATTGCCGAGGCGCAATCCATGGAAGCCTTCCAGCGTGCGCCGCTGTCGCTGGCGGGCCAGCAGTTCCTGCGCACCGGCAGCTGTGCCGTGGCCTCGCCCGATGCGCGGGCCGAAGACCTGGAGGAGGGCGTGCCCCTGCCTCCTCCGCTGCCTGCAGCGGCCGTGGCCGCGATCTCCGAATTCCTGTCGGACGCAGTGGCCGCCGAGCCTGCATCCGAACCCATGCCTGCATCTGCGCCCGCGCCTGCACCCGCGCCTGCACCCGTCCCTGCGCCGGTACCAGCACCCGCGCCCGCACCTGCACCCGCTGCCGCAGCCCGGCCGCGCGCCGTCAATCCCTCCGTGCTGGTGGACTGGCAGCCGCTGGTGGCCGACCCGCAGGCCGTGCCGGCCAGCCGTGGCCCCAGCGGCTTTGCCTGGCTGGTGCCGGGCCGGCTGGCGGGCGCGCCGCAACCGGGCGTGGTGCAGTCCATGGACTTCGACCTGAAGGCCCTGCGCGGCTGCGGCGTCACCGTGCTGATCACGCTGACCGAAAACGACCTGCCGCAGGAGCCGCTGCAGCGCCATGGCCTGCGCAACCTGCACCTGCCGGTGCGGGACCACGAATCACCGTCGGTGGCCCAGATCCAGATGCTGCTGGCGCGCATGTCGGCCATGCTGCGCGCGGGCGAGGTGCTGGCCGTGCACTGCCTGGCCGGCCTGGGCCGCACGGGCACGGTGCTGGCCGCATGGCTGGTGCGCGAGGGCCTCACCGCCGACGAGGCGCTGCGCCGCGTGCGCCTCATCGATGCCCAGTACGTGCAGTCCCAGGCCCAGGAGGACCTGCTGTATGCGTACGAAGTGGCACTGCTGCTGAAGATGGGCTGACCGATCACATCCATTCACAAAAAAGGAAAGCTGCAATGAGCCTGGATAACGTTTTGAGCGAGGTGGCCGGTTCGGTGCCCGAATGTCTGGCCATCGGCTATGTGGATGCCGCCTCCGGCATGCTGCTGGCCATCCGCACGGTGGACTCGCATCCGCGCGAAGTCATCGATCTCGTGGCCGCTGCCACGGCCGACCTGTTCAACGGCCCCAACGTCTCGATGATCGAGAGCCTGTTTAAGAAGTCGCGCGGCCTCAAGGACGACGGCCACCACTACTTCCAGGAACTCATCGTCAACAGCGACAACCTCATCCACGTCTTCCTGCGCGGCAAGCTCATGCCCGACTACGTGGCCGTCTTCGTCTGCCGGCGCACGGCCAACCTGGGCATGGCGCTGACCAAGGCCCGCATGGCCATGCCGAAGATTGAAGCGGCGGTGTGATCGCCGCTCACCCCCTGAGTCGCTGCGCGCCTTCCCCCTCTCTAATCGCTTAGCGAAGGAGGGGGACGACAGCCTCGCGGCGGGGCGGCGCGGCCGGCTTAGGCCCTTGCTCGCTGTCCCCGACGTTTGAGCGCGCCAGTTTCGGGCGGCATGTGCCTCAGAACTGAGCCAGCCGTCCAGGGAGCTATTCTTCTGCCATGCGCTTACTGCTTGTCGAAGATGACGCCATGATCGGCGAGGCCGTGCAGACCCTGCTGCGCGGCGAGGGCCATGCGGTGGACTGGGTCCGTGACGGCCTGCAGGCCGATGCGGCCCTGTGCCCCGGCCCGGGTGGCGGCCATGGCTATGACATGGTGCTGCTGGACCTGGGCCTGCCGGGGCAGGACGGTTTGCAGGTGCTGCGCCGCCTGCGCGGGCGCCGCGACCGCACGCCGGTGCTGGTGGCCACGGCGCGCGATGCCGTGCGCGACCGCATTGCCGGGCTGGATGCGGGGGCCGACGACTACGTGGTCAAACCCTATGACCTGGACGAGCTGCTCGCGCGGCTGCGTGCGCTGGCGCGCCGGGCGTCGGGCGCAATGGATCCGCTATACGAGCGCGAAGGCGTGCGGCTCAATCCCGCCACGCGCGAGGCCAGTGTCGAGGGGCGCGACGTGGTGCTCTCGGGCCGCGAATGGGCGGTGCTGGAGACGCTGCTGGCGCGCCCGGGCAGCACGCTGTCGCGCCAGCAGATCGAGGACAAGCTCTACGGCTGGGGCGACGAGGTCAGCAGCAACGCCATCGAGGTCTACATCCACGGCCTGCGCAAGAAGCTGGGCGCGGGGCTGATCCTCAATGTGCGCGGCGTGGGCTACATGGTGCCCAAGCCATGACGGCGCCGGCTTCCTCTGTCATCGCCCGGCTGCGCGGCCGCCTGCCCGGCGCACTGGGCACGCGGCTGCTCCTGTTCCTGGGGGCGGCCATCGTGCTCACCGCGCTGCTGCAGGGCCTGCTGGCCTACCGCAACGCGCTGCTGCAGACCGACACCCTGTTCGACTACCAGATGCAGCAGACCGCCTTTGCGCTGCGCGCCGGCCTGCCGGTGGATGCGCGCGGCAGGCCCCAGGGCACGCCGCCCGAGGATGAGAACCACGAATTCATCGTCCAGGTCTGGACCAACGAGGGCCTGCGCATTTTCGAGTCCGCGCTGGGTGCGGCATTGCCGCAGATGGCCGTGCTGGGCTTTGCCGATGTGCCCGCGCGCGGCACCGTCTACCGCGTGTTCTCGCTGCAGACGCGCTCGCAGGTGATCCAGGTGGCGCAGGACATGCGCGTGCGCCGCACGCTGGCGCGCGATGCCGCCTGGCAAAGCCTGCTGCCCATCGCCTTGCTGGCGCCCGTGCTGGCGCTGGCCGTGTGGTGGGTGGTGCGCAGTTCGCTGGCGCCCGTGCAGCGCGTGCGCCGCGAGCTGGCCGCGCGCCGCCCGCAGGACCTGGCCCCCGTGCCGGCCGAGGGCCTGCCCGACGAGGTGCGGCCCCTGGTGGCCGAGCTCAACGCGCTGCTGCAGCGCGTGGGCCAGGCCTTCGAAGCGCAGCAGCACTTCGTGGCCGACGCCGCGCACGAGCTGCGCTCTCCGCTGGCCGCGCTCAAGCTGCAACTGGTGGCCTTGCAGCGCGCGCCCGATGTGGCCGCGCATGACGAGGCCGTGCAGCGTCTTTCGGCCGGCATAGACCGGGCCACACGGCTCGTCGAACAATTGTTGACATTGGCGCGGCAGGAAGCCCAAGGCACGGTACAAGGCACGGCCCCCGGCGTGCAAGGCATGCAGGGCCGGCACGACGCTGCCACGGCCGCACCTGCCGACGTGGACCTGCGCGAGGTGGTGGAGCAGGCCCTGGCCGACCAGGCCGTGGCCGCCCAGCAGCATGGCCTGGACATGGGCCTGAGCGAGTCCCCGCAACTGCGGCAGTCCTTTGCCGTGGCGGGCGACGCACAGTCCTTGCAGATGCTGGTGCGCAACCTGCTGGACAACGCCGTCAAGTACGTTCCGCAAGGCGGCCGCGTCGATGTCGGCTGGCGCAGCGATGCCCAGGGCCGCGCGCTGGTGGTCGAGGACTCGGGCCCCGGCATTGCCGAAAGCGAGCGCGAACTGGTGCTGCGGCGCTTTGTGCGCGGGCCTTCAGCGGCTTCTGCGGGCCAGCAGGCGCAGGGCAGCGGACTGGGCCTGGCCATCGTGCAGACCATTGCCCAGCGGCATGGAGCACGCCTGCTGCTCGACCGCTCGCCCACGCTGGGTGGCCTGCGCGTGCAGGTGATATGGCCGCCTGTGTCGGCCTGCTGACAGCGGCGCGTGGCGCGCAGGCTTATCGGCCTGCAGCGCGGCCGGGATGCTTCCCGCCTGCGTCTGGCCGGGTCACAATCCCCAAATTGGTGCCGGCCCGCCTGCCTTCCCATTCCCTCATCAGGCGCGCGGGCAGTCTGCTTCCGTCGTCATTTCGAGAGGTATTTCATGGAGTCCCTTGTCCAGCGCCTGTCCCAGTCCGTGACCCAGGCGCATTCTCTGGAAGAGTTGACGCGGCCCCTGCTGCAAATGCTCGAAGAGAGTACGCATCTGGAGTCCACCTATCTCACCACCATCAACGAAGAACAGGGCCAGCAGCGCGTGCTGTACGCGCGCAACGCGAGCGAGATGCAGATTCCCGAAGGCCTGGTCGTCCCCTGGGGCGACACGCTGTGCAAGCGCGCCCTGGACGAAGGCCGCATGTACACGCCCGATGTCGGTGCCTGCTGGGGCGACTCCGAGGCCGCGCGTGAACTGGGCATTCGCACCTACGCCAGCGCCCCGGTACGCTTTTCCGACGGCCAGCTCTACGGCACGCTGTGCGCGGCCAGCAAGACCTCCCAGGCGTTGAGCACCGAGGCCCAGGGCCTGCTGCGCCTGTTCGCCAACCTCATCGCCGAGCGCGTGGAGCGCGAGCAGCTCATCACCAGCCTGAGCAAGGCCAACCAGGAGCTGGCGGCACTGGCCTTGCTGGACCCGCTGACCGGCCTGCCCAACCGGCGCTGCCTCACCGACGAGCTGGGCCGGCTGATTGCGCGCTGCGCACGCAGCCAGGAATGCGTGGTGGTGGGCTTCATCGACCTGGACCGCTTCAAGAACGTGAACGACGAGCACGGCCACGAGGCCGGCGACGCACTGCTGCGCGCCATGGGAGAGCGCCTGTCCTCCCATCTGCGCAGCGCCGACATGCTGGGGCGCTTCGGCGGTGACGAGTTCGTCTTCATCGGCGTGGGCCCGCTGTTCGGCAGCGAGGCCGACGCCGTATCGCGCGACCTGCAGCAGCGCCTGTCGGAGGCCTCGGTCATGAAGGTCGAGCTGCCCGATGGCAAGACGCTGGACTACGGCGGCGCCAGCGTGGGCGTGGTCTGCCTGCGGCCGGACTCCATTGACGCCGACGACGCGCTGCAAAAGGCCGATGCGGCCATGTACCGCGTCAAGATGGCGCGCAGCCGCGGCGCCAGGGGCACCGCGCTGCATTGAGCCAGCCGCAGGCACTGGCCCGGCGGCCAGGGCCTGTTGCTGCCTTGCTCTGGCCTGTCTGGCGGCTTCTCGCGCGCGCTCTTTCTTGTTTCTTTCCGTCTCAGCCTGCTGCCAGCATGGGCTGCCTGCGCTGCAGCTCCACGGCGGCATGCTGATGGCCGCTTGCCGCCTCCAGCTTGAAGGCGCCCACCGTGCGCACCAGGTCGCCGGCCTGGCCGCGCAGGCTGGAGGCCGCGGCGGCCATCTCCTCCACCAGCGCCGAGTTCTGCTGGGTGGCCTGGTCCATCTGCGTGACCGCCTGGCCGATCTGGGCCACGCCCGAGCTTTGCTCGGAACTGGCGGCGCTGATCTCGCCCATCAGATCCGTCACGCGGCGTATGGCGTCCACCACCTCGGCCATGGTCGTGCCGGCCTGGTCGGCCAGCGCGCTGCCGTTGTGCACGCGGCTGGTGCTGTCGGTGATGAGCTGCTTGATCTGCTTGGCGGCCTCGGCACTGCGGCTGGCCAGGCCGCGCACCTCGGTGGCCACCACGGCAAAGCCTCGGCCCTGTTCGCCGGCGCGTGCCGCTTCCACGGCCGCGTTCAACGCCAGGATGTTGGTCTGGAAGGCAATGCCATCGATCACGTTGATGATGTCGGCGATCTGCCGGCTCGATTCGCTGATGCCGCGCATGGTATCGACCACCTGCCGCACGACTTCGCCGCCCTGCTCGGCCACGGTGGAGGCGCCCAGGGCCAGCTGGTTGGCCATCTGCGCGTTGTCGGCGTTCTGGCGCACGGTGGAGCTGAGCTGCTCCATGGAGGCTGCCGTCTGCTGCAGCGCGCTGGCCTGGCTTTCGGTGCGCGAGGACAGGTCCTGGTTGGCCTGCGCGATCTGTCCGCTGGCCGCCGCCACGCTGACCGATCCCTGGTGCACCTGGCGCACCACGCCGCGCAGCCCCTCCTGCATGGTCTGCAGTGCGCGCAGCAGCATGGACACCTCGTCCTTGCCGCGCACATCGATGTGCCGCGTCAGGTCTCCCGCCGCCACGGCATCGGCCGTATGGATGGCCTGTCGCAGCGACCGCGCCATGTTGCGGATGATGGACCAGCCCAGCAGCACTCCCAGCAGCACGCCCCCGATGATGGAGCCCACGGCCACCGCAAAAATCACCTGGTACAGCGATTGCGCGGCCTCGTATTCCTCCTTGGCGACGCGGGTCTGCAGCGCGGTCAGCTGCACGATCACATCACGCAGCGGCGCGTACAGCGCCTCGTCCTTGTCGATCAGCAGCTGCCGGGCCAGCTCCAGGTCACCGGACAGCAGCGCCTGCTGGGCCGGTTTCAGAAAGCCCTGCAGGAACAGCGCGCGCACGGCCTCGAAGCGGTCGGCCAGCTGCGCCTCTTCCTCTGTCATCCGGGTCTGCCGGAACGAGGCCCAGGCCTTGTTCACGTCGTTGATGTTGGTCTGTATCTCCTGCTGCTTTTGCTGCGTGTATTCGGGCAGGTGCACGGCAATGGCGCCCGAGACCGCATTGCGGTTGCGCAGCAGCAGGCGCTGCACTTCCAGCAGATCGCCCAGTGCGACCAGGCGCTCTTCATAGACCACCTTGAATCGGCGGTTGGACTCGCTGATTCCATAAAGCCCGAAAGCGCCGATCACGATCATGAGCAGTGAGAGAAAACCAATCAAGGCGGTCAGGCGAGTCGATAACTTGAAATTATTCATACTGCGTCCTTTGCATGCATTGCGGATGGTTGGTGGGTACTCGCGTTGTCAGGCCGCCCCGTGATGGCTCACATCTCTCGCAAAAAGAACTCGGTCGTGAAAATGAGATTTCATTCACGGGAAATGCCCGGTCTGCACAAAGGCTCACAGGCATCCGGAAACGGCGATGCTGGCTTGCCGATGGCCTGCGTGGCCAATGGCGATCCATGTTGTATTGGTTTGTAAACTATTTGTTACAAACTATAGTATGAATCGGATGGGACAGGCAATACCAGCTTTTCAGGTATTCGCCCTGGCCTGATAGGGGTTCTCTGCCCATTGCTGCGGCAGGAAGAGACGGCCTGTGCCCGGGGCCGTCCCTGGCCGGCGCCGCGCGCCGGACGGGCCCGCCTAGAATCCGCGTTTGCGCGTGGCCCCTGGCCTGCCTTCACGAAAGAGATCCATGAAACCCAAAACCCTTGCCCGCGTGCTGGCCGCCCTCTGCGTGGCTGCGGCCGGACTGCTCTATGCATCGCCCTATATCGCCCTGCACCAGATCGGCAAGGCCGTGGAGCGCCGCGACGCCCAGGCCCTGTCCGGCTACGTGGACTTCCCTGCGCTGCGCGAAAGCATCAAGGGCCAGATGATGGCCAGGCTGCAATCCCAGATGGGCGGCTCGGGCGACAGCGCCTCCAACCCCCTGGCCGGCTTTGGCCAGCAACTGGCCCAGGGCCTGGTCAGCCAGTTCACCGAGGCGCTGGTCTCGCCCGACGGCGTCATGCTCATGCTGGAAAAAGGCAAGCCCGGCAAACCCACGGACGTGGCCGCCGCAGGCGTGGGCGTGGACACCCAGGGCGGGCCGCCGCGCAAGGACTACTCCGTGGAGTACCAGGGCTGGTCCAAGGTCTTCGTGCACCCGCGCGGCGAGCCGGGCGGCTTCATCTTCAGGCGTGAAGGCCTGATGGGATGGAGGCTGGTGGCCGTGAAGATGGATTGAGGGGCGCGGGCAGGCGCCAGCACCCTGGCGCCTCAGCCTTGATGCAGCACCTTCATCACATGGCGCTTGCCCAGCCGCAGTGCGCGGGCATCGGCCTCCTGCCGCGTGTCGCAGCCCTGGTCTTCGGTGACCGCTCCCAGGGCCTTGCCGCTGGCCACCTCCAGCAGCGTGGCGCGCGGCAGCCAGGCGCCGGGCGTGACATCGCTGGGCAGTGATGCTGGCGTGATCCGCACGCCCATGTAGAGAAGACTGTCCATGGCCTGCCAATATCCCGGGGGGCTCAGCCTGCCAGCGGCGGGCGCGGCAGGGCCAGCCACTGCTGGATGGCGGGGTGCTGCCACTGCCGGCGCGCATAGGCGGCCAGCGGCGCAGGCACGGCGTCGCCGTTGAGCACCAGGCGGTTGAGCATCAGCGCCAGGTCCACATCGGCAATCGACCACGGGCCGGCGATGTGGTCGTCCTCCGAGCGGATGAAGGCTCCGGCCACCGAAAACAGCTTGCGCGCCGCCGCCTGGCCCGCATCCGACAGCGGCGTGGGCGTGGGGCGGTAGAACACCACCTCGGTGCTGCGCTCCGAGCGCAAGGCCATCAGATCGCTGCGCAGCCAGGCCTGGACCTGGCGCACACGGGCGCGCGCCTGCGCATCCTCGGGATAGAGCCGGGCGCCGCCAAAGCGGTCCTGCAGGTACTCGCAAATCGCCGAAGACTCCGACAGGCTGAAATCGCCATCCACCAGCGTAGGCACCCGTGCCGTCAGTGACGCGGCCACATAGTCCGCCCCGGTGTTCTGTCCCGCCGAAAGGTCCAGCGTGCGCAGCTCGAAGTCAATCCCCTTGACCTTCAGCGACACGAACACGGACAGGGCATAGGGAGAGGCGAATTGCGAATCGGCGTACAGCAGCATGAGGGCCTTCCAGGGAAACTGCATGGGGATGGGGGCACCGATGGTAGCCGAGTGGGCAGCTGGATGACCGGGCCGGCCATGCCCAGGCCCAGGCCCGCAGTCCCGCGATCACACCTTCAGTGACCGCTCGATATCCGTCAGCTTGTAGCGGGCCAGGGCGAGGTTGCCACGGGCCTTGTCCAGCACCAGGTAAAGAAACAGCCCGGGGCTGTTGGGGATGAGGCGGATCAAATGGCATTGGTCGCCCAGGGTGATCAGGATATCTTCGATGCCCTTGCGCAGTCCCAGCGACTCCATGGTCTTGAGCTTGGCCCGCACCACCTGGGTATTGCCTGCCGCAGCAAGCTCCAGATCCACGCCGCTGCCCGCCTGGGCCAGGCACATCCCGCTTTGATGGTCCACCAGGGCCGCCGCCATGGCGCCTTCGATGGAAATAATGGATTGCATGGATTGGGACAGATTGCTTGACATTGAAACTTCTCTTTTTCTGGAATCGGTGTTGTCACCGGATGAAAATCGGGCTGAGAGCTTTTGCAGCTCTTCGATCAAAACAAACCAAAGTGTTTCTGAACTGCTGTCCGGTAATCGGTAAAGCTGAATGGATTCATGGTGCGGCATCCGCATTTGCTTGAGCGCTATTTCTTCCATGATGGCGCTTGGCATCAGAAAAATGCGTACGCAACGCACGGCCTCATTCAATGCTCTCTGAAACAATTCCCTGGCCTGATGAACGGCGCCGGGGCCGATCAGCAGTACCAAGGCGCCCGGCGCCGAGGGCTCGCACAGCGGCTCATCCCTCCCCGGAGGTCCGCCCCAGTCGATGACAGGGGCGCTTTCCGAGTCCGCCAGCCTCACGGCAACCCGCGGCTTGCCGGGGGCGTACGCCACGCCCAGCTTGGCCAGGGCGCGGCCGCCCAGGCTGGAAGTCAAATCGATCACCCGAACGCCACAAGACATTTTTCAAGCACACAAGACAGAGGACACCGCCAGGCGACGGAATGCTGCGAACTCTATATCAATTAGTTACATGTGTTTCTTGCTGCTTGAAAGACTTGGGTGGAAAAAGGGAATTGGATGCCTTGAGAAAATGCAAACAATTGTGAATTGAAGGGCAATTTTTTTATTTCTGTAGGCATCTTCTGACAGAAAGTGCACGTCAATGCGAAGAGTGCAGAAAATAGCAAACAGATACAATCGTTGCCAGACCAGCCCATTGTCGGGCGCCAATCACCCATTCAGCGCTGAATAACAAGGGCTTCCATGCGCGGCATCCGCTCCATCCTGTCCAGGCTCGGCCTGCGTTCCGATTCCCCAAGCTCCCAACTGAAGGCCTTGTACAGCACCCAGGCCGTCCTCGAGCTCGATCCCCAGGGCCACATCCTCTTCGCCAACGCGCAGTTTCTGGACCTCATGGGCTATGAGCTGGACGAGCTGCGCGGGCAGCACCACCGCATCTTCCTGGATCCGGCGGATGCGCAGGCCAGGGACTATCGGGACTTCTGGGCACGGCTTGCGCGCGGGCAGGCCTTTGTGGGCCGGTGCCGGCGCATCGACCACCAGGGACGTGAGGTCTGGCTGCAGGCCAACTACAGCCCCGTGCTCGACAGCCGTGGACAGGTGCTGCGGGTCGTCAAGTACGCCATGGATATCTCGGCCGAAGTGCTGCGCGATGCCGAAGCCAGCAGCCAGCTGGCGGCGGTAGGCAGGGCCCAGGCTGTGATCGAGTTCGGTCTGGACGGCAGCATCCTGCGCTGCAACCGCAATTTTCTGGAGGCCATGGGCTATGCATCCGAAGACGAGCTGGTCGGCCGGCACCACAGCATGTTCGTGGCCCCGCAGGAGCGCAGCTCGGCCGAGTACGCGGCCTTCTGGTCGCACCTTTCGCAGGGCAAGCACTACCGGGGCCAGTTTCGGCGCATAGGGCGCCTGGGCAACGATGTCTGGATCGAGGCCAACTACAGCCCCGTGCTCAACCAGTCCGGCCAGCCCTTCAAGGTGGTGAAGTACGCCACCGACATCACGCAGCGCTACGAGGCCACGCGCCTGGTGCAATCGGCTTTCGAGCAACTGCAGCAATTGGTGCGCGACAGCGCTGCCCAGGCGCATGACGCGCATGCCCAGGCGCGGGACGTGACGCGCATTGCCCAGCGCGGCGACGTGGCCCTGGACAGCGCGGTCGACGCCATGTCCAGCATCTCCAGCAACTCCCGTCGCATCGGCGAGATGGTGGGCCTGATCGATGGCATTGCCTTCCAGACCAATCTGCTGGCGCTCAACGCCGCCGTCGAAGCCGCGCGTGCGGGCGAGCAGGGGCGCGGGTTCGGTGTCGTGGCCGGCGAAGTGCGCAGCCTGGCCCAGCGCTGCGCCGAGGCGGCCAGGGAGGTCAAATCCGTCATCGGCGCGTCTGCGGCCAGCGTGCAGCTGGGCTTCGAGCGTGTGAATGAATCGGGCGACATGATGAAGCAGATGCGCGCGGCTGCCGTGAATGCCAGCGACATCATGGACACCATCATCCAGGCCTCGCAGGCGCAGGACACGCGCCTGGGCGAGGTGCGCGAAGCCGTGCTGAGGCTGGAGAACGTCGTCGTCCAGAGCTGAGCCGCGCCCCGCTCATCCCAGGCGGCCCATGCCGCCTTCAAAGATATGGCGCACGTCGCGCAGGACCGGCGAGCCCCAGCCATCACGGTGCTCGCCATGCAGGGCGGCGGCCACGAAAACGATCTCCGTCAGCTGCGCAATGCGCGCCGCCATGCCGTGCGCAACGACATGGGTCTCCGTGTCCTGGCGATGGCCCATCTGCATCAGAGCCTGTGCCAGCTGCTGGGCCTCGTAGTTGGCCTGGCGGGCCAGCTCGCGCCACTGTGCGGGCGCGGGATCGGCAACGCTCTCCGCCTGCAGCCTGGCCAGCGTGTCACGGGGAAAAACGATGTGGTCCGCCGGCGTTTCAGAGATCTGTGAGAGCGCCTGCGCCGCCTCGGCCAGTAGGCCGGAGCGCGGGGCGGATTCCGCATGGCCGGGCACCAGGCGCGCCGCGTTGATGCAGGCCGCCACGTCAAAGGCCATGTTCTGCGGGTCCTGCAGGTCCTGCGATGAGTCGGCCTGCGCGGCACTGCGGGCCACACCGCTGGCGATGCGCAGCAGGCGGTCGGATTCGACGCCGTGCCGGTGGTCTTCGGCGGTCATCGCGGCCTGCCGGAGCGCTTCAGCCGCCTGCTGAAACAGCGCGCGGTACGCCGCAGCGAGCTTCTTGCGCGACGGTTTGGCGGCGGAGTGCTTCATGGACCTCCTTCGTGCAACGTACAGGCGCGCAAAGGAGCCGCCTGAGGGGTCAGGTAGTATTTGAAGTCAAGGTCTACAAGGTACATCGACTATTGCGCGGAAATCCGTGGTCGTCAACAAGATGAATGCAGAAATCCGTGTAATTTTTGGTGAACGCCTTCGTCAGGAGCGCGAGCGTCTCGGCCTGTCTCAAGCGGACATGGCCAAGCTGGGCGGCACCAAAATGCGCACTTATCAGGACTGGGAGCGTGACGTGGCAACCGTCAGCGCCGAGTTTCTTGCACGGATTTCTGCGCATGGCCTGGACATTTCCTTTGTGCTGACCGGCCTCCGCTCGTTTGATCCGAACGCCATCCAGCATGAGCGCCCCGAACCCACCCTTGCCGCCCGCCTGCAACAGGAACGCCAGCGCCTGAACCTCAGCGAAGCCGAACTCGCCCGCAAGGCCGGCCAAGCCAAACAGGTCCTGCAGCAATTCGAGTCCGGCGCCCTCGTCCCCGACGCCACGGCGCTGCAGCAATTGCACCTTGCCGGCGTCGATATCGGCTACGTGCTGCTGTCCCTGCGCTCCCATGCGCCCGACGCCGATGTACAGGCACTGCTGGCGCATTACGGCAAGGCGACGGACGCCGGGCGCGCGCTGGTGCGAGGGGTGGCGGAGCTGGCCGGGCGGGGGTGAGGCTCACCCTCCACAAGGTTCAGTGTCTTGTCGCCCGGCCCAGCGACGTGCGCGGCTTGCCGTGCAGAAGGCGCCGCAGGACATAGGGCAGGCGCCAGGCGGGCCGCAGCGATGGGCCTGTGCGCTCCACAAAGAGCAAAACGGCAGCAACAGCCATGGCCGGCAGGTGCCAGGCCGCGGGAAAGGCGAAGGGCGCCAGCATCCACGGCCAGCATGCCGTGGCGCATGCCACGCCGGTTCGCAGTCCGTGCTGCAGGCTGTCCCGGTTGGCCGTGGGGCCGCTGGCGGCCACGGGGTACAGCCTGTGGCAGGCATTGTGGGCGCGTGTTCCTGCGGGCGATGAACTCCACAGGACTGCCACGGCAATGCAGGCAAGAATGAGCGCGGGATGCGCTGCTGCGTGCAAGAGGGCGGCAAGCGGCACCATGACCAGCCCGGCTGCCATCCACACCAGCGCATAGCCCGCAAGCAGCAGGCCCGCCGCCGGCAGGCGCCGGCGGGCCACGCTCGATCGCATGGCGTGGCGCACCTGCCGCAGTGCCAGCAGCGGCATCATGGCCAGGACCATGGCCAGCCATGCCACACCGAGGATGCCGAGCGTGTGCCCGTCCAGCACCAGCGGCGACAGGTCGGCCAGCGTGACCGAGGACAGCGAGCCGCACAGCGACAGGCCGGGCGTGGCAGGCGGGCTGATGGCCAGGCTGATGAAGCCTGCCCCCGACACGGCCATCAGTGCTGGCGCGGGAGCGGTCCGCAGGTCTCTCAGCAGCGCGTCCATACGCGGGCCTTAGCGGGTGGCGTCCTGTGCGACCACGCTCACGCGGTCCACGGTGATTTCGCGCCCGGGGTCGGCTTCGGGCTGTTCGATGGCCACGTTCAACTGGTCCAGACTGCCGCCTGCGTCCAGGATGGCCTGCGTGGCATCGGTGATGTCGATGGTGGCGCCCAGTCCGTTGCCTCCATGCGGTCCGTCGCTGGCCGAGGCCTTGGCCAATCCGAACAGGGCGACGGTGTCTGCATGCCGCGCTGCCGCCCCGGGCGAGCCGATGGAGACCGTCAGCACGCCGCTGGGCGCATTGCCGCGAATGCCTTCCAGGTGAAGAAAGTAGCGCTGTGGCCGCGGCAGCGCGGCGCCTGCCTGCAGCAACTCGACCTTTGCGGCACCGGGGTCCGCGATCGATACGGTGGTCAGCCGCGGCGTGCGGCCCACGATGACCCGCTCCGCATTGGAGCCCAGTACACGCGGCGCGGGCGGCGGGACCGTCGAGAATTCTGCGGGCATGTCGATCTCCTGCGGTGTAAGGCCTGCCGTGCTGGCCGTGAGCGTGGTGGCGCCCGTGCCGCTGGTCAGATTGTCATAGTCAGGGGCCAGCGCACCGCCAGGCAGGGTTTCACCCGGATCATAGGAGGCCAGCTTTCCTTCGGTGTCCGGCATGACGAAGCCGCGGCCGGCAGGTCCGTTGCTCCAGGCGGCGCTGTTGTCCTGGATGTTGCCGGGCTGGGTCAGCCAGGCGGCCCAAAGCCGGTCCACATTGCAATGGTGCACCCAGAAAATCGGGTCCAGGGCGGCATAGTCGGGGTCTGACATGAATCCATAGGGCTCCTGCAGTCCGCCGACCATGATGTGAACCAGATTGTGCGGATTGGATTCAATGGCGCCAGTGTCGCTGCCGTCATGGGAAAAGGCGGTGATGCCACCGCCGTATTCCAAGGTGCCGGGAGCGCTGGTGAAGCGGTGGTAGTCCTGGCAACCCAGCGTGATATCACGGGGAATGTCAGGCGTTGGTCCCAGGCGCTTTGACCCATTGCGCCTGGCCTTGGCCAGGAAATTGGGAGAACCATCCGGCAATTTCTCTTCCAGGAAAGCCTGGGGTATGTTGCGTGCGGCCTGATTGCTGGAATTCAGGTAGTTCCAATAGGGAAGCGCCCAGTCGGCAGGGCCACCAAGCTCCTTGACGGTCTTCGCCACAATGGCTTCGAATGCGGCGAGATAGCCGCGATGCCAGGGAAGAAAGTACCAGGTGCCATGCTGGCATTGGTCCCACATCTCCTCGGTTTCGGAGTTGGGTGGCAAGGGGTCCTTGGCCGAAAGCACGCCGGCACTGATCCAGCCGCTCTTGTTGATGCCATGAATGGCGGCAAGATATCTCCAGCTGGTCCTGTCCGTAATGGGAAGAGAGTAAAGGTGCCCCACGGCTTTGGAATACCAGATTAGCGTTTCATTCCAGACAGTTCCACCTTGATTGACATCACGACGAATTCCAGTCATTGCGTTCTCCTCCATGAAAGTTGGAGACTGGAGTGTATGAAGGCGGATTTTATTTTGCAAGGAATTGTTTTTTTATTGTGTCGGGTAGGGCATTCCAATTGATATTGAGATCGCATTCACATTGTGATCATCTCAATGGGATTGAATTGAGGATTTACAGTATTGACCCATGGTAGGCATTGAGTCAGCTGACGGCGACGATTTTTTGTGTTGGAGCCGGGTTCTGGGTTCTTGCCATGGAGCTATCAAGGAAATGCATTGAGGGACGGCAGAGAGCGGTAAGCCCGGTTGCTCGCTTCGCGGTCGGTGAAATGAAAAAAGCCACCCGAAGGTGGCTTTTGTTTTCAGCCCTGGCGGCGGCGCATTCTTGCGATGCCGAACATGGCCAGAAGGGACGACAGCGCGATGATGCCCCATTCAGACAGGGTGGGAATCGCCGCAGTGCTGGCGGGTGCTGCCAGCAGTGCAAAGCCTCCCGGATCCTGGATGGATTGGTTGGCTATGCCGTCGTTGTCGCCGAGCCCGCCGTCGGTCAGCGTCAACGTGGCGCTCAGCCGGTCCGATGCCAGCACAGCACGGTTGGCAGGCAGTTGGTACCAGTGTGGTTGAGCACATGCTGCGCCTTGGCAGTTGAAACCATCAGGGCTGGGGCCGTACTTCATGTATACCGCGCCTGCAGGCACCGGTGTGCTGAAGTTCAGGGTGACGGTTGCATCGCTGCCCAGGTTGCCGCTGCTGAGATTCAGCGAGAGCAGTCCAGAGGGGAAAGTCACGCCTTGCGGAGCGGTCGCGGGTGGCGTGGTGCTGAAGCTGGCGTTGCTCACCTGCCAACCGTTGGCTGTCTGCAGTGCGACCATTGCCTTGCTGCCTCCAGCGGTGGACCAGGGGGCTTCGCAGCTGTTGGCGCTGCCGCCGTTCAAGCCCTGGCACTGCCAGGTGTATTTGCCACTGGCGCTGGAGATCGCCGTAGCCGTGCCCGCGCTGCACAGGCCCGCTGCAGGGGCCAGTGCCGTGGCTTGGCCCGCCGCCGTGCCACAAGCGCCAGCGACTGGCACCTGTACATCAACGTTGTGCACGGTTCCTGTCGCGAAGCCCCCTGCAATGGGCTTGGCTGCTGCGGTGCTCTCGATGCCGGTGCCGCTGCTGTTGAGGTCCAGGCGCAGGCTGCCCGTGCCGCTGATGGCAGTGACGGGTACAGTCCATGTGATGCCGTTGTCGGCACTGGATGGCGTGCCCATCGTGCCGGTGGCGGTGCCTGTAGTGGTCAGCGCGAAATCGGTGCCATCCACTCCGTTGACCGCTTCGCTGAAGGTCACTGCGAAATTGATGCTTGTGGCGCTGGCTGATGGTGTGCCCTGCGGGGCAATCGATGCCACCGAGGGTCCACCCGGCGTGGCACTGGCGACGACGTTGCCGAGGAAGTCACCCCAGATCCAGAAAGAAGAGGCGCCGGCTGCGGCAGATATCGTCTTGGTTTCCGTATCGGTGGCGACATCAATGACATGGACTGTGCCATTCGATGTAATGGCATACAACGCCGCATCGTTTGCCGAGATACCAAGCCCTGTAATGGTAGATGCTGGACCGTTCAGTGTGATCGAGGTTTGCGTTGAGGTGTTAGCAGTGTCAACAATGTGGAGTACATTATTTCCTCCTCCGACATACAGCTTGCTGCCATTTTTGCGTACTGCGACTTTACTAGCGGCACCTTGAAGTCCAGTTATTGGTATCTGAGTAACCGAATTATCCGATAAGTTAAGCAGATAAACAATTGGGGCTGAATTGTTGGAAGCGTAAAGCTTTCCGCTGCCTGTGGGGTCATAAGCTAACCCATAACCATTAGTGGTGGTATTTGGGAACGTGGACAACGTGTTAGTTGCTGTGTCCAGTTTTTGGATTACCCCAGAATCGCACCGTACGTAAAGCGATGCGCCATCAGCGCTTAGTGCAGAGGCGATGGTCTGGCATCCGGTGCTCAGGCTGTTCGTTATCTGTTTTGTGGTGGCGTCAATGACATGCAGCTTTTGACCGGAGTAGTCACTGACATAAGCTATTGCGCCATTTAAAGAAAAAGTTATGGCTACAGAGCCTCCAGTACCATTGATTACTGTCTTCAGTGTGTTGTTTGTCGTGTCAATGACGCCTAGTTTGTTGTTTGATAGATATTGCCCGAACCACGACTCATTGTTGGCGCCTGGTCGCAATGCAAGAGTGTAGATGTTATTATTTAACGTTGCGTCCATGCTTGCTGGACTTAATGTGGTGGAAAGTTCGCCAGTCGCGGTATTGATGACCGAAATTGTTCTGCTGCCTGAATTGGGAATGTAGGCGTAATCGGCGGCGCTTACGGCACAGGCAATGAGTGAGAGCGAAGCGGCGGCGAGGACGTGCTGCGAAGAACGGCGCTGAATCATGTGTGGACACCTTTGAGGAAAACCCCTGAAAGCTTGCAATGCACGCCTTGAGGATTGGGGAGGCTGGAAAGAAGACTTGCTTAGACCGGAGGTTTGGGCCTTGGTCTCATAGTGAGACTTTTGCTACAAATTAGAACAAAAAGAAACATTCTGAATCTGAGCAAGTCTGAGCAGATCGCGTTGCCAGGCGCGTCTTCAGAAGGTGCTGGGGTAGGAGAGAGTTGCGGAACGCCACAACACATTAGTTCTTCCGCCACTGATCTTTAGTTTTTTCGGGGCGCGCCCGCGCTGCCCAGCGGCGAAGCGAGGCCTGCAGGAGCACACAGAACTTCCGGCGAAAGGCTGGCGCTGAATCACCATGCAGCCTTGCGGGCTGTGTCCTAACGTCGCATTGAGGGCGCCCCTGGCCGTGGGGCTGAGCGCACCCAAAATCAGCCAGCCGTGCAGAGTGACTGCCCTAGATCAGGCGCGAACGAGACCGAAGCCTCGGCTGGTGACCTCTGTGGAGTCGAAGGGAGGGAAGCTCCGCCTTCGTGGCACGATGGCGGGCCAGCCCTAGAGGGGAGCTTGACCAGGTCGGGCGCGGATGAGGAGCGAAGCCTCTGGCGATGACCTGTGCGGGGTGGTTTCGAGTACTCGGCCGACCTGCCTCACTGGCGCGATGAGGGGTGAGCATCTTTTGCATGGCTCAAATCGAGCCTGAGTGACGCGCTCCCGGGGACTTCGCGGCCACCATGCCGCCCGCTACAGGGAGGCTTATGCGAGACATCAGGGGCGCTTAGCGCTCCGTAGAAAGGCTTGCCCTCGCACAAGGACAGTTGTCGGCCAGAAGCTGCCGTTGGCAATGACTGCTTGGCTGACCGCTTTATTAGTCAACACCGCAGCAGCCTATGAGTCGGCATCGCGGTGAAGAGTGTCAAACGTTTGCCTAGCTTCCCGAAAGTGGTCTGCATTCTCGACGATCCACGTCCACAGCGGCACCATGCGCAGGAGCAACT
>NZ_JBICKS010000005.1:0-372274 GCF_043104415.1 Delftia sp. WSY_16 | reverse complement strand
CTGCACGATGCGCTGCACCGCGCACCGCCTTGGCTGGCAATGCCGGCGAGCCCGCCGCACAGGCGCTGGAACAGCTGCTTGCGCAATGCCAGGGCAATGTCTCCGAGGCGGCGCGCCAGCTCGGCGTCAGCCGCTCCACCATCCACCGGCGCATCCAGCAGCTGCAGCTGGGCGTGCGGCATGCCCAATGGCGCGGGCCCTAGGGCCGAGCGGCAACCGGCAATACCGAAGCATCGCTGACACGGTGTTACAGGAGCTACGGCGTTCACCAGTAGATTGAAGCGTTTCGTCCATTGCAGCCCCAAAAAAAGATGAAACCCAAGATCAACTTCATTGAACGCGAGCGCCTGTTCCGGCGGGAACTGAAACGGCGAAAGGTCAGGTTCCTGCCCATGCAGGTATTGCGCCGGCTGTTCGAGAAGGCAGGTGTCTGAGCCCTCCCCCACGGCTGCAACAACTGGAGCAGGTCTGGCTGCGCATGCAGCCTCTCAAACCCGCCGCATTCAGCGCTACACTGCCCGGCTCGCTGCCCATGGGCGAAGCAGTGAATACGGCCGGGTGACTTGGCATGTATGGGCAGCTTTGGCTTTGGATTGCCCCAGAAAAACGGGAGAGTGGCTTGCCTATATACAGCTTGTCTTGTGCCAATTGCTCCGCTCCACTGGAGATTGGAAGTGATACGGAACGCTTCATCTGCGCGCATTGCGGAAGCGCCCAAATTCTTGAACGTCAAGGCGGGATCATTTCACTGAAAAAGGTGGAACACTCCCTTCACGCCATCCAACGGGGCACAGATCGCACAGCGGCAGAACTGGCCATCCCAAGGCTGACGCAAGAAAAGCAGCAGATTCTGGCGCTGCGTGCACAAGCGTTGGAAGCCCATCAAAAGAAGCGTGCACACGCACGTGGCCGAAGGTTGAAGCTGACCGGCATCAGCTTCCTCGTCCTGCTTCTTGCGGGTCCTACGGCGATAAACCAGATCAAGATGCCTGCCATCAACACTGCGCTCACGTTGGCGTGGATGCTTTCCTTGATCGTCATACCCGCTCTTGTTTTTCTAAAAACAAGGATGCCGCGAAGTACCCCCGCGCAAGTCATCAGTGATTACGACGCGCAATTGGCGTCGATTGAAGCCCACTTACAGGCCAATCGCGCCATTGTTTCCACCCTGCCATCTTGATGTGATGGCTTGTGAGAACTCTTCGCAGGCCATCTCCATGGGTGCTCACGCCCTCACCAACTGAAGCAGCAGCTGGCGTAGATCGTCCTGCGAATAGGGCTTGGCCAGCCGCGTCATTCCTGGTGGCAGTGCCGGTATGTCGGCAAAGCCGCTGGCCAGGATGAAGTTCAGGCCCGGGTATCGCGCTGCAATATGCCGGGCCAGCTCCACGCCGTTCATGCCGGGCATGGCGTAGTCGGAGATGACCACGTCGAAGCGCGCCTGCCGCGCAAGCAGGTCGATGGCCTCCTGCCCGGCGCTCAGGGTCGTGACGCGGTGGCCCAGGTCTTCCAGCAGGGCCGAGGCATTGGCCCTCACCAGCGGGTCGTCATCCACCAGCAGCACATCCAGGGGCCCCACGTCCTGCACGCTTTGCCCGCCCAGATGGCAGGCCGTGCTTTCGTCTTTGGAGACGGGCATCCACATCTCCACCGTGGTGCCGCTGCCCAGGGCGCTGTGCAGCACGAGCTTGCCGCCGGACTGGGCCACCAGCCCGTCCACCATGGCCAGGCCCAGGCCGGTGCCCTTGCCCACGCCCTTGGTGGTGAAGAAGGGCTCGACCACATGCGAGAGTGTCTGTTCGTCCATGCCCTCGCCGGTGTCCACCACGCGCACGCAGACATACGAGCCCGAGGCCAGGCCCGCAAGCTGGCGCGGCAGCGTGGTTTCCACGGCCGCCGTGATCTTGATGACGCCGCCGCCCGGCATGGCATCGCGCGCATTGGCAACCAGGCTGAGGATGCTGCTCTCGAACTGGCTGGGATCGGTGGCGATGCGCGGCAGGTCTGAGGCCAGGGCCATCTTCAGAAAGATATGCGGGCCAGCCGTCTGCTGCAGCAGGCCTTGCATCCCGGTCAGCAGCACAGCGACGTCCACGGCCTGCGTCTTCAATTCCTGCTGCCGCGCAAAGGCCATCATGCGCTGGGTCAGCGACGCACCGCGCTGTGCGCCGCGCGTGGCGATCTCCACCAGCGAACGCAGGCGATCGTCGGGCGGCATGCGCTTGCGCAGCAGTTCCAGGCTGCTGAGCACGGCCATCAGCAGATTGTTGAAATCATGGGCCACCCCGCCCGTGAAGCGGCCGATAGCCTCCATCTTCAAGGCCTGGCGCAGCTGGGCCTCGGCAGCCTTGCGCTCCGTCACATCACGCGTGACCTTGGCAAAACCGATCAGTTGGCCCTCGTCGTAGATGGCATCGATCACGACCGATGCCCAAAAACGCGAGCCGTCCTTGCGCACGCGCAGGCCTTCGGCCTCCATGCGGCCGGTGCTGACGGCCGTGCGCAGTCCCGCCTGTGGCAGCCCCGCCTGCTGGTCCTCTGGTGTGTAAAAGCGCGAGAAATGGGTATGGAGGACCTCGTCCTCTTCATAGCCCTTGATGCGCTTGGCACCCAGGTTCCAGCTGACGATGCGGCCCTCGGGATCCAGCATGTAGATCGCACAGTCGGTCACGCTCTGCACCAGCAAGGCAAAGCTGCGCTCGGCGCTGGAAAGAGGGCTGGACCGGGAAGGCACGGCCAGAGCCTGCGATGCCCCGGACGGGGGTGCATCCGCCTCGCGCACACTCAGCAGCAGGGCCAGGCTGCCATCGCCGAGCCGTACGCGAGAGCTGCATGAGGCCACAGGCCGCTCGCGTCCCATGCAGGTCAGCAAGGGCCAGCGGCTGGCCTGCCGTGCGGCGCCTGCGGGCTCGCACTGGCTGTTGAACCAGCCTGCGCGCCCGCTGCTGGCGACGAAGCGGTCCTCGAAAACACTACCCTCCAGGGCATCGCCGGAATGCTCCAGCAGGCTCAACGCATGGCGGTTGCAGCGCGCCAGTCGCCCATCGAGTCCGACGACGAAGACTGCGTCCGGAAAGGCCTCCAAAGCAGCAAGGCCCGGATCAAGGGGGAGTTGTGCGTCGGAGCCTGCAGGGGCCGGCGCCAGACCAGTCGAGGTCAGCATGTGAACGACTCCGTAGGCAAATGGGTTGAACGAGCCGGAAAAATTGTAAGCACCACGGGTTCATCGCAAGCGGTTGCATCACAGGATCAGGGACGAGCCTCCTGCTCGTGCCCGGCAATTGCGGGCGAAGGCGCAGCCTGGAGGTCTGGCTCGGCATGCAAGGCCTCGCTGAGCTGGTCCACCACCAGCGCCCAGGTCGCATCGGCATGCCACTGCTGCGAGAACAGGGCACGTTGCGCGTCGGTCCAGAACGGTGCATCCACCAGCAGCGTGTCCTTTTCCAGCCGGTGCGAGAGGATGAACTGCTTGATGCCCTCCGGGCTGGAGTCCAGACCCAGCTGGTCGAAAAGATTGGTCATGGTGGGTTCGGCTGTGATCATGGGGGGTCCTTGTTGTGACGGGGTTGGCTCAAGGCTAGAAGCTCGGCCGGCGGCACCATGTCGGACACTGAAGCAAGCTGCCGTCGGCGGCCCTTCTGCGAGTGGGCCGCAGCGCCCGCGCCGTGCAAAGCCCTGCTCCTACACGGTTGCCTCGGCGGTTCGGCGCACCATGCAGCCATCTCATCACAGGACATTGCATTCCATGAAGAAACTGCTGCTTGCTACCGCCATTTCCTTCGCAGCTGCCGCTGCCCTGTCACCCGTCCATGCCCAGGTGGGCAAGGCTGCCTCCGAAGCCGCCGACGCTGCAGACCACAAGGTGAAGGAAAAGCAGGCCGACGCCAAGGCCAAGGACAGCGGGCCGGTCGGCAAGGCCGTGAACAACGTCAAGTCGGACTACCACAACAAGCGCTCCAAGCGGTCGGCAGAGAACGCCAAGGAATCGCTGAAGAAGGCGACCGAGTAGACGGCAACGCCCGGATAGACAAAGGCCCACTCGCGTGGGCCTTTGTCTTTTGGAGAAGCCCGGCCATGCCGGGCGCAGCCTCAGAAGCTGTGCCGCAGCGCCAACATCACGCTGCGCGGCGCACCGGGCAGGTTCAGGTCGGGGCTGGTGCCGTGGGCGGACACGATGCATCAAGCAACTCAGGGCAGCGGCGCGCGCATTCCCGTCAGGCCCGGCATGACTTCCCGCATGGCCGCAATGAAGGCGCGCAGCCGCGCCGGCTGGTGGCGCGCGGGTGGGTAGACCAGATGCACGGGCAGCGGCGCCGCCTGCCAGTCGGGCGCCAGATGCACCAGGCGGCCGGCCTCCAGATCCTCGCGCACGATCCAGGCCGAGGCCAGGGCCGCGCCCAGTCCGCCCAGGGCGGCGTTGCGCAGCGCATAAAGGCTGTCGGTGCTGAGCCGGGGCTCGAACTGCAGGCGCCAGGATTTGCAGACCCGCTCATCGCCCACGCGGTGCAGCTCCAGCTCGCGCTGGTAGAAGGTGCGCAGCGCAATCCAGGGCAGGCCCTGCAGTTCGCGCGGGTGCTGGGGCACGCTGCCCTGCCCCAGCAAGGCGGGCGCGGCCACGGCAATGCGCGGCACCTCGGCCACGCGCAGCGCAATCACCGAAGGGTCGACCACGGTGCCGACCTGCACGGCGCAGTCGATGCCTTCGGCAATGAAGTCCGGCTGGCGGTCATGCAGCAGCCATTCGACCTTGACGGCCGGATGGCGGTCCAGAAACGCCAGCAGCGGCGCCATGAGCTGGTCCTGGCCAAAGGCGTGGGGCGCGACCACACGCAGCAGGCCGCGCGGCGTGTCCTGGGCGCCGCGCAGGTCGGACTCCAGCGCGTGCCATGCCTCCAGCAGCTCGCGCGCATGCTCCAGGCAGCGCTGGCCGTCGTCGGTCAGCGCCATGGCGTGGGTGGAGCGCCGCAGCAGGCGCAGGCCCAGCGCGCGCTCCAGCGTCTGCAGGCGCCGGCTGACCGTGGGCTGGGTGGTGGACATCTGCTGCGCAGCGGCCGAAAGACTGCCGCTTTCGACGATGCGCACAAAGGTCTGCAGCAGTTCGATGCGGTCAGCGCCAGAAGGCAGGGGAAGGTCGGCAAGGGTCATACGCCAAGCGTATATCGATTCTGCAGGCGCAGCCACTACCGTGGTGTGCTGCGCCGCACCACACTACGGCCATCGCTTTTCAACTGCGCCTGACAGGCGCCTCAACATGTCTTCTATTCAATCTACGCATATGCAAACCGCTGCGGGCGCGCAGGCCGCCGGCGTGCCGGCATCGCTGGTGCTGCTGATGGCGACCACGGCGGGCGTGGGCGTGGCCTCGCTCTACTACAGCCAGCCCATGCTGGGGGTGCTCGGCCCCGACCTGGGCGCAGGCGAACGCGCCGTGGGCTTTGTGCCCACGCTGACCCAGCTGGGCTATGCGCTGGGAATTTTGCTGCTGGCACCGCTGGGCGACCGCATGGACCGCCGGCGCATCATCCTGGCCAAGACCGCCGTGCTGATGCTGGCCCTGCTGGCCAGCGGGCTGGCTCCGGGCCTGGCGCCGCTGCTGGCTGCCAGCCTGGCCGTGGGCCTGGCCGCCACCCTGGCGCAGGACGTGGTGCCGGCCGCCGCCACGCTGGCGCCCGAGCACCAGCGCGGCAAGGTGGTGGGCACGGTGATGACGGGGCTGCTGCTGGGCATCTTGCTGTCGCGCGTGGTCAGCGGCCTGCTGGCTGAGCATGGGGGCTGGCGCAGCGTCTTTCTGCTGGCCGCCGCTGCCATGGCACTGCTGGGGATGGCCCTGTGGCGCGGGCTGCCCAGTTTCAAACCCACCACGCAACTGGGCTATGGCGCGCTGCTGGGCTCCATGGTGCAGCTGTGGCGCAGCCAGCCTGCGCTGCGCCGCGCGGCACTGGCACAGGGCCTGCTGTCGGTGGCCTTCAGCGCGTTCTGGTCCACGCTGGCCGTGATGCTGCACCAGCAGTTCCACATGGGCAGCGCCGCTGCCGGCGCCCTGGGCCTGGCGGGTGCGGCCGGTGCACTGGCCGCCCCGCTGGCAGGCCGGCTGGCCGACCGCAGCGGCCCGCAGCGCGTGACCTGCCTGGGTGCGGGCCTGGCCCTGGCATCGTTCGCCGCGCTGGCACTGTCGCCCTGGCTGCCGGCCGGCGCACAGCTGCCACTGCTGGTGGCCAGCGCCATCGGTTTCGACTTCGGCATCCAGGCCACGCTGGTGGCGCACCAGACCCTGGTGTATGGCCTGGAGCCTGCCGCGCGCAGCCGGCTCAATGCGCTGCTGTTCACGGGCGTGTTCATCGGCATGGCCTCGGGCTCGGCGCTGGGCGCGCTGGCCCTGGCGCAATGGGGCTGGGGCGGCGTGGTGGCCCTGGCCTGCGCGGCATCGGCGGCAGCGCTGGGCGTGCGGCTGGCCGGCCGCCAGCACTGAAGCTGGCAGGCCGGGCCGTTGGCGGGCCTGCCAGCCTATGCCCTGGCCTGCCTATGCCCCGGCCTGCAGACGCGCCGCGCGCTGCGCCAGCCGCTGCTGCTGCGAGGCACGCAGGGCAGCGATCTGCGCCAGGATCTGCTGCTGCTTTTCCATCAGGCGCTGCGTGTGCACGCCATGCGCATCCCCCGCCAGGCCCTGGGCGATGCAGGCGAGCGCGCGCCCCGGGTCGCCGCACTGCTGCCAGGTGTAGGCCAGGTTGAGCTGGGTGCGGGCATCGCGCGGGTCTATGCGCTCGGCCTGCAGGTAGGCGTCATGCGCGGCAGCAAACTGCTCCTGGCAGAACAGGCAGTCGCCCAGCACGTTCCACAGCCAGGTGCTGAGCCAGGGGTTGAGCTCCAGCGCGCTGCGCGCCAGCTCGATGCCTGCCGCAAAGTCCCGCAGCTGCAGGCCCACGAACTCCGCCACCTCGCCCAGCAGGCGCCAGTCGCGCGGGCTGCGGGTGATGGCCTGGCGGTAGCTTTCCAACGCGGCGTCCTGCCGGCCCGACTCCAGGTTCGTGCGGGCCTCATGGGCCGGGGCCTCGAAGAACTGCTGCGCGTCGGCGCTGAAGCGGTTGAGAAAGGCGGCCGCCGTGCGCTCGCATCCCTCGCCGATCAGCAGCCGCGCATGGATGGCCCTTTGCGCATCGCCCGAAGGCGCCAGCACCTGCCACCCCTCGCGCCCGAACAATTGCGCCAGCAGCGGGAAGTTCAGGCCGATGGCGCTGGTGCGGCCAAAGCGCTGGGAGGCGCCCGACTGAGCCGCCGCCTCGGGCGTGCAGGCGCCGTAGTCGTTGATGAGCACCAGGCCCTTGGGCGCCAGCCGCTGCTGCAGCGTCTGCAGCGCGCCGAAGGCGCCGTGGTTGACCAGCAGGCGTGTCGCGTCCTGGCTGACGGACAGGGCGGCATCCACCCAGGGCGACAGTGCCGCGTCGCCGCAGTCGAAAAATCCCGTCTCCTGCTCGAACAGGCCCACCAGGGGCAGCAGGCGCGCGCGCTCGGCCGCATCCGCGTGATCCACCAGGGCGCGGATCTCATGCGGCGACAGCGCGGTGTACTGGCGCACGAGCTGGGCATCGTCCGTCAGGCGGGTGCGTATGCGCAGCTCCTGCACCGGCCCGCCATTCTGGCGCCGCACGACGGTGGCGGGCAGCACATCCAGCACGTAGTTGCAGAACACGGCATGCAGCGGCGGCAGCGGCACCGTGCTGCCGTCGTGCAGCCGAACGGCCTCGGGGTGCATGGCGTCGCAGCAGCCTGCCACGACCTGGCCGCCAAACTCGGCAAACAGGCCGCGCTCGTGCCACTGCGCAACGGTGCGCGGCGAGCCGTCTGTCACGTAGCAGACCAGCCGCTGGTCGAAATCACGCCCTTCCTGCTGGCACAGGTGCCGGAAGGCCTGCAGGAACATGCGCGCGAACAGGCCGCAGCCCGCGCCCAGCTCCAGCACGGCAATCGTGCCCTGCGGCGCCGTGTCCGCGCAGTGATGGAACAGCAGGGCCGCCGCATCTTCGGAGAGACGGCCGCTGTTGTTGACCACGTAGGGCACCTCGTTCTCGGCAAAGGTCAACAGGCCCGCCTGCGCCCAATGCAGATGGCCCAGCTCCCACTCGATGCTTTCGGTGATGGGCCGAAAGTCCTGCAGCAGTTGCGAGGCGACGCGCACACCGGACAGCACGTCCTGCGGCGCACGGACCGCAGCGGGCGGCCCGGTGGGCGCACCGGCAGAGGCGGAAAGGGACAGGGAAATGGGCATGGACATGGGCAAGGGCACGCGCAGCGCGGCCTCGCCCTTCGAATAGTCGGTTCTCAAGATGCTTTCTCCGGGAGATGCACGGCAGTGGCGCCTGCCCGCGCGGCAGGCGGCAGACGTCCGGCCGGGCTCAGGGCACGGGTGCCCACTTGGACCAGTTCAGGTCGGCCTGCTCGAAATCGGCCTTGAGCATGCGGCGCATGGCGGCCACCTCGTCCTGGGTGATCTGCGTTTCCTTCACCTGCTTGCCCGTGGCCAGGGTGCGGGCCTTGGCCAGATCGGCCTTGGTCACGGAGGCCGTTCCGGCCCAGATGGACTTGGCCGAACCCACGGTGACCCAGTGCTTGCCCTGGGACTGCAGGTCGGCCTGGTAGGCGGATTTCCAGCGCATGTTGTTCTGCGAAACGGCATTGAGCAGCTTGGCCAGCGAGCGCTGGTTGCTCACGCCTTCCTGGGCGAAGGCCTGCAGGTGCACGCGCTCGAACTTCAGCGGCAGCAGGCCCTGCTTGGCGGCCAGACGGTCGCGCTCATCCCACCAGCGCGCGGCATCGGCCGCTTTGGCGGTATGCAGCTGGTTGAGCCAGTCGGCATCGGTGACGATGCTGCCGTCGCCCTTGACCCACTGGAAGCGCTTGAAGCCGATGTCGGCCGCCCGGCCGAAGTTGTGGTTGCTCTCGCCGGGGCCGGCCTTGGTCTGGGTCTCTGCGGCCTGCTGGGCAAAGGTGCGGCGGCGGCCGGTGGGCGTGATCCACAGCGCGATCTTGTGCGTGTCGTACATCTGCTGCACCAGGCTGGCCAGCTTGGCGCGGAAGGTGGGCTCGTACTCCGCATCGTTGGCAATGGCGGCCTTGCTGGTGGCCGCATCCTGGGCCTTGGCCTCGATATACACCGTCTTGGAGTTGTTCGCGGAGCGCATGTTCTGGTGCGATGCAGGCAGCATGGCGCTGAGCTTGGCCACCGTGGCGCCACCGGCTGCCGCCAGGCCCAGTGCCTCCTTGGCGCCACCGGCCTGCGGCTGGCCGGGCGCGGCCTTGGCCGCCGCCAGCTTGTGGTCGTTCTGGAAACGCTTTAGCGCGGCGCGCGTCTGGGCGCCGTAGCTGCCGTCGTAGTCCACGCCCAGATAGGGTGCATTCTTGGCGTCCTTCACCACGCGCAGCATGGCCTGCAGCAGGGCCACGTCATGGACCTGGTTGCTGCCGCCCTCGCCTACGCTGTCCTTGATGTCTGGCATGTGTCTTCCCTCTTTGCGGTTGTCGGTGTCACGCGCTGCACGGGCTCAGCGGGCGGGATCGGTCTTGCGGTCAGGTTTCCGGCCGGGCGCCTGTTCCGCCTTCGGCAGCAGATGCGCCAAAGGCACCGTGCGCGGCTGCAGCCTGGCCGAGCAGGCACGCAGCCGCAGCGATTCGGCATGCGCCTGTGCCATATCCGCGGCCACCTGCACCAGGGCGTGATGCGGCGCAGCTCCTGCGGGGCGTGTGAGCACCACGGCATAGCCTCCCAGGCAGTCGGCCTGCTGCGCGCGCGCTGCACGCGCGGCGGCCACGCCGGCATAGCGCGCAGCCACCACGGCCTGCACGGCAGCCGGCGGCGCCGATGCCTGTTCGGCAAACGCCTGCCGGCCTGCGTTCCAGCGCAGGCTGCGGGTCTCGATCTGGTCGGGGGCGTCGTCCTGCGGTGAGTCATAGCGCACCAGCAGCACCGGGATCCGGCCCGTGGGCGCCAGCACCCAGCTTTGGTAGCTGCCTGGAGGCTCTTCGTACTGCCAGGCCAGATGCGGTCCCTGGGCCGTGGCGACATAGAGCGCATGGCGGCGCTTGGGATGGTCGAAGCCGCCCATCTGCGTGACCAGCAAGGCGCGCGCCCCGCCTTGCACGCCGGGCAGGCGCAAGGTCCGCGCCGCGGCGGTGACCGTGCCTTCTTCCTCGCCGGTCGTCCAGACGCGCGCGCGCTGCGCGGCCTCGGACAAGGGATCGCCCGCGCCGTACAGCGGATCGGATGGCGCCAGCTGGGCCTGCCCTCTTGAAGCAGGCCAGGCCAGCGCCGCTGGCTTGCCTTGCTCCATACCGGCACGCACCAGCCTCAGTTCGAAGGGACAGGCCGACTCCGTGCAGGCAGGCAGGGACAACTCATAGGCAGGCGCCCCCTTGGCCGTGCCGGACGGCAGGCTTTCCAGCACCTGCCGCTGCAGCCCGGCAGCGAACGCCGTCGTACCCAGCAGCGCCACAAGCCCGAAGGCCAGTGCGGGCAATACCGGCGTCTGGCGAAATGAAGAATCGGCGCGCATTGAGTGGAAAGCCATGGTGATAGTGAGTTCCTATGATTTTCCAGACGGAAATCCGTTACTGCTGCATTTCATCGGCGCAGGCATTTTCCACAAGCTCCCATTTGATGTCTGTTGCAAAATTCATCCAACGCCGCATGAAGGAAATTCGTCCCCCGCAATGCCTCCCGGATCCCGTGCAAATACCGATTCATTGGCGGTGTTTTTTCAAGAAACATCAACAATATCAATAGCTTGCACCAACACAGATGGGCAATGAAAATACCATCTTGTACACATGAAAAATGTCGCCACAGATGGACGGGCCGCACCGGAGATTCACACCGCATTCCGGCACCTTCCATTTACACGAACTCCATTACATTTTCCACCCTGAAAATCAGTGGATGACACCAGGCGCATGCATTGAACCCATCGCAAATCCGTCCCATGTCACGGTATTGCCTGCCGTCACTACCCGCCTGTCCGCGCCCGGACAGGCAACACCCGGCATTGCCACGGTTGCACTGCAGGCCCTGAGTGGGGCAACCATCGCCGCACGGGCCAGCGCAGCCGGCACCAGTTTCTTACCGTGGACGCCCGAAATCACTGCTACAATCGAGGGCTTAGGAGAGGTGGATGAGCGGTTTAAGTCGCACGCCTGGAAAGCGTGTGTGGGCTAATCCCCACCGCGGGTTCGAATCCCGCCCTCTCCGCCATACACCCAGCAAAACGGGCCCCTACACGGGGCCCGTTTTCGTTTCCGGGCCTGCATTCGGCCCGGGTCCTGCCCCGCGCAGCCTCGCGCCGCATCCACCCGGCAGGCCGTCAGCGCATCAGGGAAAGTCACAGGCTGCACCTGCCCCTCAAGCCTTGCGCAGACCCCTGCCTGGGCATGCAATACGCAGGTGTCCGACAGGCACAGCCTTGTTTCAGTGATGTACTAGCTGCAACAAAGCACCCAGGCGCGCAGCTTTGTGCAACCGCAGCGCGGCGCGAAAAAGCATCCAGGCCCAGCCGCAAGAGGCTTGCAGGGTGAGAGATCCGACGGAGGTTCCAAATGGAAAGCAATGTCACAAAATCCCTTCAAGTCCTCTTAATTTCCGTCAATTTCACTCAATTGACGATAGTTTTCAATCAGAGACGCCAAGCCGATCGAAAAAGCCAAAAACCCGACGTATATTCCACACCGCCTTGCAGCCTGCCCGGCCCGCCCTCGGGCTGAGACGGCCCCCGCTCTCCGGGCGCGGAGCACCAGAACAACGCAGGAGCGAAGAGCACAAGAAGACGCAAAGGGGTTGGCATGAAAATTCTTTCGTTTTTCGGGACCCGTCCCGAGGCCATCAAGATGGCGCCGCTGGTGACGGCCCTCTCGCAGACGCGCGGCATCGAAAGCGTGGTGTGCGTGACGGGCCAGCATCGCCAGATGCTGGACCAGGTGATGGATCTGTTCGGCCTGCAGGCCCGGCACGACCTGGCCGTCATGCAACCCAGCCAGACACTCAACGGCCTGTTCTCCCGCGTGGTGGCGGGCGCCGACGGCGTGCTGGAGCAGGAAAAGCCCGACTACGTGCTCGTGCACGGCGACACCAGCACGGCCACGGCCTGTGCGCTGGCAGCATTTCACCGGCGCATTCCCGTGGGCCATGTGGAAGCCGGCCTGCGCACGGGGGATCTGGCCCAGCCCTTTCCCGAGGAAATGAACCGCCGCGTGGTCGATGTGGTCAGCCAGTGGATGTTCGCGCCCACGCCCACGTCGCGTGCCAACCTGCTGCGCGAGAACCTGCAGGGCCGCATCGCCGTGACCGGCAATACCGTCATCGATGCGCTGGCCACGCTGTGCGACCGGCTCGATGCCCGGCCCGAGCTCGCCCGCGACATTGCCGGGCGCCATCCCTGGGTGGACGCGCAGCGCCCGCTGCTGCTGGTCACGGGCCACCGGCGCGAGAACTTCGGCGAAGGCTTCCAGAACATCTGCGCCGCGCTGGCCGAGCTGGCGCGGCGCCATCCGGACCTGCTCATCGTCTACCCAGTGCACTTCAATCCTGCCGTGCGCGAGGTGGTCATGCGTACGCTGGGCGGCATGGACAACATCCGCCTCATCGATCCGCTGGACTATGTGGACTTCGTCTGGTTCATGCAGCGGGCCCGCATCATCCTGACCGATTCCGGCGGCGTGCAGGAGGAAGCACCCTACCTGGGCAAGCCCGTGCTGGTGATGCGCGATGTGACCGAGCGGCCCGAGGCCGTATCGGCCGGCACCGTGCTGCTGGTGGGCACGCAGCGCGCGCGCATCGTGGCCGAGGTGAACCGCCTGCTGACCGATGAAGGCCACCGCGCCTCGTTCGCGCGCCGCATCAATCCCTATGGCGACGGACGGGCCTCGCAGCGCATCGTACGGGCCTTGCTGGGACAGCCCTTCGAGGAGTTTGCCGCCGGACCGGCAGGCATCCTCGCCACCATGGGCAAGGGCTTGGCGCCGGCCTGAAGGCCGCCAGTCCCAACGCAACGGCAGCCGCCCTGCAGCAACTGAACGTGTCACGAATCGCGTCACGAACCGAGCACCGAAGTGAAAAAGAGGCCCCCCCATGCAACCGACCATCCACCGCCATTCGTTTTCCCGCACCGGGGCCCGCTGGGCGCTGGGTTCGCTGCTGGGCCTGGGTGCCCTGTTCACCCAGGCGGCATCCGCCTCGGCGCTGGGTGACGCCATACGGCAGCTGGGCGCCAGCGACGGGCTGCAGCGCAGCGTCACGCTCAAGGAGCTGGGCATTGTCGACCCGGTCGTGCTGGCCGGCACGGCCACCCAGGACTTCTACCTGCCCGTGCCGCGCGGCCTGCCTCTGGGCGATGCCAGCATCGCCTTCGATGGCCGCTACCTGAAGGGAGAGCCGGGGACCTCGACCGTGGTGATCTCGCTCAACGGTACGCCGGCCGTATCCCAGACCGTGCCGGACGGCGAAGGCACGCTGCAGCGCAACCTGCCCGTGGCCCAGCCTGCGCGCGCCAGCGACTTCGTGCGCCTGGGCGTGAACTGGCGCAACCGCAACAACAGCCAGCAGCGCTGCGACGAAAACCACTCCCTCGCCAACTCGCTGACCATCTCGCCGCAGACACGCCTGAGCTACCGCGTGGACCCGCGCGATGTGCGCACCATCGAGGATGTCTGGAACACCCTGCCCGTGCGCACCACCGTGCTGGTGTCGGGCAGGCAGCTGGAGCAGGCCTCGTTCGACAGCGCCTGGCGCATCGGCGCCAGCCTGCAGCGCAACAACAGGCGCATGCAGGTACGGGCCCTTCCTGCCGTGGGCGAGGTGATCGACCTGCGCGGCCTGGAGGTTCCCGCCGCCCTGGCCGGCGTGCCCGCCTTTGCCGCGCTGCGGGGCGCCGAGCCCCAGCACAAGCTGGCCAGTGACGCCGAACTGGGCGCGCTGCTCATGCTCGGGGCCGCCCAGGTCAGCGGCGACATCGTGGTGGCCGACAAGGCACTGCAGCAGCGCCTGACCGCCGCCTTCGCGGCCCTGCAGGCCCAGCTGGCGGCCGACCCCGATGCGGGCCAGGCGCTGCAGCAATGGCGTGCCCGCCGCGCGCCGCTGGCCAGCGAGGCGCTGGCCTCGCAGCAACTGCGAGCCTTGCCCATGGGCCGCCAGATGGTGCTGGCCGTGGCCTCCGATGCGGGTGCGCGCGTGGCCGGCCTGCAGGAGGCCGCCCTGCAGCGCCTGTTGGTCAGCGACAACGTGACGGTGGCTGCGGCCCAGCCCCCGCAATGGGACGAGGCCAAGGGCATCCGCCTGTCCAGCCTGGGCGGCAGCCCCGACAGCTTCGACGTGCTGTCGCGCGGCGAGTGGACGATGAACTTCCCGCTGAGCGCCGTCGCCTCGCAGGGCCGGATGCCGGGCGAGATCACGCTGTACGTGGCCGCAGCCCCCGGCGCCTCGGCCACGCGCCCCGTGGCCACGCTGTTCTGGAACGGCATGCTGCTGTCGGCCCGCCAGCTGGACGCCAACGGCCAGCCCGAGCGCCTGCGCGCCCGCGTGCCCGGCTACGCGCTGGGCATCAACAACACCTTGCGCGTGTCGGTGCAGCGCCAGCCCTACTCGGCCGACTGCAACGAGATTCCCCAGCCCTATCCCGCCAGCGTGCTGCCGGCCATCAGCTATGTGACGCCCGGCAAGGCCGAGCCCAACGGCAGCTTCATCGGCCTGCTGCCCCTGCTGGGCGCCAGGTCGCAGCTGCTGGTGCCTGCCAGCTACCTGTCGGCCGCGCCGGCCGCGCTGGAGCGCATGGCCAACCTGGCAGCCGCCAGCGGCCTGTCGGCCTCGCAGGCCGAGCTGGTCGTGGCCCAGGCCGATGCGCCCGCCAAGCCTTCCATGCCCTTCGTGGCCATGGAGGTGCCGGTGGACGGCGCCAAGCCCCTGGTGACGGTCACGGACGGTCAGCAGCTGCGCATTCGCGGCAAGTCGCTGGACTGGCTGGACATCAAGGGGCTGAAACAGCTGTCCTCGGCCGAAGTGGTCACTGCCGGCGGCCAGCAGGGCGTGCTGTGGCGTGCCATCGGCGAGTGGACTGGCGGCCTGGGCGAGCCCTTCCTGCTCAATCGCGGCAACATCGCCGTGATCGGCGGTGACGGCCCTCTGGCCTGGGTGGACAGCAGCAACCCCGATGCCGGCATTCCGTCCGGTCCGCGCGAAGGCGCCTTCCACGAATGGCGCAACTTCCTGTCCTGGAGCGTGCCCGGCATCGCCATTGCGCTGGTCGTGGTGGTGCTGCTGGTGCTGCTGGCCTGGGCGGTGGCGCGCAGCAAGCAGCCCAGGCACTGAGCCGGGCCCGAGCCACGATGACGACGGCATGAGGCGATCACCATGATCTCTTCCCTCTACTGGCCCTACCTGGTGGCCGACTACTACCACGCGCTGGAGATCACCAGCGCCGTGGTGGCCGTCATCATCCTGCTGTCCAGCATCGATGACCTGTTCATCGATGCCTGGTACTGGGTGCGCGAGGCCTGGCGCGCGCTGACCGTCAAGCGCCGCTACCAGCCGCTCAAGGCACAGCAGTTGCAGGAGGTCGAGGAAAAGCCGCTGGCCATCATGGTGCCGGCCTGGCTGGAGTACGACGTGATCGCGCCCATGCTCGAGAGCATGGTGGGCACGCTGGACTACAAGAACTACATGATCTTCGTGGGCACCTACCGCAACGACGAGCGCACCAAGAACGAGGTGGAGCGCATGCGCCGGCGCTACCGCCAGCTGGTCCGCGTGGAGGTGCCGCATGACGGCCCCACCTGCAAGGCCGACTGCCTCAACTGGATCGTGCAGGCCATCTTCCAGCAGAACACGCTGCAGCCCGAGCCCTTTGCCGGCCTGATCCTGCACGACAGCGAAGACGTGCTGCACCCGCTGGAACTCAAGTACTACAACTACCTGCTGCCGCGCATGGACTTCATCCAGCTGCCCGTGACCTCGCTGGAGCGCGAGTGGTACGAACTGGTGGCCGGCACCTACATGGACGAATTCGCCGAATGGCACACCAAGGACCTGGTGGTGCGCGAGAGCATGTCGCACATGGTGCCCTCGGCCGGCGTGGGCACCTGCTTTTCGCGCAAGGCGATGGAGGAACTGGCCGCCGAGACCCATAACCAGCCCTTCAACACCGACACGCTGACCGAGGACTACGACATCGGCGCGCGGCTGGCGCGCCGGGGCATGAAGCAGATCTTCGGCAAATTCCCCGTGGACTACGTGATACGGCGCAAGCCGCTGTTCGGCCTGGGCAAGGAAAAGGTGTCCACGCTGACCATGCCGCTGGGCATACGCGAGTTCTTTCCCAACACCTTCAAGACCGCCTACCGGCAAAAGGCGCGCTGGACGCTGGGCATCGGCCTGCAGGGCTGGAGCCAGGTCGGCTGGGCCGGGCCGCTGTCCACCAAGTACCTGCTGTTCCGCGACCGCAAGGGGCTGGTGACCTCCTTCGTGGCCATCCTGGCCTATCTGCTGCTGCTGAACTTCCTGGTCTTCCTGCTGGCCGACCACATGGGCTGGTGGACGGTCTACTACCCCTCCCTGTTCGCCCCCAATGGCTGGCTGGTGACGCTGATGAGCATTAACGTCGTCGCCCTGCTGCTGCGCGTGGTGCAGCGCGCCTGGTTCGTCTCGCGCCTGTACGGCTGGGAGCACGCCTTGCTGTCCGTCCCGCGCATGGTGATCGGCAACTTCATCAATGCCATGGCAGCGGCGCGCGCCTGGAAGCTGTTCATCGTCCACCTGGTCACGGGCAAGCGCCTGGCCTGGGACAAGACCATGCACGACTTCCCCTCCACAGACCAGTTGGTGCACCAGCGCCAGCGCCTGGGCGAGCTGCTGCTGTCCTGGCAGGCCATCGACGAAACCCGGCTGGCCAGCGCGCTGGAGATCCAGCGGCGCGAACGCCGCCCGCTGGGCGCCATCCTCATGGAGCAAGGCTGGCTCGACGAGGCCACGCTGCGCGAGGCCATCAGCTTCCAGCAGGGGGAGCCCACCGATCCCCCGGCACATCCCGGCTTGGCCGCAAGAGGCAATCCAAGCACACCAAGGGCCGGCATATGAAGCGTCTCGCACCCCTCGTTCGCCCACTCACCCTGGCCGCCCTGCTGGGCGCCGGCTGGAACGCGCCGCCGGCCTGGCCGCAGGCCGCAGCAGCCGTCAAGGCCGAGGCGCCGCTCAGGGGCCGCGCATGGCAGCTGGCCAACCAGGCCTATGCCCACTACCAGGCCGGCCGCTTTGCGCGGGCCGCCAGCGCCGCCGCATCGGCCATACAGCTGCGCCCCGACCTGCTGCGCCTGCGCATGCTGCTGATCTACTCGCTGCAAAGGCAGGGCAAGAACGAGGAAGCGCTCAAGGCCATCGCCTCGGCCCGCGCCGCCGGGCTGGACGAGGCCACGCTGCAGCAGGCCGAGACGAATGTGCGCGCGGCTGCGGCAGGCGGGGCCGCCGCAGGTGGCGGCGCGGCCACGGCCTCCGAGGCCTACAACAAGGCCTTTCCCATCGCCACCGAGGCCTACGCCGACTACAACGCCAGGAACTATGCAGACAGCGCGCGCAAGGCCGAGCAGGCCTTTCGCCTGGACCCCACGCAAGGCCAATGGGCATTGCTGTGGATTGGTGCGCTGGAAGCCCAGGACCAGCTGGGCGCCGCCATCGAGGCCGCAGATGCCGCCCTGTCCCTGGACCCACCCAACAAAAGCGACCTGGTGGCCAAGCGCCAGACCCTGCGCCGCAGCCAGGCCGTGCTGCCCGCGCAAAAGGCCTACCAGGCGCTGATCGCCAACAACCCGGCGCAGGCCGTGCCCTTTGCGCGCGAGGCCGTGGCGCTGGCGCCGGGAACGGCATCGCACCGCTTGCTGCTGATCACCTCGCTCATGCTGGCCGAGCAGCTGCCCGACGCGGAAAAGGCTGCCGACGAGGCACTGGCGCAGGACAACGAGGACACGGCCGCCCTGGGCATGCGCGGCTACATACGCCAGCGCCAGGGCAAGACCACGCTGGCCAACGAGGACTTCGACGACGTGCTCAAGCAGGATTGGCTGGACGAAAAGCAATCGGCCAACCTGCGCCTGATCGCGGCCGACGCAGCCCTGGCTGCGGGCGACGCGGCACGCGCCCGCGCGCTGCTGGCGCCCATGCCGGCGCAGGATGAATCCGTGGCCCGCCGCCTCAAGCAAGCCGATGGACTGCGCCCGGGCCGCGACACGCCCATGGTGGCCGATACGCGCGGTGCCTCGCAGACCCTGGCCATGGCCGACTACCCGCCGCCGCTGCAGGACTGCCGCGACACGCCCTACGGAACGGTCTGCGAGCTGCAGCCCTCCGATGCCCAGGGCGCAGGCGGCCCCAGCGCCCAGGCCTATGCGGCCTACGCGCGCCAGGACTACAAGGCCGCCATCGAACATGCGCAAACGGCCGTGGAGCAGGACCCCGACAACGAGCAGCTGCAAAAGCTGCTGACCACCACGCTGGCCGCAGGCAACCGCGACCAGCAGGGCCAGGCCCTGCTGCGGCTGGACAAGTCCCTGTCCCTCACCCCCAACGACGCCCAGCTGCTGATGCAGCGCGGCTACCTGTACTCGCGCCAGGAAGAGCCGGCCAAGGCGCTGCAGGATTTTCGTGCCGCCCGCGCCACGGGCGAGGCGCCTGCGGGCGCCATGCTGGACGAGGGCTATGCCCTGGCCGGCACCGGCGACAGCCGGGGCGCCGTGCACACCTTCAAGCAAGCCATCGACCTGGACGATGCCGGCACCGCCAAGCTGACGCCGGGCCAGCGCGAGAACGCGCGCAGCGCCGTCTCCGGCTACTCGCGCGAATGGGGCGCCATCGTCTCCCTGGGCTACCGGGGCGCGCGGCCGGCGGGGCGTGCATTCTCGGACGGCATCCTCACCCAGGCCGGCGACGCCGTCTTCGGCACGGCCGAGGCCTACTGGCGCCCGTCCAACTTCCTCAACTCATCGACGCGCATCTTCGATGTCTACGGACGGCTGGGCAGCACCTTGCATGACGGGGGCGGCACCACGCTGGGCCAAAGCGCCATCGACCCCTGCACGGGCCTGCCCATCAATGTGCAGGCAGGCGACAACCGCGGCATCTCGGGCCTGCCCACCACCACGGGCTCGCTGGGCATGCGCTTCACGCCGTCCACCAAGTACGCGCTGACCTTTGGCATAGAGCGCCAGTTCAACATCGGCTCCGCCACGCGCTCGGGCTTCATCACGCCTGAATCGCCCCAGCTGCGCTGCCTGATGAGCGGGCGCGATCCGCTCAACCCCACGGGCCCGGCACTGGGCAATCCCATCTCGGCCAAGTACAGCGCGGGCGCGGGCCAGGGCGGCTGGCTGGCCTATGTCACCCACGGCTTCTACGAAGGCACGGGCCGGCGCACGGACCGCTCCAGCTGGTTCACCATGGAAGGCTACAGCCAGGCCGGCTATGCCAACCAGAGCATGGCCTCGCGCTTCACGCTGACAGACCAGACCAATGGCGCCGTGGTGGGCGACGGCTCGGGGCGCTACAAGCGCGAGCAATGGTTCTTCTCCACCGAGGCCCGCATCGGGCGCAGCTTCCGCGCCGACGGCATCAACCAGGGCCTGGTGATCTTCCCGTTCGGCGTGGTCGCGGCCGACTGGATCAAACAGAGGAACCGCGTGCAAGTGCGTTCCCTGCAGGCCGCCCCTGGCGCCACGCCCACCGCAGCCCAATTGGCCGCCCAGCAGGGACAGACCCTGGCCCTGCAAGGCAACGGCAGCAGCTGGTCGGCCAGCGCCGGCGTGGGCATCAGCCTGCGCCAATGGTTCCGCGAAAGCCACTACAGCACGGCCCAGTCCTATCTGGACTGGTCCATGCAGTACCGCTTCAACATCGGCGGCGGCCAGGCCGACCGCGCCAAGGGCCTGTTCATGACGCTGACGCTGTCCTATTGAAAGCCCCGCCCCGCCGCCACCACCACACAGACAAGAGAAAAGGAGAAAGCTCCCATGGATTCGACCAAGCAAGCACCCCGCCCCGCCCTGCACGGACTGCGCTCGGGCATGGCGCGCGCCGCACGCGGGCTGGCCGGCTGCGCCCTGGTGCTGGGCGCGCTGGCAGCGCAGGGTACGGCTCAGGCCCAGGCACAGGACAGCTCCTCCATCGTTCTCAGGGGCAAGGACGGGTGGCTGTTTCCGGGCTGGGGCAGCCTGACCCAGGTGGACCGCGCCGGCATCACGGAATCCACGCGGCTGATCACCGAGGCGCGCAACCTGCTGGCCGCGCGCGGCGTGAAGCTGCAGGTGCTGCTGCTGCCCGACAAGGTGCGCTTCTACGCTGACAAAATGCCCGATGGCAAGGCCATGAGCGCCGATGTCCAGGGCCGCTACAAGCAGGTGCTGCAGGCGCTGCAGGGCGCAGGCATTCCCAGCTTCGACGACGAGGCCGTGCTGCGCACCGTGCGCGACAGCGGCAAGGACGTGTTCTACCGCACCGACCAGCACTGGACCCAGGCGGCAGCCGACGCCACGGCCGAGGCCACCGCCCGCATGGTCCAGGGCGAGGTGCCCCAGCTGGCCGGCAGCGCCGGCAGCGGCCTGGCCCTGGGCGACACCGTCACCGAGCGCCGCTATGGCGACCTGGCCGAGCTGTTTCTGACCGCCGAGGAGCGCAAGCAGATCGGCCGCGAGGTCTATACCGTGCGCCGCCAGGCTCCGGCCAAGGGCCTGCTCGACGATGAGCCCGCCCCCGTCCATGTCACCGGCCACAGCATGGTCCAGCCCTACTTCGGCTTTCCGCAAAAGCTCTCCAACCTGCTGGACCGCCCGGTCTCGCTGAACTGGAAACCCGGCAACGTGGGCCAGTGGACCATGCTGCTGGAATATCTGGAGTCACCTGCCTTCAAGGCCCACAAGCCCCAGGTGCTGGTGTGGCAGATGTTCGAGCCCACCTACAGCTACGGCCCCAACGCGGCCGGCCAGTGGGACAACGCCTCCCTCATGCCCAGCGCCACCTGGCTGGAGCGGCTGCGCGCCGCACTCAAGGGCTGACCCGTGGACCAAGCCGCGCAAGACCTGCAAACCGACAAGGGCCACCGGCGCAATGCCTGGATCTGGGGCGCCCTGCTGCTGTCGGGCCTGGCCTGGGGTGGCTGGTCGCTGGCCCGCCACGGCCCCAAGGCCGGCGAGCTGCAGCTGTCGGCCTGGCTCGATGGCCGCGCGGGCACGGCGCTGAACAAGGGCCTGCGCCTGCCCGCCCAGTCTTCGCTGGAGACGGGCCAGGCCGCGCTGCGCTATCGCCTGCTGGGCGATACGGGCGCGCAGGTGGCCCTGGGCTGCCCGCAGTGGATGTTCTACCGCGACGGCCTGCGGCCCCAGCCCGGGGTAGGCGCCGCGCCCTTCGAGGCGCGCCAGCGCCTGCTGCGCCACTGGACACGGCAGTTGCAGGACAAGGGCATTGCCACCCTGGTGGTGGCCGTGCCCGACAAGTCGCGCATCGAGGCCGACCACCTGTGCGGCCTGCCCGTGGCCCCCGTGATGCTGCAGCGCCTGGACCTGTGGCAGCAGCGCCTGCAGGCCGACGGCATTGCCTTTGCCGACCTGCGCCCCGCCCTGCAGGCCCAGGAGCAGACGCAGCCCGTGTTCTTTCGCACCGACGTGCACATGAACGCCGAGGGCGCACGCGCCGCCGCCCTGGCCGTGGCCCGGGCCGCGCTGCCGCTGCTGGGCGGGCAGCGCGGCAGCCAGGCCTTCGAGGAGTCTGCACCCGGGCCGCTGCAGCCCTTGCCCGGCGACCTGCTGGCCCTGGCCGGCCTGGCCGACGCACCGGCAGGCTGGCGCCCGCAGCGCGACGAAATACGCCCCCAGGCCATCACCCCCGTGCGCGGCGGCGGCCTGCTGGACGAGACGCCGCCCGTGCAGGTGCTGCTGGCCGGCAGCTCCAACGGCCTGCGCAGCAATTTCGCGCCACAGCTGGGCCGCGCGCTGGGCCATGAAGTCTGGAACCTCAGCATGGATGGCGGCCAGTTCAGCGGCGCCATGGTGTCCGCCCTCAAGCGCCGCGCCTCCTGGCCGGCCAGCCTGCGGCTGGTGATCTGGGAGTTCTCGGAAAACACCTTGTCCCTGCCCCTGACGGACGATGAAAAAGCGGCGCTCAAGGAGCTGGACGCCGCCTCCCCGCCTGCGTGAAACCGCCCGCTACATGCTGTTCAACTCCTATCTTTTCCTGCTGCTGTTCCTGCCCATCGCGCTGGCGGGCCACTACCTGGCCGGCGCCATCAGCCTGCGGCTGGCCGCGTTCTGGCTGTGCCTGACGTCCTTCGTCTTCTATGGCTGGTGGAACCCGCAGTTCGTCGCCCTGCTGGCCCTGTCCATTGCCTTCAACTACGTGGTGAGCCGGCTGATCCTGCGCTTTGCCGGCCATGCGCGGCTGCAGGGGCTGGTGACTGCGCTGGGCGTGGGCGCGGACCTGGCGGCACTGTTCCACTACAAGTACTTCGCCACGCTGTTCAACTTCCTGGGCGAATGGGGGCTGACGCAGGGCGGCATGCACGAGCTGATCCTGCCCCTGGGCATCTCGTTCTTCACCTTTACCCAGATCGGCTACCTGCTGGACTGCCGCTCGGGCATCGTCAAGGAACGCAGCCTGCTCAGCTACGTGCTGTTCGTGACCTTCTTCCCGCACCTGATTGCCGGGCCCATCCTGCACCACAAGGAAATGATGCCGCAGTTCGCGCAGCCGGATAACTACCGGTTCCGCGCGGACAACCTGTCCATCGGGGGCACGCTGTTCGTGATCGGCCTGGCCAAGAAGGTGCTGCTGGCCGACGAGATCGCACCCTATGCGGACGCCGGCTTCGCCGCGCCCGGCGAGCTGCAGTTCTGGGCCGCCTGGGGCGCCAGCCTCAGCTACGCGCTGCAGCTGTACTTCGACTTCTCGGGCTATTCGGACATGGCCCTGGGCCTGGCGCGCATGTTCGGCATCCGTTTCCCGCTGAACTTCAACTCGCCCTACAAGGCCGGCAGCATCATCGACTTCTGGGCGCGCTGGCACATGACGCTGACGCGCTACCTCACGGCCTACCTGTACTACCCCGTGGCCATGGCCATCTCGCGCGCACGCGAAAAGCGCGGGCTGTCCGTGGGATCGAGCGCCGCGCGCACGCCGGGCGGCTTTGCGGCCACCATCGTCGTGCCCACGCTGTTCACCATGGGGCTGGCGGGCATCTGGCACGGCGCCGGCCTGCAGTACGTGATCTTCGGCCTGCTGCATGCCTTCTACCTGTCGGTCAACCATGCCTGGCGCATCTTCGTGGTCAGCCGCAAGCCGGCCGCCGCCCGCAAATCGGGCCGGGGCGTGCAGGCGCTGTGCGTTGTCATCACCTTCATCGCCGTGCTCATCGCCCAGACCTTCTTCCGCGCCCACGGCGTGGGCGACGCCATGCTGCTGCTCAAGGGCATGGCCGGCCTGCGCGGCGTAGAGGCGCTGGAGTCGCTGTCCCACGTCCAGGGACTGGCACTGGGCGATGCCATCCGCCTGGCCATAGGCCACCATATGCAGCTGGCCCTGGTGCTGCTGCTGCTGGCCATTGCCTGGTTCACGCCCAATGCCCACCAGATCCTGGGCCGCTTCTCGCCCGCCATGTTCAAGGTGCAGGAAGCGCCCCGGGCCTGGATGCGCTGGCGCCCCAGCGCGGGCTGGACGGCCGTGACCCTGGTCCTGCTCTTCCTGTGCCTGGTCAACCTGCACAAGGAAACCCGCTTCCTGTATTTCCAGTTCTGAAACGCCTGTTGGAGAAAAAAGCATGTCCCACAATGACATCGAAACCAAGATTGCCCAGATCATCGGAGCCATCATCCTGACCTCGGTCGAGCCCGATACGCTGCTGCTCGAATCGGGCCTGGTGGACTCGCTGTCCGCCGTGGACGTGGCCCTGGCCATCGAGAAGGAATTCGGCGTCAAGATACCGCCATCGGAGATCGACCTGCACCTGGAGTCCGTGCAAACGCTGGCGCAGTACGTGGCCGAGCAGCGCAAGGCGTGATGAGACGCCGGCACTGTCGGCCCGGCCTGCGCAGCCATCCCCATCCACCCACCGCCGCAAGGAGCCCGCATGCGATTCAGTTTTGACCGCTTCGACTTCATCGAGCCCGACGCCGGCACGCAGCGGCCGGCCGTCATCGATGCCGCCGGCACGCTGGGCTGGCAGCAACTGGCCCAGGCCGTGGAGCAATGGGAGCAGCAGGCGCTGGCGCGCGGCGCTCGCCGCGACGAGCCGCTGCTGATCACGGGGCACAAGGAGACGGCCTTTCTCGTGGCCATCCTCGGCTGCCTGCGCCTGGGCGTGCCCTTTGTCCCCGTGGACGTGATCAACCCGGCCGAGCGCATGGCGCGCATCGCCACGCTGGTGCAGGCCGGCCTGCACTACGACGCGCAGGCCCGCAGCTTTGTGGACACCGGCATCGCCGCGCAGCCGCTGCAGGAAAAATCGCTGGCCTACATCATGTTCACCTCGGGCAGCACGGGCGATCCCAAGGGCGTGCAGATCGGGCGCGAGAGCATGGGCCTGTTCGCCGGCTGGATACGCGACTGCCTGGCCCTGGGCGAGGCGCCGGTGTTCATGGACCAGATGCTGTTCAGCTTCGACTTTTCGCTGTTCAACTGGATGGGCGCCCTGGTCACGGGCGGTGCATGCGTGCTGTGCGCGCGCGAGACCATTGCCGACCGCCAGGCCTTTGCCGCCTACCTGGCGCGCACCCATGTGAACGTCTGGGCATCCACGCCCTCCTTCGTGCGCCAGCAGCTGCTGGATGCCGACTTCGACCAGCAGCACCTGCCCGACCTGCGCGTCTTCGTCTTCGGCGCCGAATCGCTCACGCCCACCGTGGCCGAGGCGCTGTGGAGCCGCTTTCCCCAGGCGCGCATCATCAACTCCTACGGCCCCACCGAGGCCACCTGCTCCACCACCTGGGTGGAGATCGACCCCGCGCTGCGCCAGCGCGCGCCGCTGCCCTTTCCCATCGGCCGGGCCAAGCCCTATGCCGATGTGTTCCTGGACGAAGGCGAGATCTGCGTGGCCGGCGACCACGTGATGCGCGGCTACCTCAACCGCCCCGACCTGCACGCCACACGCATGTTCATGCGCAACGGCAAGCGCGGCTACCGCACGGGCGACCTGGGCGAGATCGACGGCGAGGGCCTGGTCACCTTCCACGGCCGGCGCGACGACCAGATCAAGATGCACGGCTACCGCATCGAGCTGGCCGAGGTCGATGCCGTGCTGGCCACCCTGCCCGGCGTGCGCGCAGGCGCGGCGGTGGCACTCAAGCGGCCCGACGGCTTCATCGTGCGCATGATCGGCTTCGTGGACCTGGACCGCAGCGGCCCGCCCGGCATGCACCCCCTGCCCGAAGACCTGGCCGGATGGCGCGAACTGCTGGCCCAGCGCGTGCCGCCCTACATGATTCCGTCGGAACTGCTGGCCTGCCATGGCTTTCCGCTGACCCAGACCGACAAGGCCGACCGCAAGCAACTGGAGCGCATGTACCTCGACTCGCGCATGCGCCCCGCCCAATGAAACAAGGATCTGCAGGCATGACTTCCGTTTTTTCCGCTGTGAGGCGCCAAGCACTGTTCACCCTGGCCGGGCTGGCGGCCCTGTCCTGCCTGCCTGCAGCGCATGCCGAAGGCACGCTGGCCCAGCTGTACGCCGCGCGCCCCCCCGCAGGCTCGTCCTTCGTGCGCGTGGTCCACCCCGACGCGGGCAGCCTGCGCGTGAAGATCGCCGATGGCCCCGAGCAGACGCTGTCCGGCAGCAAGCCGGCCAGCAGCTACGCCATCGTCAAGGGCGACACGCCCTTTGCCATCCAGCTGGACGGCAAGAGCGCCGGCAGCATGAAGGTGGCGCCGGGCAGCTTCACCACCCTGGTGCCGCAGCGCCAGGGCAAGAACGCGGCCACGCGCTTCACGGCCATCGACGACTCCGGCGGCAGCCAGGACGCGCTCAAGGCCGAGCTGCGTTTCTACAACCTCACCACGGACTGCCCCCAGGGCAGCCTGCAGGTCGCGCCCGCGGGCACGCCCCTGTTCACCGGCGTGGCGCCGGCCGCATCGGCCAGCCGCTCCATCAACCCGGTCAGCGCCCAGCTCAGTGCCAGCTGCGCCAAGGCCGTCAGCGCGCCGCTGGCACTGCCCCAGCTGCAGCCCGGCGACCACTACAGCCTGTTCATGACGGGTACGGCCGCCTCCCCCGTGCTGCGCGGCCAGGCCAGCGCCACCGACACCTATCGCCCCTGACCCAGCCCAAGGAGACCGACACAGACATGCGCACCCGCTCCGTATTGCGTGAAGACCACCTGCTGTTCAAGGAACAGGTGGACCGATTCGTGGCCACCGAGATCCTGCCCCACATCAATGACTGGGAGGCAGAGGGCATCACGCCGCGCGCCCTGTGGCGCAAGGCTGGCGACAGCGGCCTGCTCAATTGCGACCTGCCCCCGCCCTACGGCCAGGGCGGGGACTTCGGCCACGCGGCCGTGGTCATCGAGGCGCTGGCGCGTGCCAACTGCCTGGGCATCGGCTTTTCCATCCACTCCGACATGGTGGCGCCCTATCTCTGGAACTTCGGCACGCAGGTGCAGAAGGACCGCTGGCTGCCGCGCATGGCCACGGGCGAGCTGATCGGCGCCATCGCGCTGACCGAGCCCGGCGCGGGCAGCGACCTCAAGGCCGTGCGCACGCGCGCCCGCCGCAAGAGCGAGAGTGAAGGCGGCGGCTACGTGCTCAACGGCCAGAAGACCTTCATCACCAACGGCGTCAACGCCGGCCTGATGGTGGTGCTGGCCAGCACCGAGCCCGACCTGGGCGCGCGCGGCCTGTCGCTGTTCGTGGTGGAAGAAGGCATGAAGGGCCTGGGCAAGGGCCCGGCGCTGCGCAAGATAGGCCAGCACAGCCAGGACACCTGCGAGCTGTTCTTCGACGAGCTGCACCTGCCGGCCGACCACCTGCTGGGGCGCGAGAACGCAGCCTTCGAGCATGTGACCCAGGAGCTGGCGCAGGAGCGGCTGGCGATCGCGCTGCGTGCGGCGGCCTCCACCGAAGGCATGCTGGACGAGGCTGCCGAGTTCGTGCGCAACCGCAAGGTCTTCGGGCGCCGCGTGCTCGACTACCAGAACACCCGCTTCAAGTTCGCCGACGCCCTGGCCAGGACCACCATGCTGCGCGTCTTCCTGGACGACTGCCTGGCCCAGCACATGGAAGGCTCGCTGGACTCCGTCACCGCCGCCATGGCCAAGCTCAACGCCACCGAGCTGCAGGGCCAGGTGCTGGACGAGCTGCTGCAGCTGCACGGCGGCTACGGCTACATGGCGGAATACGGCATCGGCCGTGCCTGGGCCGATGCAAGGGCACTGCGCATCTTCGGCGGAAGCAGCGAGATCCTGCGAGAGATCATCGCCAAGCGCTTCTGACCCGGCCGCCTGCCGCTCAGCGCGCGGCGGATTTCCACCCGCGCAGCAGTTGCCGGGCTTCGGGCGTGTCGTTCAGCACCCAGGGATCGATGGCGAAGGCAACGACGCGCTGGGCGCCGTAGTCGCGGGCCACGTCCCATTGGCGACGCACGCGCTCGAAGCTGGCCGTGCGCGCCTGGAAGTCCGAGCCATCGGGCCGCGCGGGCGGCAGTTGCTCGAACAGCTCCACGATGAGATCGAACGGCGCCCTGCGCTCGAGCAGCATCTGCTGCAGCGGCGCCAGCGCCTCGTAGTTGCCCAGGCCCGCCACGCCCACGCCGTCCTGCACCATGGGGCGCAGGGACACGCGGTCCAGCAGGATGCTCCACAGCGTGGGCAGGCTGCCCAGGGTCTGCAGCTGGCTGAAATAGGTGGAGATGCCGGGCACCTGGCCGGATGTGGCCGCTGCCGCCTGGGCCAGCGGTTGCAGCGCGCTCACCAGCAGCTCGATGCGCTCGGGCGCGGCCCAGTGGTACTGCTCCAGCTCGTAGGGGATGTACCAGCCGCGAAAGGCCGCATGGCGCGGCCAGGTGCTGGCGTACATGTGGCTGGCGCCCAGCTCGGCGATATGCGCCAGGTAGGGCGCAGGGCCTGCGGCGTTGTCAAGGCTGATCTGCTTCCACCAGCGCTCGTCATAGGGCAGGCCCAGGTGCACGCCCATGCCCAGTTCGGTGCAGATGTCCAGCAGGTCGGCGATCTGCGCGTCGGCCAGCATCCAGCTGTCCGCCTCGGTATCGCCCAGCAGGCCGCTCCATTGCACGAACAGCTCGCGGCAGCCCAGCGCCTGGGTGGCGGCCAGGCGCTGGCGCCATTGGTCGCGCGGCATCTCCAGATGGCTGCGCCACGGCTGCAGGAAACTGCCCGACACGGGCGCCGAGGCCGCGCAACCGACCAGCGAGGCACAGGCGGCGGCCACGCCGGCGCCGAGGAATTCGCGTCTGGACAAATGCATGTTGGGGACGGCCGCAAGGCTGCGTGAAGGCAAGCGCCAAGAATACAGCCAAGCGGCACCGCCCCGCCCCAAGGGGGCCGGCCCAGCGGGGGTTGACCCGGCCGGGCTGAGGGTTGATGCGCGGCGAAGGCGGCTTCAGAACGAGTGCACGACGCCCGCGTAAAGCCCCTGCTGGCCGGAGCCGGGCAGCGGCTTGCCGCTGTTGGCCTCCACCGAGAACGAGGCTGTGCCCCCGTTGGAGAGGGTGCCGACCGTGCCATACAGCATGGTGCGCCGGGAAAGATGGTAATTGGCCCCCAGGCTCAGCAGGCTGGCGCCGCCGCCACTTCGGTTGGCGCGGTAGGCGCCGCCCACCAGCACCAGCGACGGCGTGGCCTGGTAGTTGGCGCCCATCCAGTAGGTCTGCTGCCTGCGGGCGCCTGCCGGGTTGTCGGCGTCGGCCACCGTCAGGAGGCCTGACCGGATCTGGCTGTAGCCCGCGAACAGCTTCAGGCCGCCCACGCGGTAGGTTGCTCCCACCGTGTACAGGCGCGATGCCGTGTAGAGCGAACTGAACGCGCCGTTGCCGTCGCGGATTTCTTCGTAGAAGGCCTTGAGCACCAGCGGCCCCTGCTCATAGCCCACGCTGGCGGCGGCCTGGCGCCAGGCCCGGGAACGGCCCGCCTCCCCGTTCAGCCCCAGCTGGGTGCGAAACGAGAGCCCGCCCCAGGCCGGCGACTGGTAGCTGATGGCATTGGGGCGCGACCCCCAGGTCCGGTTGCCCTGCAGCGTGCCCGCGCCCATGGCCTGCAGGCCCATGGGGTCCAGCGCCCAGACCTCGCCATCGGGAATGCCCATGGCCCGGCCCAGCAGCAGCGTGCCGTACGTCTGGCTTCGCAGGCCGACCACCGCATAGCGGCTGAAGAAGCTGTCGCCCACCGTGCCATCGTCGGCGGAGAACTGGCTTTCGAGATGGAAGACGGCGCTCAGGCCGCCACCCAGGTCCTCGGCCCCGCGCAGCCCCCACCAGGTCGCGCCCCATTGCCCGGCGTGCCGGAGTTGATCGGAAGACCGGCCCGGCCCCCCGGCAATGCGGTTCATATAGTCGACACCGCTGACGAGGCGCCCATACAGCGTGACGCTGCCTTGCGCCGCGGCCAGACTGGCTGCGCCGGCCAGCGCCGCAGCGCACAGGCAAGGTACGGTGGACCGGGCCGCAGGGCCCCGCAGGGCATGGTGGATTGCAGATGTCATGACGTTGTCCTCCCTTGGTTTTCATGCCTCGATGCCGGATGGCCTCAGGCGCCCAGCCGCTCCACAAGCGCGCGCAGCGTCTCGTAGCCCTTTTTCGCGTATGCGTAGCCGGGCGCGATGGCGGGGTCCTGCTCGGCCTCGACCACCAGCCAGCCCTGGTAGCCGGCATCCCTGAGCGTGCGCAGCACCGCCTCGAAGTCGAGCGCGCCGTCGCCCGGCACCGTGAAGATGCCGTTGACCACGCCCTGCAGAAAGCTCCAGTCGCCCTGGCGTGCCTGGGCAATCACCTGGGGACGCACATCCTTGCAATGCACATGCGCCACGCGCGCCACATGTTTTTTCAGCAGCGCCGCCGGATCGGCCGCGCCGCCGTAGTAGGCATGGCCGGTATCGAACAGCAGAAAGACCTTGCGCGGATCGGTCAGCGCCATCAGGCGGTCCACATCCTGCGGGGATTCCACCTGGGCGCCCATGTGGTGGTGATAGGCCAGCCGGATGCCGTAACACTCCAGCAGGTGCGCGCCAAAGGCATCCAGCCGCCACGCATAGCGCTGCCAGGCCGCATCGTCGGCAAAGCGCGGGCGCCGGGACACAGGCGTGCCGATCTGCCCCTGGACCGTGCCCGCGCATTCGCCATAGACCACCACGTCGACGCCGTTGTGGCGCAGCCTGTCCATGTGGGGCTTGCAGCGCTCGGCCTCGGCGGCAAGGGCCTGGTCGTCGCTGCCCGCATCGGCCTGCGCCAGAAAGCCCGAGTACCAGCCGGAGACGCAGGCCAGCCCGTACGCGTCGAGCGTGGCCTTGAGCGCGGGGCCGGTTTTCGGAAACTTGTTGCCCAGCTCGAAACCTGCGTAGCCGATCTCGGCGCCCTCCTTCAGTGCCGTGTCCAGCGGCGTATCGCCCCCCAGCGAAGGGAGGTCGTCGTTCATCCAGGACAGGGGATTGATACCGATGCGAACCTTCCAGTTCATGCGAGTCCTCCTTGGGGCAGATAGGCGCCTAGACAGTTAGGCAGATGGGCAGATGGGCAGAAATCGGGCAGGGCGACGGTGGCGCGGCGTCAGCGCCGCTGGCCTGCCTTGTGGTGCAGGTACTCGCGCCGCGCGCCCTGGACCTCGGGGCGGCCCGAGACCTCGGGCACGGCAACCTCCCACCAGGCGCCGCCGTCGGCCGTGGTGCGGTGGTGGGTGGTGTCTATCACCAGCACCTGGCTGCGGCGGGACGCCCGCGCACGCAGCATTTCGCGGCGCAGTTCCTGCACACCGCCCACGTGGACGGCCTCGGCCCCCATCGCAGCGGCATGGCGGGCGAAATCGATGGACGAGCGCTCGCCCCCCTCGGGCACGCAGTCGTCGAGCATGTTGTTGAAGCTGGCGCCGCCGCAGCGCACCTGCAGCCGCTCTATGCAGCCGTAGCCGCGGTTGTCCAGCACCACGACGATGATCTTGCGGCCCAGCAGCACCGAGGTGGCCAGCTCGGCGTTGAGCATCATGTAGGAGCCATCGCCCACGACCACGATGACCTCGCGCTCGGGCCTTGCCAGCTTCACGCCCAGGCCGCCCGCGATCTCGTAGCCCATGCAGGAATACGCATAGTCCACGTGGTAGTTGCCCGGCAGGCCGCTGCGCCACAGCTTGTGCAGCTCGGCCGGCAGCGTGCCGGCCGCGCAGACCACGACGTCATTGCGGGCGCTGTCCAGCCCTGAGTCGGCGGCAGACTCGCGCAAGGCCCCGATCACCTCGGCGTCACAGGGCAGCTCGCCCTGGGGCGCGTGCAATGTCAGCTCCGCCACGCGCTGTGCCCAGGCTGAGGCCCGGGCGCGCAGCTCTTCGGTCCACCGTGGATCGGCCCGCCAGCCGGCCAATCCTGCACCCAGCTGGGCCAGGCCAATACGGGCATCGGCCACCAGCTGGCGGCCACGCTTTCTGGCGGCATCGAAGGGCTGCACGTTCAGGCCCAGCACCGTGGCCTGGCTGTACAGCGCCTGCGAGCCGCTGGTGAAATCCTGCTGCCGCGTGCCGATGGCCAGCAGCACATCGCAGTGCCGGGCCGCGTGGTTGGCAGCCGGCGAGCCGGTCACGCCGATGGCGCCCAGGTTGAGGGCATGGTCCCAGGCCAGGCTGCCCTTGCCGGCCTGCGACTCGGCCACCGGCACGCCATGCGTTTCGGCAAACACGCGCAAGGCCTCCCAGGCCTGGCTGTACAGCACGCCGCCGCCCGCCACGATCAGCGGCCTTTTGGCGCAGGCCAGCAAGGCCACGGCCTGCTCCAGCTCGGCGGCATCGGCCGGCGGGCGGCGCAGGCGGATCAGCGGCGGGTGGAAGAAATCCATGGGCCAGTCGAAGGCCTGGGTCTGCACATCCTGCGGCAGCGCAAGGCAGGCGGGGCCGCACTGCGCCGGGTCGGTCATGACCTGGATGGCGCGCGGCAAGGCCGCCAGCAATTGCCCGGGCTGCATGATGCGGTCGAAGTAGCGCGTGACCGGACGCAGGCAGTCGTTGGCGCTCAGATCACCCTGCTCGAAGCTCTCCACCTGCTGCAGGACGGGATCGGGCAGGCGCGAGGCAAAGATGTCCCCGGGCAGCAGCAGCAGCGGCAGGCGCGCCACATGCGCCAGCGCGGCGGAGGTCACCAGGTTGGTGGCGCCGGGGCCGATGCTGGAGGTCACGGCCATCATGCGCTGGCGGAAATGGGTCTTGGCAAAGGCCACGGCCGCATGGGCCATGCCCTGTTCGCTGTGGGCGCGAAAGGTGGGCAGCCTGTGCCTTTCGGCATGCAGGGCCTCGCCCAGCCCGGCCACGTTGCCATGCCCAAAGATGGCGAACACGCCGCCGCAATAGGGCTGGATGGAGGTGCTGCCGTCCGGCTGCACGACCTCGGCCCGCAAGGCCGCCAGGTAGCGGACCAGCGCCTGGCTGACGGTCAATTTCACAGTGCTTGTCATGGCTTGCCTTGTCTCCGATGTCCGCCGTTCGGAACATGTTCGAAAGATTAAAACTATTGGAAATTATTTTCCTTAGGTGTAATCACTTAGAAATTAATTTCCAAAATTTCACGGCGCGGAACTACAGTTCTCCTCACGGTCCGGTGCAATCCGGTGTGTGGCGAGTCCATGCGGGGCCTGCATGCGCCCCGCTGCCGCTCAGGAACAAGGAGACGAGGGATGAGTAAAAGACACCTGCTGGCTGCCATTGCCGCAGCCCTTCTGGCCGCCCTGCCGTTGCATGGCCAGGCTCAGGCACAGCCACGGGCAGCGCAGGCCCAGGCCCCGGTGCAGCCCCTCAGGATCGGCGTGGCGATGGCGCTGTTTGACGACACGGGCCTGACCATCCTGCGCAACGGCATCGTCGATGCAGCGAAAAAGCACGGAGCCGGCGTGCAGATCGAGGACGCCAGCAACGACGTGGGCAAGCAGCTGAGCCAGATCCAGAACATGATTGCCCAGCGGGCCGACGCCATCATCGTCAACCCGGTCGATACCGACGCCACGCCCAAGATCACCCGCATGGTGAGCGCCGCCCGGATTCCGCTGGTCTACGTGAACCGCCAGCCCGTGGATTTCGACAAGCTGCCCGCAGGCACTGCCGTGGTCGCGTCCGATGAAAAGCTGTCGGGCACGCTGCAGGCCCGCCAGGTCTGCAAGCTGCTGGGCGGCCGGGGCGACCTGCTGGTGCTGATGGGCGAGCTGTCCAACGATTCGGCGCGCGTGCGCACCCGCGACATCGAGGAAGTGCTGGCGACCCGCGAGTGCGCAGGCATGAAGATCCTGGACAAGCGCGAAGGCAAATGGAGCCGCACGCAGGGCCAGGACATCACCATGAACTGGCTGAGTTCGGGCATGAAGTTCGACGCCATCCTCGCCAACAACGACGAGATGGCGATAGGCGCCATCAACGCGCTGAAGTCGGCCAGGAAATGGACGCCCGACATGATCGTGGCCGGCATAGACGCCACGCCGGACGGGCTGGCGTCCATGAAGAACGGCGACCTCAAGGTCTCCGTCTTCCAGAACCTGGCGGGCCAGGGCGCCAATGCCGTCGATGCCGCCCTGCGCCTGGCCGGCAAGCAGGCCGTGGAGCGCTTCGTGAACGTGCCCTTCGAACTGGTCACGCCCGAGAACATGGACCAGTACGCCAGGCCTTGAGCCGGCCTCGCCTGGTCCGCGTCGCCCCGTCACCCCCGCCACCTCTTCACAACCTGTCCTCCAAGGAGTGCCCATGCCCACCGTCTCGCCGGGCAGGCCGCAGGCCGCCCCCTGGCCTGCAGCTTCCCCATCCCCTGCTGGCGACTGGCTTCTGGAAGTGCGTGGCGTGGGCAAGTCGTTTCCCGGCGTCGTGGCACTGGCCGATGTGCAGCTGCGCGTGCGCAGCGCCAGCGTGCATGCGCTGATGGGCGAGAACGGCGCCGGCAAATCCACGCTGATGAAGATCATTGCCGGCATGCATGCGCCCGACCAGGGCGAGATCCGCCTCAGGGGCAGGCCCGTCACGCTGCACGGCCCGCTGGATGCGCTGCAGCAGGGCATTGCCATGATCCACCAGGAGCTGAACCTCATGCCCGGCATGAGCGTGGCCGAGAACATCTGGATTGGCCGCGAGCCGCTCAACCGCCTCGGCCTGGTCGACCACCGCCAGCTGCGCCAGCGCACGCAGGCGCTGTTCGACCGGCTGGCCATCGGCATCGATCCCGGGGCCGAGGTGCGCACGCTGACCGTGGCCAGCCGCCAGATGGTGGAGATCGCCAAGGCCGTGTCCTTCGACTCCGAGGTGCTGATCATGGACGAGCCCACCTCCGCGCTCACCGACAGGGAGGTGGAGCACCTGTTTCGCATCATCGGCCACCTGCGCAGCCAGGGCAAAGGCATCGTCTACATCACGCACAAGATGAACGAGCTGTTCGAGATCGCCGACGAGTTCTCGGTGTTCCGTGATGGCCGCTACATAGGCACGCATGCGGCCGCCGACGTCACGCGCGACGACATCATCCGCATGATGGTGGGGCGCGAGATCACACAGATGTTCCCCAAGCAGGACGTGGCCCTGGGCGACGTGGTGCTATCCGTGGACGGGCTGGGCGTGCAGGGCGTATTCAGCGGTCTGTGCTTCGAGCTGCGCGCCGGGGAAATCCTGGGCGTGGCCGGCCTCGTGGGCTCCGGGCGCTCCAATCTGGCCGAGGCGCTGTTCGGCGTGGTGCCCGCCACCAGCGGCGAGATCCGCATCGACGGCCGGCCGGTGAAGATCGACTCGCCCGCGCAGGCCATGCGGCACGGCATGGCCTTTCTCACCGAGGACCGCAAGGACACCGGCTGCTTCACGGGCCTGGACCTGCAGGCCAACATGGAGATGGCGGTGCTGAGCAGCCGCCATGTGAAGTGCGGCTTCGTCGAGCGGGCTGCGCTGCGCCGCGACTGCGAGCACATGGCGCGCACGCTGCGCATCAAGTCGCCCGGCCTGCATGAACAGATACAGAACCTGTCGGGCGGCAACCAGCAAAAGCTGCTGATCGGCCGCTGGCTGCTGACGCGGCCCCGCATCCTCATCCTCGACGAGCCCACGCGCGGCATCGATGTCGGCGCCAAGGCCGAGATCCACCGCCTTGTCGGCACGCTGGCCGCCGAGGGCGCGGCCGTGCTGATGATTTCCTCGGAGATGCCCGAAGTGCTGGGCATGAGCGACCGCATCCTGGTCATGCATGAGGGACGCATGACGGGCATCGTCGAGCGCAGGGACGCCGACCAGGTACGGATCATGGAACTGGCTTCCCGCTGAGCCGGGGACCCCAAGCGGAGACAGGCAAGATGAGCAATACCCCATCGATTTCGCAGGCCCCCTCCCCGCCCGGCCCGGGCACCGGCCCGTTGCACCGGGCCAGGCGGCCGCCGGAACTGAGCATCTTTCTGGTGCTGCTGGGCATTGCACTGTTCTTCGAGGCGGCCGGCTGGCTCACCGTGGGCCAGAGCTTTTTGCTCAACGCCGAGCGGCTGCAGATCATCGTGCTGCAGATGGCGGTGATCGGCATCATCGCCGTGGGCGTCAACCTCGTCATCATCACCGGCGGCATCGACCTGTCGTCGGGCTCGGTGGTGGCCGCCACCGCCGTGGTGTCCGCCAGCCTGGCACAGGTGTCCGACTTTCCGCGTGCCGTGTTCCCGCAGCTGACCGACCTGCCCGTGGTCTGGCCGGTGGCGGCCGGCATGTGCGTGGGCCTGATGGTCGGCCTGCTCAACGGCTCGCTGATCGCCTTCACGGGCATTCCGCCCTTCATCGCCACGCTGGGCACCATGGTGGCCGCACGCGGCTTTGCCAAGTGGTTCACCAACGGCACGCCCGTCTCCATGCTGACCGACGACTTCGCAGCGATCGGCTCCGGCGCCCATCCGGTGATCATCTTTCTGGTGCTCGCCGCCGTCTTCCACGTGGTGCTGCGCCATACGCGCTTCGGCAAATTCACCTATGCCATCGGCTCCAACCGCCAGGCAGCCGTGGTTTCGGGCATCAACGTGCAGCGGCATCTGGTCTGGGTCTACATGATTGCCGGCCTGCTCGGCGGCATCGCCGGCACGGTGACGGCGGCGCGGGCCATCTCGGGCCAGTCGGGCATGGGTGTCATGTACGAGCTCGATGCGATTGCCGCCGTGGTGATCGGCGGCACCTCGCTGGCCGGCGGCATGGGCCGCATCACCGGCACGGTGATCGGCGTGCTGATCCTGGGCGTCATGACCTCGGGCTTCACCTTCATCCGCATCGACGCCTACTACCAGGAGATGGTCAAGGGCGCCATCATCGTCGCGGCCGTGGTCGCCGACCAGTACCGCAACAAGAAGGCGCGGCGCTGACGGCGCGCCCTGCAGGCAGACACCATGAAAATCGCCCTCGATCCCTACATGATCCGGCACGAGCCGCTGGACCGGCTGCCGCAGGCCGTGGCCGAACTGGGCTATGCGCACATCGAGCTGTCGCCGCGCAGCGATTTCCTGGACTGGTGGGTGATGCCGCGCGCCACCAAGGAGCGCATGGCCGCATTCCGCCAGGCCATGCGCGCCAGCGGCGTGGCACTGGCATCGCTGCAGCCCATGTACCGCTGGGCCAGCCCGTTCGAGGACGAACGGCAATGGGCGATGCGCTGCTGGAAGAAGGCCATCGAGGTGGCCATCGAGATGGAGTGCGCGCTGATGGTCTCGGAGTTCGGCCGTGGAGCCTCGCCCGAGCGCTCGGTGAACGGTCCTGCCGGCGCGAATCCGAAGGAGATGTGCGAGGCCGCCTGGTTCCGCTCCATGGACGAGCTGCTGCCCATCCTGGAGCGCGAAGGCATCACGCTGTCCGTGGAGCCGCATCCGGAGGACTGGATAGAGCAGCTGCGGCCGGCCATGGACATCGTGAGGAACATGGGCTCGAAGGCGCTGCGGCTGTCCTATATCGCCCCGCACACCTTCCACTACGGCGGCGACATGGCCGCCATGCTGCGCGAAGCCGCGCCGCTGCTGGCCCATGTACGCGTGGCCGACACCTTCGACCACAGGAAGAGCAGCCAGCTGCGCTACATCGTCAACCCGCCGGGCTCGCACCACATCCGCGTGCACCAGCACCTGGACATGGGCCAGGGCGAGATCGACTGGGACCTGTTCTTCGGCACGCTGGGCAGCGCCGGCTTCGACGGCGTTCTGTCGTCCTGCGTGTTCGCCTGGGAAGAGCGTGCGGCCGAATCCAGCCGCTTCATGCGCCAACAGATACAGCAACAGCTGGAAAGGCATTTCCCGGACCGCTTTGCGCCCCTGACCACCGCTTCCCACCCGAGTCCCGGCCCATGACGAATCCCATCCATTTCGCCATCAACCGCATCAGCGCCTCTCGCATGCCGTTTGCCGGCTACCTGGCCATGTGCCGGCGCCTGGGCGTGTCGGCCATCGAGATCCGCAACGACCTGTCCCATGCCGAGACCTGCGACGGCACGGCGCCCGCCGCCATCCAGGCCGCGGCGCGGCAGGCCGGCATCACCATCGTGTCCATCAACGCGCTGTATCCCTTCGACGTTTTCGACGCCGGCCTGGAGCGCAAGGCGCGCGCGCTGGCGGCGTATGCGCGTGACTGCGGCGCCCGGGCCCTGGTCATGTGCCCGTTGAACGACAGGGCCGACCCGCGCACGCCCGGCCAGCGGCGGCGCGAACTGGTGCGTGCCCTCAGGCAGCTGCGCCCCCTCCTCGATGGCCATGGCGTGCAGGGACTGGTCGAGCCCCTGGGCTTTGCCGAGTGCGCGCTGCGCCGCAAGTCCGATGCCGTCGAGGCGATCTACGGCGCAGCCTGCGAACGCCACTTCAGGCTGGTGCACGACAGCTTCCACCACTACCTGGCCGGCGAAGACATCTTCTTTCCCGACCTGACCGGGCTGGTGCATGTCTCGGGCGTCGAGGACCACCGGCTCGAAGACGGCCAGATGCGCGACGGCCACCGCGTGCTGGTCGGCGAAGGAGACCGCCTGGGCAACATCGCCCAATTGCGAGAACTGCTCGATCGCGGCTATGGCGGCCCGGTCTCGTTCGAGCCGTTCGCGGCCCGGATCACGGACGCGGACAGCAACGAAGCCCTGCTGCGCCAGAGCATGGACTTCATCCGCCATTCATTGCTTTGAAAGAAGGGAACCATATGACGCTGCAGATCGGAGCAATAGGCTGCGGAGCCATCGGACAAGACCACATCCGCAGGATCTCCCGGGTGATGTCGGGCGCCCGGGTAGTGGCGGTGACAGACATCGATGCGCAGCAGGCGCGGGACGTGGTGGCCAGACATGATCCGGCCATCGAGATCATGGACAGCGGCCGGGCACTGATCGCCGCGCCACAGGTGCAGGCGGTGCTGGTCACCTCCTGGGGTCCCTCGCACGAGGAACTGGTGCTGGAGGCCATCGCCCACGGCAAGCCCGTGTTCTGTGAAAAGCCGCTGGCGGTGACCGCCGCAGGCTGCATGCGCATCGTGCAAGCGGAGGTGGCGCAGGGCCGGCGCCTGGTGCAGGTCGGCTTCATGCGCCCCTACGACGCGGGCTACCGTGCGCTGCGCCATGTCATCGCCGCCGGCGAGATTGGCGCGCCCCTGATGGTGCACTGCGCGCACCGCAATCCCACGGTGGCCGGGGGCTACACCACCAGCATGGCCATCACCGACACGCTGATCCACGAGCTCGATGTCCTGCGCTGGCTGCTGGACGACGACTACGCCAGCGCCCAGGTGGTGTTCCCCAGGAAGACGCGCCACGCACTGCCGCATCTGAACGATCCGCAGATCATCCTGCTGGAGACCGTGGGCGGTGTGCGCATCGACGTGGAGGTATTCGTCAACTGCCGGTACGGCTACGACATCCAGTGCGAAGTGGTGGGCGAGACGGGCATCGCGCGCCTGCCTGAGCCTGCGGCCGTGCCCATGAAGCGCGCGGCCAGCAGCTGCACGCCCCTGCTGACCGACTGGAAGCAGCGCTTCATCGCCGCCTACGACGCGGAGCTGCAGGCCTTCATCGACGGCGTGCGCGACCGGCAACTGACAGGTCCCTCGGCCTGGGACGGCTACGCCGCCGCAGTGGCTGCCGATGCCTGCCTGCTGGCGCAGTCCTCCGGCGCGATAGAGCGCATGGCGAGCGCAGCGCGCCCGGCGTTCTACCAGCCCTGAGCCCCTGACGCCATGACTGCGACCCTGACCATTGGCTGCGCGCCCTGCTGCTGGGGCGTGGACAACGTGGACAACCCGCACCTGCCGCCCTGGCGCCAGGTGCTGGACGAGGCCTGCGAGGCGGGCTTTCGGGGCATGGAACTCGGCCCCTGCGGCTACATCCCGCTCGAGGCGGCCCTGGTACGCACGGAATTCACGCAGCGGCGCCTGTGCATCACCGCCGGCACGATCTTCGACGATCTCGTCTCGCCGGCCCGGCTGCCGCAGCTGCTGCGCCAGACTCGCGAGATCTGCGGACTCATCAGCCAGCTTCCCAGGCCGGCCGCTGCAGCCGGGCAACGCTACCCGGCGCCCTATCTCGTGGTGATGGACTGGGGCCACCCCGAGCGCGACTTCGAGGCCGGCCACCCGGACCGCGCCCCGCGCCTGTCCGATGCACGCTGGGCCGCCATGGTCGATCACATCCGCCAGATAGCGCACCTTGCCTGGAGCGGCTTCGGCGTGCGCGCGGTGATCCATCCGCATGCGGGCGGCTACATCGAATTTGCCGGCGAGATCGACCGCATCGCCGCCGACGTGCCGGCGCAGGCCGCCGGACTGTGCCTGGATACCGGCCACCTGCACTACAGCGGCATGGACCCGGCAAGCTGGCTGCGCCGGCATGCGGCACGGCTGGAATACGTGCATTTCAAGGACATAGACGCCCAGGTGTACGGGCAGGTGATGGGCGAGCGCATTGCGTTCTTCGACGCCTGCGCCCGGGGCGTGATGTGCCCCATCGGCCAAGGCGTGCTCGACTATCCGGCCATAGGCGCCACGCTACGGGAGATCGGCTATGCAGGCTGCATCACGGTGGAGCAGGAGCGCGACCCGCGCAATGCGGGTGCCAGCCTGCCCGACGTGGCCGCCAGCCGCGCCTTCCTGGCCCGCACAGGTTTTTGCTGAAGACGCTTTTGCTGAAGACGCAACACAAAGGTGGACACCATGATCGACGGAACCCTTCTGCCCGGCCGCCCGATTGCCTGGGGCATGGTCGGCGGCGGACACAACAGCCAGATCGGCCATGTGCACCGGTCGGCGGCGCTGCGCGACCACAATTTCCGGCTCGTGGCCGGGGCGTTCGACATCGATGCCGCGCGCGGGCGCCGGTTCGGCGAACAACTGGGCGTGGACGTGCAGCGCTGCTACGCCGACTACCGGGCGATGTTCGAGGCCGAGGCCGGCCGCCCGGACGGCATTCGCGCGGTATCCATCGCCACGCCCAACAACACCCATTTCGAGATCTGCAAGGCCGCCCTGCTCTCAGGCCTGCACGTGGTCTGCGAAAAACCGCTGTGCTTCACCACGGCCGAGGCCAAGGAGCTGCTGGAGCTGTCCCTTGCCAGGAACCGCATGGTCGGCGTGGCCTACGGCTATGCCGGCCACCCGCTCATCGCCCAGGCGCGCGAGATGATCGCGCGGGGCGAGCTGGGCGACATCCGCATCGTGCAGATGCAGTTCTCGCACGGCTTTCACAGCGAGGCGGTGGAGCAGTCCAGCCCCGCCGCGCGCTGGCGCATGGACCCGGCCTTTGCCGGCCCCAGCTATGTGCTGGGCGACATTGGCACGCATCCGCTGTACCTTTCCCAGGTGATGCTGCCGGGGCTGAAGATCGAGCGGCTGATGTGCAGCCGGCAGAGCTTCGTCAGCAGCCGCGCCCCGCTGGAGGACAACGCCTTCACCCTCATGCAGTACCAGGGCGGCGCCATGGGCTACCTGTGGGCCTGCGCGGTCAACAGCGGCTCCATGCATGGGCACAAGCTGCGCGTCATCGGCGCCAGGGCCAGCCTCGAATGGTGGGACGAACACCCCAACCAGCTGCGCCACGAAGTCCAGGGCCAGCCGGCGCAGGTGCTCGATCGCGGCATGGGCTATCTGCACCCCGCCGCGCTGCAGGAAGACCGCATCAGCGCAGGCCATGCGGAAGGCCTGTTCGAGGCATGGTCCAACCTCTACCACCGCTTCGCGCTGGCGATGGAGGCCACGGACAGGCGCGATCGCGAGGCGCTGCAAACCATCCGCCATCCGGACATCCACGCTGGCATCGAGGGCGTGCGCTGGGTGGAGAACTGCGTGCGCTCGGCCGATGCCGGCGGGATCTGGGTGGACTACTGCTAGGGAATGCCATGCCCCGCCTGGGCTGCCAGCGGCCCGGGACCCGGGGATCGCCATGGCATCATGGCCCATCCAGAAATCAGTCGATCCCTTGCCCCGGGATCGCCCACCGGCCCGCCTGCGATGAGCCCTTCCCCGCCGCCCCCCGCATCCGTGGACCGACTCCTGCAGCAGATTGCCCAGGAATACGATGGCCTGAGCCGGCAGCTCAAGGCCATTGCCCGCCACATCGAGGTCCACCGCGACCAGCTCGGCCTGCAAGGCATACAGTCCCTGGCCGCGCAATGTGGTGTGCAGCCCTCGGCCGTCGTACGGTTTGCCAAGCATTTCGGGCTCTCGGGTTTTTCCGAGATGCAGCGCCTGTTCCGCGAAGGCCTTGCCGAGCAGATCGCGCCGGGCCGCGCCTATGAGCTGCGCGTGCGCGACATGGTCGAGGCCGGCCCCGCCGCCCTGGAGCCCGTGCAGATTGCCGACGAATTCCTCAAAGGCGGCATGGCCGGCATGCAGCAGCTGCGCCAGAACCTGGACGGTCAGGCATTCGACCGGGCGGTGGAGCTGCTGGCCGGCACGCAGGCGATCTGGATCGCCGGCTCGCGCCGCTCGTTTCCCGTGGCCGTGTATCTGGAATATGCGCTGCAACACACCGACAAGCGCATAGGCCTGTTCAGCGCGCTGGGCAGCATGCAGCAGGGGCAGATCCGGTCGGTGCGCAGCGGCGACGTGATGATCGCCATTTCCTTCATGCCCTATGCGGACGAAACCGTGCAGGTGGCGCAGTGGGCCAGGCAGCGCAGCGCCCACCTGATCGCCATGACCGACAGCCGCATGAGCCCCATTGCGCGCGAGGCCGAGGCGGCCCTGATCGTGCAGGACAGCGCCACCTTCGGCTTTCGCGCGCTGACGGCGGCCATGGGGCTGGCGCAAAGCCTTTTCGTGGCCCTGGCCTACCGGCTGGAGCTGTCGCTGCGCTCGTCAGCCGCGCCCGGCAGCTTGGCAGGCGAGTAGACAAAGCAAAGCGCCACCCTGGGGTGGCGCAGCGGTGGGGCAGGCAGGGGCCGTTGCCGGCCCTTGCCCTGGCCAGGGCGTTCTCAGGCCTTGGCCACGGCGGCCTCGGAAGGCAGTGCCTGCACGGGCTCTCCATCCAGGGCGGCGTTGAGCTTGCTGTAGTCCAGCTCGTTTTCCCAGCGCGAGACCACCACGGTGGCCACGGCGTTGCCCATGAAGTTGGTCAGCGAGCGGCACTCGCTCATGAAGCGGTCCACGCCCAGGATCAGGGCCATGCCCGCCACCGGCACCTCGGGCACCACGGCCAGCGTGGCGGCCAGCGTGATGAAGCCCGCGCCGGTCACGCCGGCAGCGCCCTTGGAGCTGAGCATGGCCACCAGCAGCAGCGCGATCTCGTGGCCCAGGGTCAGGTGGGTGTTGGTGGCCTGGGCGATGAACAGCGCGGCCAGCGTCATGTAGATGTTGGTGCCGTCCAGGTTGAAGGAGTAGCCCGTGGGCACGACCAGGCCCACGACGGACTTGCCGCAGCCGGCGCGCTCCATCTTCTGCATCAGCGAAGGCAGGGCCGATTCCGAGGACGAGGTGCCCAGCACCAGCAGCAGCTCGGCCTTCAGGTAGCGTGCCAGCTTGAGCACCGAGAAGCCGCACAGCCGCGCCACGAAGCCCAGCACCACGACCACGAAGAGCAGCGAGGTGATGTAGAACGAGCCCACCAGCCAGGCCAGGTTGACCAGCGAACCCAGGCCGAACTTGCCGATGGTGAAGGCGATGGCGCCGAAGGCGCCCAGCGGCGCAGCCTTCATCAGGATGCCGACCAGCTTGAACACGGGGGCCGTCAGCGCCTCCAGGAAGTTGAGCACGGGCTTGCCGGCGTCGCCGACCATGGCCAGCGAGATGCCGAACAGCACGGCCACGAACAGCACCTGCAGGATGTTGTCGCCCACGAAGGGGCTGACCAGCGTCTTGGGGATGATGTCCATGGCAAAGCCGGTGAGCGTCAGCTCATGCGACTTGGCCACATAGCCCTTGACGGCGGCCTGGTCCAGGTCGGCCGGGTTGATGTTCATGCCCGCGCCAGGCTGCACCACGTGCGCCACCACCATGCCGACCACCAGGGCCAGCGTGGAGAAGAACAGGAAGTAGGCCATGGCCTTGAGGAACACGCGGCCCACCGTGCGCAGGTGCGTCATGCCCGCAATGCCGGTGACGATGGTCAGGAAGATCACCGGCGCGATGATCATCTTCACCAGCTTGATGAAGGCGTCGCCCAGCGGCTTGAACTGCTCGGCGTACTGGGGCTCGAAGTGGCCGAGCAGCACGCCCGCCACGATGGCGACCACCACCTGGAAATACAGCTGGCGGTAGAAGGGCAGCCGCTCGGGGCTGGCGGCGTGGGTGGGGACGGCATGCATGGTGCGGCTCCGGCAGGATTTCTGTGGGGTTGACGCACCACCGAGGTGCGGCAAGTTGCGGGAAGGTGCAGGTTGTACCGCTGGCATCCTCCGGCGCCGATAACCTATTGGTATTAGGCGCAGGCGCTCTCCCAGGGAGAATGGACGCAGAATCAGGGTAATCCCCAACTCCTTCCCGTCCCTGGAAGGCACCAAGCTGGCGCCCAATCGGGCCCAGACCACCATGCCCCAACCCGTTCGACGCCCTTCACGCCGCTCCTTCTGGACCCTGCTGCTGCTGTTCGGCGGCATGCTCGCCTGCATGCTGCTGGCCGGGGAACTGGTCTACCACCGCGCCCTGCGCGGCGAGGCCGAAAGCGTGCAGCGCCAGCTCAGCCTCTACGCCCAGGCCCTGGGCCAGCGCATAGACCGCTACCGCACCCTGCCCGAGGTGCTGGCGCTGGATGCGCAGCTGCGCGCCGCCCTCACCCACCCGCTGTCTCCCGCCGAGGTCGATGCCCTCAACCGCAAGCTGGAGCAGGCCAACGGCGCCAGCCAGTCGTCCACGCTGACCCTGATCGACCGCCACGGCACGGCCCTGGCCGCCAGCAACTGGCGCGAGACGCGCAGCAACGTGGGCGTGGACTACAGCTTCAGGCCCTATGTGCAGCAGGCGCTGTCGCGCGGCAGCGGGCGCTTCTACGGCATCGGTCTGACCACGGGCCTGCCGGGTTACTTCCTGTCGCAGGCCATCCTGGACGAGCACAACGCCGTCGCGGGCCTGGTGGTGATCAAGATCGCACTGCTGGAGCTGGAGCGCGAATGGCTGCAGACGCCCGACGTGGTCATGGCCTCGGACGAGCACGGCGTGGTCTTCCTGGCCAGCCAGTCCGACTGGCGCTACCGCCTGCTGTCACCCCTGAGCCCCGCCGACGAGGCGGACCTGGCCGCCACGCGCCAGTACATCGACCAGGAACTGCACCCCATGCGCTACCGGGTGCGCCAGGGCCTGGAGCAAGGCAGCCGCCTGGTGCAGATGCAGGAACCCGCCCTGCCCGGCACCACGCTGTGGCAGACCCTGCCCCTGCCCGGCAGCGACTGGCAGTTGCACCTGCTGCATGACACGCAGGCCAGTACCGTGGCCAGCCGCTGGGCGGCGGCGGCCGCGGCGGGGGGCTGGCTGGCCCTGGGCATGCTGGTGCTGTTCGTGCGCCAGCGCAGGCGGCTGGCCGCGCTGCGCCTGCGCAGCCGCCTGGAGCTGGAAACCGTGCTGCGCCAGCATGCCCAGGAGCTGCGCACGGCCCAGGACGGCATCGTCCAGGCCGCGCGCCAGGCCGACACGGGCCTGAGCCGCAGCCTGGAGCACCTGCCCCAGGGCGTGGTGGTGATCGATGCCGACCTCAACCTGGTGGCCTGGAACTCGCGCTACGTGGAGCTGTTCCGCTTTCCCTCCGAACTGCTGCGCACGGGCCAGCCCATAGAGAACCTGTTTCGGTACAACGCCCGGCGCGGCCTGCTGGGGCCCGGCCCCATCGAAGAGGCCATCCACCGGCGGCTGCAGCATCTGCGCAGCGGCAGCCCGCACCTGCGCGAAAGCACCAAGGACGACGGCACGGTGCTGGAGATCCGCGGCAACCCGCTGCCCGATGGCGGCTTCGTCACCAGCTACGCCGACATCACCAGCTACAAGAACGCCGCGCGCGAACTGCGCTCGCTGGCCGATGCGCTGGAGCAGCGCATTGCCGAGCGCACGCGCGACCTGGCCGAGGCCAAGCGCGAGGCCGAGCAGGCCAACCGCTACAAGACCCGTTTCGTGGCCGCTGCCGTGCATGACCTGCTGCAGCCTCTGAACGCCGCGCGCATGTTCAGCGCCCTGCTGCGCAGCCATCTGCATGACGAGGCGGGCCGCCACGTGGCCGACAGCATCGACGGCGCCCTGGCCGCGCAGGACGCCATCCTGGGCAGCCTGCTGGACATCTCGCGCATGGAATCGGGCCAGCTGGAGGTGCGCGTGCGCGACTTCGCGTTGGGCCCGCTGCTGCAGGTCATGCGCCACAACTTCGGCATCCTGGCCGAAAGCCGGGGCCTGCGCCTGAGCGCGGTGGACACGCGCTGCGTGGTGCGCAGCGACGAGGCCCTGCTGCGCCGCATCCTGCAGAACTTCCTGTCCAACGCCATACGCTACACGCGCCAGGGCCGCATCGTCATCGGCTGCCGGCGCCAGGGCCAGCAGTTGCGCATCGAGGTGCACGACCAGGGACCGGGCATTCCCGAGAGCCTGCAGCACGAGATCTTCGAGGAATTCCGCCGCCTGGACGAGGGCCATGGCGACGACCGTGGCGCCGGGCTGGGCCTGGCCATCGTCGAGCGCCTGGGCCGACTGCTGGGCCATGAGATCGGCCTGCGCTCGCAACTGGGCCGGGGCAGCGTGTTCTGGGTCTGCGTGCCGCTGGGCGACCCGGGCGCCGTGCCGCAGATCGCCGCAAGCGCGCAGACCGGCGACCCGGACCAGGATGCACCGCTGCAGGGCATGAACGCCTGGTATGTGGAGGACGATCCCCAGTCCTGCACCGCCATGCGCGCCCTGCTGCAGCGCTGGGGCTGCAGCGTGCCGCTGGCCGGCGGCCCGGCCGAGGCGCTGGCGCTGGCCACGCCCGGCGAGGCACCGCAACTGGTGCTGCTCGATGTGCGCCTGGGCCAGTTGCACGGCCCCGATGTCTACGCGCAGCTGTGCCAGCGCTGGGGCCAGTCGCCGCCCGTGATCCTGGTCACGGCCGAGCGCGACGGCATGCTGCGCCGCCAGGCGGCCGAGCGCGGCTGGGGCTTTCTGGCCAAGCCCGTGCGCCCGCCCGCGCTGCGCGCGCTCATGAGCCAGATGCTGCTGCGCCACCGGTAGGGGCACGGCACGCCGCGGCATGGAGTTCAGGCCGTGCCGTCGTTCTCCAGGCTCTTGACCAGCACGGCAGCCTGCGTGCGGCTGTAGCACTCCAGCTTCTTGAGAATGGCCGTCACATGCACCTTGACGGTGTTCTCGGCCAGCCCCAGTTCATGGGCGATCTGTTTGTTGAGCAGGCCGTCGGCCAGGCACAGCAGCACGCGGAACTGCTGGGGCGTGAGCTGGGCCAGCCGCGCGGCCAGCGCGGCGTCGGCCTCGGAGCGCTCGGCGGCCATGGGCGGGAACCAGCTGCCGCCGTCCAGCACTTCCTGCAGGGCCGTGCCTATGGCCTCGGCCGGCGCCGACTTCGGAATGAAGCCTGCAGCACCGAACTGCTGGGCACGGCGGATCACGCGCGGATGGTCGTTGGATGAGATCACCACCACCGGAATGTCGGGGTACTCGCCGCGCACATGCAGCAGCGCGGAGAAGCCGCGCGCGCCCGGCATGGCCAGGTCCAGCAGCACCAGTTCGATCTCGGGGTGCTGCTGCAGCGCCGCCCCCAGGGTCGCAGCGCTTGCGGCTTCCAGCACGGCGAACTGCGGCAGGGCCTCGCGCAGCACATGGATCACCGCAGCGCGGAACAGCGGGTGGTCATCGGCAACGAGCAGGGTGGATTCGGACATGGGCGCGAGTCTGACACGTCTGCAAACACATGCCCGGCTCATGGACCCCCGTGGAGGCCGGTGGCCGGGTTGCAGGCTGGCACGCCGTTTGCAATCAGTTGCAGCCACAGGCCTGGCAACAGGCGGAAATCTTCCTCCAACCGACGAACAAGGAGCCCTGAATTGACCTTTGAGCCCTCTTGCAAGGACCTGCTGCACAGGCCTGGTGCCCCGGCCCCAACCCAGTGCACGGCAGCGTTCAAGCCGCGAGAGTGCAAAACACAAATTAAGTTTCGTCATAACTGTGTCAAAGACACCACTTTCTGGCCGGTGCAATGGCTGGGATGCGTTGTAATACGCGGCTTAGCCAGTCTGGACTGCCTCGCGCGCGCACCGCAAAGGCACGCCGACACCGGCCGGACCCTGATGCGAAAACGCCACTGTCCCAGGTTTGCCACATAGCCCGCCTAGGGCGTTTGCCTCATCGTCTGCCCCGGTCACAGCACTGGCCAACCGTTTCCACTATCCAACAATGAAAGACTCCTCAACATGAAACGTTCCTTCATCGCACTGGCCGCTGCACTGGCCTGCGCCGGCGCAGCACACGCCCAAAGCTCGGTCCAGCTGACAGGCCTGGTGGACGCCTATGCCGGCTCCATGCGCATGGCTGGCGACGCCAGCGGCAAGGGCGTCGTGGGTTCGGGCGGCATGACCACCTCCTGGTGGGGCATGAAGGGCCAGGAAGACCTGGGCGGCGGCCTGAAGGTCGATTTCCAGCTGACGGCCTTCATGCGCGTGGACACCGGCAGCCCCGGCCGCTTCGACGGCGACCCGTACTTCTCGCGCGATGCCAACGTCGGCCTGTCCGGCGGCTTCGGCACGGTGCGCCTGGGCCGCGGCATGGCGCCCAACTTCCTGCCCACCATCCTGACCAACCCCTTCGGCGACTCCTTCACCATCTCCCCGCTGGTGCTGCACGCCAACGTGGGCACGGCAGCCTGGGGCTCGGCCAACCTGACCACGCCGTCGGACACCGGCTGGAGCAACCAGATCGTCTACAGCACGCCCAAGTTCGGCGGCCTGCAGGCCAACGTCCACTACCAGTTCGGTGAAAAGGGCGGCGACTCCGGCAAGAAGAACATCGGCGTGAACGCCATGTACTTCGGCGGCCCGCTGAGCCTGGTGGCCTTCTACGAGCGCGCCCAGATCAGCAACCCCGTGAGCCTGGCCGTCATGCCCACCAAGACCGACTGGATGCTGGGCGGCACCTACAACTTCGAAGTGGCCAAGCTGTACGCGACCTATGGCCAGGCCAAGGTCAAGGACCTGGACCGCAAGAACAGCACCTACTCGCTGGGCCTGGACGTGCCCGTGAGCAGCGCCGGCACCATCAAGGCAGCCCTGGCCCGCACCAAGGCCGAGATCGGTGCCGTGGACTCCACGCGCACCACGGCCAGCCTGGGCTACGACCACTACCTGTCCAAGCGCACCGATGTGTACACCGTGCTGATGCACGACCGCATCACGGACCTGAAGTCGGGCACCAGCCTGATCGCGGGTATCCGCCACCGTTTCTAAGGCGACGCCTGGCCTGCCAGCACGGGCCGGGGACTTACGTCCCGAACTTTCAGCGAGGCCCTGCCTCGCTTTTTTTTCGGCCTTCTGAAGATCGATAGGGAATTTCTCCCACCGCTTTTTTCACGAACGTCAAGAGAGAAAGCGATTGTCCGACAGCCACGCTGCGCAATCCGGTGTGCAATGGAGTCCAGGCCCAGCCCCATGCTCTGCCTGCGCTGCCAGACAGGAGGTGCACCATGCGCAGACCCAGCCCCTTCGGACGTCATCCCTTCATTGCCTTCACCGCCACGGTATTGCTTGCCGTCGCCGCCAGCGTTGCCACCTTGTGGCTGGACAGCGCCGCCCCGGCCGCAGACACCTTGCTGCAAAAAGACCCGGGCGCCCTGCTGTCGTCGATGTAGGCCCTGCAAGCGCCTGCAAATGCCTGCTCAGCGCCATCCCTTGCGGACTGGCGCTGTTTTCATTTACCGGCCGATGCGCCGGTTGATGTACCTGCCGATGCGCCCCCACCGCTGGCCGTCTTCTCCAGCAGCGCCAGCCTGCGCCTGACGGCCTGGGCCTTGTCCACCTCGCCCGCCTGATCATGGGCCCTGGCCTGCAGCAGCAGCCAGGCCATCACCGCCCGGCGCCAGCCCTGGGCCGAGGCGGTCTCGGCACCCAGCTCCAGCAACTGCGGCTGTGCCGCCCCCGCCCGCAAGGCCGCGCCGGCCGCCACCAGCCGGGGCAGCGGCTCCTTGATGGCGCCCACGGCAGCCAGCGCCGAGGCAGGCGCACCCAGCAGCGCCTGCGCCACGGGGCGCTGTAGTTCCGGCAATAGCGCAATGTCTTCGGGCCGGGGCCTGCCTTGCAAATAGCGCGCATAGGCGGCCTCGGCTGGCGCCGCGTCAAGCGCCAGCGCCTGGTAGCCGGGGCAGTCGTCCCATTCCAGACTGGCCACCTGGGCCGCGCAGCGCATCAGTTCAAGGCGCGCGGCCAGGTCGGTGCGGCCCGTGGCGGCCACCTCGGCGCGGGCCTTGTCCCATTCCAGGGCCTGCACGCGCTGGCGGCCTTCCAGGTAGGCGGTGGAGGCGCGCTGGGACGCAGATTCGGCATTCAGCGCCCAGTCCGGTGCGGGCGGGCGGCTGCTGCAGCCTGCCAGCACCAGGGTCAGCACGGCGCCGGCGACGGCATGGCGCGCCAGGAGGGTTGCGGCAGAAAGTTTCTTGGCGGCAGCACTCATGGCAGCTTCAACTCCGGTTGATGGGCAAACGGCCACTTGCGCTGCAGGTCGGCCAGCACGCCTTCGAGGCGGCGCAGGTTGCCCTCCACCTCGGCGCGCAGGGCGCCCAGGTCGGCCGTGGCCTCGCGCGCATTGGAGCCCACGGCCTGGGCCTCGGCCAGCACGGCGTCCACCTTGCCCAGCGTGCGGCGCGTATCGGCCAGCAGGCCGTTGAGCTGCACCACGGTGGAACGCACCTCGGGCATGACGCCGCCGGCGTCGAACACCTGGCTGTCGGCCCGCGCCACCATGCGCTCCATGCGGGCCAGCGTGGCATTGGCGCGGTCCAGCAGGGCCGTGACCTTGCGCGCCTCCTGCTCGCTGCCCATGACCACGCCGAGCACGCCGCCCGGCCCCTGGGCCCGGCCGGCCAGGCCCCGCAGCTCGGTCAGCGACCCGCCCAGGGCCGAGTCCGGTGCGGTGAGCTGGGCGATGTTGCCCAGCACTTCCTTGGCCGTGGACATGATCTGCGGCAGCTCGGCCGTGGCATCGCCGCGCAGCACGGGGCGCACGGCCTCGTCGGGCAGCGGCGGATCGCTGAGGATGCCGCTGTAGGCCTTGATGGTGGTGCCGCCCACCAACCCCTTGACCAGGGTGAAGACGCTGGACTCGCGCAGCCAGTGCGCGTCCTTGCGCGGCACGTCGATGAGGATGCGCACATTGCCGTCCTCGGCCAGCTCGATGCGGCGCACGCGCCCGATCGGAAAGCCCGAGAAGGTCATGTCCATGCCCACGCTCACGCCCTCGGAGTCGTCGGCCGTGAGCACCAGGCGCTGCGTGGCGTCGAACACGCCGCGCGAGTACAGCAGGTACAGGGCCGATCCAAGAATCAGCACCAGCGTGAACAGCAGCAGGCCCGCCGCCTTGGCGCGCAGGTGCGCCACAGGCTTGAGGGCCTCGATTTCCTCGCCGTCCCAGGGGTCTGGCGGCGTGCGCCGCGTATCGGTCATGGCATTCCTTGTTCTGGCACGGGCCTTGCCGTGCATGTGGGGTTCGTGGAGTTCAGCGGGCGTGCTCAGTAGTAGTTGCCCATGAGCGAGATCACCTCGATCACCAGCAGCACGGCAAACATGCGCGCAAAGCCGCCCAGCGCCGCGCCGCCGAGCCGGTGGCGCCGCAGCGGCGCATACAGGCCCGAGGCCATGGGCATGATGGCCACGGTGAGGCTGAAGAACCAGGTCTTGAGCACGAAGACCAGGGTCACGGCCGGCGTGAAGATCTGGCCGAAGATGCGCGTGTAGCCGGGCAGGCCCGCCAGCGTGAAGCCATAGACGCTCAGGTAGACGGTGACCAGGGCCACCACGCAACTGAGCACGGCCAGCGTGACCGAGGCAAACACGCCACCGGCCGCGCGCGGCACCAGGGCCATGCGCAGCGGATCGGAGCCGCGCTCCTGCCAGGCCTGGAGCTGGCCCCGCGCGCGCAGCTGCGCAATCAGCGTGCCGTTGGGAATGGTGCAGCGCATGGCCACGAACAGCGCGGCCGTCAGCGGGATCAGCTCGATCACCAGCACGCGCACCACCATCTCCAGCGCATAGCGCGACAGCCCATAGCTCAGCGCCGTGACGATGACGATGCGCGTGATGACCGCGCACAGCAGGGCCGCAAGCGCCGTGAAACCCAGCAGGATGGGGCCGGTCTGCACATAGATCTGGTGCGCCATGGCACGCCGCGCGCCGCGCCGGTAGCTGGAAGGGGACATGGCCAGCACCAGCAGCACGGCGCCCAGGTAGACGCTGCGCCACCAGGCCAGCGCATGGTCGCGCAGCGCCGCCCAGATGCGGTCGGGAAGGGACAGGGCTGCGTGGCTGAGGCTCATCGGTCGATGATAGCGAGCCGTACCGGGACGGTCCGTCGGACGCCGGCGCAAGACAGGCAGCCGCGGACGGCGCTACACATGGCGCTTGGCGCCGGAGCTGCCCAGGGCAGGCGCCAGCGGCTCGTCGGCCTGGGCATGCAGGGCCTCGATCAGATGGCAGTAGCTGGCCGACCCGTCGCACTGGCTGCGCAGTTGCATCAGCTCATGCTCCAGCGCGCGCAGCTCGGCCAGGCGCTCGCGCACATGGCCCAGGTGGGCATCCAGGGTTTCGTTGGCAGCCACGCAGTCGGCCTTGCTGGCGCCGTCCAGCGCCAGCAGGGTGCGGACCTCCTCCAACGACATGTCCATGGCGCGGCACAGGCGGATGAAGCGCAGCCGGTGCACATCGCTGTCGCTGTACAGCCGGTACTGGTTGTCCTCGCGCGCGCCTGCACTGAGCAGCCTTTCCTTCTCGTAGTAGCGGATGTTGGCGGCGGCCACGCCGGAACGCTTGGCCGCCTCGCCGATGCGCCAGCGCGCAGATTCATGCTGTGACATGCTTGACCTTGAAGTGACTTCACCGTTTCCAATGCTCGCATGAACTCCAATCGCCTGCCAAGCCCTCAGGGCAACGAGGCCCTGAAAGCCTTCCCAGCCCATTCCACGCCCGCCTCGACTTCGCCGTCTTCCGCCTGCGGCACCGATTGCTGCGCGCCCTTCACCATCACCCAGCCCACGCCGGCCCGCAAGAAGGCCCATGGCCACTCGCATGCGCACGGCGAGGGCCACGATCACGCCCATGACCACGACCATGACCACGGTCACGACGAGAGCGATCCCCATGCCGGCCATGACCACAGCGTGCTGCCCGGCTGGCCGCGCATCACGGCCGCGCTGATTGCAGCCGTGCTGGCCGAAGCCGCCCACTGGCTCAGCGGCTCCCAGGGCGGCGTGCCGGCCCTGCAATACGGCGGCATGGCCGTGGCCGTGCTGGCCATTGCCCTGTCGGGCCTGGGCGTCTACAAGGCCGGCATCCGCGACGTGCTGCGCCTGAAGCTGGGCATCCATGCGCTGATGGCCATTGCCGTCACGGGTGCCTTCGCCATCGGCCAGTGGCCCGAGGCCGCCATGGTCATGGCCCTGTACGCCGCGGCAGAGCGCATCGAGGACCAGGCCATGGACCGCGCGCGCAATGCCATCCGCAGCCTGCTGCAGATGGCGCCCGAGACGGCCGACGTGCTCCAGCCCGATGGCAGCGTGCAGCGCGTGGCCGCCGCCGACGTGGCACTGGACGCCACCGTGCGCGTGGCCCCCGGCGCGCGCGTGCCGCTGGACGGCGTGGTCCTGCGCGGCGAAAGCTCGGTCAACCAGGCCCCCATCACCGGAGAAAGCGCTCTGGCCGACAAGGCCCCGGGCGACGAGCTCTACGCCGGCAGCATCAACCAGGATGGCGAGCTGCAGATGCGCGTCACCTCGGCGGCCAATGACAGCCTGATTGCGCGCATCGTCCATGCCGTGGAGCAGGCCCAGGCCTCCAAGGCGCCCACCCAGCGCTTTGTCGACCGCTTTGCCGCCGTCTACACGCCCATCGTGCTGGTGCTGGCCATTGCGCTGGCGGTGCTGGCGCCGCTGGTCATGGGCTGGAGCTGGCATGACGCGGCCTACCAGGCCCTGGCCCTGCTGGTCATCTCCTGCCCCTGCGCCCTGGTGCTGTCCACCCCCGTCACGGTGGTCAGCGCGCTGACGGCGGCTGCACGCCGCGGCCTGCTGATCAAGGGAGGCCAGGCGCTGGAATCGGCGCGCAAGCTGCGCGCCATTGCCCTGGACAAGACCGGCACGCTGACCACGGGCAGCCCGAAGCTGGTCGAATGGAAGTCCTGGAGCGAAGAGGATGCAGCCCGGGACACCGCCCCTGGCCCCGCCCTGCCCGCCGCGCGCGCCCTGGCCCTGGCCGGCCGCTCGGACCACCCGGTCTCGCGCGCCATTGCTTCCGGCCTCCAGGCCGACGCCGCCGTGGCCGCCGATGCAGCGCGGGCCTCGGTCAGCAAGCTGCTGGCCCTGCCCGGCCGTGGCGTGCAGGCCGAGATCGACGGCCAGCTCTGGACCCTGGCCAACCTGCGCTGGGTGCAGGAGCAAGGCTGGGACAGCGCCGCGCTGCGTGCCAGCCTGGCGATGCACGAAGCCCAGGGCCGCACCGTGACCCTGCTGGCCGATGCCGGTGGCGTGCGGGCCCTGTTCGCCGTGGCCGACCCGCTGCGGCCCCAGGCCCGCGAGGCCGTGGCACGCCTGCAGGCCCTGGGCGTGCAGCCCGTGGTGCTCAGCGGCGACAACACGGCCACCGTGCGCTCCATCGCTGCCGAAGCCGGCATCCAGGATGCGCGCGGCGGCCTGCTGCCGCAGGACAAGCTCGACGCACTGGCCGAGCTGCAACGCACACGAGGCCCCACGGCCATGACGGGCGACGGCATCAACGACGCGCCGGCACTGGCCCAAGCCGACATCGGCTTTGCCATGGGCGGCATGCACAGCACGGGCATGGCCATGGAAACCGCCGACGTGGTGTTGATGAACGACGACCTGCGCCGCCTGCCCGAGGTGGTGGAACTGTCGCGCAGCGCCCACGCCGTGCTCTGGCAGAACATTGCCCTGTCGTTGGGCGTCAAGCTGGTGTTCTTCGCGCTGGCCCTGGCCGGCAACGCCAGCATGTGGCTGGCTGTGCTCGCCGACATGGGCGTGAGCCTGCTGGTGGTCGGCAACGGCCTTCGGCTGCGCCGCTGGGGCAGCGACAGGGAGGCGGCATGACCGACGCCCAGCGCCGTGCCGCCTTCACCCACCTGCTGCACAGCTTCCGTTCAAGCCAGGACCAGGCGCCCGCACAGCGCTGGCTGCTGCTGGAGGCCAGCCATGTGCTGGGCCAGCAGCTGCTGGGCCTGCACTGGCGATCCCACTGCTGGATGCTGCGCCACGCGCTGCAGTTGCGCGACGGCAGGGAGGTCGCCGGCCAGCTGCTGCGCCTGGCCCTGGTGCCCGCAGGCCATCTGCTGGACCGGCTGCCGCGCGGCAACACCGGCCGCACCACGGTGCCGGCCACCCTGCCCATGGACATGCCACCCGCCATATCGGCGCTGATCGCCGAGGCACTGCGCACCACGCGCCGCCCGCCCGGGCAGAGGGCCCGCACCTGAGGAACTTCGTGGCACCGTCCGGTATCATCCATGCCTATGCGTCGCCCCTTGTCCATTGTCCTGGTCTTGCTGCTGGTCCTGCGTGGCCTGCTGGGCGATGCCATGGCCATGGGGGCGGCTCCGGTGATGGGCGTCCCGGCTCCGGCCGTCGCATTGGCGTCGGACTCCGCACTCCACCACCATGCGCCGGAGATAGCGCAGACGCCGGACAGCCATGAACGGCATCCGGCACACGCCACGGAGCAGCCCTCTCACCCCTCGCATACGTCGCACGCCGAGCACAGTGCAGACTGCTCCCCCCAGGCCGGCAGCCCTGCGGGCGGCGGCTGCGGCGAGCATGAACACGGCCCCAGCTGCACCCTGTGCGGCATCTGCCATTCGGCCCTTTTCACCCCTGGCCAGATCGGTTCGGACGGCGCTGCGCCGTCCGCCGCACTGCGCCCCCAAGGCAGCACGCGCTTTGCCAGCGCGGCCAAGCTGCAGGCCATCAAGCCACCCATTTCCTGAAGCCTGACGCCCGAAGTGCGTCCGCGCCATCCCTGCCGCCCGTCCATGGGCAGCCCGTTCTCGGGCATGGCAGGGCGCTTGGCTGCGGATGCGTCACCCGTTACGCATTCAGGAGAACACCATGCGCCGTGCGCATTTTCTCGCCCCCCTCATCCCCCTCATCCATTTCGGGCTGGCGGCCCTTGCCGTCTCCAGCCCCGCGGCCTGGGCCCAAGCCCATGACGGCAGCCTCCCCCCGGCCTCTTCCTCCGCAGGCCTGACCGGCGCCATCGATCCGGCAGCCGCCAGCCTGCCCCTGCGCCATGCGGCCCTGCCGCCCAGCGGCGCCGTGGAAACCGAGCTGACCGACTGGCGCCAGGCCAACGCCGCCGTGGGCGAGTTTCCCAACGGCCATGTGGACATCCTGCGCTGGGAGGCGGCCCAGGCCGGCCGATCCACGCCTGCGCCGTCCCCGCACGGCTCTCACATGCAGCACGGAGGCCGGCCATGAAGCGCACCGTCTTCGCCCCCACCCGGCTGGTCGGCGCCATGGCTGCCGTGCTGGCCCTGGCCGGCTGCGCCAGCATCTCGCCCGACGGCCTGCGCGGCGCGGTCCAGTCCCATACCGCCAGCCGCCTGCCGGACGGCGCCCAACTGCCACCAACCGATCTGCAGGCCCGCGACGCGGCGCAGCAGCGCATCGACGAGTGGCTGCGCCAGCCGCTGGACATGGACCAGTCCGTGCGCATCGCACTGCTCAACAATCCCGGCCTGCAGGCGCGCCTGGCGCAACTGGGCGTGCAGGATGCAGACCGCGTGCAGGCCCTGACGCTGCCCAACCCCACGCTGACCCTGGGCCGCATGGTCAACAGCGACGAGCGCGAGATCGAGCGCCAGCTGAGCTTTGGCCTGGTCAGCCTGATCACCCTGCCCTGGCGCAGTCGCTGGCAGGGCATGCAGATGGAACAGGCCACGCTGACCGCCGCGCAGGACGTGCTGCGGCTGGCCGCCGACACGCGCCGCGCCTGGCTGCGCGCCGTGGCCGCACGCCAGCAGCTGGCGTCCAGCGAGCGCATGCACGAGGCGGCCGAGGCCGGTGCCGAGCTGGCGCGGCGCATGGCCCGCGTGGGCAACTTCAGCCGGCTGCAGCAGGCGCGCGAGCTCAGCATCCAGCAGGACACCGCAGCCCAGCTGGCGCGTGCGCGCCTGGCCGCCACGGCCGAGCATGAGCAACTGGCCCGCCTGATGGGCCTGTGGGGACGGCGCATCGATTTCAAGCTGCCCGACCAGTTGCCCGCCATCCCGCAGGCCGCCACGCAGTTGCGCGCCGGGGACGATGCCGAGGCCACCGCGCTGCGAGAGCGCCTGGACCTGCGCGCCCTGCGCCGCGACCTGGACCATCTGGGCGAGCGCCGGGGCTGGGCGCGCGCCGGCGCCATCTTCGGCGACATCGGCCTGGGCTACAGCCGCAACACCGCCACGGACCGGGCCACTGGCCACAGTGATGTGACACGCGGCTGGGAGATCGACCTGCCCCTGCCGCTGTTCGACTGGGGCGGCGCTGCCAGCGGCCGCGCGCGCGCCGAGCTGCAGCGCAGCGCGGCCCAGCTGCAGCAAGGCGCCATCCAGGCGCGCGCCGAGGCGCGCAGCAGCTGGATGCGCTACCGCACGGCCTGGGACCTGGCCCACCAGCAGCAGGCCGAGGTGCTGCCGCTGCGCCGCTTCATCCAGGACGAAACCATGCTTCGCTACAACGGCATGTTCGTCAGCGTCTGGCAATTGCTGGCCGAGGCCCGCAGCAGCGCCCAGGCCGTGGCCACCGCCACCGATGCGCAGCGCGACTTCTGGCTGGCAGAGACCGACCTGCAGCTGGCACTGACCGGCACGTCGCCGGGAGCCATCCAGGCTGCCGCCAGCGCTGCCGCGCCCACCCCCACCAACGAAGCGAGCCACTGACATGAACCGCCGCAATTTCTTCACCGGCGCCGCCGTGGCCGCCGTCTCCAGTGCCGCCGTCAGCCGCGTGGCCCTGGCCGCCCTGCCCGAGGCAGCGACCCAGTCCTCGGCCGAGACCGCCGCCCCGCTGGCCCCGCCCAACGGCCGCCCCTACCGCCCCGTGGTCACGCTCAACGGCTGGACCACCCCCTGGCGCATGAACGCAGGCGTCAAGGAATTCCACCTGGTGGCCGAGCCCGTGGTGCGCGAGGTGGCGCCGGGCTTCTTCGTCAACATGTGGGGCTACAACGGCCAGAGCCCGGGACCGACCATCGAGGTGGTGGAAGGCGACCAGGTCCGCATCTTCGTGACCAACCGCCTGCCCGAGCACACCACCGTGCACTGGCACGGCCAGCGCCTGCCCAACGGCATGGACGGCGTGGGCGGCCTGACCCAGCCGCACATCCCGCCCGGCAAGACCTTTGTCTACGAGTTCACGGCGCGCCGTCCCGGCACCTTCATGTACCACCCGCATGCCGACGAGATGGTGCAGATGGCCATGGGAATGATGGGCCTATGGATCACGCACCCGAAGGCCGCGCACCCGCAGATCGCCGAGGTCCAGCGCGACTACGCCTTCCTGCTGTCGGCCTACGACGTGGAGCCCGGCTCCATGACCCCACGCGTGGCCGAGATGACGGACTTCAACATCTGGACCTTCAACAGCCGGGTGTTCCCCGCCATCAGCCCTGTCGTCGCCCGGCGCGGCGACCGCGTGCGCCTGCGCGTGGGCAACCTGACCATGACCAACCACCCCATCCACGTGCATGGCCACGAGTTCGAGGTCACGGGCACAGACGGCGGCCCCGTGCCCCGGTCTGCACGCTGGCCCGAGGTGACCACGGACGTGGCCGTGGGCCAGATGCGGCAGGTGGAGTTCATCGCCGACGAGCTGGGCGACTGGGCCCTGCACTGCCACAAGAGCCACCACACCATGGGCGCCATGGGCCACGACACGCCGACCATGATCGGCGTGGACCACCGGGGCCTGGTCGGCAAGATCCAGAAGATCGTGCCCGACTACATGGTCATGGGCGAGCGCGGCATGGGCGACATGGCCGCCATGGAAATGCCGCTGCCCGACAACACCTTCCCGATGATGACGGGCACGGGCCCCTTCGGCCCCCTCGAGATGGGCGGCATGTTCACCACCCTCAAGGTGCGCGAGCAGCTGGGCGCCAACGACTACGGCGACCCGGGCTGGTTCACCCACCCCAAGGGCAGCGTGGCCTATGAATGGAAGGGGCCGGCGGCCGAAGCCTCCGCACCGCGCCAGACCACGCCCGGCCAGTCCCCCGGCGCGCCCAGCGTGCGCAAGCCCGGTGCGGGCCATGAGCACCACTGATGCCACCCAAGGAGTCCCTCATGAACACCTTTGCCCTCCTCCTCGCCACGGCACTGCTTGCCGGCCCCGCTGCCGTCTTCGCCCATGGCAGCGGGGCCCACGATGACGCTCCCAAGGCCGCCGCGGTCAAGGAGCAAAAGCCCTGGGGCATCGCCGGCGATGCCTCGGCCGCCCGGCGCACCATCACCCTGGACATGAGCGACAACATGCGCTTCACACCAGAGCGCATCAGCGTCAGGCGCGGCGAGACGGTGCGCCTGCGCGTGGCCAACAAGGGCCAGGTCATGCACGAGATCGTGCTGGGCACGCCGGCCTCGCTGGACGAGCACGCGCAGATGATGCTCAAGTTCCCCACCATGGAGCACGGCGAGCCCTACATGGCCCATGTCTCGCCCGGCCAATCCGGCGACCTGGTCTGGAATTTCAACCGCGAAGGCAGCTTCGACTTTGCCTGCCTCATCCCCGGCCACTACCAGGCCGGCATGCGCGGAACCATCACGGTGACGCAATGAGCGCGCCACTTCTTTCCCCCTTCAGGAGCACCCCATGAAACATGAACGCATGGCATCCGCCCACCCGCGCCGCAGTGCACTGCGCCGCATGGCCGTGGCCTGCACGGCATTCGCCGCCCCTTCGCTGTGGGCGGCCGCACCCACGGCCCGCATCCCGGTGGAGGTCTGGAAGGACCCCAACTGCGGCTGCTGCCAGGACTGGGTGGTGCACATGGAGCACAACGGCTTTGCCGTCACCGTGCACGACACCGGCAACAGCGCCGTGCGCGCCAGGCTGGGCATTCCGGCGAGCCTGGGCTCCTGCCACACGGCCCTGGTCGAAGGCTATGCGCTCGAAGGCCATGTGCCTGCGGCCGACGTGCACAAGCTGCTCAGGCAAAAGCCTAAGGCGCTGGGCATTGCCGTGCCCGGCATGCCCGTGGGCAGCCCCGGCATGGACGGCCCCGAGTACGGCGGCCGCAAGGACCCCTACGAGGTGCTGCTCATCACCAAGAACCTCATGAACAGCGACGTTTCCACCCGCACCTTCACCAGCTACCGCTGAACCCCGGAGCACACCATGCACAACACAGCCCTCCTTGTTTCCCGTACGTCCCGTACCGCCCTTGCCGTGCGCCTGGCCCTTGCCGCCGCGCTGATCCCGGCCTGGGCCTGTGCCCAGGCCACGGCCCACGACCATGCGGCGCATGGCGCGCAATCTGCCGAAACTGCACCTGCCGCCGCCAGCCAGGACCTCAGCGAAGGCGAGGTCACGCGCTGGGATGCACGCACCAGCAAGGTCACGCTGCGCCACGGCGAACTCAAGAACCTGGGCATGCCGCCCATGACCATGGTCTTCCAGCTGCGCGTGGCAGCACCCGAGCCCGCCCTCAAGGCTGGCGACAAGGTGCGCTTTCGCGCCGAGCAGGACCAGGGCGCCTTCGTGGTCACGCAGCTGGAAGTGCTGCGCTGAAGACCGGGTGCAGGGCTGCCGTTTCGGCTAAGGTGAAGGCCTGTCCATCACAGAGCAGAGCAGCGCATGCCAAGCACCGACTCAGACCCCGGCTCCATCACCCGCGTACAGGGCATCGAGGTAGGCCACCACACCGATGCCCGCCGCCCCACGGGCTGCACCGTCGTGCTGGCGCGCGGCGGCGCCGTGGGGGGCTGCGATGTGCGTGGCGCCGCCCCCGGCACGCGCGAGACCGACCTGCTGCATCCCTCCAACCTGGTGCAGCAGGTGCATGCCGTCATGCTCTCGGGCGGCAGCGCATGGGGGCTGGACGCGGCCAGCGGCGCCATGCGCTGGCTGGACGAGCAGGGCATAGGGCTGGATGTGGGCGTGGGCCGCGTGCCCATCGTGCCGGCCGCCGTGCTGTTCGACCTGGCGGTGGGCGACAGCCGCATCCGCCCAGGGGCCGATGCCGGCCATGCGGCCTGCCAGGCCGCCAGCGCCGCGCGGCCTGCCGAGGGCAATGTGGGCGCCGGCATGGGCGCCTGCGTGGGCAAGGTCTTCGGCATGGATCGCGCCATGAAGGGCGGCATCGGCACGGCCTCGCTGACCGTGCGCGGCGTCACCGTGGGCGCGCTGATCGCCTGCAATGCCGTGGGCGATGTGGTCGATCCCCACAGCGGCGTGCTGCTGGCCGGCGCGCGCAGCCCCGATGGCCGCCAGCTGCACGACACCTGCCGTGCCTTGCTGCGCGGCGAAGAGCCCCGGCCGCTGCTGGCAGGCACCAACACCACCATCGGCGTGGTTGCCACCGATGCACGCATCACCAAGGCCCAGGCCCAGCGCCTGGCCGTGGTGGCCCATGACGGCCTGGCACGCGCCATACGACCCGTGCACACCATGAGCGATGGCGACACCCTGTTCGCCCTGGGCACGGGCCTGGCCGAGCACTCGCTGGGCATGCTGACCCTGTCCGCCATGGCCGCCGAGGCCGTGGCCCTGGCCACGGTGCGCGCCGTGCTGGCCGCGCAGTCGCTGACCACGGCCGAAGGGCTGGAGCTGCCCTGTGCCAGGGAGCTGGCCGCCTGCCGGCCCTGACCGGGTTCAGGCCTGCAGTGCCACCGCCCAGGCGTCGTAGCCGTAGACGCCATCGGCATTGCCACCGGCGCGCAGCCAGTTGTTGCCGCGCGAGCCGATCTGGATCTCGCTGGTGCGCTGCATGCGCATGGCCTGGTAGCGCGCCAGGGCAGCGGGCACCTGCTGCGATCCATGGGCAGCGTCCAGGTTGCGCGCCAGCACCACGGCATCCTCGATGGCCATGCCCGCACCCTGGGCCATGAAGGGCATCATCGGGTGGCAGGCATCGCCCAGCAGCGTGATGCGGTCCTGCGACCAGGCCGGCAGGGGATCGCGCTCGTACAGCGCGGTCTTGAGCACCGTGTCGCAGGCGTCGAGCAGCGCACGCGCGTCGGGATGGAAATCGGCGTAGAAGCCGCGCAACTCCTCGACGCTGCCCGGCGTGGTCCAGGATTCCTCATGCCACGATTCCTGGGCCGTGGTGGCAAAGATGAAGGTATCGCGCCCCTGGTTCAGCGGAAAGGTCACGATCTGGCTTTGCGGCGTGGCGCCCCACCATTTGGTGAAGGCCTGGATGTCGGGCACATGGCGCACGCGCTCGGTAGGCACCACCGCGCGGAAGGCCACCACGCCCGTGAAGCGCGGGCTCTCGGCGCCGAACAGGGCCGCGCGCACCACGGAGTGGATGCCGTCCGCGCCAATGAGTGCGTCCAGCCCGGCCACTTCGCTGCCATCGGTGAAGGCGATGTCCACGCCTTGCCCCGTCTGCGTGATCTGGCTGGCGCGCTTGCCCAACTGCACCTGGTCCAGCGGAAAGGCATCGGCCAGGGCCGCCAGCAGGTCCGCGCGGTGGATGGTGAGCTGGGGTGCGCCGTATTTGCGCTCGGCCTCGTCACCCATGGTCAGGCGCGAGGTTTCCTCGCCCGTGTCCCAGTTGCGGCTGATGCGGTGCGTGGGCCGTGCGGCGCTGGCGCGCACGGCGGCGGCAATGTCGGCGCCCAGGCCATCGAGGGCGCGCACGGCATTGGGCGTGAGGTTGATGTCCGCGCCCACGCGCAGGAACTGCCGGCTTTGCTCGAACACCAATACTTCATGCCCTGCCTGGTGCAGCGCATTGGCTGCCGCCAATCCGCCAATGCCTGCTCCGACGATGCCTATCCTCAAACGCGCCATGGTTCCTGTCTCCTGCTGGTGGGGTCTATTCGGTGGTAATGCGCCCCGTGATCCGGGGCGCATCGATGCAAGACATTGTCTTTTTGACGCGCCTCAAGCCTCAACCTCCGCAACGCCCGAATTGGGCACGATTCGTCCCCATCGGCGCCGGCGCATGTCCGGCAGGCGCCTCAGTCCACGCGCCGCAGCTGCCCTTGCGCCAGCAGCTTGTCGCGCATGCGGCGCGTCATGGACTGGGTGCTGCCATCCGTGGCCGTGAACAGGAACAGCGTCTGCTGCGGGCTGACCCAGGTCAGCTGGGTGCGGATGCTCTGCCGGGCATTGGACAGCTCCACCCAGGTGCCCAGCGCCCAGTCCTCGGAGACCACGGGCGCCACAGGTTCAGGTGCAGGTGCAGGTGCAGGTGCAGGTGCCACGGATGTCGCATGCGGCGTCACCTGGGGCCCGGCAGGCTCGCCAGGCATCCTGGTCGGCGACGCCGCAACGGCCGGGGGGGCAGGCAGCTCGTCCTGCAGCGCCTCGGGCAGCTCCAGGTCCTGCTCGGTCAGGGTGGCCATCTCGTGCGCCATATCGCTCGCCATGGGCTGCGGCACATCCAGCGGCACCGGCATGGAGGCCGCCACGCCGAACAACGACTGTGGCAGGCGCGCTGCCGAGGAGCCGGGCCTTGCCTGGACGGGCCTGGTCTGGCCGGGCCCGGCAGCATCGAACCGGGAAGGCAGGGACGCCAGCACCGAGTCCGACCCATAGACGGTGGGCGGCACGGAGTCCAGATAAATATCCACGCTCTCTATGGGCTGGCGGACCACACCGGCATCCAGCGCATCCTGGTGCAGGCCGGCCAGGCGCGCGGCAAAGGCCTGGATTTCCTCCTCCGTGCGCCCCACGCTGCGCAGGCCGGCGCGCAGCCGGGCCTGCAGGCGCGGCGCCAGCGCCACCAGCCGGTCGGTATCGCGGCCGGCGTGTGCGGACACGCTCCACAGCAGGCTGGGCACCAGGGCGAGGTAGCCGCCGGGGTCGCGGGCTTCGCTGCCGTCCACAGGCTCCTGGACGCTGGCAATCACCTGGGCCCACGGCCCCGTGGCGAATTCCAGGATGTCATCGGGTACGCCCTGGGCACTGGGCAGGCGCCGGATGGCGGCTGCGATCTGCTCGGCCCGGGGCATGGCGGTTTCCGGCCAGCGCGGGTCCGCACGCCGCCCTTCCACGCGCCGGAGCGCGGCCGAGACGGGGCCGGTCACCGTGCCATCTTCAGGCGCTTCGCTCGGTCCCACGGGCTGCATGCCGCTGCCGCCCCAACCGTCACGCAGCTGCTGCAGCACCGTGGCAAAGGCCGATGCATCGGCGCGCTGCAGGGCTGCCAGCCGCATGGCAGCGGAATCGGCCACCTGCAGGAACTGGCGATAGCCCGGTGCGGATTCACTGTCGAACCACAGGCTGCGCGCCGTCAGCTCGTCGAGCAGCTGGCGCGCAGGGTGATTGCGATCCTCGAAAAAGCGCGTGTCCTGGACCACCAGCTGCTGCAGCAGCGGCTCCAGCCGGCCCACCGTGCGCTGCACGGAAGGCAGCAGGCGCGTGTCGGCGGCCATGAAGCGCATCATGCGCTGCAGCGTATGCAGCGCCGCGCCGTCGTCGGCGCGCGCGCCCGGGGGAGGCTCCTGCGGCTCCTGCGGCTGCAGGGCCTGCATCAGCTGCTCCAGCTGGGCCGAGTGGTGCTGCACGGACTCCAGCGCCATGCAGCTCAGCGAGGTCCAGCCTTCGGGCAGCGCCGCCAGCACGGTGGGTGCCGTCTCGCTGCCCTGCCAGGCGGTGGTCTGCAGCCGGCTTGCGCCGTCCATGGCCGGCGCAAACTGCCCGGGCACGGAATAGGCGGATGGTTGGGCCAGCGCCAGCATGGAAGAAGGCGCCGCAGCGGGCGCCTCGCGGTGTGAATCCATCCAGCGGGGGTCGGACAGCAGGGCGGCCACCAGGCGCCGCGTCAGCTCATCTTCCTGCGCCTGCTGGCCGAAGGCGCCGTAGGCGCGGCTCTGTGCCACGGCATCGCCATAGTGTGAAGGCGCACGCCAGCGGTTCGGCCCCGGCATGTCGGTCTGGCGCCGGCCCGGCTCGGGCGGCGGTGCCACGCCATAGGCGGCAGGCTGCACGCCCTGGTCGCGCAGGGACTGGGCCACATGGCCGTACTCGGATACCAGCAATGCGCCCAGATGCTCGCGCATGAAGCCCAGCCAGCAGGCGGCGCATTCGGGCTCGACCCCGGTGTCGTCGATCACGCGCTGCAGCGCCTGCACATAGTTGTGGGGCCTGAGCGGGTTGCGTTCGGGCTGGACACGGTCCAGGCCCTGGATGGCGCTGACCAGGGCATCGAGCTCAGCCAGTGCGATCTCCACCTGCGGCGCCACATGCTGCAGCAGGCGCTGGTGTGCCAGCTGCGACTGCAGCACGGAGTCATCCAGCAGGGAGAGGGAGGCGAAATCAGTGGTGCCGGGCACACCGGACGCCCCGGAGATGCCCGGCACCGGCGGCCAGGCGGCAGCGCCACCGGATTGGCCAAAGCATTCCAGCAGCGCCAGCCCATAGCCCTTGAGCATGGCGGCCCGGTGGCGGGCCAGCAATTCCAGCGCCTCGGGGATTTCAGCGCGGCGCGGCAGGCCGGAGCCAGGCAGCTCGGCCTGCTCCATGGCATGAGCCGTGCGCTGCAGCAGCCGCAGGATCAGCGCCTCCGAGCCGCGGACAGCCTGCACCAGGCAGGCCTGCAACGCGGCAACAGAAACGGGTGGAGGATTCATGGCCCGAAGAATACAGGCTCCAGCCCGTGCCGGAGGCGCTTTGAGGCTTGCCTTTGATGCTTACTTCAGTGCCTTGTAGCGCATGCGCTTGGGCTTGGCGCCTTCTTCGCCCAGACGCTTTTTCTTATCGGCTTCGTACTCCTGGTAGTTGCCGTCGAAATACACCCACTGCGAATCGCCTTCGGCGGCCAGGATGTGCGTGGCGATGCGGTCGAGGAACCAGCGATCGTGGGAGATCACCAGCACCGTGCCCGCGTACTCCAGCAGCGCATCTTCCAGCGCGCGCAGGGTTTCCACGTCCAGGTCGTTGGAGGGTTCGTCCAGCAGCAGCACGTTGCCGCCCTGGATCAGCGTCTTGGCCAGGTGCAGGCGGCCGCGCTCGCCGCCGGAGAGGTTGCCGACCTTCTTTTGCTGGTCCTGTCCGTTGAAGTTGAAGCGGCCTGCGTAGGCGCGCGAGGCCATCTGGAACTTGCCGACGTTGATGATGTCCAGCCCGCCCGAGATGTCTTCCCACACCGTCTTGTCGTTGGCCAGCGCGTCACGCGTCTGCTCCACATAGGCCATCTTGACCGTCTGGCCCACGATGACTTCGCCGGAATCGGCCTGCTCGCGCCCCGCGATCAGCTTGAACAGCGTGGACTTGCCGGCGCCGTTGGGGCCGATGATGCCGACGATGGCGCCAGCGGGGATGTTCATGGTCAGGTTGTCGATGAGCACGCGGTCGCCAAAGCTCTTGGTGACGTTGTTGAACTCGATGACCTGGGTGCCCAGGCGCTCGGCCACAGGAATGAAGATTTCCTGGGTTTCATTGCGCTTTTGGTATTCGAAATCGCTCAGTTCCTCGAAGCGCGCGATACGCGCCTTGGACTTGGCCTGGCGGCCCTTGGCGTTCTGGCGAACCCACTCCAGTTCCTTCTTCAGGGCCTTGGCACGGGCTTCCTCGCCCTTTTGCTCGGACTCCAGGCGGTTTTGCTTCTGGATCAGCCACTCGGAGTAGTTGCCCTTGTAGGGAATGCCGTGGCCACGGTCCAGTTCCAGGATCCACTCGGCAGCGTTGTCCAGAAAGTAGCGATCGTGGGTGATGGCCACCACGGTGCCGGTGAAGCGGTGCAGGAACTGCTCCAGCCATTCCACGGACTCGGCGTCCAAGTGGTTGGTGGGCTCGTCCAGCAGCAGCATGTCGGGCTTGGACAGCAGCAGCTTGCACAGCGCCACGCGGCGCTTCTCGCCGCCGGACAGCTTGCCGATCACGGCGTCCCAGGCCGGCAGGCGCAGGGCGTCGGCGGCGATCTCCAGCTGGTGCTCGGAGTCGGTGCCGGCAGCGGCGATCTTGGCTTCCAGCTCGCCTTGCTCGGCAGCCAGCGCGTCGAAGTCGGCGTCGGGCTCGGCGTAGGCGGCGTAGATTTCATCGAGGCGCGCGCGGGCCGCGTTGACTTCGGCCATGGCCTCTTCCACAGCCTGGCGCACCGTGTGCTCTGGATTGAGCTGAGGCTCCTGCGGCAGATAGCCGATGGACAGGCCCTGCATGGGCAGCGCCTCGCCTTCGAATTCCTTGTCCACCCCGGCCATGATCTTGAGCAGCGAGGACTTGCCAGAGCCGTTCAGACCCAGCACGCCGATCTTGGCGCCCGGGAAAAAGCTGAGAGAGATATCCTTCAAGATCTGCCGCTTGGGCGGCACGGTCTTGGTGAGGTGGTTCATCGAAAAAACGTATTGAGCCATTCTGGTCCGAGTACTTGAATCGTTGATTTCTGCAAAAACCGGGCAACAAATCGGTTGCACGCCAGCCGTGATTATCGGCGCATGCGACAATACCCTGCGTTGCGGGTTCCAGTTGCCCGTGACATCAGCATTCCAGCTGGGGACGATGGACGCTGTTTTCCAGGCTCCCGACATTGAACCTCATCCGCCTACGACTGGTCCGGCAACCGCCCTGGTTGCCTCGGCAGGCTGATACCCAGCGCCCCGGACGGGCGCATCTTTGATCACATGACATTTGAAGAACTGAATCTGGCTCCCGCCATTCTGAAGGCCGTGCTTGAGGAGGGTTACGAGAACCCGACTCCCATCCAGGCACAGGCCATTCCGGCGGTGCTCGCCGGCCACGACCTGCTGGCAGGCGCCCAGACCGGCACCGGCAAGACCGCGGCCTTCACCCTGCCCATGCTGCACCGCCTCTCGCAAGGCCAGGTGCCGCGCAACAAGTTCGGCGGCAAGGGCATCCGCGCCCTGGTGCTGACGCCCACGCGTGAACTCGCAGCGCAGGTCGAGGAATCGGTGCGCAGCTACGCGAAGTACCTGGACATCAACTCCACCGTCATCTTCGGCGGCGTGGGCATGAAGCCCCAGATCGACCGCATCAAGAAGGGCGTGGACATCCTGGTCGCCACGCCGGGCCGCCTGCTGGATCTGCAGCAGCAAGGCTTCATGGACCTGTCCACCGTCGAAGTCCTGGTGCTCGACGAAGCCGACCGCATGCTGGACATGGGCTTCATCCACGACGTCAAGAAGGTGCTGGCCCTGGTGCCCAAGGAAAAGCAAAGCCTGCTGTTCTCGGCCACCTTCAGCGACGAGATCCGCGACCTGGCCAACGGCCTGCTGCGCAATCCGCAGTCCATCCAGGTCACGCCCAGCAACACCACCGTGCAGCGCATCACCCAGGTGATCCACCCCGTGGGCCGCGGCAAGAAAAAGCAGGTGCTGCTGCACATCATCAACGAGAACAACTGGAGCCAGGTTCTGGTGTTCACGCGCACCAAGTTCGGCGCCAACAACGTTGCCGAATTCCTGACCAAGAACAACATCAGCGCCATGGCGCTGCACGGCAACAAGAGCCAGAGCGCACGCACCCAGGCACTGGCCGGCTTCAAGACCGGCGAGCTGCGCGCACTGGTGGCCACCGACATCGCTGCACGCGGCATCGACATCGATGAGCTGCCGCACGTCGTGAACTACGAAATCCCCAACGTCTCCGAAGACTACGTGCACCGCATCGGCCGCACGGGCCGTGCCGGGCGCGAAGGCCATGCCGTCAGCCTCGTGTGCATGGACGAAGAAGGCTTCATGATGGACATCGAGCGCTTCACCAAGCAGGAAATCCCCGTGCAGGTGCTCGAAGGCTTCGGCCCGGAAGAAGGCGAAGTGGCCGAACCCATCGCCATGGGCCGCCAGACCATCTGGGGCGGCGCGGGCAAGCCGCCCAGCCGTGACGTCATGCAGGCCGCCGCCAAGGCTGCGCGCCAGGAAATGATGGACCGCATCCGCACCAACAAGGCTGCCCAGCCCGACCGCGGCGGTCGTGCAGGCGGCCGTGGCCAGGCAGCACCCAAGGCAGGCTCGGACGAAGGCCGCTCCGAAGGCAGCGCAGGCGGCCAGGGCCGTGGCCGCAACCACGCCGGCGCAGGCGCCAACAACAAGCCGCGCCGCGACCGCTTCGACGGTCCGGGCAACGGCTCCGGCGCTGCTCACCGCCCCAAGGCAGGTCCCCAGAACGCCCCCCGTCGCGGCCCGCGTCCTGACGGCGAAGGCGGCGGTGGCCGTCGCTTCGACGACCAGCCCCCACGCGCTGACGCCCACCTGGGCACGCAGCTCGGCCATGCACGCAGCAGCGGACCGCGCGGCGGCGCCGGCGGCGGCCAACCCGACCCGATGCGCACCAGCGTGGACACCATGGCCGAACGCGGCCGCCGCGGCGGCGGTGGTTTCAACCGCGGTGGCGGCGGCGGCGGTGGTGGCTTCGGCGGCGGTGGCCGTGGCGGCTCCTCGCGCGGCGGCTACGGTCGCTGACCTGCACTGAATACCCGGCGTGCCAGGCGGCATGCCGGACATTGCACCAGCCCAAAGGGCTGCATCTCCCCGGGGCTGCAGCCCTTTTGCATTGCACAGATTGCGCCTTCAGCCGACAGCGCGCCGCAAGCCTGCATGGCTATCATCCCGATAGCATTGCGGCCTGCGGCGACTGAAGGCCGCACCCCTTTTCCCGGATTCCCCAAGATTCCCCACGACTGGTTCCTCAAGGCCACGCCATGACACTGCTGACTCCACCCGCCATACCCTCCAGCCAGCGCCCCGATCCGGAGCTGCCACAGGGCCGGCTGCGGTGGTCGGCCCTGGCATGCACCGCCCTGCTGGCCGCCTGCTCCAGCACGCCGCTGCCGCCCTGGCCCACGTCCTCCAAGCCCCAGGTGGCCACGCCCACCCGCCCGGCCCCGGAAATACCCGTGGTGCCCCAGGCGACCACGCAGCCGATCGCACCGGCCAACAACCTCGTCCCCCTGCCCTACAACGCGGCCGTGGCGGCGCGCTTCCCCGACCCGGCCACGCGCTATGACACGCCCGGCCTGGCGCCGCAGCGCAACCAGTTCACCACGGCCAGCGAACTGTCTTCCTGGCTGAACAGCCAGGCCAGCAAATCCCTGGGCCGCGACACGCGCCTGGGAATCGTGCAGCCCGGCAGCTCGCAGCGCGGCAGCCCCATCCAGGCCCTGGTGGCCACGCGCGCTCCCGGCATCCAGCCGTCGGCGCTGTATGACAGCCGCCGCCCCACGGTCATGCTCGTGGCCGGCCAGCATGGCGACGAGCCTGCAGGGACCGAGGCATTGCTCATCATTGCCCGCGAACTCGCTCCCGGCGGCCTGCTGGAGCCGCTGCTGCAGCAGATCAACGTGATCCTCGTGCCGCGCGCTAACCCCGATGCCGTGGAAGCCGGCACGCGCAATGCAGCCGATGGCACCGACATCGCCCATGACCACCTGCTCCTGAACACGCCGGAGGCCAAGGCCCTGGCCACGCTGGCACGCGACTACCGCCCCGTCGCCGTGGTGGACCTGCAGGAATTCCCGGCCGCCAGCATCTTCCTGCAGAAGTACCAGGCCATACAGCGCTACGACGCCCTGCTGCAGTATTCGGCCACGGCCAACCAGAATGAATTCGTGACCAAGGCTGCGCGCGAGTGGTACACGGCACCGCTGCGCACCGCGCTGTCGCAGGCCGGCCTGAGCAGCGACTGGTACTACACCACCAGCCAGGACCTGCAGGACAAGTCCATCTCCATGGGTAGCCTGGCGCCCGATTCGCTGCGCAACATCAGCGGACTCAAGAACTCGGTGGGCTATCTGGTCAGCAGCCGTGGCTCGGACCTGGGCCGCGCCCACATCCAGCGGCGCGTGCACACCCTGGTCACCGCCGCCACACGCATGCTGCATTCGAGCGCCGAGCGCGCCAAGGACCTCACCCAGGTGCAGGCCTTCGTGGCGCGCGAGACCGCCTCTCTCGCCTGCCACCAGCAACTGGCCGTCCAGGCCGAGCAGACGCCCGAGCAGCGCACGCTCACCATGATCCAGCCCGACACGGGTGCCGACCAGCAGGTGCGCGTGGACTGGAACGCCTCCCTGCAGGCCCGCACCACGCTGTCGCGCCCGCGCTCCTGCGGCTACTGGCTGTCCGCCAGCGCCCAGACCGCCGTGGACAGGCTGCGCCTGCTGGGCCTGCAAGTGCTCAAGGTGGCCGAGCCCGGCCAGCTGCTGGCCGACTCGTACAACGAGGCCCGCTCGGCCACGCCCGCCAGCGGCGCCTATGCGCTCACGCGCGGCGCCGTCGAAGCACCCGTGGGCAGCTACTACCTGTCGATGAACCAGCCCATGGCCAATATTGCCGCTGCGGCGCTGGAGCCCGACACGCCCTACAGCTACCTCGCACGCGGCCTGGTGCCCACGCTGAGCGACATGGCGCGCGTGATGGCCCCCCCTTCGGTGGTGTTCGAGGAAGAAGAAGACGCTGAATGACGGTAAGGGCGCCAGGGCACGCCGCCAAGCCCTGAGCGTCCGCCCATTGCGGGTATGATCCGCGCTGGCCCGTCAGCGGCCATACCTGCCCGTAGCTCAACCGGATAGAGCAATTGCCTTCTAAGCAATAGGTCGGGGGTTCGAGTCCCTCCGGGCAGGCCATCCTGGCATCCCAAGAAGTTCAAAGAAGTCCAAGAATAGGCGCTGGCCTTGGGCTTCAAGGACATCCAGCGTTCAAAGCCGTCCAACGGCATCCGGGGACATCCAGGATGTTTGTTGGTATCCCGTGTACTTGACACGCAAGATGCCAACACGACCTGAATGCCCCTGACAGACACCTTCATCAAAGCCCTCAGACACTACCCCAGCAAGAGCGCTGGATCGAAGCACTCCGATGGGCATGGCTTGTACCTGCACGTGAAGGAGTCTGGCAAGTACTGGCGCATGGCGTACCGCTTTGCAGGCAAGCAGAAGACGCTTGCACTAGGGGTGTATCCCACTGTAGGACTCGCCCAGGCCCGCCGTCGCCGCGATGAAGCCAGAGAACAGCTCGCATCCAGCATCGACCCCAGCCTTGCAAAGCAAGTCCAGAAGCTCGCCCTCGCCCATGCCCAGGAGAGCACTTTTGAGGCTGTCGCGCGTGAATTTCATGGCGTCAAGTCCGGTGCATGGAGCGACACCTACGCAGAGAAATGGCTGCGCAACATGTCCAAGGATCTGTTCCCGCATGTGGGCCGCATGTTGCTTCCTGAGATCACCCCTCCCCTGCTGCTGGGCGTGCTCCGCAAGGTCGAAAAACGAGGGGCACGCGAAACTGCTCACACGCTTCGCCAGACAGCAGGGCAGGTGTTTCGCTACGGCATCCAGACGGGACGATGTGAGCGCAACCCGGTCTCTGACCTGCAAGGTGCTCTTGAGCCAATCGTGGTGAAGCACATGGCAGCAGTCCTCGAGCCAAGCAAAGCTGGAGAGCTTCTACGTTCAATAGACGAATACAGGGGTCAGCCCACAACCAAGGCAGCTCTGCAGCTGTCAGCCCTTGAGTTAACCCCTTAATTCCCCGGCCCCGCCCTATCGCTTGTCTTCTGAGATAGGAACAGGACTGTGCATATGACTAAGCATACGGAGTCAATAGAGGTAGTCGTGAAGGATCAGCGCCTCAGGCGCTGGCCCTTCACAGAGAAGGCGGCGCTGGTGCGCCGAACCTACGAACCGGGCATGAGCGTGTCATTGGTCGCTCGGCGGGAAGGCGTTTCGCTGGACTGCTGTGCCAGTGGCGCAAGCTCGAACGCCAGGGTGCTTTGACCGCCGTCTCCGTTGGCGAGGCAGTCGTGCCGGCATCCGAGCTGGCGGCTGCACGCGCAGAAATCGCCAAGCTGCAGCGCGTGCTCGGCAAGAAGACCTTGGAGAACGAAATCCTCAAGGAAGCCGTGGAGTACGTCGCAGAAAAAAGTGGATTGCGCGCTCGCCCTTGTTGCCCGGGGACGACCAGTGAAAACTGGTCTGCGGATGATGGGGCTGGCGCGCTCGCATGTGCCCGACCTGATTGGGCGCGGTGAAGACTGGGCCGATGGCCGCAGCCATCGCACACCCAGCGACGATGCAGGGCTGCTCGCCGAACTGCGCCAGGAAATTGCCGACTTGCCCAGCTATGGCTACCGACGTGCCTGTGGCTTGGTGACGGTAGTGGCACAACTGCCAGCTGCCTTCGAGCACTTCAACGAGGTGCATCCGCATTCTTCGCTGAAAATGCGGTCGCCTCGGGGGTTCAGGCGGCAACAGGCTGCAGCGGCTGACCAGATGCTTTATTGCGAATAGGGTGGGGGCGGGAATTTGGGGGCAACATCAGATGAAGACAGGGATCGAGCCATGCAGAAGCTGCAGCGCGCCGCCACCTTCATCACATCGATGGACTGGTCCCACGAGCGCATGCACGCCTTGTTCGCCAAGAGCAGCCGAAGCACCTTGGGCCATCTGCTAGCCCCCATGTCGGCTACATTGCCAAAGCATGCACCTGGCACCCAACATTTTCCTGGTGATGCGACAGTGGCCGCAGCCCGGCAACACCCTTTTAGACAAAGCACTTCCCACCTGACATCCCCATGGTTGCAACCATTCTCGTCGGCATGCTCTGCGCACACCTGCTGTGCTTTTCGATCATGTTCTTGCTTATCAGCCGACGCCTGCAAGGCAACAGGATGGGAATGGATGTCTTTGCCCTGGGCGACCTCCTGCTGGGGTCGGCCTATGTGCTGCAGTTGGTTGAAGGAGAGCCCGCCTGGAGCGTGATGAGCGTGGTCAACCACACCCTCACGTTGGCAGCGCCCATCGCCTACTGGCTTGGTGCCATGCGTTTTTTTGGGCAGCCCGTTCCAGTGTGGCGCCCGTTGATCGCGTTTTCAGTGGCCTACGGCATGGCGCAATGGCTGGTGCATTGGAGCGCCGGGCCTGTGGCACGCTACGCGATGCTCGCAGCAATGTCGGCAGTGCTCTTCTTCGCCATGACACTGAACGTCATCTATGGCTTACGCACTTTTGCCAAGGATTTCTACGGGGAAATGATTTTCTTTGCTTTTGTGATTGGCGGCATCTGTGTGCTCAATGCATTGAAATTCTTGAAAATTATGGACAGCGGCCTGGAAGCACTGCACATGGAAAGCCGCTTTCAGATGGTTTTCTACATTTACATGTCCACCCTGGCGACCGTGCTGCCTCCCTCCATTGTCTGGCTGGTGTTGCGGCGCCTGACGGATGACCTGCGCACAATGGCGGCACGCGATCCCATGACCCATCTGCTCAATCGCAGAGGGATTTCAGAAGCGATGCAGTTGTACTTCAACAGCCGCAACGCTGCGCCGACATGCCTGCTACTGATGGATGTCGACCATTTCAAGCGCATCAATGACACCCATGGACACCAGGCAGGGGATGAAGTTCTGCGGCACGTGGCCGCATTGCTTCGCGCCACCGTACGCCACGGCGACCTGACAGGCCGCATTGGAGGCGAAGAATTCGTAGTCATTTGCCTGGAAACGGACACCAGGGGCGCCACACAGTTGGCAGAACGGCTGCGCACCGGCATTGCAAGCCATGCGGTCTCGGTTGCTGGCTCCAGTCATCCGCTGCGCTGCACGGTCACCATCGGGATCTCGCCTCCTTTCCATGGCACGCATGATATGGAAGAGGCCCTTCGACAGGCCGATACCGCCCTCTACAGGGGAAAGGCGGCCGGGCGCAACCGGATCGAAACAGCCAGTTCCTCTCCCGGCATTTCAGACCAGGATGCGAGGGTGGCAATGGTTTATCTGTAGAACGTGGTATTCACTTTTTCGATCCTGCGAAAGGCGCCGAGCTGGACAAGGGACTCGGAATGGGGATGGCATGCGCCAGCATGCAGGTCTGAGGCACCGACAAGGTGAGTGGCCCCTGGCACCCGCAGGCATTGCCGTGGTCCGGCTGCACGGTCAAGCGCCTGATCCATGTAGCACGAGACTGCGCGGCGCGACCCGCGGCAAGATAGTACGCACCACCTTCGGCGATGCCAAGGCACCCTGCCCTATGTGACTGATGCAGGATCGGAACTGGCACCACACAGGAATATCTTGTTCACGCTTCCCGATATTCCCAACGTGGCAATCTCTCCTCTCTGGGCTGAATCGAGAGCGCCATAAAGCAAAAAGCTATAGGATTTCGCCAGCCATCTTGCTGACATGTCAATCCGGAAAACGCCAGCCTTTTGCCCTCTTAAAAAAAAATCCTCGAGCGCACCTCCAAAAAAGGAAAGCGCGTAGCCTTTCATGTCGTGGTCTTTGGTACCTCCGAGGTCGACCGATACAACGGCACTCCAGAACAGGTAGAGCTCACGATGGGTCATAAGGTGTTTTGTCAGGCGATGAAGCGCATCAGCAAAAGGTAGCCGCGTGAGATCTGCCTTTTCCAGCGCCTCTCGCATGTGCCGTTCAGTGCGTTGCATCAACAAATCAATCATCCCCTCCCGAGTCGCACAGATTCGGTAAAGCGTTCCCTTGGAAGTACCTGCCGCGCGTGCAAGCTGTTCAAGGTTTGCTCTTGGGTGTTGAGACACCGCCAGTGCCAGCGCACTGGCCAGCTTGTCATCCAGTTCGATGGTCATGGGCGTGCAAGCAAAACATCTCCAACCTTCCCGATACGCAACCTCTTCTGCCTTTTGGTCATCCGACATCTCTGTTCGTCAAGGCATATGAATGTCAGATCGATTCGCGGCTTTTGCACACAGGGGATGCATTCAGACAGTTCCGGCAAACACGCGGCGAAGACGAACGGCCGATGTCCAGCGCTGCCCCTCGGCCTGTGCGACTGCGTCCCGTACCCGCAGCTGTTCGCGTTGAGTGTCCAGCACTGCCGTGGCGTCAGCCATGCCGGCAGCGAACATGCGCGCCGCGCGTTGCGCTGCCATGTCGCCCGCCTCTCGTGCATCCAGCAGTTCGCGCAAACTGGCTTCCGATGCCGACCATTGCACCAGCGAAGTTTCGGCGTCGGCCAGCGCGGAGATCATCGACTGCTCGTACCCCGCCATTGCCTCTTGGGCGCGGGCTTCCTGTATCTCTACATTCGAGCGAATCCGGCCACCGTCCAGAATGGGCAGGGATAGCGAGATGCCGTATCCCACCACGGAAATGGGAGACGCGGAGCCACCGATGGCCGCCAACCGCTCGCGCGCTCCGGCCCAGGCGATCTGCAGGCGAGGGTAAATCTCGCGTCGGGCGACACCCACCCGTGCCAGCGCAGCATCCAGAGCGCGGGCCTGGCGTTGTACATCAGGGCGGCGCTCCAACAAATCGGCAGGCAGCAAGGGAGCGGGCGCCTGGGGCATGACGGCTTCAGCCTTCAGATCCAGCACCGGTGGCTGGCTGGCGCCCAACAGCACCGCCAGCTGTCGCTGACGCACTTGCAACTCACCCTTCACTTGCTGGACTGCCGCGCGCTCTTGTGCAAGCTCTGTCTTCCAGCGCTCAACGTCCAGTGCACTGGACTGGCCCGCCTCAAATTTTTTCTGCGCCACGTGCAGCTGGCGCTCAGCCAAGGTCATGACTTCGTGCCTCATCCCCACGCGGGCATCCAGGGTGCGCAGTTCAAAGTACGCAGTGGCGACATCGGCAGCCAGAGCGATACGCGCGGCAGCGAGTGCCTGGCGATTGCTCTGTATGTCTGCCTTGGCGGCGTCCACGCCCAGTGCGCCGCGCCCAAACAGATCCACCTCCCAGCTTGCGCGCAAACCGACGGAACTGCGTTCAGCCTTCACTGCGTCGGCGCTGTCTCGCCCCCGCTGCGCACCGGCTGTGGCGCCCAACTGTGGGCGGCGTTCGGCTTCAGCACTTCCCAACAGTGCCTGGGCTTGGGCCATGCGGGCTGTGGCGATGCGCAGATCCCGATTGGAATCCAGTGCCATGCGGACCAGACGGTCCAGTTCAGCGCTATGGAAGTCTGTCCACCAGTCAGCGTTGACGGCAGCAACACCTTGGTATGGGGCACCCCATTGCCCAGGCACGTCCACCGATGCAGCGTCAGGCCCGACCGAGGGCGGAACCGACGCGCAGCCTCCCAAGCCAAGAGCGGCCAGGCTGAGAACGCCAAGCAGCAGGGGTCGACAGAGAAAGCGTTGGGAACGTGGAGAAATTTCGAGCATATGAGGACCAGGCGTTGACGTTGCGATGACATTACTATACTATACGTATAGATAAGTTTTCAAGTGGAGTTTTCATGACCAAGACGACAAGACGCCCAAGCTCCCGAGACAAGATCCTTGACGCCGCTACCGCCCTGGTGAGTGAGCGCGGGGTTCAGCAACTGACCATTGAAGCTGCTGCTGCCGCAGCGGGAGTGACCAAGGCCGGTCTCATATATCACTTCAAGACCCGCGACGAGCTCCTGGTGGCTGTGGTGGAAAGCATGGCCCGAACCATCGATCTCTACAGCCGCGCCGCCGAAGAGCAGCGCGCATCGCGCGTGAATGACGCCTCCCGCGGGAGCCAAAGCGAATTGCAGTCCGCCATGATGGAACTGGTCGAAATGACGTTCCAAATGCCCCCGCAGCTGCAGCGACTGATGCGCAACCTGCTTGAAGCCCATTTCTCTCATCCTGACCTGCTGCCACCTGTACAGGCCTTGTTCGAGCGCAGCTACGGTATCGCCAGTGAGTGCGCCGATCCAGGCCGCGCTTTGCTGATCAGTCTGGCAATGGATGGGATGCAACTCATTGATTTGCTCCGTCTTCACCAATTCACCTCTGAGCAGCGCAATGCCGTCAGGAAGACTGTTGAAGAGTTGATTGCACAACTGCCCTGAACCATTCACACACGCATCCAATCATGCATTTCTCTCTCAACTCCATCTCCCGGTTACTGGCATGCGTGCTATCGACCGTCACGCTGGCTGCTTGCACACAACATGCCACCACTACAACGGCTACGCCCAAACCGGTGAAAATCGAGGTCGTTGGCGAAGCGGGCATTGCATCCCGCGCAGATAACTTTGTCGGCACGTTGCGCGCGCGCCAACGCACTGATCTGGGTTTTGAAACATCTGGCCGACTCACGGCCATTTCCGTCGAAGTGGGCGACCGTGTGCGGGCAGGTCAAGTGATTGCGCGGCTGGACGAGTCACCTGCCCGATGGCGCGTGGACAAAGCTGCTGCGGACCGTGCGGCAGCAGCCGCATCGCTGCTAGAGCGCAGCACCCAACTCCATCAACAGGAGATGCTTGCCAATGACAAGATCATCTCCCCCACTGCCCTGCAGTCTGCTCGCGCTGCGCACCAACTGGCGCGCAGCCAGCTCGATGCGGCAGATGCCGCACTTGCATCGGCACGCCGTGACCTGAGCCTGACAAAAATCACCGCGCCTTTTGATGGTGAAGTGGTGGGCCGACAAGCACAGCCACATTCCGACGTGTCTGCCGGACAGACCATTTTGCAGTTGCAGGCGGGAAGTGCGCTGGAGGTGGTTGCCATGTTTCCGGATACCGTCGCCAGTACGCTTGCTGTGGGTGATAAGGCGCAGGGCCGCAGTGGCGAACGCACTTTCCCGTTGGTGCTCGAATACTTGTCCACACGCAGTGACAACGGCTCACTGGTTCAGGCCATTTACAGCGTCCAGCGCACAGAACGAAGCAGCAGCCCCGGACTTCGAAGCGGCGGAATGGTGTCGGTGGAGCTACCACAGAAACCAGCCCAGGCTGCCACACTGACCTTGCCCGTTACTGCGGTCATGGCTGGCACTGAAGCGTCTCAGGCCCAGGTGTACGTGATCGATCAGGAAAACAAACTGGAGTTGCGACCTATCAAGACCGCAGGCCACTTGACGTCCCACGGGCGGGTTGTCATCGACCAGGGCTTATCCGTCGGGGACCGCGTGGTGACCGCCGGCACCGCCTTTCTGAACGCTGGACAACAAGTGGTAGTGCATGTGCCCCAGACTGTCCTGAAAGGGGCGAAATCATGAAGCTGGCCGAAGGAGCGCTGCAATCCAGCAGGCTGACCCTTTTTGTCGCGCTGCTGATTTTGATTACGGGGATCTTTACCTTCCTGAGCTTTCCCTCGCAGGAGGAGCCCTCCGTCACGATACGTGATGCCGTGATCATGATCTCCAATCCTGGCATGCCCTCCGAGCGCATGGAGCAGCTGATTGCCCGTCCCGTGGAAGAAAATCTGCGCCAGATGGCGGAACTGAAAAACGTCGTTAGCACGGTGCGCTCCGGCTCTGTGCTGGTGAAGGCTACTTTGCGCGAAGACGTCAAGGAGTTGATGCCGGTATGGCAGCGATTGCGTGCCAAGGTGCAGGAGGTGGAACCCCTGTTCCCCACGGGTACCTTGCCTGCTCAGATCGATGACGATTTCGGCCGCGTGGCAATCGCGTCGATTGCCGTGACAGCGCCGGACTTCTCCATGAGCGAGATGCGCGAGCCGCTCAAGATGCTGCGAGAAGGCATCTTCCGTTTACCTGGCATACAGGGCGTAAGCGTGCACGGCTGGCAAGAGGACCGTGTCTATCTTGAGTTCGACCGTGCACGCATGGCGGGTCTGGGTTTGTCGCCCGCTGCGGTGCTGCAACAACTGCGCCAGCAGAACGTGGTGCAGTCAGGGGGCCAGGCTGTTCTGGCTGGCGTCAACAGTGTGGTAATCGCATCGGGCGAAATCCGCTCCGTCGCCGAACTGGAAAACTTCATGTTGTCGGTGCCATTGGCACGCCAGGGCGCCGACGCGTCGCACCTTGGCCCTGCCCAAATCCGTCTGGGCGCCTTGGCGCGTCTCCAGGTGCAAAAGGCCGATCCTCCGGAAAGCGCGGCCATCTACAAGGGCCAGGATGCCGTGGTGTTGGGCATCTCGATGCGATCAGGCCAGAACGTCAAGACTGTGGGCGCCGCATTGCAGCAACGCGTGACGGAGCTGCAGGCCCAGTTGCCTGCGGGCTTCAGCCTGGACTACGTGACCTTCCAGCCCGACGTGGTCAAAACCGAGATGGGTCGCATGAACCAAGTGATGGGCGAGACGGTGGTCATCGTGATGATCGTGGTCGTCCTCTTCCTGGGGTGGCGGGCGGGCCTGGTGGTGGGCAGCATCGTACCGCTGACGATTCTCCTCACGCTGCTCATCATGCGCAGCCTGGGGATTGAACTGCATTCGGTATCCATGGCGGCCATCATCATTGCGTTGGGACTGCTGGTGGACAACGGCATCGTGATCGTAGAAGACGTGGAGCGGCGACTCGCATTGGGTGAAGATCGCCGCAACGCCTGCATCGAAGCCGGGCGGACGCTTGCCATTCCGCTGTTGACCTCATCACTGGTCATCATTTTGGCCTTCTCTCCTTTCTTCTTTGGAAACACCACAACGAATGAATACCTCAAGCCGCTGGTCATCGTTCTGGGGTTGTGCCTGCTCGGCTCCTGGCTCCTATGCCTGACAGTGACTCCGCTGCTTTGCTACTACTTCCTGAAAGCCCACCCCAAGCCGGCAGACGAGAATCACGATGCACCCGCCGAACCCCAGCTCACCGGCTTCTATGCCGGCTACGCCAAGGTGATCCGGTACTTGTTGGCGCACAAAGCCATCTTCATGGGGTTCATGGTCGCGCTGTTGACCGGTGCCCTGCTGCTGCTGGCCAACCTGCCCGCAGGCTTCTTGCCGCCATCGGATCGCCCCCAGTTCCAAATGGGGCTGGAGCTGCAGCCGGGCACGGACACGCGACAAACCAAGCAGGTGGTAGAGGATCTGAGCCGCTGGCTCGCTGACAGGCAGGTGAACCCCGAAGTCAGCACCAGCATTGGCTATGTGGCCGAAGGCGGGCCCAGGGTCGTGCTGGCACTGACCCCTCCTATGCCAGCCTCTCACGTGGGCTACTTCACTGTCACGGTGAAGGATGCCAAGCAACTCAAGACGGTGATGGAACGCACCACCGCCTGGATGAATGACCATCACCCGGATGTGCGTATCGACCCCAAGCTGTTCTCGCGCAGCAGCAATGACGCGGGTGCGGTTGCCTATCGGATCTCCGGGCCTGACGAGAATGTGTTGCGAGCCATCGGCGAACAGGTGAAAGCTGCGCTGCGACCTATTCCCGGAATGGTGATGGTTCGCGATGATTGGGGCCCCCGTGTTCCACGCATGAATGTACAGATTGATCAAGCCAAGGCACGAGCGCTGGGAATCAGCAGCGAAGACATTGCGACGACGCTGGCAGCGCGCAACAGCGGTATTCAGGCATCCGTCATGCGCGACAACGACACCTTGGTACCGCTGGTCATACGCGGTACGGCTTCCGAGCGCGCCAGTGCGGAGAACCTCGCCAATACACTCATCTATCCTGCCAATGGGGGGGCGCCGCACCCACTTTCGGCCATGGCTGCAGTGAGCCTCGACTTCGAGCCCGCAGCGCTCTTACGCCGCAACCTGGTGCGCACCTTGACGGTTGAGGGCCGCAGCACCCATGGCACGGCACTGCAGGCGGTACAAGCTGCCGCTCCAGTCGTGAGCCAGATCGCCTTGCCACCAGGCTATCGCATCGAAATGGGCGCAGAGATTGAAGACTCCGCTGAAGCCAACGTCTCGTTGGAGCAGTACCTACCGCATGCAACCGTGGCCATGCTGGTTCTGTTCCTATGGCAGTTCCGTTCCTTCCGAAAGCTCGCGCTGATCCTCGCCATCATTCCGTTCGCAATGATTGGTGTCGGGCCGGCGATGATGATCGCGGGAGAGCCCATGAGCTTCATGGCAACGTTCGGCTTGCTGTCGCTGGCAGGCATCATCGTCAACAACGCGGTGCTGCTGCTCGAGCGGATCGAGGAAGAGCTGGCCGAGGGCAAGACCCGGCGCGAAGCGGTCGTCGCGGCAGCGGTAGCGCGACTGCGCCCCATCGTGATGACCAAGATGACCTGCATCGTGGGTCTGATCCCGCTGCTACTGTTTGCCGGCACTTTGTGGACCGGCATGGCCGTGACCATCATCGGCGGCCTGATGCTCGGCACCCTGATCACGCTGGGCCTGGTGCCTGTCTTGTACGAACTGCTGTTCAGCGACCGAATCGCCCAATGGGCGGCACGCTTGACAGGCCGCAATAACGCCCAAGCGGTAGCTGCCTGACAGGACATCTCTACCCAGGGAACCATGACATGAATACATCCCAAGCACCGATCATCATCGTAGGTGGTGGCGTGGCAGGTCTTGCCGTTGCCACGGCGATGGGCAAGCTGAGTGCCAATTCCGGCAGCAAGCTGCCACCAGTCCTGCTGATTGATCGCGAGTTCGCCCACGTGTGGAAACCCATGCTGCACACCATCGCAGCGGGCACGCGCGATATTTACCAGCAACAAACGGCCTACATAGCACAAGCACATGCCTGCAATTTCTCTTACGAGCCCGGTGAACTGCTGGGCGTTGACCGCGAGTCGCGACAAGTGGAGATTGCGGCGCTGCTGGCACCCGACGGACGGGTGCTTGTCCCGGAGCGTAGCGTTCCGTATACCAAGCTCATCATCGCAGTAGGCAGCCAGGCAAACGACTTTGGCACACCGGGTGCGGCCGAGCACTGCTACACCATCGACTCACGCCTGCAGGCAGATGCATTCAACCAGGAGATCCGCACGCAGCTGCTCCAATGCCTGGGACACGAAGGCAGCAATGAGAAAAATGCCACCCTTTCCATCGCCATCGTTGGTGGCGGAGCGACTGGTGTGGAGTTGGCTGCCGAACTCGTCGGTTTGGCTGACGCTGCAGAGGCCTATGGAGCCAAGGGTCTGAAGAGGCGGATAAACATCACGCTCATAGAAAGCGGCCCTCGCCTCCTTGCGGCCTTTCCGGAAGATATTTCCGCCAGTGCCCAAGCTCGGCTGGAAGCTCTGGGTGTGCAGGTCAAGGTCGCGACGCGTGTGGCAGCGGTCAATGCGCACGGCTTCGTGTTGGGCGACAACACGGAAGTTCATGCATCACTGAAGGTTTGGGCGGCCGGAGTCAAGGCCCCGGAGATTCTGAGTGATCTGGATGGGCTGGAGACCAACCGTAACCATCAGTTGATCGTGCGCCCTTCATTGCAGACTACCCATGACGCGGACATCTATGCATTGGGCGACTGTGCCAGCCTGATACCCGAGGGGGCCGAGCGGCCGTTTCCTCCTACCGCACAGATTGCTCATCAACAAGCGCAGCACCTGATTCGCCATCTTCCAGCCGCACTGCTGCACGACATATCACCACCGGATTTCAAGTACCGTGATATGGGGGCCCTGGTGTCACTGGGTGAATATGACGCCTATGGCTCGCTCGGCAAGACAGGCTTGTTCAAGGGTGTGACCTTCAGAGGGCGCCTGGCGCAACTGAGCCATGCACTGCTTTACCGCAGCCACCAGGCCCAGCTGCATGGCTTCTGGCGTGGCAGCCAGATGTGGCTGGTCGATCTGATGAATGCCCGGCTCCGTCCCACCATCCGGCTCGATTGAAATGTGCAAAACATGTACAGGTCACCAGGACAAGGCAGATTGACACCGGCTTTCCTCACGGTATACACATGCGCAAGTTAGCTTCACCCTGGACTCGCACCCTGCAAGCCATTTCGATCTTATTGCTGGCAGGATGCTCCACTTACAGGCCCTGGATCAATGAACCGTATCCCCATCAGCCTCGGGAGGTGCTAGCGGCCGAGCAGCATCAACCAAAGTCTGTCATGGTTGCCGTGACCTTGTCCGGAGGGGGTGCGCGTGCCGCAGCCTTTGGCCTCGGTGTGCTGCGTGAACTCAAGGCGCAGGAGTTCAAGATCGGAGAACGCACAACGACGTTGCTGGACGAGACCGTATTGATCAGTGGCGTGTCAGGTGGCAGCATCCTGGCCGCACACTACGCAGCCTTTGGCGACGCGACGCTCAAGCGATTTGAGCCAGAATTCCTGCTCACGCCATTCGAAAGCCGTCTCATACGCGATGTGTTCTGGCCTGGTGAGCTCTACACATTGACCTCACCCTGGTATGGCAGAACGCAGTTGCTGATGGATCGCCTGAACAAGCTCTACGAAGGCAAGACCTTCGCCGACGCTCGCAGCCGCCCTGGAGCACCGGACCTCATGATCACGGCTACCGACCTGACCACCGGGGCCCCCTTCAACTTCACGTCCGAACAGTTCCAGCTGATCTGCTCCGATCTTGACGCTACCCCACTGTCATTCGCAGTTGCAGCGTCCTCCGCCGTACCGCTGCTGCTGTCGCCCGTCGCCATACGCAACTATGCCGACCAATGTCCCGATGTAAAAGCATCGGTACTCCAGCCCGCGTCAGGCTACCGCGCACACATATTGCGGCGCAGTGCCGTCAGCTACCGCAATGCCAAGGAGCGCCCCTATATCCACCTGGTGGATGGCGGAGTCAGCGACAACCTCGGCGTTCGCTTGCTGCTCGATCAAATGACCGCTGTAGGCTCCATGGGCGCGAACTTCCCTGAAGCAAAAGCTGGCTCCATCCATCGCCTGGTGCTGGTCACAGTCAACTCTGCACGTGCGCTTGCCGAGCGTGTGGACAAGAGTGATCAGGTCCCTACCATTCCACAGGTATTGGAGACACTGATCTTTGGTGCCGGGACCCGCGACAGCCAGCAGACGCTGGCGATGCTCAACGATGATCTGCAACGCTGGCGTAACGAGATTCAGCGCACCAGAGGTTTGCCTGGCAGCCCGTTTGCAGCAGATTGCGAGGTATATGTCGTCAGCGTAAGCCTGAACGATGTCGACGACGACAGTTTCCGTTACAGGCTTTTGCGTGTGCCGACGGCCTTCACGGTCGAAGCACAGGACGTCCGCGACCTGCAGCAGGCAGGTTCGGAGGCTGTTCGAAAATCCCCGGCCTACCAGGAGCTGGTTGAATCGCTGAAGGCTTTGGCGCCACCATGATCTAATGTCGCGCGCGCCAAAGTCCCAAAGGCCGACAAGCACCCTCGCCTAGCTCGCAGGGCGCAGGCAGGACCGCACATGTCCCGCGATCAGGTCGACGAGGATGTTGACCAGACCCGGTGCAATGTCATGCCCCATGCCCGGCAAGATGACTAGGCGTGCGCCACCGATGGCCGCTGCGGTGGCGTAACCGCCACTGGTCGCCACCATCAGATCCCGGTCGCCATGGATGACCAGCGTGGGGCACCGCACGCGGCCCAACTCGGCCGTCCGATCACCGGAATTGATGATTGCCCCGATCTGCCGCGCGGTGCCGACGTTGTTGCGCAGGCCACCACCGCGCTCCCAGGCTTGTTCTGCATATTGCCGGTGCCGAGGCTCGCTCCACTCCAGGCTCGAGCCGACCACTCGCAAGAGGTCGACGTAATCTCGAGCAGCCTCCCGCTGATCACGTGGCGGCCGACGGATCAGCTGCAATATCGACTTGAGCGCCGGCTGGCCGACCTTCAATGATCCGGTGGTCGAAAAGACGGAGGTCAACGACTTCATCCTCTCGGCATGGCGCGCCGCCAGGGTCTGCGCGATCATGCCGCCCATGGACATCCCCATGACGTGGGCAGAGGCTATGGACAGGGCATCCATCAAACCGACCACATCGCTGGCCATGTGCCCCAGGTCGTAGCCGCGCGTGGGCCGGCGAAGGAGTTGCTGGAATGTGCTGGGCGGCTCGGCGTCGGTGAAGGACGACTGTCCCGCGTCGCGGTTGTCCAAGACAACCACCCGCAAACCGGCCTCTACCAGACCATCGATCAAGGCCTGTGGCCAGTACGTCAGTTGCAACCCCAGGCCCACCACCAGAATTAACGTCTCCCCACCATCGGGGCCGTGGCTGCGGTAGCAGATGCGTCGGCCATCGGCCATATTGCAGAAGAGGTCTCCCGTGTTCATGCGCGAGCCTTTGAAAGTCGCAGATCAAGCGGAGCCTGGGAACTCGCGCCGGGGGCCGGCGAGAACGCCAGGCACTTTTCTGCCACCCGCCCGCGTCGCAGCAGTTTGACGTCGCGGAAGTAGTCCATGGACATGACCCAAGGTTCGCCGGGTCCCTGTCGTGGCACGCTGTGCAACGCGCGCTGCACGTAGCCTGCACCGAAATCCAGCAGCGGGCGGGTCTCGATCCCTTCTGGCGCCTGTGCCTCGCAGACGGCGTGCCGATGTTCATCCATGTAAGCCAGGAGCCGGCAGAAGTGATCGCACAGCAGGCAGACCTTCAGCGTCCAAGACGAGTTGGTGTAGCCGACGGCAAAGGCAAAGTTCGGCACACCGGACAACATCATTCCCTTGTAGGCCAATGTTTCGCTCAACACCACCGGCTGCCCATCCTTGCGCAAGGCCACTCCCCCAAAGAGCTGGACGTTGAGTCCGGTGGCCGTGACGATGATGTCGGCCTCGATTTCCTTGCCCGACTTGAGAAGGATGCCCGATTCGGTGAAGGTCTCGATCTGGTCGGTCACCACGGACGCCTTGCCCGAACTGAGGCATTTGAACAAGTCACCGTCGGGCACCGAGCACAGCCGCTGGTCCCAAGGGTTGTATGGCGGGTTGAAGTGCACGTCGACGGGGTACCCCTTCGGCAGGTCCCGGCGCACGAGCCCCACGAGAAGCTTTCGGGCCAGCTTCGGAAAGCGTTGGCAAAAGCTCCAGAACCCCAGAGTGATCCTGGCGTTCTTGTAGCGGGTCAGCGAGTAGGCGGTTTGGGCCGGCAGTATCTTTTGCAGGAAGCCGGCGACGGAGTCGGTAGCAGGCTGGTTGATGATGTACGAAGGCGTGCGCTGCAGCATGGTGATGTGCGCCACCTGATCGGCCATCGCCGGGATGAGCGTCACTGCCGTGGCGCCGCTGCCGATCACGACGACGCGCTTGCCGCAGTAGTCCAGATCCTCAGGCCAATGCTGCGGATGCACGATCCGCCCCTTGAAACGTTCCGAGCCTTCGAAGCGCGGGCTGTAGCCTTGATCGTATCGATAGTAGCCGCCAGCGCTGAACAGCCAGCGGGTCCTGACCGTGCGGACATCGCCGCCGATTCCGTCGCGGACCCGGACCGCCCAAAGGCCCTCACCGCTCAGCCAGTCCGCCGATTCCACCTGCTGCTGGTATTGGATGACCGGCCCCAGATCGAACTCCTCAACGGTTTCGCGAAGGTACTCGAGGATGTCCCGTGCGTCCGCCAGCGTTTTGTTCTTGACCCAGGGCTTGAAGTCGAAACCGAAGGTGTAGAGGTCCGAGTCGGATCGAATGCCGGGATATTTGAACAGATCCCATGTTCCGCCAATCCGCTCTCGAGCCTCGAGAATGGAAAAGCGTTTTCCGGGCTGTTTTCGGCGCAGATAGGCGGCAAGGCCGATGCCGGAAACTCCCGCCCCAATGATCAGGACGTCCAGAGGTTCATCGAGAGGAGCTGATTGCGAGAGCATGCTGTTCCTGTTTCCTTGTGTTTTGACCAGTTTTCAATAAGTAAAAAAGCTCGAGGCTGCCGCCCTTGCCGCCCTCGATCTGCGCCACATGGGCGCCGGCGATCGCGTTGACCCTGTGCATCGTTTCAGCCTGTCTTGACCATGACATGCCGCGCGACCGTGTAGTCCTCCAGTGCGTACATGGACAGATCCTTGCCGTAGCCCGATGACTTCACGCCGCCGTGCGGCATTTCGCTCGTCAGCACGAAGTGCGTGTTGATCCAGGTGCAGCCGTACTGCAATTGGGCGGCCGTCGCCATGCCGCGTGAAATGTCCTGGGTCCAGACCGATGAGGCCAAGCCATAGTCGGAATCGTTGGCCCAGCGCACTGCTTCATCGGCATCGTCGAATCGCGTCACCGAGACGACGGGACCGAAGACTTCGCGCTGGACGATTTCGTCGCCTTGCAGCGCGCCAGCCACGACGGTGGGTTCGTAGAAGAAGCCGCTACCACCACCCACGCGGCCGCCCGCCGTAATCTCGATGTGCTTGTTTTCAGACGCCCGCTGAACAAAGGATTCGACGCGGGATTGCTGCCTGGCCGAGATCAGTGGGCCCAGGTCGTTGTCGTCATCGTTGGGCTGATTGAACTTGAGGCTCTTGACCGCACCGGAAAGGTCGGCAACGAGCTTGTCGTAGATCTTCTTGCCGGCATAGATGCGGCAGGCGGCGGTGCAGTCTTGGCCAGCGTTGTAGTAGCCGAAGACCTTGACGCCTTCCACGACGCTGGCAAGGTCGGCGTCATCGAAGACTATGACGGGCGCCTTGCCGCCGAGCTCGAGGTGGGTCCGCTTGACGATCCTGGACGCGGCCTGCAGCACCTTCTTGCCCGTGCCGATATCGCCGGTGAGCGAGACCATCGCCACCTTCGGATGGTGGATCAGCGCATCGCCCACGCTAGCGCCGCGCCCCGTGACCACGTTGACGACACCGGCGGGAAAGATGTCCGCAATGATCTTCGCAAGCTTCAGCAGCGTCAGGGGCGTCTGCTCCGAAGGCTTGATCACGACCGTATTGCCGCCAGCAATCGCGGGTGCCAATTTCCAGGCCGCCATCATCAGAGGGTAGTTCCAGGGCGCGATGGATGCGACGACGCCGATCGGGTCTCGGCGAATCATCGACGTGTGGTTGGCAACGTATTCGCCGGACACAGCGCCGTGCATCGTTCGTGCGGCGCCGGCGAAGAAGCGAAAGCAATCGACGATCGCCGGGATCTCATCCTCCAGCACGCGGATGCGCGGCTTGCCGCAGTTGAGCGCTTCGAGCGTCGCGAATTCCTCGCCGGCGCTCTCAATGGCATCGGCCAGCTTCAACAGCAGGCGCGATCGCTCGGCAGGCGTGGTTCGAGACCAGGCGGTGAAGGCCTTGGACGCTGCCTCGACCGCCGCATCGACCTGCGCAAGCGAGGCTTCGGCCAATTCGGTCAGCAGCGCCCCGGTCTTTGGATTAAGGATCTTCTCCTTGGTTTCCGCGCCCACGACAAAGGCGGAACCGATCAGCAGTTCTTGGTCAAACACGCGAGTCTCCTGTCTACGGGATGAGGTTGAGGGGATATGCCGCGGACCGCTAGGCCGCAACGGCGGCGACCGCGGTCGCGGCCTTGGCGCCGCGGGAGCCCGCAGCGAGGATGAAATCCGCCGCCTTTTCGGCGATCATGATCGTGGGTGCATTGGTATTGCCGCTCACGATGGTCGGCATGATGGATGCATCGATGACGCGCAGGCCGCTCACGCCGCGCACGCGCAGCCGATCGTCCACGACAGCCATCTCGTCGCTGCCCATCTTGCAAGTGCCTACCGGGTGGTAGACGGATTCGACGTTCTCCCTCAGGTACTGGTCGATCTGGGCATCGGTCGTGGCCTGCGGTCCGGGGGCGTACTCCACGCCGCGATAGGGATCGAACGCCTTTTGCGCCAGCACTTCCCGGCCGACACGAATCCCCTCGCGATAGATGCGAATGTCATCCGGATCCGAGAAATAGTTGGGCTGAAGGCGCGGGTGCTGAGTGGGGTCCGCCGACTGGATCTTCAACCAGCCCCGACTCTTGGGGCGCGAGATGTTGAACAGGGGCGTGAAACCGTGCTCGGGAATGATGACCCGACCGTTTTCGCGGTACATGATCATCTCGAAGTGGTACTGGATGTCCGCGGCGATCAGATCGGGCTGGCTTTTCACGAAGGCCAGCGCCTCCACGCCGTGATACGCGCCAGGGCCTCCCTTGTCCCACATGTACCGCGCCAGGGCGGCGGCAGCACGAACGGGACGCACATAGGTCAGGAGCGAGTTGGGCTGCGTCGAGCGGCATTGCACTCCGACGGAGAGGTGATCGTGCAGGTTCTGGCCCACGCCAGGCAATGCCACCGTGACGTCGATGCCCACAGCGCGCAGATGCGACGGATCGCCAATGCCGGACAACTGAAGCAGCTGCGGCGAGTTGATCGCGCCGCCCGACAGCAGCACCTCCTGACGCGCACGCACAACTTCCTTGCGGCCACGGCGAAGAAACTCGACGCCGACCGCGCGGCCATGCTCGACGATGACCCGGGTGGCCAATGCCTTGGTGATGATCTTGAGGTTCTTTCGGTCCTTGACCGGATGCAGGTAAGCGAAAGCCGTGCTCGCCCGGATCCCCTTGTTTCCGTAGGCCTTGATCGTGCTGTCGCAGGGGCCAAAGCCTTCCTGTTCACCGCCATTGAAGTCGTCCCGGTACGGGTATCCGGCCTGAACGCCCGCCTCCACGAACGCCTTCGACAAGGGGTGCTGGACACCGTAGCGGCTGGTATGCAACGGACCGTCGTGTCCATGGATGGGACTGCTGGGGCCGTTCCAGTTCTCGGCACGAAGAAAATAGGGCAGGCAATCCTCGAAGGACCAACCACTGTTGCCCAAAGCCGCCCAATGGTCGTAGTCCGTGGCGCTGCCTCGGATATAGACCATGCCGTTGACGCAACTGCATCCGCCCAGCACTTTCGCCCGCGGCCAGAACAGCCGTCTGCCGGCAAGATGCTCCTGGGGCTCGGTGTTGTAGCCCCAGTCGATCTGCCCGGTTTTCATCAGTTGGAAATAGCCGGCCGGCATGCCGATGAAGGGACTGCTGTCCCAGCCGCCGGCTTCGATCAGCGTGACTTCGACGTCCGGGTTCGCGGACAGTCGATTCGCCAGAACACAGCCTGCGGACCCGCCGCCGACAATGATGTAGTCCGTCACAGTGTGGCCCTCGCTCGCAGGTTCTTGGGAAAAGTCATGACACCACCCCCGCGCCCACCGGCTCCAGCCGCGCATCGACGATGCGGCTGACGGCGCTGATGAAGCTCTCGATGTCCGCTTCGGTCATCGGGGTGGAAAGGAATGCCTTACCGGTGCGAGCAATATGGAAGCCCGCCAGCGTCAAGGCGCGTTGAAGTGCGACAACGCGCTTTGTTTCCTCAGGGCTGGAATAGCCGGAGCGGTAATCGGTCACCTGCCGTTGATGGCCGAACACCATGAAGCTCGACCCGAAGCCTGTGACCTGCCCTGGAAAGCCGGACCGCGCGAATGCCTGGTTCAGCGCCCCCACCAGCCGGGAAGTCAGCTGTGCCATGCGATCGATCGCGCTGTCGTCAAGCAGATCCAGCGTGACTTTGCCCGCGGTCATCGTGACCGGGTTGGCCGTGAAGGTGCCGCTCCACGGCAAGCCGGGCTTGCCTTGGCGATGGTCGTAGATCTGCATGAGCTCACGCCGTCCCGCCACTGCGCCGACGGGGAAGCCGCCACCAATGATCTTGCCCAAGGTGGTCAGATCCGGATGGATGCCCAGCAGCGTTTGAGCGCCACCCGTGTGAGACCTGAACGAGATGACTTCGTCAAGAATGAAAAGTGCTCCGATCTCGCGGGTCACACGTTCAATCATGTCGGTGAAGCGCGGGGAGACCTGGATGAATCCCAAATAGCTGGGCGCTGCGTCGAGCAGGACAGCCGCGATGTCTGCGGCATTTGCGCGGATGATTCGCTCGGAGGCCTCGACGTCGTTGAAGGGGATGACTACAACATCGTCGGTCACCCCTTTGGGCACCCCTTTTGAGTAGCCGATCGAGTTCGGATCCTCGCCCCAATTCGACGGTGAAGAATCGAGGCTGACCTCGGCATAGTCGTAGGCACCGTGATAGACGCCCTCCGCCTTGACGATCTTGGACCGGCCCGTGATCGCACGGGCGGCTTTGATCGCGCTCATGACGGCTTCCGAACCCGAGTTGCAGAATCGCACCTGCTCGAAGCTCTCTGCCCGTCCGCATAGGGTTTCCGCCAGCGCGACCTCCTGCTCCGTGGGCAGCGTGAAGGCCGTTCCATTGCCGACCTGGTGACGGACGGCTTGCACGACGCCTGGATGCGCGTGACCGTGGATCAGAGAGGCAAAGTTGTTCAGCAGGTCAAGGCGGCGCGTTCCATCGACGTCGACCACGTAGGCCCCTTCGCCATACGAGGCATAGACCGGAAAAGGTTCCTGCCATGGCAATGTGCGCGTGATGCCGCCGGGCAGCACTTTCAAGCCGCGTTCATACAGTTCCCGGGAACGGGAAGCCAGGTCTGGCCAGTGAGCCATGATTGCACTCCAAAGGATTAAGCGATGAGGGGGGCTTTGCGCGCTGTCAGGCGTGACGGCGCAAACGGGTCTTGGCAAGCGGCTCACGGGCATAGGCGCTGAACCGCGCCTGTGTGGCACGCTCGAGTGCGCAATAGCCGTAGTACAGCTCGACCATCATGAAAGCCCAGACGGACAAGGCTGCGGTGTAGAACACCGTGCGATCCGCGTCGTCGCCGGGTATCGGGACATAGTCGTAGAAGACGGCGATGGCCAGGCCGCTCAGCGCAACGAACACCGTTCCCATCGCATGCAGCGCCTCTCCCGCTTTGTGCAGCCTCCAGGCGAAGTACGCCAGATAGGCCAGGAAGACCAGGCACATCAGAAGGTAGAACGGCGGCTTGTAGACCGCGAACGCCGGCGCATGGTCGGCCGCCACAAGCACGGCAGCGCCTGCGAAACCGAGCAGGAAATACAGGACATCCGCAAGGCGCGAGGGCTGGTAGCTGTGGGTCACCACCATCATGCCCGCGACCGCGACCACAGGAAAACCGAAGGACCGCGAGAACGCATCGAAGAAATGCGCAACGCTGTAGCCGAAATCCCATCCCAAGAGCGCCCACAACAGGAAGTGGGTGCCTGAGATGGCCATGACGAACCATTCGATCCCACACAGATAATTGCGCTTTTTGAGAAACTTCGCGCCATAGATGATCCCGGCAAGGATCAGCAGCACATCGGCCAGCAAAAGAAAAATCGTATTCATGGTGATTGGGCCTCGGTGAGCGTCGAGCTCGTTGATCTCAAGCCGGCACAGGCGTGACGGCCCTCGCTTCATTCATGCAACATCGCCCCGAATTGCTGGATGCTTCGCTGCATCAGCTGTTGCGCGCCAGGCGACCACGGTCCCATTTCAAAGAAGCCATGGATCATTCCTGGACCCGGCATATGTTTTGCGGGGCTGCCGGCCGCGTTCATGGCCGCCGCGTAGGCAGCGCCCGAGTCGCGCAATGGATCGAATTGCGCCGTGACCACCAGCGCCGGTGCCAGCCGGCTCAAGTCCTTGGCCTGCAACGGCGCCAGGCGTGGATCCATCGGGTCTGGATAGTCGCCCGCGTAGTGGTCATAGAACCAATTGATGGTGGCCACATCGAGCAGATATCCCTCGCCGTTCTCCGCGACACTGGGGTACTGCGCCGCCACATGATCCACAGCGGGGTAGATGAGGAACTGCGCTGCCAGCGGGATACCTTCATCGCGCAGTTGCTGGGCGACGACCGCCGAGAAGTTGCCGCCCGCGCTGTCGCCAGCGACGCCGACGATGCGGCCGCCGCCCAGCTCGCTCGCATGCGCCACGATCCATTTCGTGGCCGCGACGGCGTCTTCAATGCCTGCAGGAAACGCATGTTCGGGCGCCAGCCGGTAGTCCACGGACACCACCACGGCACTCGCGCCGCGGCAGATGTCACGGCAGATGTTGTCGTGCGTGTCCAGGTCGCCAATGACGAATCCGCCGCCGTGGAAATAGGCCACGGTCGGAAACGGGCCCTCGCCTTCCGGGCGGTACACGCGGGCCTTCAGTGGCCCGACAGCGCCACCGACGGTGATGTCCTGGACACGGGCCACGGGGACGACTTGCTCGGGCGTCAGTGCGCCGGCCGTCGTCGCCAGATAGAAGGCCCTGCCCTCCTCGGGCGTGCCTTCGTGCAGCGGCTTCGCGCCAGCCTCGGCCAGCATCTTCATGGCGCCGGCGATATGGGGATCGAGTGACATGGAATGGCTTTCTTTTTTTGGAGCGATGAAGGGGTCGCAGGCGTCACGAGCGATCAGCGGTATGTGAGGGCATCTTCGTCAGGCCGCACCGAGGGGAACGAGACACGCTCCTCTTCGTACTCAAGGCCTTGCTTCCAGGGATGACGATCGCCCTGGCGGGGCAGCAGGTGCAGGGCACGCATGATGTAGCCCGAGTTGACGTTCTCCGAATCGATCCAGGGCAGGCGCGGCATGTCAGCGTCCGCGGTAGGCACGGTGGGAACCACCATGCTGTGACCCTCCCTCTGCATGTGCTCGGCGATGCGGCACACCAGGTCGGTGACCAGGTCTGCGCGCAGCGTCCAGCTTGAGCGGAAGTAGCCCATGACGTAGGCCATGTTGGGGATGCCTTCGATCATCACGCCGCGATAGCTGACACGCTTGGTGAAGTCCACCGCCTCGCCGTCAACGAAAAATGGCACGCCTCCGAACATCTGCATGTTGAAGCCCGTCGCGGTGACGACGATGTCGGCATCAAGATGCGCTCCACTGGTCAACTGGATGCCCGTGGCGTCGAAGCGCTCGATACCGTCGGTCACTACCGAAGCCTTGCCGCAGCGGATGGCCGCAAACAGGTCACCGTCAGGAACCAGCGCGATGCGTTGCTGCCATGGGCGATAGCTCGGGTTGAAATGCTTGTCCACGTCGAAGCCTTCAGGCAGGAGGGCTCGCGCCTGCTCAAGAATCCACGCGCGCATTTCCTCGGGATGCTCGAAGGACATGCGGACTTCGCTGTCCACCTTGGCAACGAATGCGCGCCGCATGATCTCGTGCACCCAGTCGGGACGCACATCCAGTTCGCGCAGTTGTGTCTCCAGCGGATGGATAGGGGAATCTGCCGCGAAAAACGTGGGCGAGCGCTGCAACATGGTCACGTGTGCAACGGTGTCCGCCAACGACGGGATCAAGGTAGCGGCCGTGGCGCCTGAACCGATGACGACCACCTGCTTGCCCGTGCAGTCCAGATCCTGGGGCCAGTGCTGCGGATGCACCCACTGCCCCTTGAATTCACCCATGCCGGACCACTCGGGCGTGTAGCCCTTGGTGTGGTCGTAGTAGCCCGAGCACATCCACAGAAAACTCGTCGTCAGCGTCAGCGTTTCGCCCGAATGGATACGAGTGACTTCCAGCGTCCAGCACTTGTCCTGGGACGACCACCGGGCTGCCGTGATCCGGTGTCCGTAGTAGATGTGGCGCGTCAGCTGGTTCTCTTCGATCAGCTCACCTAAGTAGGCGCGGATCTCGTCGGCCGTGCCGATGGCGCGTCCCGTTTCCCAGGGCTTGAAGCTGTAGCCGTAGGTGTAGCAATCGCTGTCCGAACGCGCGCCAGGGTAGCGATGCGTCCACCAGGTGCCCCCGAATCCGTCCATGGCTTCGAGTACGGCGAATGAATGATCGGGAAATCGCTTGTGCGTGTTGTAAGTCGCACCAAGACCCGAGATGCCGGCGCCCACGACAATAAAGTCGAGATGCTGGCCGCTCACGAGCGCGGCCTGAGGTTGGGTGATCACGTTTGTCTCCTGTTTGGATGAAATTGAAGATGGGCGAAGGCCAGGCCTCAGGCTGGCAATGGACGCCAGTGCATTAGGGCGGCCCGCCGCCGCGCACCACGCCTCGGCGTGTGAACAGCAGCGCTTGTCTGCCCCCATCGCGCGGCGTCACCAGCGCGGAGGTGATCGCCACCCCGTCGGGCCTGGTTTCGATCGTGAAATCGCGGCCATCGCCGCTGCGCGCTAGGAGTCCGTCGAGCCCCACCAGCGTCACGCCCTGCGACGCGCCCGCGATTGCGGTGACTGAGCTCTTGGTATCCAGCCGCAATGGCTTCCAGGTCTGGCCGTGGTCCTCGCTGCGCAGCAGCGTGCCGCGCTGCCCGCCGACAAGCAGCGCACCATCCGCCAACATGGCACCGCACCAAAGGCTTCCGTTGTAGCCCGTGGAAAGGTATGTCCAGGTGGCACCGCGGTCGTCGCTGCGCAGGACCTGGCCGCGCTCTGCGGCGGCAAAGAGCGCGCCATCGCTGCCGGCAAAGAGGCCCAGCAGATTGAGGTCGGCCTTCTTGGCGCCGGGCATAGGCTGCAATGGCCGCTCCTGCCAGGTTTCACCGCCATCGGAAGTCACCAGAACCAGCGACCACAGCCCAACCGCGACGCCGGAATGCGCATCGAAGAAGTGCACGGAGAACAGCGGCCGATCCTCCGTCGTGACGACCCGCTGAACGCGCCAAGTTTCTCCGCCATCGCGCGTCACGATCACCGACCCGCCGTGCCCTACGGCCCACCCATGCTGCGCATCGGCAAAGCTCACCGATGTCAGCGTGAAGGAGACCGGCACCGACCGCGCCTGACGCCACCGTGCGCCGCCATCGTCCGAAAGCAGCACAACGCCGCGATCGCCGACCGCCACGGCCCGTGTTCCCGCCCAGGTGCTGCCCAGGATGGCCGCCTGAGTCGCGATGGCAGATGTCATGGCCGGTACGGGTTTGACTTCGTCCATTGCCCAGGCCGCGGAGGCAATGGCCCCTGCCAGTCCCCAGGCCGCCCACTTGTACAAACGTCTTGTCATCGTCATCCCCGCGTTCAATGCGCCATCAGGCCCACGGACCGGACCGGCCCCCGGCGCGGCAGCGCCCTCTCAAGCCATACCGCGAATGCCGGCAGCACCGTCATGGCCATCACCATGTTCACCATGAACATGAAGGCCAGGAGCTTGCCCATGTCCGACTGGAACTTCAGCGACGAGAAGCTCCACGTCGCCACGCCGATGGCCAGCGTGATCGCCGTAAAAATGGTCGCTGCCCCGACCTCAAGGATGGAATGCTCCAGCGCCTTGACGATGCCTTGCCCGCTGGCCATGTGCAGCTGCAGCCGGTTGTAGATGTAGAACGCGTAGTCCACGCCAATCCCTACCGCGAGCACCATGACAGGCAACGTGGCAACGGTCAGGCCGATCTGCAGCTCCTTCATGAACCAGTAGCCGATGAAGGTACTGATCGCCAAAGGCAGGCAGCACACCAGCACGGCCCGCACATCCCGGTAGACCAGCAGGATCAGTCCGATGATGGCTGCGTAGACGTACAGCATCATGGGCAGTTCGCTGTGTTCGATCTCCTCGTTGACTGCGGCCAGGACGCCGGCGTTGCCCGACGCGAGGCGAATCGCGACGCCTGGCAGCTGTTCGCGCTGGCGGAACGCCTTGACCGCCGAAACCACGCCTTCGATGGTGGTGGCCTTGTGGTCCGAGAGGAACAGATGCACGGCCGTCATGCTGCAGTCCTTGCGCATGAGCCCTGGACTGCGCGCGATCTCCACGGCCAGCGCTGCGTAGTTGCCGCCGTCGATGGGGACCGCCCCCATCTTCGGGTTGCCTTCGTTGTAGCCTTCGTTGTACTGGCGCAGCGCCGACGAGAATGAGTTGATCGACAGCACGCCCGGCACACCTTGCATTGCCCAGACGAAACGGTCCTGGTACTGGCCGACAGCGACGTTGTCGCACGACTGCGGAGGCGCCTCGAAAATCACGCTCATCCAGTCCAGTCCCAGGTCGTATCCAGATGCGATCGCCAATGCATCGCGGTTGAACCGGGACTCGGGACGCAATTCGGGGGCGCCTGCTTCGAGCGTACCGACGACACGGTCGCGGCTGTTCCAGACTGCGGCCCCCAGCACCACAGCTGCAATGGCCAGCACCACGACCGCATTGCGCGGAACGGCTACTTGCGCCAGCAGGCGCAACCAACGCTGCCGGCGTACCGTCAACTGCTCGACGCGAAGCGCATAGGCCTGATCGACCTGCATCAGCGAGGCTGCCACGGGCAGCATCACCAGGTTGGTCACGATCTTGAATGCCACGCCCAGCGCAGCGGTGATGGCCAGCTCGCGAACCATGGGGATCGGGATCATCAGCAGCGTGATGAAGGTGACAAAGGCCGTCACCAGGGCCAGCGTCCCGGGGATCAACAAACCCGTGAAGGCCGAGCGGGCTGCTTCGTCGCAGCTCTTGCCATGGGCCACTTCACGCACGATGTGGTTGATCTGCTGCACGCCGTGCGACACCCCGATCGCGAACACCAGGAAAGGGACGAGCACACCCAGGGGATCGAGGCCATAGCCCAGAATCCGCAGGGCCCCGAACTGCCATACCAGCGAGGAGAGCGAACAGACGATGGGCAGCAGGGTCAGCCGCCATGAGCGGCAGTAGCCATACACCGCCAGTGCAGTGAGCAGCAGCGCCACACCGCAGAACAGCAGAACCGCAGAGGCACCGTCGGCAATGTCGCCGATCTGTTTGGCAAAGCCGATGATCTGGATCTCGAAGGCGTCGTCTTCAAATTTCGCACGCAAGACGCGCTCGAGCTCATGGTTGAATTCGACATAGTCCATGTGCCGGCCCTGGGCATCGACTTCGGACAGATCGGCCGTCACCATGGCACTGGACTGGTCGCGTGAGACCAGGGTTCCCACGAAGCCCCCCTGGGCCGTCGAACGCGCGATGGCCTGGATGGTTGGCTCGTCCAGCCGGTCGGGCGTCACGTCCCCTGGCACCAGGGGGTCGGCGCGGAAGCCCTCTTCCGTGATCTCGTTGACAAAGGCGTTTGGCGTCCACAGGGACTGCACGCTAGCGCGCTCGACGTAGGGCATGAACGTCACCGCCTGCGTCACGTCATACAGGCGCTGCAGTGCCGCCGGGCTCCATATGTTCCCCTTGCGGACCTTGACCGCGATGATCAGTCGGTTGGCGCCGAGCAGGTCGTTGCGGTAGTCGTTGAACGTCCGCACATACTCGTGCCCGATCGGCAATTGCTTTTCGAAGCCCGCATCCATCCGCAGCTGGCTGGCGAACCAGCCCATGCCTACCGTCAGCAAGGCAAGCACACCCAGCACCGCTACGCGCCGCTGAAACAACCAGCTTTCCAAACGCTTCAGCAGGCCGCGTTTGGAATTTCGCTCGGCAAAAGTCACGTTCGGCTCCCCATCAGAAATTTCGAGTCAGCACGGCGCCGACGAAGGCGCGGTCGCGCAAGGGCTGATCGAAAGGCGAGGAGCCGCCCCAGAAGCGTGCATAGTTGACGGCGAACTGCCATTTCGCGGGGTTTTGGATGAACGTCACGATCAGGTTCATCTGTTGGGCCCCCTTCATGAACATCGCCGACGCGTTCGGCGTGCGGCCCGTCAGTGCCCGCGAGTAGTAGATCTCCGGGATGACCTGCCAGCCTGGGATGAGGGTTCCGTCGTAAGTCACGCTAAAGTCGAGCGCGATACCCGCCGAGGTACGCGTTCCGCCGGTGAGCGGCGCCGCCGTGGGATCGGTTTCCTGGCCCCATCCCCAATAGCCGGCGGACACGGGATCCCCGCCATAGGATCGCCGCATGCCGGGGTAGTGCACCACGACGGTCTCGACCATCAGGTTCGCCGCCTGGGCGCGGATCAGCTTCAGAAAATCCGGCGTATTGGCGGGCGAGAAGGCATAGACCCCGGTCAGATGCCACTGAAAGCGCTTCTCATCCACCCAGCAGCGGCCGTCACGGTCAGCGCAGCCAGCCAAGGGGCTCAGGGCCACGGCATCCCGGGGCCGATACGACAGCTCGGTGCCCACGGCCCAATCGCCCACGGGGAAATTCGCGCTGATGCCGTACAGCCTGCGGTTCTCCGGATACACCCAGGACGGTGCGAAGGTCGCTTGATCAATCTTCAGCGCGGGCAGTTTGTCGTGGTAGTTCAGGGCATAGAGACCCAGGTTTAGCTCCGACCCCGGCGGCTGCCAGCGCAGCGACGCCCCCCATTGGCCACCATTGCGAGCCTTGCTGCCTGCGTATCCGAAGTCTTCCATCCCCTTGCCCAGGGAATTCGTCGAAGACCAGTAGCTCCCCACCGGAGGGAGATAGCTCTTGTTCCAGCCGAATTGCGCATAGGTTTCCAGATTAAGCCCGTGCCCCAATCCAGTCGCGAAGCTGGCCATGGGCGCCGGCAGCACGGCTTCCTTCAACTGCACGCCAGGCTGTGCCAGGCGCATGTAGTCCAAAGCGTTGGTGGCGTTGATACCACCAGGGAAAAAGAGACTCTCTCCCCAGTTGATTACCTGGTTGCCGACACGGACGCGCGCCTGCCGCTCGCCGATGGCAAAGGACTTGCTCACCCAGAGATCCAGCAAGCGGGCCTTGAAACGCAGATCCTCGCTTGCACTGCCGGTGAGGCCACCCATGCCGGGCGGCGTGGTCGCGCTGAGCACGCCTGTCGTATGTGTCGCGGAGAAATCACGCACCCAGTTGGCCCGCGCCATCACCGTGACATCCTCCGGGAACTTCAACAGCAGTTCGTGGCTGCCTTTAAGGTAGGTGGTGAAGGCATCGCCCCTGCCATAGTTCAGGTTGCCTTGATCGCCGATCCCGGATGTGGGCGAGAGGCAGCCCGAAGGCGCGCCGTTGCCCGTGGCCCCGGCAACGACCAATCCACAGGCCGACGACTGGGCGCGCACTCCCGTGCCCAGTGAAATGGAAGAATCGAAAGACCCCCTCAGACCTTCGGTCTCGAAATTGATAGCGTAGGCCCTGTGGCCGGTACCGGCGGCCATCAGGCCCACCAGAGCCGCCAGTCTCCAGTTGTGATGCATCGCAGTTCTCCTCGTTGCGCGGCGTGTTGTCGCCTGCTCAGCGTTCGCTGATGGCACGGAGGTTGTCCGAGGTGTAGAAGTCGCGCTTCAGGCGCGGGTTGCCCGCAGCCTCGGTGTAGTACTGGATGTCACTGCCTGCCCCAAGCGAGGTGTAGTCCAGGAAGTAGCGCTGGTCCGCCAGGTTGTATTGGGAGTACGCCGCGACGTCGCATGTGCCTGTCTCGTAGACAGGCATCGCGTAGCCCTCGCGCACCTTCCAGACCTTGCCCTGCGCATCCTGGTCCACCGCCAGCAATGGCGCCCAGCTGTCCTCGTCGAGGTAGAACGTGCGCTTGGGTGCCAGATGGCGCACACCTTGCTTGACGGTGGCCTCCACGATCCAGACGCGATGTGTCTCATAGCGACGAACGGCCGGCGCAGGCGCATCGCGCAGCAGCACGTCGTCCGCCTTGGCCGTGAAGTCGAAGATGCCCAGGGCGTTGTAGGGGACGATCAGTTCCTTCTTGCCGACGAGCTTCCAGTCGAAGCGGTCCATCGGTCCGCTGTATACGTACGACTCGTCGACCGTGACCTGGTTGTCCATGCCGATCTGGGGCGAGTCATAGGAATAGGTGGGCATGCGCCGCACGCGGCGCTGGCCGGGGAAGTAGTAGTGCGCCTCCTGGGGCTTGCCTGCGATGGTGGTCACCACCGCGGCCTGCCCGGCAAGCGCCGCCGGTGCGTTGTAGGCGAAGTAGACCGCCGCCTCCATGCGGTCCACCTTCGAAAACAGCGTGCTGCCTTTGACGCCCCAGGGGACGAACACCGTGATGTCGTTTGCCGCCTTGATCCATTCGTCGCTGCCCTTGCGTGGAGAGACGATGGTCTGGGAATTGCGCATGCCCGACGCCAGCCCGCGGTAGCGCAGCTTCATATTCCACATGGCCTCCGCGCCATTGCCCGGCATCGGAAAAGGGAATCCCGGAACATGGGCCTCTTCCAAGGAAACCCCGTCGCTCGCCATCCTGGCGAAGCCGACGTTCTTCCTGGTGTTCTCCGCCACAAAGTCCGGCGTGCCACAGGTCCTTCGGCTGGGGTACACGTCCATGCGGAAGCCCTTTGTGGACTTGATCAGTTCGACCTGGCCCGGCGCCAGCTTGTCGGCGTACTTGTCAACGTTGCCCGCATCAATGGCATACAAGGGCTTGTCGTCTTTGTATTTGAAGAATTCGATGCGCCGCTTGCCGAATGTCCAGCCTGCCCCCTGAGGCTCCGGCTGAGACCAGACCGGCACAGCACCGTCGGCAGAGGCGCTTTTTTCAGCGCCCGAGGGCGACAGGGTTGTGCCCAACTTGCCGGCATCGTCCGCGTAGGCAAACGACATCGACATGGCCGCGGCAATGGCAACCGCGCGGTGACAGTTCATGGGGTTCATGCTGAGGGTCCTTTCGAGCAGGGATGAAACGCAGGGCTGCGCTGTTGCGTCAGTTCGTTGAATCGCGAAGCGGGGCCTCGCCAATGACACTTCGTTGTGCGCCCCACCGGTGGGCCGCCAGCATCGAGACGATGGCCAGCACGGCGAAGATCGCGGAGATGTCGTACGCCACACCGAAGGCGGAAGAGGAGTCGATCAGCCCTCCTCCCACCAGCGATCCGACCGCAGAACCGATGCCGACGCAGGCAGGGATCAGCGCGATATGCCGGCCCACAGGGTCGAACCCCGGCAGCATTGCGTACTGCGCCACCCCGCTAGCCATCCAGGCGCCGGTGAACGCCGTTGCACCGACGGCAAACGTCCATGGGGTCAAAGGTGTGGCCAGCAGCAGCGCACCCGCCGCGCAGACGCTCAGAAGTACCGTCCCTGACGACAAGGCCCAGCCGCGACGAAGCAGTGCCGGCATGCACAGGCAGACCAGTACGGTAGGCACGGCAGACGCGCCAATGGCTTTGTGAACCTGGTCTAGCGCAAGACCCGAAGCAAGGCCCACGGCTTCCAGAAAGGTCCATGCCAGGCCGGCGCAGGCCGACACCAGAAAGATGGATGCAAGCACCAGCCACGCGGCGCCGGCGTTCACTGCGGGAAGCTCGCCATCTGGCGACTCCCCGACCACCCTGCATCCATCCATGAAGAAGAACAGCACGAACAAAGAGACGCCCGCCGTCGCCGCGCAGTAGATGAGTGAAGCGCCGATCGAACCCAGCCCCGGCACGATGACCGAGGTCAACAAGGTCATGCCGAGATACTGGCAAACCACCATCAGCGGCAGCAAGGTGTCGGCGCGCGGGTTCAACGACACGTAGCGAATGGCCGTGCCGAAGACGATGCCGCCGCCAATGCCTGCGAATACCCGCTCGCAGCAGGCGAGCCAGAACGCGGGGTCGCCATACATCGCCGCATTGCCCGCAAGCTGCATCAGCAAGCCGCAGGCCAAGGTGAAGCGCGCCGTTCGGCTGTGGATCACGTAGACGAGCAGCAGGGAGCCGATGGCATTGCCGACCACCTCGGCCATGGCGATCACGCCCTGTTGCGTCGCCGTGTAGTGCCAGTCCGCGGCCATCTGGACGACAAAGGCGGGCATACCTCCAAAAAACACATAACCCGCACATGCCAGCCAGAGCAACGCAGCGGCAAAAAGCTTGGGGAATCGTTCGCGTACCGTCATCATGGATCGCCTCCTCGATCTGTGCGGTTCAGGGCTTCGACTTGCCGGCATCGAGGTACCCGGCCCAGGCACGGTCGAGCACATACGCATGCAACGCGTTGACCTCTTCGATCGTGATGTCCTGGAATACCGGCATGCCCTGCTCTTTGCGCAGGCCGCCGATGACGATGCCGGCGAACAGTCCGTGCGTTTCAGCCGAACTGAATCTCAGGTCTTTCACGTTGCCGTTGGCACTGCCAGCTTCATGGCCGTGGCAGTACACGCACCCCTTGCCCTCCCACAGAATCGCCCCGGCGTGGATTTGCGCCTTGTTCGCAGGCCGCGGAAGAGGAGGTTCGGGAACCACTTGGGGTTCAGCCTTGACAAGCGTCGCGGTCCCTCCCAGCTTGAATGCCAGAAGGCGGGAAGGCGATGCACGGGTTTGTGCAGTCGATGCGACGCGCGTCAGGATCTGTCCGATGGACGCCGCGCCGCCGTTACCGATCGGCATGAGGACAATCTGTTCGCCATCTTGCGAGACAGTCGTGGGCGCTGCCATGCCCACACCTCCCGTGTCGAACGACCACAGACGCTTTCCGGTGTCTGCCGCAAAGGCCTCGAACTTGCCGTCGCCCGTTCCTTGGAACACCAGATTGCCCGCCGTGGTCAGCGTGCCGCCGCTGTACGGGATGTCGCGCCGAACCCGCCAACGGGCCTTCTGGGCAACAGGATCCCAGGCAATCAGCTCGCCATAAGGACGGTATTTCGCATTCGCGGCCTCGTAGCCGAAATAATCGTGCGTGACCAGACCTCCGATCATGTCCGGCTTCATTTCCGCCAGGGATGGCACCACGGCAGCGCCGAGATAGACCAGTCCGGTCTGCTCGTTGTAGGCCATCGCATGCCAGTTGTGAGCCCCTGACGTCGAAGGAATGATCACGGCCTTGCCATCCTTCTTTTCCCAGTAGCGTGCCTCGGCCTTGAAGATCGGGCGCCCGGTCTTGGGATCGATGCCGCTTGCCCAGTTGACCGGGACGATGTTGTTGGCCGAGATGAACTTGCCCGTCTTCGCATCAAGCACATAGAAGAAGCCGTTCTTCGGGGCCGTCATCACCACGCGCCGCGAACTGCCACCGATGGGCAGTTCGGCCAGCATCAAAGGGGCATTGGGCGAATAGTTCCAGCCGTCGTTCGGCGTTTGCTTGTAGTGCCAGAGGTATTTGCCGGTGCTCGCGTCGAGCGCGACGACCGAGTTCGTGTAGAGCTCGTCGCCCGCCCCCTTGCCCCGCAGCGTGGGGATCCAGGGCGCCGGGCCATCGACGGCGATGTAGAGCTGATGGAGCTTGGCGTCGTAGGTCATGCCGTCCCAGACGCTGCCGCAGCCGTTGGTTTTGGAGTGCCAGTCCTTCCCCCAGGTCTTCACGGCCCTTTCGAGCTCGGGCGTCTTCTGCTTGCCCTTCGCCGGATCGTCCGGCACGGTGTAGAAGCGCCAGACCGGCTTGCCCGTTTTCTCGTCGAAAGCATCGACGTGGCCGCGGCCGATGCCGCTGTCGCCGCAAGCGTTGCCGACGAAAACCATGCCACCGCCTATGCGCGGCGCCATGGTCATGGCATACCAGCCCGTCTCCTGAGAGGCGTCGCAGGCCTCCACCGACCAGGCGAGCGCGCCCGACTTGCGGTTGATCGCATAAAGCCTGCAGTCCGCCGAGGCGTAGAAGACATGGTCGCCGCTAACCGCGACGCCCCGGTTCACGTTGTATGCCCAACGCGGAACACCCGTTTCGTCAGGCATCTTGACTGGGGCTTCGAACTTCCAGAGCAGCTTGCCCGTCTTCAGGTCGTTCGCGAACACCTGCGTGCGAGGTGCGCTCTGATAGACGACCCCATCGACCACCAGCGGATTGCCGACCATGCCGTCCTTCGTCGGCATCTCGGCCGACCAGGCTAGGCCAAGGTTCGCCACGTTCTTGTCGTTGATCGCTTGCAAGGGGCTGTTGTGCTGCATGTCCGCATTGCGGCCGAGCAGCGGCCAGTCCTGGCTCTCGGCGGCTGGAGCGCCCGCCGCTGCCAAGGCGCCAATCGCAGCCACCACGAATCGTGTTGCTGGGGTCACGTGAACTACTCCTGTGATGTGTGGTTGTACGGAGGTCTCAGTCATCGAACGCGCCATCTGCGCGTCCACTCACGCTCTCTTCGGCGCATCTACGCAAGCAAAGTGAATAAATTATTGGTCACATGACCACATAAACAACATAGGGGAAATGCGGTTAGTGAAACTACCCCCCACAAGCGAACGGCAGGGAGCGTGGGCGTCCAGATTCATGCTGGTGCCGCTGCGGAAAAGTAGGTGGATGAGACGGCGCGCGCCCAAGCTTTTCCCGGGTCAGGGAGATCCCATCGAGAACAGCGCGGGGATCGACCCGGATCACCCACGGCAAGAAAAAATGGATCGACAGGTGGCTCCTCGCAGGCCTGCCTGTCCAAGCACGGTCAAGGTGAAATCACCGTTTTTCTCTCTCGAGAAGCTGTAACGAACACAGGTCAGGGAAACCCTTGCTGACAATTTCATGCGAGGCGAAGCTGACGTGCAAACGGGCGTCTCCATCGATCCGAGCCGCCTCGGCCGTTGGAGAAAACGTGCCGACAAGGAAGACGCGGCGGCCCTTCCCGCTGATGGGTGGGACGTCCGTTGTGCCCGGCACCGGAGCAGGTCCACCACATGCCTCAAGAGGGGTGTGGCCACCCTTGACAGCGCGGTGCGATGTATCCCATCATTTCAGAAGATTGGTCATATGACCAATCAAATTAATCAATACCAGCCGGCACAAAGGAGACGCTTCATGACCCCGACAATCAGCGCATTGCGCACCGCCACGACCTCGACGCCCATCGCCGAGATCCTCCGGATCCTCAAGGAAGACGGCGGCGTCATCATCAAGAACTTCCTTACCCAGTCACAGATCGACAGCTTCAATGCCGAGATCCAGGGACCGATGGACGCCCTCGCGCCGGGATCGACGCACGAAATCGAGTTGATTGCCGAGTTTCACGGCGCAAACACCAAGCGCCTGACAAATCTGGTCACGCACAGCAAGACCTTCCGCGAGGAAATCCTCGACCGCGACCTGGTGCACAACCTGCTCGATGCGATCTTCCTCGAGGAATCGGGCTCGTACTGGATGACCACCGCGCAGGTGATCGAGATCGGCCCTGGCAACAAGGCCCAGATGCTGCACCGCGACCTCGAGAACTGGTATCCGTTCATCGGCATGGGCCCCAAGGGCCCCGAGGCCGCCATGAATTTCATGATCGCCTTCACCGACTACACAGAGAAGAACGGCGCCACCCGCGTCATCCCCGGCAGCAACCACTGGGAAAATTTCGAAGATCGCGGTACGCCGGAGCAGACCATCCCGGCCGAAATGAATGCAGGAGATGTCCTCCTGTTCAGCGGCAAAACCGCCCATGGCGGTGGCGCCAACCTGACCACCGACCAGTACCGCCGAGGCGTTGCCTTCGCCTTCAACCCAGGCTTTCTCACCGGCGAAGAGGCCTACCCCTTCCTGGTCAGCATGGACATCGTTCGGCAGTTGTCGCCGCGCGTCCAGCGCCTGCTCGGGTTCCGCTCGCAGTACCCTATCGGATCGCCCGGCCTCTGGCAGGTCAACTACAGCGAACTGGGCGACCACCTCAAGCTCTGACACAGGACAAACATCACTTGCACGCTTCTTGACGCCCCGCTTGCCAGGCGTGTCGGCGGGGTTCGCCACGAGCACAAACTGAAGCCAACTCTGCTCGGCAAAAAGCGCTCGTTTCAAGCCCCGCATGCAGACCATGCGGGGCTTGAAACCTTAAATCAGACAGGAGGTGGGCGCTATCGAAGCGTCTCCATAATCACCAGAGATCCGACAGACTTCAATCCATGCCATGACAAAACCCAAAAACGAAAACGCCCCGTCCGCTGCCTCCGAAACAGGCGCGCCGGGCGTGCGAGCCGTACAGTCAGAACGTAGGCGTGCGGATATCCTGAAGGCGTCGAAAGAGGTCCTGGCACAAGGCTATGCAGATTTCTCGTTGCGCAAAGTGGCTTCAGCAGCAGGCGTTCGGCTCAACACCGTTCAGCATCATTTCGGCGATCTGGAATCGCTCATTCTTGCAACGATCACTTCCTCGACCGAGGAATTCATGCGGTACTCCAGGCAGTTGGCGGAAGGCCAGTACGAGTCCCCAACAGATGACCTGAAAGTTTTCCTCGACGACGCCTGGACATTTGTTCGCGACGTCAACGTGCGAAACCTCTACTTCGAAGTGTGGGCGATGGGCCGCCACCGTCCCATCGTTGCGGACTGGCTCAAGCAAATCTACGCGGAATACATCCAGGCTTTGGCCCCGATCCTGCGCAGAATCAACCCGAACTTGACGGAGGCCGAAGCGCACACGACAGCCACGCTGATCTCCTGCTTGACGGAAGGTGCGATTGTGATGGCCCACTGGAGTAACCAGGACGCAGCCTCTTTAGGCCTCCTGGGAGTTCGCTTGAAGGCTGCGTGCCTGGCACTTGCAGAAACCGCGAATGGGAGCAGCGGGAAGCTCACTTAGGTTCTGACTGCCTGTCATCGCTGCCTGGACTGCCCTCGCTCTGCTAGAAAGGCTACAACCTCAAGTCAAGGTGCTTGGATGCGCACTTTTTTCATGTTATTGAAGAATGGCTAGGCAACGGCATTGCCCCTGCAGCTGTCGCGCCGGCTCATGCTCCACTCAAGGTTACGGGCGACTCAGAGGCGCTTAAAGACGTCGCTTTCACAAGGGCCGCCCTGGCCCCAAGAGGGCAAGAAGTGCGGCCGAGGTTTGCGTCACCAGACCGCCATCAACAAGGCCTCGAGCGCCAGCTCTCTGCCCAGCGCTGCCTTCATAGACCGGCCCACGATCTTGCGAATGTAGAGGACCAGCACAACGGCCAGGTACAGCCAGCAGACAGACAGGAAAGCTGCTTTCATTTTTGTTGGTATTTATGTTGGTACTTTTTTTCTAAACTGATTTATCCGTAGATTTTTCCCTAGAAACAATCGATCAATTCGAGCCCCTCCGGGGGCCATCCTGGCATCCCAAGAAATCCCAATAGATCCAAAGAAGTCCAAGAGCCCGCGCTGGTCTCGGGCTTCAGGTACATCCAGCTTAGGACGTCGTCCATCGGCCAGCGATGAAGATGGAGTTCCAGGTGGTAGCCAGTCAGGCAGGCAGGATTGCTGCCGCGCATTGCCAAGCTGGAAAGGCTGTGGCTGCGGGAGATGCGTTGATGGAGCTGGAAGCGTCGCAACCGGCCGGCTCCTGAAGTCCTGTGCGGCATTCAAGGAGACCGACCTTTTCGCCAGCTACGCCTTCAGAAGCGGTGATGCAACGTGATCTCCGCGCGCCGCCCCTCGCCCACCAGCCACTGCGTCGTGGTGTAGTAGGCCGTGGAGAAATAGTGCTTGTCCAGAACGTTGAACCCGCGCAGCGTCAGCGTGGTATCTGCAGTGGCCTTCCATTGCAGTGCCATATCGAAGGTGGTGTACGCCCCCAGCTTCAAGGTATTGGCGTTGTCGGCATAGCGTTTGCCGACATGGCGCAGCCCTCCTGACAGTGTCCAGTTCGAAGCGAGGTTCCAGCCCACCCAGACATTGGCGACACGTTCAGGCACGTCGGTGGGCACGTTGCCATTGCGGGACACGGTGACGCCGCCAACCGACTCGCTGAAGTCGTCGTACCGCGCCTTGAGCAAGGCCAAGTTGGCATCCAGCCGGACCGTCTTGGCGACCTGCATCGACAGGGTGCTCTCCATGCCTTTGGATGACCGCTGCCCCACCTGGATGCGCAGCGCGGGGTTGGCAGGGTCACGCGTGAGCAGATTGTTCTTGGTGATGGAGTACATCGCCAGCGTCCAGTCGCCCTTGCCTTCCCAGAACGATTGCTTGAGGCCGATTTCGAACTGCCGCCCTGTGGACACGTCGAAAGCGGCGTTGGCTGCAGACAGCATCAGCAGGCCGCTCACCGGATCCGCCGCCTTGGATGCCTGGGCATACAGTGACAGGCCGGGGTGGAGTTGGTAGACCGATCCCAAGCGCCACCCCGCATTGGAGTAGCTGCGCTTGAAGGCCTGCGTACCAGCCACCAGGTCCTGGCGCGAGAGATTTGCATGGTCAAACCGCGCACCTGCCACCAATGACCAGCGGTCCGTCATCTCCAGGCGGTCCTCGGCGAACAGCGCATATTGCTCGGCCTTGTTGCGATAGCGGGGAATGAAGGGAATGGAGCTGGTGTATTGACCGGGATCGGGGTTGTAGGGGTCCACCGGACCGGAGCTGCCCGCATAGGTGTTGTTGGAATGCCGGAATGCCGCGTGGTTGACATCGAAGCCCAGGGACACTTGGTTCTTGCGGCCGAAGAGACTGCCGCTGAAGGTCGCATCCGTGGTGTTGCCGGTCTGCGTCTGGTCATGGGCGATCTCGGTGTTTCCGGATCGGTCGATCAGGCCGGTGGAGGCGTTGTACAGGTAGGTCTCGGCGTTGCGCCAGTAGCGGTCGCTGGCTATGTGATAGAGCTTGCTGCGCACGATCACGTTGCTGGAGAGCGTCCATTGCGCCGCCAGTTCGGTCCAGCGGTCCTTGTACTGGATGCGGCTGTCGGCCACGTTGTAGTTGCGTTCGCGCACCGCCGGATCCTGAACTCCATTGATCAACGGCGTGCCGAAGTAGCGCATGGGCTTTTGCCTGCCCAGTGCGTGGGACAGTTGCACGCTGAAGTCCTGCACCGGATCCCATCGCAAGGCTGCGGAGAGGGTGCGGCTGCTGGAATCACCCCGGTCAACCCATCCGTCGGAGCGGTCGCCACTGGCATCCAGACGGTAGGACCAGTGCTCATTGATTGCGCCGCCGCTGCCAAAGGCCAGGCCGCGTTTTCCGTCGGTGCCCACCGTGGCCTGGACCTCGTTGCGTATCGGACTGCGCGTGGGCTTCTTGGGAATCACATTGATGACCCCGCCAATGGCGCCATCGCCATAGATCACGGAAGCCGGTCCACGCAGCACTTCGATGCGGTCTACGGACCAGGTGTCGAAGGGAAAACTCACGCCCACACCGCCATATTGGCGAGTGCCGTCATACAAGCGCATGACCGATGTGGTGTCGGTGAAGCCCCGTGCCGACAGCGAACTGCCGCTGTTGCCCGGATGCCCCAGGCTGGTGATACCCGTGGAGCGGGTGATTGCATCGACCAGCGAAGTGTCGCCCCTGGCCTGCAGTTGCTCGCGCGTGATCACTTCGACACTGGCGGGCGTATCGCGTGCGCTGAGATCCAGTCGGCTGCCGGTGGCCAGCGGGCGCTCCAGGGCGCTGTCGCCGGATGAGCGCACGGTGACGGTGTCCAGGGTTGTGGAGGCCTGTCCCCAGCTTGCCGAGCAAGCGAACGCCATGGGGAGCAACACCACGGCCCGGGTCTGGCGAGAACGTTGCAAAAAGGTGGACGAAGAAGTGTGAACGATGCCTTCGGGCATCGCGGGGCCAATGGAACGGGTCATGAGCGATTTGCGTGCAAGTGAGACCTGCCGTGCCCCACAAGGCCCGGCGGCGAAGGTGAGGCAGGCATCGGGGCCCGCCGCACAAGGCTTACACGCGCGCCGGGGGACCTCTGGGCGGAAGCGGTGCCCCCACCAGCGCAGCAATGCGCGCAGACTCCACGGGCTGCACCGCCAATCCCAACGGCTGCGGCTGTTCAAACTCCGGCGAAGGATGAAGCAAGGCAGGCGTGACCACCAGGCACAAAGGACAGTCGAGCGAGTGGTGCGTGCCGGCACTCGCCTGTCCTTCGTCATCCAGAACGACCACCTGCATGCTGCCATTGCCCGTGCAAACCACTTCCAGGGAGCGCGGGTGCACGATGGGCGACGCCACGGCCATCGCCAATGCCAGCATGAACCACGCCAAAGCAAGGCGGGGCAGCATCAGGCAGTTGCGCAAGGTTTGCATGCGTACGCATTATGGGGGGCCATCGCCTGTTGAGCGAGGCAACTGCCTGGCAAGCTGTTGTGAGTTCCCTGCAAAACTGCCTTGCCATCCGCCGCCTTCAAGCGGCGGCAGCGCCTTGACCAAGATCAACCGGGCCGGATCTGCATCCGCCATTGCGCAAGAAGGTTGCTGTCGGTCCGATATCGCCGCCATAATCGCGGGCTATGCACACCCTTCGCACATCGTCATTCTGGAAGCGCCTCGCCCTGGCGTGGTTCCTGCTGACGCTGGGTGTTGCGGGCGCTTCGCCCTTCGTGAACCCCAAGACCATGGAGTTCATCTGCTCCAGCGGCGGAGCCATCACCATGGTGGTTCTTGACGACGAGGGCCAGGCCCAGGCGCCAGGTCAGCACACGCTCGATTGCTCGATGTGCCTGGCCCCTGCATTGCCTCTGCCTCCCGTCAGCCTGGCGGTGGCACAACCCCATCCTCTGGCGGCAGCCCTGCATCCGTTTGCAGCGGCCCATATCGCAGCCCTGGTCGGCGCGCCGCTTCCGCCCCGCGGGCCTCCCGCACAGGCCTGATTCCCTCGCATCGATAGCGCGGCTGCCTTGGCCGCGACACCATGGCAAGGCCTTGCGCCACGCCAGTTGCGAGGTCATTTCCTGGCCTGCCCCAAGCCCCCAATGCGCCCGCCTGTGACCAGGCCGGCGGTGCGGCGCACGGGCAATGGCCTGCCCTGGATCGTCCAACAATGATTTGCGCAGTTCAGACGGACTGCGTGCACACCCATGCCTGCCCAACGCTTCACCTGCATTCCGGCCGTTTTCCACAGGTCCTCCATCGCCTCGGCCCTTCTCACACTGGCTGCCGGCGCGCATGCCCAGGAGCCTCAGATGGCCCCCGTCACCGTCAATGCCCGCCCCGTGGTGGAAGAGATGGAGCTGGATGCGTTTTCCTCCAACTCGGCCGTGATCACCCAGGACCAATTGCGCGACCAGAACGCGGTGGACCTGGCCTCGGCCCTGCGCCGCACGCCCGGTGTCCAGATCTCGCGCTACAACCCCGTGGGTGCCTTTGGCGGCGATCAGGGCGGCGCCGTCTATATCCGCGGCATGGGTGTGAGCCGACCCGGCAGCGAGATCAAGACCTATGTGGACGGCGTGCCGTTCTACATGGGACTGTGGAGCCATCCCCTGCTGGACCTGCTGCCCGTCAACGGCATGCAGTCCATCACGGTCTACAAGAGCCCGCAGCCCCAGGTCAATGGCAACAACTTCGCCTCCATCGACTTGCTCACGCGCCGCGCCACCGAGGACGGCGTGCACGGGGATGCCAGGATCTCGGCGGGCTCCTACGGCACCCTCACCGAACAGGCCAGTCTGCTGGGCAGAAGCGGCAATCTGGATTGGAGCCTGGCCCAGGGCTTTGCACGCTCCGACGGCCACCGCGCCAATGCGGATGGCCGGCTCAGCAACCTCATGGGGCGCATTGGCTACAGGCTGGATGCGAGCTGGTCGGTGGCGGCCAGCTTCCTGCAGGTGGACAACAAGGCCAGGGACCCTGGCGATGCACGGCTTGCCGCTGCGGCGCAAGCCCCCCAGTACAACACCAAGGCGAGCATGTTCAGCAGCTCCGTGTCCCACGTGCATGGTGACTGGCGGGGCGAGCTCAAGCTGTACAGCAACCATGGCCGGGGCGACTGGCTGGACCAGCCCGCGCCGGACGGCGACAGCATCAACAAGTTCCGCATGAGCGGCCTGCGCTGGAAGGAACAGTTCTCGCCCTGGAAGGGGGCCACCGTCACTGCAGGCCTGGACCATGACCGCATTTCGGGCGATGCCGCTTTCAACCGCGTCGCACCAGCGACGCAGGGATTTTTCCAGGCGCCCACCTTCAGGATCACCTCTCCCTATGCGGGACTCAGCCAGGAGATCCCGCTGTCGGCGACATGGAGCCTGGTGCCGTCTGCCGGCCTGCGCATGTACGACCACAGCCAGTTCAGCTCCAAGGCGGCCCCCCATGCGGGCCTGTCGCTGGCCTCGGAGCAGTTCACCGTCTACGCCAACCTGTCGCGCGGCATCAACTACCCCGGACTGGAGACACCGCTGCTGGCATCGCTGATTCCGGCCCTGGGCTCCACGTGGCAGCAGCTGTCCGCCGAGGAGATGGACCACGCCGAACTGGGCTTCAAGTGGACGCTGTCGCAGGCCACACAGCTTGACGCCAGCATCTTCCACGACAAGGTCAAGAACCGCTATGTCTTCGGCTTTCCGCCCAATGTCCCGCCCCCGCCGCAGTTCATCAACCTGGGCGGCTACACCATGCGCGGCATGGAGCTGTCGCTGCGCCAGGCGCTGGGCGGCGGCTGGTCGGGCTTTGCCGGCCTGACGCTGCTGGACCCCAGCATGGACAACCTGCCCTACAGCCCGCGCCGCGCGCTGACGCTGGGCGTCAATGGCAAGGCCGGCCCGGTGCGGGTCGCCTTCGATGCGCAGTACCAGTCGGCAGTCTGGGCGCTGAGCCGCGCGCGGGGCGCCGATGCCGCCAACACCGAGCGCGTGGCCGGCTTTGCCGTGGCCAACCTGCGAGTGGCCTATCCGGTGCCTGCCCTGGGCAGCAAGGGAGAGGTTTTCCTGGCCGTGGAGAACCTGTTCGACCGCAACTACGCCTATCGCCCCGGCTACCCCATGCCCGGCCGCTCGGCACAGATCGGCGTGGCGGCCAGCTTCTGATCCCCCGCCCGCACAGCCCGCACAAGGAGCACGCATGAGACATCTTTCTTTGAGCAGCATCGCCCTGTCGATGGCCCTGGTCCTGGGCCTGCCCGCCATGGCGGCGGCCTCGGGCGCGACGCCCCGCGCCACGGCCGGATCGGCTGATGCGGCGACCATCCGCAGCGTCATGATGGCCACCTGGGACAAGCCCGAGGCCAGGCTGGAGGTAGCGCCCATTTCCATCGAAGGCGGCCATGCGGTCGCCGGATGGATACAAGGCGATCGCGGTGGCCGGGCCCTGCTGCGGCGCGACGCGCAGGGCCAATGGCTGGTGGCCGTCTGTGGCGGCGATGGACTCAAGGACCCCAAGATGCTGGCAATGGCTGGCCTGTCTGCATCGGCCGCGCGCAGCCTGGCCAGCAAGGTCGTGCAGGCCGAGTCCGCCATGCCCGCCCCGCGCCGCGCCCTGCTGTCCCTGTTCGACGGCATGGTCCATATGGACGCTCAGGGCCAGCATCCCCCATCCGCACATCCGGCCCATTGAGCCGATCGCCTCCTCCACACCATCCACCGTCTGCCTCACGTGATGTCTGTCTCCCTCTCCTTCTCGCGCAGCCCCCTGGTCCTGTCCATCACCCTGGCACTGGCCTCGGCGGCCCATGCCCAGGGCCTGGTCGCCCCCCAACCGTTGAGCCAGGACGACTCCGCCCTGACGCTGGGCACCATCAGCATCACCTCCAAGGCCTCCGGCCCGCTGTCCACACGCAGCGTGTTCAGCTCCGTGGACATCGTGGGCGCGGACATCCTCGAGAACGAGCATGTGGACTACAGCTGGGAGCTGCTGTCCAAGGCGCCCGGCGTGCAGGTCACGCAGTTCAAGCAGGGCACGGATGCCGGGCGCTTCTCCTTCCGGGGCTTCAACGGCGAAGGCCGCATCAATGCGGTCAAGCTGCTGATCGATGGCATCCCCAGCAATGACAACGCCGGGGGCATGCCCTTTCTGGACGCAGTCTTCCCGCTGGACATCGAGGCCATCGAGATCGTGCGCGGCACCAATGACGCGCGCTACGGCCTCAACAACATCGCCGGCAATGCCAACGTGATCACCCGCACGGGCGGCAACGAGGGCCGTGCCAGCGTGACCGTGGGCAGCTTCGGCACCAAGGAGCTGCAGGTGTCCAAGGGCATCGAGAGCGGCAACTGGAGCCAGAACTATTTCCTGGCCTGGCGCGATTCGGACGGCTACCGGGACCATGCCGATGCCCGCAAGCTGTCCCTGTCCGGCAAATGGTTCTACACCTCGGACGATGGCCGCTGGCGCACCGGCGTGATCGCGCGCTACTACCGCAACAAGGCGCTGGAGTCGGGCTACCTCAGCTACGAAGAAGCCATCAAGGCGCCGCGCAGCTCCCCGGCCTACGCGGCGGCCGACCGTGGCGAGCGGGAAACCGGCCAGCTCAGCGCCCACCTGGATGGCGAACTGACGCCCGAGCTGTCGCTGTCTGCCAAGGTCTACGCCAACCAGTACGAGAACCAGCGCTGGGTGCGCTTCTCGGCAGCGGGATCGCAGCAGGAGCGCTACAACGACGAGCAGCAGCAAGGCGCCATCACCACCCTGACCTGGCGCCCCAAGGTGGCCTGGGCGCATGAATTCACGCTCGAAGGCGGTCTGGACGCCCAGCGGCAAAGCAACCTGGGCCAGCGCTACCGCACCACGGAGCGCGTGCGGACCTCGCAGTTCCGCGACTGGGACTTCGACCTCCATACGCAGGGCGCCTACGTGCAGGCCGTGATCCGCCCCATCGAAGCCCTGCGGATCATCCCGGCGCTGCGCATTGACGACGTGGATGGCCACTTCATCGACCGCCTGGCCGGCACGCGCGCCCCCGTGCATGACTACGGCCTGATCAAGCAGCCCAAGATCAGCATCGCCTACACCCTGAGCCAGCAGGCCAGCGTCTACGCGAACTGGGGCCGGACCTTCCAGATCGGCTCGGGCATCGACGCCTACCGCACGCAGGATCGCAACCTCAGGCCCTCCATCAATGATGGCTGGGAAACGGGTGTCAAGTTCTCTCCCCTGCCCTGGCTCAACGGCCGCGTGGCCTACTGGGAGCAGCGCGCCTCGGGCGAGGTGGCCCGGGTGCTGGGCGTGGACGGCCTGCCCGACCCCGGCGGCCTGGGCAACGTGGGCAAGACGCTGCGCAAGGGCTACGACATACAGCTCAACATGAAGCCCCATGCCCGCACCACCGCCTGGATCGCCTACTCCCATCAGGTGGCGCGCATCACCGCGCCCGACCCCAGCGCTCCCGCCACCCTGGGCAAGGAAATCGAGAACGTGCCGCACTACCTGGTCTCGGCCGGCGCGGACTGGCAGGCCACGGACCGGCTGAAGCTGTCGGCCTGGGGCAATGCCCAGGGTGACTACTACCTGGAGCGCACCAATACCCAGGGCCGCGCAGGCAAGTTCGCCGTGCTGAACCTGGGTGCCAGCTACCGGCTCTCGGACACCATGGACCTGGGCCTGCAGGTCAAGAACGTCACCAACCGCAAGTACGTCTACGCCTGGTATGACAGCGGCTCCTCGGGCTACTCGCCCGCCGACGGGCGCGGCGTCTATGCCAGCATGAACCTGCGCTTCTGATGGACACCTTCCAGCCGTCCACCGCACCAGTCACGCACCAGTCGCGCACCAGGCACGCACCCGACACACACGACATTTTTGCCAACGAAGGAGAAACCCATGAAACGCCACGTCCGTTTGCTTGCCCTCGCCGCCGCCATGATCAGCGGATTCGCCAATGCCCAGGTCAGCGTCAGTGATGCCTGGGTGCGCGCCACCGTGCCGCAGCAAAAGGCCACCGGCGCCTTCCTGAAACTGCAGGCCGCCCAGGACAGCAAGCTCGTCGCAGCGACTTCGCCCCTGACGCCGGTCGTCGAAGTCCATGAGATGGCCATGCAGGACAACGTGATGAAGATGCGCCAGGTGCCGTCCATCGCCCTGCCGGCAGGCAAGACCGTGGAGCTCAAGCCCGGCGGCTACCACGTGATGCTGCTGGACCTCAAGCAGCAGGTACAGGAAGGCCAGACCGTGCCCCTGACCCTCATCATCGAAGGCAAGGACGGCAAGCGTGAATCCGTTCAGGTGCAGGCGCCCGTACGCCCGCTGGCCACCAAGGCGGCGCCCTCGGGCCACGATCACAAGCACTGACACAGGGCCCATGCGCTGCAGCAGCCTCCGCATCAAGCGCTGGGTGGCCTTCGGGCCACCCGCCTGGCCGTGGGCGTTGCCGGGCGCACGACAGCGGCGCGACCAGGGCCGGCGCTTTGCCGCCTGGATGGCTGCGGCGCTGCTGTTCGCCTTTGTGCACCCTGCCCTGGCGATGGTGCTGGCATCGGGCCAGGGCAGTGGCGACCCGCTGGCGCGGCTGGCCATGGAAGTCTGCACGCCCCTGGGCCTGCAGCAGGCGCAACCGGCATCTGCTGCGGGGGAGCCTGAAGCCAAGGAGCAGACCACGGCAGCCGGCCAAGCGCATTGCCCGCTGTGCCGGGTCGTGGGCGATGCCCCTCCTGATGTGTCCCGCGCGGACCTGCGCTTTGCCGCGCCGCCGCCTCCCACCCCGCTGCCGCCCCAGGCCCTGCGCCCGCGGGACACCGTGCTGCGCGTGGTGCTGAGCACTCCCCCCAGGGCGCCTCCCCTTCCCTGAAGCCCGAAAGGGCCGCACGGGCGGCATGCCGTCGCCCATTCCCCAAATCCTCTCCCATGCCAAGCCGCGACCCGTGTCGCAGCCTGCAGGGTTACCCACGCCTGCGCGCCACCATGGCCCCAGCGCAGGCACCAAGAAACCGTTTACCCATGCGTACCACTTACTTTGACAACTCCCGCTTTCCCCTCGCCCTGATCGCCACCGCGCTGCCGCTGCTGCTGGCCGCCTGCGGTGGCGGCGGAGGCGGTGACAACGGCCAGCCCACCACGCCCACCACGCCCACGGGCCCCCAGCCCGTGGCCATCGAGTTCGCCGCCAAGGCCGGCAGCCTGCCCGCCAAATGCGGCACGCCCATCGCCGGCATGGGAACCAGCCAGGCCACGGTGGACCTGCATGACCTGCGCTTTTACGTCAGCGGCGTCTCGCTGATCAATGACAAGGGCGAGGCCGTGGCCGTCACCCTGGACGTCAACGACTGGCAGACCAAGGAGGTGACGCTGATCGACCTGGAGGACGGCACCGGCGCATGCGCCGACGCAGGCACGCAGGCGCAGAACACGCAGGTCAGGGGCACGGTGCCCGCAGGCACGTACAAGGGCATCAAGATGACCGTGGGCGTGCCCTCCTCGGTCAACCACACCGACTATGCCGTCGCACCCAAGCCGCTCGATGTGCAGGCCCTGGCCTGGTCCTGGCAGGCCGGCCGCAAGTTCGCCCAGATCGAGGTCAACCCCGTGGGCGGCGTGGCCCGCCCCGCGCCGGCCGCCCCCGGCAAGACCTTCTACGTCCACCTGGGCTCCACCGGCTGCACGGGCAACCCCGTGACCGGCGAGACGGTCAGCTGCGCGCGTGCGGACCGCATGGATTTCGGGTTCGGCGATTTCAATGCCGGCACCCAGAAGGTGGTGCTGGACATTGCGCAGCTGCTGCAGGGCTCGAACGTCAAGGAAGACCTGGGCGGCGCCGCCGGCTGCATGTCCGGGGCCACCGATCCGGAATGCGTGCCCATCTTCAGCGCGCTCAAGATCGATCTGACCACGGGCCGCTCCATCAATGAAGGCAGCGGCCAGACCGTGTTCCGTACCGAGGCCAAGTAATGCACAAGCCCCATTCGCTTCGGCGGGTGGCGGCATGGACCGCCGCCCTGTGCGGCCTTGCCGGGGCCATCGCCCTGGCGGGCTGCGGGGGCGGCGACACCGCCGTCCACGATGACTCCGGCAGCAGCACGGGCTGGTCCTGGGTGCTGCCCTCCTTTTTCCCCACCCCCAAGGTGCCCGACACCAATCCCATGACGGCGGAGAAGGCCGCGCTCGGCCGCTTTCTGTTCTATGACAGGCGCCTTTCGGGCAACGGCACGCAGGCCTGCGCGAGCTGCCACATACAGTCCAAGGCCTTCACCGATGGCCTGACGACATCACTGGGCTCCACAGGGCACGCACATCCGCGCAACGCCCAGAGCCTGGCCAACGTGGTCTACAACGCCACGCTGACCTGGGCCAACCCCTCGCTGGTCACGCTTGAAAAGCAGATGGAGACGCCGCTGTTCGGCACGGACCCGGTGGAGATGGGCGTCAACGACAACAACAAGGAGGAAATCCTCGCGCGGCTGGCTGCCGACACCGGCTACGGCCCGCGCTTCGCCAGGGCCTACCCGGGCCAGGCAGCGCCCATCACCTGGGGCAATGTGATCCACGCCATCTCGGCATTCCAGCGCACCATTCTTTCGGGCAACAGCAAATATGACCAGTACCTCAAGGGCAGCACGGCACTGAACCCGGCCGAGCAGCGCGGCATGAACCTGTTCTTCGGCGAAAAGGCCGAATGCTTCCACTGCCACAGCAGCTTCAACTTCAACGACCAGATCGTGCACGCGGGCAGCCGCATCGTCGAGACCCCGTTCCACAACACGGGCCTCTACAACATCGGCGGCACCGGCGCCTTCCCCGAGCCCAACCGGGGCGTCTACGAACTGACCCAGCTCTTCAAGGACATGGGCAAGTTCCGCGCGCCCAGCCTGCGCAATGTGGAAGTCACCGGCCCCTACATGCATGACGGCAGCATCGCGACGCTGGAGGAAGTGCTGCAGTTCTATGCGGCCGGGGGCCGCAACATCACCTCCGGCCCGCATGCCGGAGACGGGCGCGCCAACCCCAACAAGAACGACTTCATCAACCAGATCGCCCTGACGGCCGACGACCGCGCCGACCTGCTGGCCTTTCTCAAAACCCTCACGGACCATGAGCTGCTCACCAACCCCAGGCTCGCCGATCCCTTTGCACAGCAGGCAGGCCAATAGCATGCAACGCAGCTTCCTCGCGCAACGCACACCGCTGGCAGCGGCCATCGCCGTCGTCATCGCCTTGTCGGCAGGCAGCGCCGCCGCCCACACCCTGGATGACGGCATACCGCAGACCAACGGCCTGCGCATCGACATGGCGGCGGTGGCCGCCTATCTCCATGGCGACTCCACCTTGCCGGCGCCCAGGCTGGCCGGCACGCTGGGCCTGGGCGACACGCCTGACGACCAGCGCGGCTGGCGGCTGGAGCATGGCACCCTGGGCGCCGGCCTGCGCGTATCTCCCCAACTGGGGGCCAACATCGCGATGGGCTGGCACGACAGCGACCCAGCCCACGTGGAGGCCGCCTGGATGGAGGCGCGCAGCGGCTCAGACGCCGAGCTGACCCTGGGCGCAGGCCGCAACCGCGTGCCCATGGGACAGGTGCTCACGCGTGCCGGGCACTTCGACCGCTACGGCCAGATGCCGCTGGCCAAGCGGGCGGCCTTCAACGGCGACTGGATCGAGGATGGCGTCAACGCCGCCTGGCGTCCCCACCTGCAAGGCGCCATGTCCTGGCTGCAGGGCATTGACCTGGGGCTTTGGCGCGCCCGGCGCTTTCCCGGCAGCGACAACGCCGCCTGGGCGCCCGTCGTGCATGCCAGCGCCGCCTGGACATCGGTGCAAGCTGACGCCTTCTACAGCCGGATGCAGCCCAAGGGCCGCGGCGCCTATGTACAGCGCTCCAACAGCGGCCACATTCACACGGCGCCACAGTGCAACGCCAGCCTGCGCGACATCACCTGCTTCGACGGCACCGTGGACCTGGCCGGGGCCAGCGCTACCTGGACCACGCCGCTGCAGGGCGTCCAGCTCACCGGAGCAGGCATCTGGCGGCGCGAAAGCGGAAACCTTTATTCCCAGAACGGCGACACCCGCTACCAGGGCCGCACGCTGGGCGGCTGGCTGGAAGTACTCTGGCAGCCGCACGCGCGCTGGGAATTCGGCGCCCGCCAGGAATGGCTCAGAAGCACCAATCGCGTCAGCGGGCCGGGCGCCCTGCTGGTGGCCACGGACGCCAACCTGCTGCCCAACAACCCATCGCGCCGCTTCACGGCCATGGCCGGCTGGCGCCCCGTCAAAAGCGTTCTGATCGCGCTTGAAGCCGGGCGCGAGCACATCGCCGGCAAAGGCCATACGGTGGCAGGCCTGCGGCTGATCTGGACCCCCGATGCCCTGTTGGAAAGGAACTGGAAATGACCACGATGCTTCGCCGCCAGGCGCTTGGAATGCTGCTGGGCATGGGCTGTGCCCTGACACTGCCCCTGACGGCACGGGCCCATGACTTCCGGGCGGGAGACCTGGTCATAGACCACCCCTACGCCACGCCCTCCATCGCCGGCTCCAGCAACGGGGCGGCGTATTTGCGGGGGATCAGGAACAAGGGAAAGAACGCCGACCGGCTCATCGGGGCCAGCACGCCAGCGGCCGCACGCGTGGAGCTGCATGAGATGAAGATGGAGGGCGACATCATGCGCATGCGCGAAGTGCCCTTCATCGAACTGCCCGCAGGCCGGGAGGTGCAGTTGCGCCATGGCCAGTCACACCACCTCATGCTGATCGGACTCACGCAGCCCCTGCGCGAGGGTGATCGCTTCGATCTGACGCTGCAGTTCGAAAAGGCTGGCGAATACAAGGTCAAGGTCTGGGTGCAGCAACCCAAGCGCATGCCATCCGGACACCAACACCCGCATTGAACGGACATGCGGCAGGAGCCGTGCCCCACAAGGCGAGATGCAGCCATGAGCTGCTGCAACCGCCACCATGGGGCTTGCCGGCAGCTCAGTCTTCGTCCAGCGCCTCAAACCGCTCTGCCAGGAAATCCAGCAGCGCCCGCACGGCCGGCAGCAGCCCGCGCCGCGAGGCGAACACCGCATGGATGATCTCGCGCCGTGGCGCCCAGCCCGGGATGACGTGGACCAGTTCACCGCGCGCGATCTGCTCGCGCACCATCATCGAGGGCAGTTGCACCACGCCCACCCCCGCCAAGGCCGCCGCGCGCAGCGCCAGCATGCCGCGCGTGACCAGACGCGGCCGGTGGCGGATGGCCGCCTGCGTGCCGTCCGGGCCGATCAGGTGCCACACATGCTCGTGCTGCGGCAGGCCCAGGTCCATGCTCGGCAGGCCTGCCAGGTCGGCGGGCACCTGGGGGATGCCGCCTGTCAGCAGTTGCGGGCATGCCACCAGGCATTGCCCGCGCTCGGCGAGCATGCGCATCACCAGGTCGCTGTCCTCCAGCGGCGGCGGGCGCACGCGGATGGCAACGTCGATTCCCTCGCCCACCACGTCGACGCGGCGGTTGGTTTCCTCGAGGTGGATCTCCACGCGCGGGTACGCGGCCATGAAGGCCGCCAGCATGTCGGCGATGCGCGCATCGAGCAGCGCCACCGGGCAGGTCATGCGCACGATGCCACGCGGCTCGGCGTGGGTCAGCGCGATGGCCTCGTCGGCGGCGTCGGCCTCCACCAGCATCGCCTTGCAGTGGCCATAGTAGGTCTGGCCGGTCTCGGTGACGGCAAATCGCCGCGTGGAGCGCTGGATCAGGCGCGTGCCGAGACGCTCCTCCAGCTGCGCGATGCGCCGGCTCAGCTTGGATTTGGGCATCCCCAGCGCGCGGCCCGCGGGCGCAAAGCCGCCGTGGTCCACCACCTGCACGTAGTAGTAGAGGTCGTTCAGGTCTTTCATTGCACACCGCCTTCATCGTTCCTCAGATAGGACTCTGATGGCAAATATTAACGACTACCGCGTTCATCGTTCAAATCCTATTCTCTATCCGTCAGCCAAGACCTTTGTCTCGGCGACACAAGGAGATCAGCATGAAGAAAATCCTCGGTGTCTACAGCGCCCCCCGCATGCACTGGGTAGGCGACGGTTTTCCGGTGCGCTCGCTGTTCGGCTACGACGGGCTGGGCAAGCACCTGAGCCCGTTCCTGCTGCTTGACCACGCGGCGCCGACGCCCTTTGGGCCGACCGACCGGCCGCGCGGCGTCGGCCAGCACCCGCACCGTGGTTTCGAGACCGTGACCATCGTCTACCAGGGCGAGCTGGAGCACCGCGACTCCACCGGCGCCGGCGGCCTGATCGGCCCCGGTGACGTGCAGTGGATGACCGCTGGCGGCGGCATCCTGCACGAGGAATTCCACTCGCGCGCCTTCACCGAACGCGGCGGAACCATCGAGATGGTGCAGCTCTGGGTCAACTTGCCCGCCAAGGACAAAATGACCGCGCCGGGCTACCAGACGCTGCTGGATGCGCAGATTCCCTGGGCGGACCTGGCGGAAGGCGCGGGCCGTGTGCGGGTGATTGCCGGCGAGTTCGGCGGCCACCGCGGCCCGGCGCAGACCTTCACGGCGATGGACGTGTGGGACATCCGCATCCGCCATGGCGGCGTGGGCCGGTTCGACGCGAAGGACGGCCACACGCTGGCCCTGGTGGTGCTCCACGGCTCGGTGCTGGTCAACGGCGCCATCGCGCGGGAAGGACAACTGGTGCACCTGGAGCGCGCCGGCAGCGGCGTGGAGATCGAGGGCAGCAGCGACGCCACCGTGCTGTGGCTGTCCGGCGAGCCCATCGATGAGCCGGTGGTGGGCTATGGCCCGTTCGTGATGAACAGCGAGGCCGAGATCCGTCAGGCCATGACCGACTTCAACAGCGGGCGCTTCGGCCAGATGGCGCAATGAGCGCCGCAGGGCTCCCGCCGGGAGCCCTGCATGTTTCCCCCGACGCGGCTTTGTTCAGCCGGGGCCTGCTGCCCCGGTCGTGCACGGCTGCGCCTGAACCGCCCATCCCGGGCACTTTGCAACCCCAAGGAGATTCACCATGACCAAGCCCTACGTCCGCCTGGACAAGGACAACGCCGCCGTGCTGCTGGTAGACCACCAGACCGGCCTGCTCTCCCTTGTACGCGACATCGACCCGGACAAGTTCAAGAACAACGTGCTGGCCCTGGCCGACATCGCCAGCTATTTCAAGCTGCCCACCATCCTGACGACCAGCTTCGAGAACGGCCCCAACGGACCGCTGGTGCCGGAGCTCAAGAGCCAGTTTCCCCAGGCGCCCTACATCGCCCGGCCCGGCAACATCAACGCCTGGGACAACGAGGACTTCGTCAAGGCCGTGAAGGCCACGGGCAAGAAGCAACTCATCATCGCCGGCGTGGTGACCGAGGTGTGCGTGGCCTTCCCGGCACTGTCGGCCATCGAGGAAGGCTTCGACGTCTTCGTGATCACTGACGCCTCCGGCACCTTCAACTCCATCACCCGCGATGCGGCGTGGAATCGCATGTCGCAGGCCGGCGTGCAACTGATGAGCTGGTTCGGCGCTGCCTGCGAACTGCACCGCGACTGGCGCAACGATGTGCAGGGGCTGGGCACTCTGTTTTCCAACCACATCCCCGACTACCGCAACCTGTTCACGAGCCACACCACATTCACCCAGGGCAATTGAGGAGAAGACCGTGAGCACACCCCAAACCATTGCCAACTTCAACGGCGCCCGCCCGGTCATCGATCCCGACAATGCGGCGATGCTGCTGATCGACCATCAAAGCGGCCTGTTCCAGACCATCAAGGATATGCCCTTCACCGAGGTGCGTGCCAATGCCACCACACTCGCCAAGGTAGCGACACTGGCGAAGATCCCGGTCATCACCACCGCATCGGTGCCGCAGGGTCCGAACGGCCCCTTGATCCCCGAGATCCACCAGTACGCCCCGCATGCCCGGTACGTTGCGCGCAAGGGCGAGATCAACGCCTGGGACAACCCGGAGTTCGTCGCTGCCGTCAAGGCCACCGGGCGCAGGCAGCTCATCATCGCGGGGACGATCACCAGCGTCTGCATGGCCTTTCCCAGCATCGCCGCGGTGCACGAGGGCTACCAGGTCTTCGCGGTGATCGACGCCTCGGGGACCTACTCGAAAATGGCGCAGGAAATCACGCTGGCGCGCATCGTGCAGGCTGGTGTCGTGCCGATGGACACGGCGGCGGTGTGCTCGGAGGTGCAAAAGACCTGGAACCGCGAGGACGCGTTGCAGTGGGCGCAGGCCTACAGCGCAGTCTTCCCGCCGTACCAGTTGCTGATCGAAAGCTACTCCAAGGCGCAGGAAGTGGCCAGGAACGGTGAGCAGCTGGATTCGCAACGCACCTGACTGCGGTAGCACGGCACGGGTACGAGGCCGCTTGCCCAAGGTGTCGGCGGCCATGGTGGAATTTGTGGATGAGGCGCAGGACTGAGACCCCGGCCCCGGTGGCGCTCAGCGCCAGCAGTCCTCCACCGTTCCCAGGGGCGAGATGCCTTTCACGCCCAGGGCGTTCAGGGTGTAGTCGCCGCAGCGCCTGTCCGATGCCTGGCGGCCGGTGCGCGTGGCCTTGAGCGTGTAGCCGCCGTCATTGGCGGCCGTGGCCATCGTCAGGGTGTAGTGGCCGTTCTCGGACTTGTCCCCCCAGGGCAGTCTGAGGTTGGCGACGGAGCTTGTGTAGCCGCCGTTCTGCGCCCGCCAGCGCTCCTGCCGGGCGGCGGCCTCGCCCAGCAGGCTTTGCGCTTCCACGCGCCGCGATCGCAGCACGTATTCCTGGTAGGAGGGGTAGGCGATCGCCGAAAGAATGGCGACCACCGCCACCGTGATCATCAGCTCGATCAGCGTGAATCCATGTAGCTTGCTGCGCACGCATTTCTCCTCGGGGGCCCGCAGGGCCAGCCAGACGGCCGGGGCCGGCAGGCCCCTGTGTGTTGTGGATGGCATGGCGGTCACGGGTTCGCGGGCTGGCGGCGCCAGCTCTGTCGCCCCCGGTCCACTCCGCTGTTGATATCGTCGCCCCCGGTCTTGACTGGGTCTCCCGCCCCGCTTGGCTTTCCGCTGGAGTCGAAGATCTTCGCGCCGCTGATGGTGGGCCTGCCCGGCCCCACCTCGCGGCCGTTGACCTGCTGGCCTGCCAGGTTGTCGGAGGCGTTGAAGATGCCGTCGCCGTTCACATCGAAGGCGACATAGTCGGTCTTGCCCCCGGTGTCGGGATCGATGGCGTAGATCGTGCTGGCCAGACCCGCGGAGCAGGGGTCGCCCAGCGGCGGCCGGATGGAGGTGAACACCAGTCCCCGCCCGTACAGGCTCATGTCGTAGACCAGTCTTTCGCCGTCGCGCGGCAGATCGACGTACCAGCCCCAGCTGTGCACATTGGAGTCGGCGGTGCTGGTGGCGTCCTTGTACCAGGTGACCGGGTTGGCCGACAGGGCGAACTTGCCCGGAAAGCCGCTCACCTGGGTGAACTGCTGGGCCTGCAGATCCCCGCGTCCCTTGCCGGCGGTAGGCAGCGGCTGCGGCGCAGTCGTAGCGGGTGTGCCGTAGCGATCCCAGATACCGAACACCGATTGCCGGCGCATGTCCAGCTTGTCGTCATCCGTCATGAAGCGGCCCGTGCCGAAGGCCACCACATCGCCCTTGCCGCTGGAGTGCCGCACCACGTAGGGGGCGGTGGTGATGGACAGCCGCTTGCCGCCGCTGCGTTCGGACTCGCGTGCCACAAAGAACAGTTGCGCATTCCATGAGCCGCTGGCACCGCTGGCCAGGTCCACGCGCCATACATTGCCCGCAAGATCACCGGCATAGGCCACGTCCACCTTGCCATCGCCGTTGTTGTCCACCACGGCGGCGCGCGACAGGCCGTTCTTCGGCGCAGGCAGCGCGCTCAGCTCTGCGGCCGTCATGCCTGCCGCGAAATCAAAGCGCCGGATGACCTCGCCACTGGAGACATCCAGCACAAACAGGCTGGACTCGCCGGAGGCGCTGTTCGACGCCTGGTAGCCATTGGACAGGAATACCACCCACCTGCCCTTGGACCGGCCGGCGTCGTTGAGCCGCGCAACGACGGGCGTTGGCATCGAGTAACCCATGCGTTCGTCCTGTTCAACGCCGAACTCCCACAGCAACCGGGGGGAGGTGGGGTCCGTGACGTCCAGCGCGAAGACCTGCCGCCCGCCCGCGCCCAGGCTGCCGACCAGCACCCTGTGCCAGGCGTTGCCGAAGTAGACATCGGAGACCACGGGCGTCCCGTCCACGAAGTAGCGGTGGGGAGCGCCGCCCGCGCCATACCGGGACGTCAGGACATTGAGCGAATTCTTCACCCCCGATGGAATGAAGGCGAACTCCTCCTTGCCAGATGCCGCGTCGAAGGCGTGCAGCATGCCGTCGTTGGCGCCCACATACAGCATCTCCTTGGCAGCCTGTTTCGCGGCAAAGGCGGCATAGGTGGTGCTGCCCTCCAGCTTGTCCGCAGCGGAGGCGCGGTACAGGCCGCCCTTGACCCGCACCAGCGAGGAATTGACGATGTCGCCCAGCACATTGGGCTTTCCGCTGGCCAGGGGCTTGCGCACGCGCAAGTCATCGCGCACCTCGCCACGCAGGAACTCGATGCGCTTTTTTGCCTGGCCATCGGCGGAGTTCGTGGCCGGGTCCGTGTTGAGCACGGCCAGCCAGGACGCATCGGAACGCTGCCCGCTGAGACTGGAGTACGTGAAAGGGCTCAGCGACACGGCACTGCCGGTCCTGCTGGGGTAGTAGATCTTGCGGTCATCGGCGGACCGCTCCGACAGTAGTTCCGCCGCGCTCCACACCAGCGTTCTGTCGCTGGTGGTGAGCTTCTCGCGGATGACATCGCCGCTCCAGTACTGGACCTCGAACGTGGTCCGGTACAGGTCGGCGCCTTCGCCCAGTGTCGCCGTGGGCATGTCCACGCTGACCGCCGTCACGGAACTGATGTTCTGCAGGATGTCGTTGAACGCCTTGGTCAATTGGTCCTTGAGCGTGCCGGCATTGGTCACCAGAAAATAGTTGTCCGGATCTCCCGTGATCTTGGAGGGGTCGCGGTCCGGCACGCCGTACTTGGCGGCATACCACAGCGGGCCCTTCAGGAAGCTGCCCGCGTCGGTCGCATTGCCGGGAGTGAAGCTGCGGGTGGCCGTGAGCCCCAGGTTCGAGCATTCCGTGCGCTGCTGGGCCGAGATGCTGCCCCGGCAGTAGCCCGGATCGCGATTGGGGGGCGTGTTGTAGGCGTAGTAGGCCGAGGCCGTGTCCTTGTCACGCACCTCCAGGTACATGCCGTCCTTGGTGGTGCCCGAGATCACATAGCCCATGTGCTGCCCCAGGCCGCCAGCGGCGTACTCGGACACCATGTCGATCTTCACCTTGCCATCGGCCTGCAGCGCGATCGTGTAGCGCGCGATGGCGTCCATGTCATGGTCGGCGCCCTGCTCCACGTCCTCGTAGTTGATGCGGAACTCCGCATAGGGCCGCCCGCCATTGACCGAGGCATCGATGTCCGCCTTGCCCGTGTTGGCAATGTTGACCACGTAGTAGTCGACGATCTGGTTGGTCGGCGTGAAGACCGCATTGTTCACGGTGCTGCCACCGGCACTGCCGGAGACGGTCTTGGCAAACGGTGCAATGGTCACAAAGCGCTTGCCGCCGATCGGAAATCGTATTTCCGGCAGCGGTGACGCAATGGCCACGGAGTAGGTCCTCAGCGCATTCTTGCCCTGGCTGTTGCCGAAGATGGCATTCCTGGCGCCGAAACGGGCCACGCCTGCGGCATAGTAGGTGCCTTCCTTGCTGGGCTCCTCGGGAGACAGGCCGCGCGCCCATGACAGGTCTGCAATGGTCTTGACCGAAGGAGCCTGGTCGGCATTGGCCGACGTTGACTGGCCGATGAAGAAGTTCTTCCCGTCTATGCGCTCGGCCGAGCCGATGGCCGCCACCTCGTCTGAGACATTGAAGCCATTGAGGGCGCTGGCGCCGACGCTCGCGTAGCGGCTGCCGGGCAGCTTGCCGTCGTAGGAGGGATTGATGTCGCTGAGCACCGTCATGACGGGACGGGAGCAGTACTGGTAGCCGCCCCCGCCTTCGGCCTTGGCCCTGTAGGGCGTTTCCCAGGCGGGCTTGGACAGGCCCAGGGACGCATCCTTGGAGGAGCCGCCGGCGTAGTCATAGATGCCGAGGGCCTGGGATGCGCCGCCGAAATAGCGCATGGTCTCGAACATCATCTCGCTGATGGGGTTGCCCCACATGGCGCACTTCGAAGGCTTGTCCAGCGAACTGATGGGGCCGGACGTGATCCAGCCGCATTCCACGTATTTGCCGCCGGTGTAGCCGATCAGCCGCTGGCGGTCTATGTTGGCGACCACGCCATTGACACCCGTCTTGAACTGGCCCGTCTGAGGGTCGACTTCCTCTGCGAAATTGCCGATATTGCGGCGCAGCACGCCGCCGGCGATGTTTTTCTCGTACGAGCCTGTGAGCAGGCCGAAGTACATCTTCCCGTTCTCCCCGAAGTCGTGCAGCAGCCCCGTGGGCTTGTAGACGGTCTTGCCGCCGTTGGGATAGGCCTTGCAGCTGGGCTCGAGCAACTGGACATTGCTGCTGGAGCAGGCCTCCACAAGCAGGTTGTAGTCGGTGATCCTGCTGCTGGCCCGCGCGCACGAATTGCCGCCTGCACAGTTGCTCTGCCCTGCAAAGCCCTCCTGGGACACCCAGTCCCAGATCTGGAACGAGGAGTCATTGAGCACGCGCAACTGGGTGATGACGCCAGCGGCCTCCCCCAGCGTGGTGACGGCAAACAGATGGCGCGTGCCGACCGCCGGCGGGCGCAGCGGCGCATAGTCCGAAATGCTGTAGACCTTGGCATCCCGCGCAGGGTCATAGGCCTTGCCCCAGCTGTGCGCATCCCTGGGAATGTAGGCGGTCTGCAAAACGGTGCGCGAAGCCGTGTCCTCCGCACGCATGCCGCCATAAAGCACGCGGCGTATGGCGTCCATGCGCGATGTGCCCAGATAGTTCAGGAAGTCGCCGCTCCAGTGGTTCGAGCACTTTTTCCTATTGCTTCCGGTCGCTGCCTGCGAGGGCACGAAAACACCCTTGGAATAGCTGTAGCAGACGTTGTTGTTGAAGTAGCCGTAGTAGTCGATCTGGTCCGGCTTGTACCCGACATCGATCACACCGTCGCCGTTGAGGTCGGAGGCATCGTTGTAGGCCTCGTAGTACAGCTTGTGGTCACGCCCCATCACCAGCATGTTCAAGGGCGCCAGCGCCTGGTTCACGAACAGCGGCATCTGGGACAGCACGGTGTCCGCGCGCCCCTGGGCATGCGCCGGCGTACTGGCCAGTGCCAATGCGCACGTCCACAGCGCCAGGGCCGGCCACGCGCGTGCCCGGCCCTGGCGCCCCCTCGGGCCATGCATGGTTTTCCAACTTGCAATGCGAGCCATTGAAGCTCCCTCCCCCTGCTTACTTTATGAACATGTTGACGCTGGACCGCAGGCACAGCGCATCCGCTCCGCAGGCCTGGGCCTGCTCCTTTTCCGTGGCCTGGGCATTGACCTCATAGAAGTCCGTGCAGCCGGTGGCGGGTGCATCCAGCGCGGACGTCGCACTACCCGACTTGGGACAGGCGGTCGTGATGTATCGGGGATACCAGTACCCATCGGGCTTCTGAAACCCGGCCGCCTTGGCCTTGGTCGTCCGGAAATCCGTACCGAGCCCGATGGAGTCCGTACGCACATCGGATACCGAGCAGGGAATGCCGCTGCTCTCGGCCACCGGAGTGCCGGCGCCATTGCAAGGCTTGAGTGCGACGGCATGCTCCAGCAGCTTGCGCTCACCTTCTCGCAGCGTGCCATCCGCGGTTTCATACAGCCGCTGGCTATCCACCATGTTGGCTGCGATGCGCGCCTCCAGCGTGGCCACGCGCATGCCGACCACCGCCAGCAGCAACACCAGCAGCAGCATGATCATGGATACCAGCAAGGCATTGCCGCGCTGGCACCCGTGCAGGACACAGGACATGCAGCGGCGGCTCCGGGCTCCGATCAGCGCGGTCATGGCATCAGATTCCTCAGGGTGAGCGTGCCGGTGGCCAGTTGCAGCAGGGAGCCGGCATTCGCATCGCATCGGGCCGGGACACCGCCCAGTTGCGCCCAACGCTCGCAGACGGTGGAGGTCATGCCCTGCGTCACCTTGCCGGAGCTTTCCAGCAAGAGGGCAAGGCGCAGGGAACGGATGGCTTCCTGCGTCCCGGGCAACGTGGCCGTGAAGGCATCGACCCTGCGTATCGCGCCGGGCGCTGTCTGCCGATCGATGCCGAACTCGAAATGCACCGCCCGCACGCCATCGGCGAGCGGCACAACCTCCTGCGCGGCCCGGCAGACCAGCACACCACTTTCGACGGTGTATTTCTCCGCGAACATGCCGGTCGCCGGCGCCGGAGCGTCATAGGGGCCCGCGGCCCCCAGGTTCGCCGGCGTGCCCGCACAGTCGGTTTCCGCAGCGTCCCGGGGCTGGAAGCGAAGGCAGATGGTCTGCGCGTCAGCCGCGTAGAGCGCCTGTCCCTGGGCGAACTGGCAGCCGTTGGGATGGGGCGAGGAATCGGCAGGAAATGCGTCGAACATCGCCTGCGAAGGATCTCTCCTGTAGCCTGCCTTGGAGAACTCGGAGTCCAGCACGGCCAGCGCCAGCCGGCTGTTGCCGAGGTTCTCGCTCTGCCCCACGCGAAAACCGAAGCTCGACAGCCCCTGCATGTAGATGGTGGTGGCAATCAGCACGAGGAACAGGCCGATGGCCAGCGCCACCAGAATCTCCACCAGGGACAGGCCCGCCTGGGACGGCATGCGCATGCGGCACGCCCGTGCGCCCGGCCCGCGCTCAAAGCCGCGACCGCAGCGTGAATGTGCAAAATTCATTGTCGCTTCCATCCAGACATTGGCCTTTCTTGACCGGCCAGGCCACCGTCACGGACACCAGGCCGTCGGCATCGGCGCTCACGGCGAAGGAGGTGTCGATGCGGTCCTCGGTGAGATCGGGCACCAGCTTGCGGGCCCGCTCGCCCCAGCAGGCCAGGCGCTGCGCCCGCGGCTGCGGCAAAGGCTGGCAGGCCACGGGTGCCGCGGGCATCGCGGCACCCTCCAGCTTCTGGTAGCCGCCCAGTTCCGCCACGGGCGCGCCCTTCGCGTCCAGGACCGTGGCCGTGTCCCCCCGCAGGGTCTCCAGCAGTTCGGAAGCCAGCATGGATGCCATCTGGCGACGCTCGGTATCCACGGTGTATTCAATGGCACGCACATGGATGCGCACGGCGCCCAGCAGCCCCACGGCCACCAGCAGCACGGCGACGAGTACCTCGACAAGGCCTGCGCCGCGTTGCCTGCGAGAAGGAAAAGGAATGGACATGTTGCAGACCCGTTGCACGCGCATCAGCAACTGCCGCCGGCAGGCAGCCGCTGCTGGCGCACAAGCCCGGCGCGAGTCACTCTCAGGCATTGCATGCGCGTGGCATGGCGAGCCGTGACGGTCAGCGTGTACAGCGTGCTGGCGCCGGAGAACTGCCTGGCGGTCCCCGTGGTTTCGAACAGGACACCCTGGGAAGAATCACCGGAGGGCGAGACGGTCACGGCATCAGGCACCCGGGCCTCGCGCACCAGTTGCCCACCCGTCTTGGCGGACCATGTCTGCCCCGCGCCCACGAAGCTGCTTTCCACCCGTTTGTAGACCGCTTCGGAGCGAGCCAGCTGCAGCAGCGACTGCAACTCGAGCGCAGCCGAGCTGACGCGCTGGTTGGCTATTTGGGCGATGAAGGAAGGAGCGGCCAGAGCGGCCAGAATCGCGACCAGCGCCACCACCACCATCATCTCGATGAGGGTGAAGCCACGGGGCCATTGCCATGTGCTGCCTGGACAGCCGTTGCGCGTGTAACCGGGGTTTTTCATGCAAGCGTGCTTCTCGTTGCCGGGGAACCATGCGACAGGCCTGCAAGTCCTGCGCCATTGCTCTTGATTGATGTTTGCAATCGTAATTCAAAGGCAATTTGGAACACCTATTGACACAGGTTATGGGACAAATATAGGACTTGTCTTATAAAAACCTGCGCAAAGCGCAACACCCCAGCCAGCAAGCCCGGCCCGCCGTCCGCGCACGCAAGCTTGGCGGGACGGCCCGCGCAACGGGCATGGCATGGCATGGCATGGCCACGGTGGCGATAGGGCAGGTCCCGAAGTCAGGAGGCAGGCCTCGCACCAAGCGCCTGAAAATCCACCGCAGCATGCGCGGTTGCAATCCAGCCGCAGCGCAATTGGCGATGCGAATATCCCGTCTGCTTTCAGCCCGAGGAAGAAAAAGTTTTCGCCCAAAGCAAAAATCCCCAGTGCATTTCTGCACTGGGGATTTTCTTGTTTGGGGTGGCTGATGGGGCTCGAACCCACGACAACAGGAATCACAATCCTGGACTCTACCAACTGAGCTACAGCCACCGTTGAAGCATTCGATTATATGCCAAAAACCAGCAGGCAAATGCTTTGGAACAGGCGTTGCGTGACGCATCGGGAGCAGCCGGAACAAAGGCGCATCGGGGATGCGGGCAACGGGCAGGATGCCGCCATCCTCCATGCAGCCGCAGCCGGCAGGAGCCTTGCCAGGCGTCCCTGGACGCTTTCGGGGGCAACCAGTCCCCCTGCCGCCCAAAGCAAAAATCCCCAGAGCATTTCTGCTCTGGGGATCTTTTTATTTGGGGTGGCTGATGGGGCTCGAACCCACGACAACAGGAATCACAATCCTGGACTCTACCAACTGAGCTACAGCCACCGTAGAAGAACGCTATTCTATTCCAAAAAACTGCTTGATTTCTGAAATTTCTGTTTTTCTAGAAATTTCCCTCATCAGGGGCGCGGGACCTTGATCTGCACCTTGAGCTGTTTCTTGAGAAGCTCGTAGTATGCCATAGCTTCCGCCACGGCCGAGCTTCGCAGGAAGTCCTGCTTCTGAGCGGCAGCCGCCTGCGCATCATCGGCCGGACGCTCGACGATGCGGTTGATCTTGACCACGGCATAGCCTTGCGCGCCCAGGTCAACACCCGTCCACGCAGGCAGCTGGGCCGTGGGCGCACGCAGGGCAGCGTCCACCACTTCGCGCGACTGGCCTTCGGGCTGGTCACGGCTGATCACCTTGGCTGCGGGCAATTGCGCCGCGTCAGGCTTGGCCTTCCATGCGGCGAGCTTGGCTTCGCCATCGGCCTTGGCCAGTTCGGCGGATTTTTGCACCACATACAGGGTGCGCAGCTTGTCGCCGACCTCGGCCATGGGCAGCGTGCGGGCAGGCGTGTACTCCACCACGCGGCCGGCCACCAACTGGTTGGAACCCAGCTCCACCGCATCGGTGTTGCGCTTGTTGTTGAGCGAATCGCTGGAGAACAGCGCCTCCAGGAAACGGGGATTGGCCAGGGGGCCCTTGACGTTGGGGCCGGGCTGGCGCGTCACATGGTCTGCCTTTTGCACGGTGAGCTTGAACTTCTCGGCCACGGGCTGCAGGCTGTCCGACTGCTCGTAGACCGCGTTGGAGAAGCCTTCCGCCAGTTCGGCGAACTTGCGCTGCGCCTGCTGCTGCTTGAGTTCGGCCTCCAGCTTGGGACGCATCTGCTCGAAGCTCGGTGCCTTGGGCTTCTTGATGTCCACCAGCGAGATGATGTGGTAGCCGAAGTCGCTGTGCACCACGTCGCTGATGTCGCCGACCTTCATGCCGAAGGCTGCGTCCTCGAACGGCTTGACCATGGCACCACGGCCGAAGTAGCCCAGGTCGCCACCCGATGCAGCGGAGCCGCCGTCCTGCGAGTTGGCCTTGGCCAGCTCGGCGAAGCGCTTGGGGTCCTTGCGCAGCTCGGCCAGCAATTCCTCGGCCTTGGCCTTGGCTTTCTCCTGCTCTGCCGCGGGGGCATCCTTGGATGCGTTGATCAGGATGTGGCTGGCGCGGCGCTCCTCGGGACCGGCCAGGCGCTCGGCGTTCTGGTTGTAGTAGGAACGCACATCGTCTTCGCTCAGCGTGATGCCGGCCTCGATGCTGGGCACATCCAGCAGCAGGTATTCCACCTTGGCCTGCTCCAGTTGCTGGAACTGGCTGGTGTGGGCGTCGTAGTAGGCCTTGAGGTCGGCCTCGGTGGGCTGGACCTTGCTGGCGTAGGCGCTGGCTTCGAAGCGTGCCACCTGCACTTCGCGGCGCTGGTACAGCGCATCGATGGCCTGCTTGACCTGGGCGTCGGTCGCAAAGGCCGTGCCCGTGACGCCACCCATCACCTGGTTCATGGACAGTTCGCGGCGCAGATTGGCCTCGAAGCCCTCAGGCGTCAGGCCCTGCGATCCGACCAGGGCGCGGTAGGCTTCGGCATCCATCGAGCCATCCGGCTTCTTGAGCGCGGCAATCGCGGGAATCTCCTGCAGCGTGCGCACCAGCTGTGCATCCGATGCGGCCAGGTGCATCTTCTGCACGGCAGCGGCCAGCACCTGGTCACGCACCATCTTCTCCAGCGTGGCGTAGCGCGCCTGCGGCGAATCCAGCAGCTTGGGGTCGACGTTGGGGTTCTCGGCGCGCAGGCGGTCGCTTTCCATGCGGTGCGCGTTCTCCCAGTCGGCCTGTTTGATCTCATGTCCATCCACACGCGCGACGATCACGCTGGATTCGGTGAAGTAGTTCTGGTTGACCCCCACGAAGATGAACGAGGGAATGATCAGCAAGAACAACAAGATCATCACGAACTTGGAATGCTTGCGGATGGATTCGAACATGGTCTGTCTTTCAGTGGCAGAAATAGAAAAGGCGAACTTTCGTTCGCCTTTTGTTCTTGGTGGGTGCTGACGGGGTCGAACCGCCGACCTACGCCTTGTAAGGGCGCCGCTCTACCAACTGAGCTAAGCACCCCACCTTGACTGGTGTCAGTTCAGGGCATCCTTCAATGCCTTGCCCGGACGGAACTTGGGAACCTTGGCGGCCTTGATCTTGATGGTCTCACCGGTGCGGGGGTTGCGGCCCGTGCGGGCGGCGCGCTTGCCAACGGCGAATGTACCAAAACCAACGAGCGACACTGTACCACCCTTTTTGAGGGTTTTCTTCACAGCCTCAATCGTGGAATCCAGTGCGCGAGCAGCCGCAGCCTTGGAGATGTCGGCGTTGTTAGCGATGTGCTCAATCAGTTCGGTTTTATTCACAAGATGCCTCTGGAGAAATAAGTGAATGGAATGTCTCTGCGGCCACCAACTTGGCGCGACCAGAAACCCGGCGCGACGGATACGGAATCTGGCTTGCCGTTCGACGCTTGCCTCGGGGCAGGCATCGGTGAATTAAAGCCATCGACCTTCCAGGTGTCAATGCACGCTGTGCATCGCAACGACAGGGCACGATTCTATGCGGTTTTGGCGCCAGCTTTGGCTTTGCGGCCGGTTTTTTGCGCGCAGCGGGTGCTAGCGGCTTCACGAATTGACAAGGGTTGACAATGGACTTGCCCGCCGCAGGCCTTGCCAGTGCTGCAATGCGCCTCACCGCTTCGCATCCACGACGCCGCAGCCGCTGCCCTGCCTGATTCAAATGCTTCCAAAAATATAGCAACGCCAGACAGTTTGACGTGTCTGGCGCAGGATCCCGGGAACGGCCGGAAAGGCCCTCAGTGCGTGACCCGCGCGCGGATCTCGGGCAGGGCTTTTTGCAGGTAGTAGACCATCGACCAGACGGTGAGCACCGCCGCCACCCAGATCAGCACCTGGCCCCAGACGCCAGTGTCGATCATGCCGAACACACGGCCGTCGTACAGCAGGAAGGGGATGGCCACCATCTGCGCCGTGGTCTTGAGCTTGCCCAGCATGTGCACGGCCACGCTCTTGCCCGCGCCCAGGTGGGCCATCCATTCGCGCAGGGCCGAGATGGCGATCTCGCGGCCGATGATGATCAGGGCCACGAACACATCGGTGCGCTGCAGATGCACCAGCACCAGCAGCGAGGCGCAGACCAGGAACTTGTCGGCCACGGGATCGAGGAAGGCGCCGAAGGCCGATGTCTGGTTGAGCTTGCGCGCCAGGTAGCCGTCCAGCCAGTCGGTGGCCGCGAAGACGATGAACATGACCGTGGCGACCAGGTTGCGGGTCGCCACGTCGAAAGGCGCATAGAACACCCCGACGATCAGCGGAATCGCGACGATCCGCGTACAGGTCATCAAGGTGGGGATTGTGAGAAACATGGCCGCCATTGTGTCACGTACCTTGGTGTTTGAGGTTCTGTTTGCGGGCCTGCGGTGCAGCCCGCGGGACAGTCGTTTCAATGCAATGCACGGTAGATATCTTCAGCCAGCGCGGCCGAGATGCCGTCCACGCTGCACAGGTCTTCCACCGTGGCTTCCGACACGCCGCGCACGCCGCCGAAGCGCTGCAGCAGGCGCGCGCGCTTCTTGGGGCCCACGCCCGGAATCTCCTCGAGCTTGCCGCCGCCCACGCGCACCTTGGCGCGCGCCGCGCGCATGCCGGTGATGGCGAAGCGGTGGGCCTCGTCGCGGATCTGGGCCACCAGCATCAGCGCGGCCGAGTCGTAGCCCAGGTAGATCTTCTCGCGCCCGTCGGCAAAGACCAGTTCTTCCAGGCCGACCTTGCGCCCCTCGCCCTTTTCCACGCCCACGATGCGCGAGACATCGAGCCCCAGCTGCTCGAAGACTTCGCGCGCCATGCTGACCTGGCCCTTGCCACCGTCGACCAGCACCAGGTCCGGCAGTTGCGGCTGCTTGCCGGTGAGCTCGGCACCGCCCGCCTCTCTTTGCGCCTCGGCCACGCGGCTGTAGCGGCGCGTCAGCACCTGGCGCATGGCGGCATAGTCGTCACCGCCGGTGATGCCTTCGATGTTGAAGCGCCGGTATTCGCTGCTTTGCATCTTGTGGTGATGGAAGACCACGCAGGAGGCCTGCGTGGCCTCGCCTGCCGTGTGCGAGATGTCGAAGCACTCGATGGTGAGTTCGTCCAGGTTCTCGCAGGCCAGGTCCAGCGCCTCGACCAGGGCGCGCGTGCGCGCCTGCTGCGAGCCTTCTTCGGCCAGCAGGCGGGCCATCTGGATGTCGGCGTTCTTTTGCGCCATCTCCAGCCAGATGCGCCGCTGCTCGCGCGGCTGCTGCACGGCGGTGATGCGCACGCCGCCTTGCTCGCTCAGCAGCGCCAGCAGTTTCTTGTCCACCGGGTGGCTGACGATGAGCACGGGCGGCACGGCCACGCCGGTGTAGTGCTGGGCGATGAAGGCCTCCAGCACGATCTCCTCGACCGGCCGCGCGGACTCGGCAAGACTGGCCTCTTCCTCGCCGGCGTAGACCGAGGCGGCATCGCCCAGGTTGGCGGGAAAGTACGGCCGGTCGCCCAGGTGGCGGCCGCCGCGCACCATGGCCAGGTTCACGCAGGCGCGGCCGCCCTGCACCTTCACGGCGAGGATGTCCACGTCGCGGTCGTCGGCGGTTTCTATGACCTGCTGGTGCAGCACGCGCGACAGTGCCGTCATCTGGTTGCGCACCTCGGCGGCCTGCTCGTATTCCATGCGCCCGGCGTGCTCCATCATGCGGGCCTCCAGCTGGCGCAGCAGTTCCTGGGTCTCGCCGCGCAGCATGGCCTCGGCATTGCGCACATCCAGCGCATAGGCTTCGGGCGAGATCAGGTCCACGCAGGGGCCGGAGCAGCGCTTGATCTGGTAGAGCAGACAGGGCCGCGAGCGGTTGGCGAAGACCGTGTCCTCGCAGGTGCGCAGCCTGAAGACCTTTTGCAGCAGCTGGATGCTTTCCTTGACGGCCCAGGCATTGGGATAGGGGCCGAAGTAGCGGTGGCGCTTGTCCACGGCGCCGCGGTAGTAGGCCATGCGGGCGAAGAGCTGGTGGGCCGGCTCGCCATCCCGGCCGTCGCGCGCGGCCACGCCGGTGATCTTCAGATAGGGATAGCTCTTGTCGTCCCTGAACAGGATGTTGTACTTGGGTTGCTGCGTCTTGATCAGATTGTTTTCGAGCAGCAGGGCCTCGGCCTCGGAGCGCACCACCGTGGTCTCCATGCGGGCGATCTTGCCCACCATGTGGCCTATGCGCGTGCCGCCATGGTTCTTGGTGAAGTAGCTGGAGACGCGGCGCTTGAGGTTGATGGCCTTGCCCACGTACAGCAGCGCGCCTGCCGCGTCGAAATAGCGGTAGACGCCGGGCAGACCCGGCAGCGCTGCCACCTGGGCCAGCAGTTCATCGGAATGGGGTTCGGACATGCGCCTATTGTGGCCGCTGCCCGGGCCCGCCGCAGCGGGCCTGCGGGCCCTCGGGCTCTTACTCGGCCTCGATCTTCGAGGACTTGACCACCTGGGCCCAGTTGGCCCAGTCGGTCTTGACCATGGCGCCGAGCTGCTGCGGGTTCATGTAGTCGGCCGTGGCGCCCTGCTCCTGCGCCTTTTGCTTGAAGGCCGGGTTCTCCACGACCTTCTTGAGGTCTGCCGTGAGCTTGTCGATCACGGGCTTGGGCGTGGCGGCGGGCGCGAACACAGCAAACCAGGAGGTGGCGTTGACGCCTGCGTAGCCGGCCTCGGCCGTGGTGGGCGCATCCGGCAGGCTGGGCAGGCGCTGCGTGCCGGTGACGGCCAGCACGCGCAGCTTGCCGCTTTGCACATGGGGCATGAAGGGCGGCGCCGTGCCGAAGGTCAGGTCCACCTGGCCACCCAGCAGGTCCTGCAGCGCGGGGCCCGTGCCCTTGTAGGGGACGTGGACCATCTTGATGCCGGCCTGCTGCTCCAGCATGGCGCCGGTCACGTGCTGCAGCGATCCGTTGCCGGAAGAGGCGTAGTTCAGCTTGCCCGGGTTGGCCTTGGCATAGGCCACGAGTTCGGCCAGCGTCTTCACGGGCAGCTCGGACCGCACCACGATGATCTGCGGCGCCGACAGCACATTGGCCACGGGCTGGAAGTCGCCCTGCTCCCAGGTGCGGGCCTTGGTCAGGTGTGGCGAGATCACGTGATAGCCCGAGTACTGCATGAGCAGGGTGTAGCCATCGGCCTCGGCACGCTTGACCAGGCTGGCCGCGATGGAGCCGTTGCCACCGCCCTTGTTGTCCACCACCACCGACTGGCCGATCACCGGCGCCAGCGCCTGGGCCGCCATGCGCGCGGCCAGGTCGGTGGTGCCGCCGGCTGCGGCCGGCACGATCATGGTGATGGTCTTGGCGGGGTAGCCGCCCTGGGCCAGCGCGGCCGTGCCGCCCAGGCCCAGTCCTGCGATGGCCATGGCCACGGCTGCGATCTGTCTGCGTTGAATCTTCTTCATCTTTGTCTCCTTGGTTTGCTCGGTTCTTGTGAATGAGAATGCGCGCCGGCCTCAGCCCTTGGCCAAAGCCCGTTCGCGGATGGCTGCGAACTCGGCCGGTGGCTGGTGCAGGTCCAGCCGCGCGCCGGCCTTGGCGATCTGGCTGGCCGTGTCATGGCCGATCAGCGCGGGCAGGCTGCGCGCGGCCGCGACGATCTGCGCCAGGTCCACGCCGGTGTCGTAGCCCATGAGCTGCAGCGCGTGGACGATGTCCTCCGTGCAGGCATTGCCCGAGGCGCCCGGCGCATAGGGGCAGCCGCCCAGGCCGCCGATGGAGGCGTCGAAGCGGTCGCCGCCCGCCTCGATGGAGGCCAGCACATTGGCCAGCGCCATGCCGCGCGTGTTGTGGAAATGCAGGGTCATGCCCAGCTGCGGCCAGCGCTGCCGGAAGGCGGCCACCATGGCGCGCACCTGGGTCGGGAAGGCCATGCCCGTGGTGTCGCACAGCGTGATGCCCTGCACGCCCAGATCGGCAAAGCGCTGCACCCAGCCGAAGACTTCCTGCTGCGGCACATCGCCCTCCATGGGGCAGCCAAAGCAGCATGACAGCGAGACGTTGACGGGCACGCCCGCCTGCTGCGCCGTGGCCACGACCTGGGCCAGCGCCGCGAACGACTGGCTGCGCTGCATGCGCAGGTTGCACAGGTTGTGGGTCTCGCTGACCGACATGACCAGGTTGAGTTCGTCCGTGCGCGCCTCGATGGCGCGCTCGGCGCCCCGCGCATTGGGCACCAGGGCGGTGTAGACGGTGCCGGGGCGGCGCTCTATCTCACGCATGACGATTTCGCCGTCGCGCAGCGCGGGAATGGCGGTGGGCGAGACAAAGGCCGTGACCTCGATCTTGGACAGGCCGGCCTGCGACAGCGCATTGACCAGGGCGATCTTGTCCTCGGTGGGGACGAAGGCCTGCTCCATCTGCAGCCCGTCGCGCGTGCCGACCTCGTTGAAGAAGACGCGGCGGCCCGCGCCCTGCCAGACATCCGTGGTGTGGACGGCGTTCATTGGATCACTCCCTTGCTGCGCAGCAGCGCAATCTGTTGGGCCGTGAGGCCGGCCTCGGCCAGCACGGCATCGGTGTCGTCGCCCACATGGGGGGCGCTGGTGCGCACCGTGCCCGGCGTGAGCGAGAGCTTGGGCACGATGCCCGGCACCTCGATGTCGTCGCCGTCGCGCGTGTGCTGGCTGAGGATCATGTCGCGGGCGCGGTAGTGCGGGTCCTCGGCAATGTCCTTGGCGGTGTAGACCTTGCCGGCCGGCACGCGTGCGGCGGCCAGCTGGTCCATCACGGCCTGCACGCTCTGCGTGCGCGTCCAGCCGCCGATGACGGCATCGATCTCGGCAATGCGCGCCACGCGGCCCGCGTTGTCGGCCAGTTGCGGATCGTCGGCCAGGTCCTGGCGGCCGATGGTGGCCATCAGGCGCTTGAAGATGGAGTCGCCATTGCCGGCCACCAGCACCCAGCCGTCCTGGCAGGGATAGGCGTTGGACGGCGCAATGCCCGGCAGCGCACTGCCCGCCGCCTCGCGCACGGCACCGAAGGCGCTGTATTCGGGCAGCAGGCTTTCCATGACGTTGAACACGGCCTCATGCAGCGCCACGTCGATGACCTGGCCGGCACCGCCGTTCACCTTGCGGTGGTACAGGGCCATCATCACGCCGATCACGCCATGCAGCGCGGCCAGCGTGTCGCCAATGGACACGCCCACGCGTACCGGCACCCGGCCCGGCTCGGCCGTCAGGTGGCGCAGGCCGCCCATGGCCTCGCCGATCACGCCAAAGCCCGGTAGGTCGCGGTAGGGGCCGGTCTGGCCGTAGCCCGAGATGCGCAGGATGACCAGGCCGGGGTTGAGTGCATGGAGCTCTTCAGGCGACATGCCCCAGCCTTCCAGCGTGCCGGGGCGGAAGTTCTCGACCAGCACATCGGCCTCGGCGATCAGGCGCCGGGCGATGTCCTGGCCCTCCTGCTGGCGCAGGTCCAGCGCCACCGAACGCTTGTTGCGCGACTGCACCTGCCACCAGACCGAGGTGCCGTTCTTGATCAGGCGCCAGTTGCGCAGCGGATCGCCCGCGCCCGGCGCCTCGATCTTGACCACGTCGGCGCCGAACTCGCCCAGCGTCTTGCCGCAGAACGGCCCGGCGATCAATTGCCCCATCTCGACCACGCGCACGCCGCTGAGCGCGCCGGGTGTGGGGGCCTGCCTTGTCTGTTGTGTCATGGGTAAGCGCTTCCTCTTTGTCTCCTGCGGCCGGCCTCCGATGGCATTGCCGCGGCGCCGATCTTGCCGCCGTCCGCGCCGGCCGCAAAACGCTCAAGCGCGACGCTGCCATCGCAAACCGGCATGGCAGAACCCAGCCGGGCGGGGCCGGGCGATAATCGCCACCCCATGAAACTCGACCCGATCTCGCTGCGCCTGTTCGTGGCCGTGATGGAGGAAAGCGCCATCGCCCGCGCCGCCGCACGCGAACACATCGCCCCCTCGGCCGCCAGCCGGCGGCTGGCCGAGCTGGAGAGCCAGCTGCAGGTGGAGCTGTTCACCCGCAGCAACCGCGGCAGCGTACCCACGGCCGCCGCCTTTGCACTGCTGAACATGGCGCGCGGCGTGCTCAATGACCTGGACGGCATCGGCGAGCAGATGCGCGAGTACGGCAGCGGCCTGCGCGGCCATGTGCGCGTGATGGCCAACATCTCGGCCATCACGCAGTTCCTGCCGTCCCAGCTGCAGCGTTTCCTGGACCAGCATCCGCATGTGGACGTGCGCCTGCAGGAGCGCGTGAGCAGCGACATCGCGCGCGCCGTGGCCGACAACGAGGCCGATATCGGCATCCTCAACCAGGGCAGCTACGGCGAGAAGATCCGCCTGCGCCCCTACCGGCGCGACCGCCTCATCGTCATCGTCCCCCAGGGCCATGCGCTGGCGCGCCGGCGCTCGCTGCGGCTGGCCCAGGTGCTGGACCATGACCTGGTGGGCATGCACGCCGGCAGCGCGCTCAACCACCAGATCACGCGCGCCGCGGCCGACCTGGGCCTGCAGCCGCGGCTGCGCATGAAGGTCACGGGCTATGACGCGCTGTGCCTGATGGTGGCCTCGGGCCTGGGCGTCGGCATCCTGCCCGAAGGCAGCGCACGCCTGTACCTGGGCGCCCTGCCGCTGCGCTGCCTTGCGCTGGACGAGCCCTGGGCCGAGCGCCAGCTGATGTTGTGCGTGCGCTCGCAAGAGGCACTGCCGCCAGTGGCGCAGTTGCTGGTCGAACACCTGTGCGAACCCTGATTCCGATGCTTGCCTTCAACCCCATCCCCCCGGACCCTCTGCCAGAGCAGGCCGCCGCACGGACCTGGGACATCTTCTGCCAGGTCATAGACAACTTCGGCGACATCGGCGTGTGCTGGCGCGCGGCGGCCGACCTGGCCTCACGCGGCCAGCGCGTGCGACTGTGGATGGACGACGCCAGCGCCCTGACCTGGATGGCGCCCCGGCCGCACCCGGCCGGACTCAGCGTGCACGGCTGGCCCACGCAGGCGCAGGACATTCCGCAGGCCGTGGGCGATGTGGTCATCGAGGCCTTCGGCTGCGAGATTCCGCCGCCCTTTCTGGCGGCCATCGCGCGCCGCGCACCGCTGTGGATCAACCTCGAATACCTGTCGGCAGAGGACTATGTGGAGCGCTGCCACCGCCTGCCCTCGCCGCTGATGTCGGGGCCGGCTGCGGGGTTGACGCGCTGGTTCTTCTATCCGGGCTTCACGGCCGCCACGGGCGGCCTGCTGCGCGAGCCGGACCTGGCCGCGCGCCAAGCGGCTTTTGCTTCCGGGGGCCGGCAGGCCTGGCGCACACGCCACGGCATAGGCACCGGCGATTGCGCCATCTCGCTGTTCTGCTACGAGCCCCCTGCCCTGCCGCACTGGCTGTACCAGCTGCATGCAGCGCCCCCTGCGCCGCAGGCCACGCATTTGCTGGTGACCCCGGGGCGCGCAGCCGCCGCCGTGCAACAGGCCATGACCAGCGTGCCCGCCACGGAACAAGGCGCGGTGACCCGGCATGCGCTGCAGCCCTGCCCCCAGCCGCAGTTCGACGAGATGCTCTGGGCCTGCGACCTGAACCTAGTGCGCGGCGAGGATTCGCTGGTACGTGCGCTGTGGGCCGGCCAGCCCCTGGTCTGGCACATCTATCCCCAGCACGACGACGCCCATCACGACAAGCTCGACGCCTTCCTGGACTGGCTGCAGGCGCCGGCCAGCCTGCGCGCCTTCCACCATGCCTGGAACGGCATGGCACCCGCAAGCACCCTGCCCGCAATCACGCCTGCGCTGCTGCAGCAATGGCAGGAATGCGTGCAGGCGGCGCGCCTGCGGCTGCTGCAACAGACCCCATTGATTGAGCAGCTGCAAGCTTTCGTGACCGAAAAAAGCTAGAATGCACGTTTTGCCTCCCTGGAGGCGCCGTTGCGGGCGACCGCCAGCCGGCCGCCATCGACCAACCAGGGTTGCACCCGCCGCGGAACTGCGGCAGGCGCACCGTCCCAGCGACTTCGCTTGCCTGCCCTGTTGAGCGGCTTCAACCTCAGCCAAGCAAGCTATGAAAATCGCTCAAGAAATCCGCGCCGGCAACGTGATCATGCACGGCAAGGACCCGATGATCGTCCTGAAGACCGAATACGCTCGCGGTGGCCGCGGCGCCGCCACCGTGCGCATGAAGCTCAAGGCCCTGCTGTCGAACATGGGCACCGAAGTCGTGTTCAAGGCCGACGACAAGATCGACAACGTGATCCTGGACAAGAAGGAGTGCACCTACTCCTACTTCGCCGATCCGATGTACGTCTGGATGGATGCCGAATACAACCAGTACGAAGTGGAAGCCGCCAACATGGGCGACGCCATCAACTACCTGGAAGACGGCATGCAGGCCGAAGTCGTGTTCTACGACGGCAAGGCCATCTCCTGCGAACTGCCCACGTCCGTGGAACGCGAAATCACCTGGACCGAACCCGCCGTCAAGGGCGACACATCGGGCAAGGTGCTCAAGCCCGCCAAGATCGCCACCGGCTTTGAAGTGCCCGTGCCCCTGTTCGTGAGCCAGGGCGACAAGATCGAAATCGACACCCGCACGGGCGAGTACCGCAAGCGCGTCTAAACAACGCTTGCAGTTCCCTCTGCGAAGCCCCTGGCAGTCTCTGCCAGGGGCTTTTTCTTTGGGCGCGCGGCATCCATGCAGATATTTACCCGGGTTTAATTGACTTGCAGATTTTACCCGGCTAATATCCAGCACATGACTACCGACTCTTGCATGGCGGGCGCCGAGCCCGCACCCAGCTACACCATCTTCCAGGGCCATGGCCGCCTGCTGCAGGGGGACAGGCCTGCCGTCCTGCAGTTCCTGCAAAGCCATGAACAGCAGCCGCAAGGCAGCGGATCGGCGCCGCCGCTGTGGGTTTTCGACGACCACAGCGGCATGCGGCTGGACCTGGACTGGCGCAGCGAACTGGCCGCATCGCCCGCACCCGGACAAGCCGCCGCACCGCGCAGCGTGGGCCGCCCCAAGCTGGGCGTGGTGGCACGCGAAGTCACATTGCTGCCACGGCACTGGGAATGGCTGAACCGCCAGCCCGGCGGCGCCTCCGGCGCACTGCGCAGACTGGTGGACGAGGCGCGTGGCAAGCATGCCGCACAGGATGCCGTGCGCGCCGCCACCGAGGCCGCCTACCGATTCATGAGCGAGATGGCGGGCGACCTGCCCCATTTCGAGGACGCCAGCCGCGCCCTCTTTGCACACCAGGCCGACGCCTTTGCAAGGCACACCGCCACCTGGCCCGAGGATGTGCGAAGCTATCTGCAGCAACTGAGCAGCGCTGCCTGGTCCTCGCCGCCATCGCCGCCATCGCCAGCGCAGGACTGAAGCCCCCGCCTTCCATTGCATTTTCTCGTCGCATTAACAGACACAACATGACGAAACCTAACGAACCTCTGCCCCAGGCTGCTGCGCCTGCCGCATCCAGCCCCGCCGGGCCGCCCATCGCCCACGGCACCCAGCCGCTGTGGCGCACCTTCCTGGTGTTCCTGGGCCCCATGGTCCTGGCCAATATCCTGCAGTCGCTGTCGGGCACCATCAACAGCGTCTTCATCGGCCAGATGCTGGGCGTGCAGGCCCTGGCGGCCGTCGCGGCCTTTTTTCCGGTGATGTTTCTCTTCATCGCCTTCGTGATCGGCCTGGGCGCAGGCTCCTCGGTGCTGATAGGCCAGGCCTACGGTGCGCGCATGCACGACAAGCTGCGCGCCATCGCAGGCACGGCCATGTGCATAGGGCTGCTGTTCGGCGCCGTCGTGGCCCTGTTCGGCGGACTGTTCACCGAGCCGCTGATGCGTCTGCTGGGCACGCCGCCCGACATCATGGAACAGGCCACGCTGTATTCGCGCATCGTGCTGCTGGGTATGCCGGGGCTGTTCGTGTTCCTGCTGGCCACCTCGCTGCTGCGCGGCGTGGGCGACACGGTCTCGCCCATGCTGGCCCTGCTGATCTCCACCGGCACGGGCCTGGCCTGCACGCCGGCGCTGATCGCGGGCTGGGGCGGCCTGCCGCGCCTGGGCGTGGCCAGCGCGGGCGTGTCCATGATCCTGGGCTTCACCCTGGCCCTGGCCTGGCTGGGCTGGCGGCTGCGCCGCATCGGCAGCCCGCTGGCGCCCAATGCCGCGCTGTGGAAGGCGATGCGCATTGACCGGACCCTGCTCAAGAGCATCCTGCGCGTGGGCATTCCCACGGGCGTGCAGATGATTGCCTCGTCCATGGCCGGGCTGGTCGTCGTGTCGCTGGTCAACGGCTTCGGCTCCAGCGCCACGGCCGCCTATGGCGCGGTCAACCAGATCAACTCGTTTGCGCAGTTTCCCGTGATCTCGGTGGCCATCACGGCCTCCATCCTCGGAGCCCAGGCCATTGGCGCGGGACGCAGCGAGCGCCTGGGAGCCATCACGGCCACGGCCATCCGCATGAACCTGGCATTGGGCGCCGCCCTGGCCCTGATCGGCAGCCTGTTCGCGCGGCCGCTGCTGGGCATGTTCATCACCGACGAGCAGGTGCTGGTGCTGGCCATCGAGCTGCTGTACATCGTGCTGTGGAGCGGCCTGCTGCTGGGCTGCTTCATTGCCCTGTCGTCCATCATGCGTGCCAGCGGCGATGTGGTCATTCCCACGGCCATCACCATCACGGTGCTCGCCGTGCTGGAGCTGCCCCTGGCATGGTGGCTGAGCCGCAGCTTCGGGCTGATGGGAATCTGGATGGCCTTTCCGCTGTCCTACACCCTGACGCTGTGCCTGCAGACCGCCTACTACAAGCTGGTCTGGAAGAAGCGCCCGATCCGCCGCATGGTGTAAGGCGTGCGCCATGCAAAACAGGCTTCCCGAGGGAAGCCTGTTTTTTTTTGGGGTGGGCAAAGCGTCAGGCGTTCAGGTCCAGCACCACGCGCCCTTCGATCTTGCCTTCATGCATGCGCGCGAAGATGTCGTTGATGTTCTCCAGCCGGTCGGTGGACACGGTGGCCTTGACCTTGCCCATGGCCGCGAAATCCAGCGACTCCTGCAGGTCCAGCCGCGTGCCCACGATGGAGCCGCGCACCGTCACGCCGCTGAGCACCATGTTGAAGATGGGCAGCGGGAAGCTGCCGGGCGGCAGGCCGTTGAGCGACACCGTGCCGCCGCGTCGCACCATGCCCAGCGCCTGCTCGAAGGCCTTGGGCGAGACCGCCGTCACCAAGGCGCCGTGCGCGCCGCCGATCTCTTTTTTCAGATAGGCCGCAGGGTCCGTGGTCATGGCATTGACCGTGACCTGTGCGCCCAGGCGCCGGGCCAGCGCCAGCTTGTCGTCATCCACGTCCACCGCCGCCACGTTCAGGCCCATGGCCTTGGCATATTGCACGGCCATGTGGCCCAGGCCGCCGATGCCCGAGATCACCACCCAGTTGCCGGGCCTGGTGTCGGTGACCTTCAGGCCCTTGTAGACCGTGACGCCCGCGCACAGCACGGGAGCGATCTCGATCAGGTCCACGCTGCCGGGCAGCAGGCCCACGAAGTTGGCATCGGCCAGCGCGTACTGCGCAAAGCCGCCGTTGACGGAGTAGCCGGTGTTCTTTTGCTGCTCGCACAGTGTCTCCCAACCGCCCAGGCAATGCTCGCAATGGCCGCAGGCCGTGTAGAGCCAGGGAATGCCGACGCGGTCGCCCTCCTTCACATGGGTGACGCCTGCACCCACGGCGGCCACATAGCCCACGCCTTCGTGGCCGGGAATGAAAGGCGGATTGGGCTTGACGGGCCAGTCGCCCTGCGCCGCGTGCAAATCGGTATGGCAGACGCCGCAGGCCTCGATCTTCACCAGCACATGGCCGGGATCGGGCCTGGGCACCGGGACTTCCTCGATGGTGAGCGGCTTGCCAAACTCCCGCACCACGGCGGCCTTCATGGTCCTGTTCATTCGCGCCATCCTTTCTTTGCGTCAAAGTAGGTACAGCATTTCAGCGAAGCGACCTGAACGCCTTGATCAAAATCAGGCCTTGAACCATCAAGGACAAAAAAAGCGGGCAAGGAAAACCTTGCCCGCTTTTCAGGGATGCGAATGCAGGCCTTACACAGGCTGGCCCACCAGGTCGTGGCCCTGCGTGCCCACGATGCGCGCCTTCACGAAGTCGCCCACCTTGTAGGTCTTGCTGGCCTTCTCGGGCGGCAGCAGGTGCACCAGGCCATCGATCTCGGGGGCATCGGCATAGCTGCGGCCCACGCCACCCTTCTTACCCAGGCCCACGGACTTGTCCACCAGCACCTGCATGGTCTGGCCGACGCGCTTTTGCAGGCGCGCAGTGGAAACCTCCTCGGCCACGGCCATGAAGCGCGCGCGGCGCTCCTCACGCACTTCCAGGGGCAGCATGCCGGGAATCTCGTTGGCGGCAGCGCCTTCGACCGGGCTGTAGGCAAAGCAGCCCGCACGGTCGATCTGCGCCTCGCGCAGGAACTGCAGCAGGTGCTCGAACTCCTGCTCCGTCTCGCCGGGGAAGCCGGCGATGAAGGTGGAGCGGATCACCAGGTCGGGGCAGATTTCGCGCCAGCGCTGCAGGCGCTCCAGGTTCTTTTCACCGTTGGCGGGGCGCTTCATGCGCTTCAAGACATCGGGATGGCTGTGCTGGAAGGGCACGTCCAGATAGGGAAGCACGCGGCCCGTGGCCATGAACGGAATGATCTCGTCCACGCTGGGGTACGGGTAGACATAGTGCAGGCGCACCCAGGCGCCATAGGGCTCGGCGATCTCGGCCAGCGTCTGCACCAGTTCGAGCATGCGTGTCTTCACCGGCTTGCCGTCCCAGAAGCCTGTGCGGTACTTCACGTCCACGCCATAGGCCGAGGTGTCCTGGCTGATCACCAGCAGCTCCTTGACGCCGCCCTCGAACAGCGCACGCGCCTCCTTGAGCACATCGCCCACCGGACGCGAAACCAGATCGCCGCGCATGGAAGGGATGATGCAGAAGGTGCAGCGGTGGTTACAGCCCTCGGAAATCTTCAGGTAGGCGTAGTGCCTGGGCGTGAGCTTGATGCCCGCCTCGCCAAAGGCGCCCGGCACCAGGTCGATGAAGGGATCGTGCGGCTTGGGCAGATGGGTGTGGACGGCATTCATCACCTCCTGCGTGGCGTGCGGACCGGTCACGGCCAGCACGCTGGGATGCACTTCCTGGATCAGGTTGCCGCCGTCCTTGCCCGCCTTGGCGCCCAGGCAGCCCGTGACGATGACCTTGCCGTTCTCGGCCAGCGCCTCGCCAATGGTGTCCAGGCTCTCGCGCACGGCGTCATCGATGAAGCCGCAGGTGTTGACGATCACCAAGTCAGCGCCCTCGAAGGTCTTGGAGGTCTGGTAGCCCTCGGCGCTGAGCTGGGTGAGGATGAGTTCGGAGTCCGTGAGTGCCTTGGGGCACCCCAGGGATACCATACCTATACGGGGTAGCCGATCCACTTTGACAGCAGTTTCATTCATGGGAAAAACTTCTAAAGGTCTTGTCTATAGCTACCTGCGGTTCTCGGACCCCAAGCAGTCAACGGGGGGCAGCACGGACAGGCAGCTGGCATACGCGGAAAAATGGGCCTCAGAGCACGGCCTGCAGCTTGACAGCAGCCTGACCCTCCGCGACGAGGGCCTGAGCGCTTACCACCAACAGCACATCAAAAGTGGCGCGCTCGGGGTGTTCCTGCGGGCCGTGGAGGACGGACGTGTACCGCATGGATCTGTGCTGATCGTGGAGGGGCTGGACCGCCTCTCTCGCGCAGAGCCCATCCAGGCTCAGGCGCAACTGGCCCAGATTGTAAATGCGGGCATCACCGTGGTCACAGCGAGCGACGGAAAGGCCTACAGCCGCACCCGGCTCAAAGAAAATCCCATGGATCTGGTCTACAGCCTGCTGGTGATGATCCGCGCGCACGAAGAAAGCGACACGAAGAGCAAGCGGGTCAAGGCCAGCATCAGGCGCCTGTGCGAGGGGTGGCAGAACGGCACGTACCGGGGGCACGTGCGCCAGGGACATGACCCGGAATGGGTCAAGGAGGTGAAGGGGGGTTGGGAGATTGACGCCGACCGTGCGGCCGCAGTACGCCGGGCTGTGCAGCTGTATGTCCAGGGGCACGGCGGCAAAGGTATCGTCCAGCGCCTTGACGCCGAAGGCCTGCAGCTCTACACCACGTCCGCCGAAAACAGGACACACCAGATCTACCGCCTGCTCAAGATGCCGCAGCTCGCTGGCATCAAGCCCATCTCCATCGATGGCGAGGAGTACCAATTGCGTGACTACTACCCTGCCCTATTGAGTGCAGACGAGTGGACGGAACTGCAGCGGGTGGCAGCGCAGAGCGGCCGACGGCGGGTGAAGGGGGATTTGCCGCACGTCATCACTGGACTGGGCATCACGATCTGCGGATACTGCGGCCGCCCGATGTCTGGCCAGCACCTCGCCACCAAGAATCGACTGCCAGATGGGCGCCTGCGCGACGGAAACCGGCGCCTACTCTGCGCCTCGGCAGCCGCCTATGGTGGCGGCTGCCCTGTGTCGGGCAGCACAAGCGCGGCGCCAGTGGAGCGGGCCATCATGTCTTACTGCAGCGACATCGTGAACCTGCAGGCCCTGTACGGGGCAGACCGCAGCCAGGCGCCGCGCGCCCAGGTGGTAGCAGCACGCCAGGAGGTGGACCAGATCAGCGCCCAGCTCGACAAACTCACCGATGCCATGCTTGCAAGTGCCGACGAGGGCACGCCAGCCGTTTTCGCGCGCCGCGCACGACAGTTGGAAATCGAGTTGGATGCCGCCCAGACTAGGCTACAGGCTGCCGAACTGGATCTGGCCGGCGCGGCGCGCACCGACATTGCAGGAGCCGACGCCGCATGGCGCGCATTGGCGGCCGGCGTCGAAGCGCAACAGATTGAGCCCAGGCTGCAGGCCCGCCAGCTGGTGGCGGACACGTTTGAACGCATCGTTGTGTACGCGCGCGGGGTCAACCCTGACCCTGAGGCCGAGCGCGACTACAAAATTGACCTAGTGCTGATTGCACGCGGCGGCGTAGCTAGACTGTTAACGATGGACCGCCGGGGCAATTGGATCGCAGGGGAACAGTCAGCAACCCAAGATCAAGCACATCAATAATCCAAAAGCAATGGCCACATCTAAAGACTTTCATTTCAGTAGGGAAATATAGCACAAATAGACAACATTCCTACTTCTCGTATCATGAACTCGCTATTCACAGTGAAGGAAGATATGGCTGAGTTCAAGAAATCTGACCTGTATTACACCGACTATTCGGACATCGCAGTGGAGGGAGACGATCCAACGAAAGTGCGACTTGATCGCACTCGTGTTAGTCGACATGAATCTTATGAAGTAGTAACTCTGATCAATTCGATCAACTTCACGGGAGGCACAGAGAAGGGGATTCACAGAAGCAGGCAGATTATTGAGTGGATGATCCACGATCATCTGCCCTCAAATATTCAAGGTCGCGACAATGTCAAAAAATGGATTTATGATAATTTCAGTGAAATGAAGAAAAGCTTTCCACGCTAAATCCTACGCCCATATAGAAAGAGCTCTTCAAAGGCTCTTTTTTTAACAGATGAAATTCACTTCAATCTGACTAAATTTCCTGAAAATCCCACCCAGGCGCAACTAGCCCAGATTGTAAATGCGGGCATCACCGTGGTCACAGCGATTGACGGAAAGGCCTGCAGCCGCGCACGGCTCAAAGACAACCCCATGGATCTGGTCTACAGCCTGCTGGTGATGATCCGCGCGCACGAAGAAAGCGACACGAAGAGCAAGCGCGTGAAGGCCAGCATCAGGCGACTGTGCGAGGGGTGGCAGAACGGCTCCTATCGAGGACGTGTGCGCCAGGACATGATCCCGAATGGATCAAGGAGACGGAGGCAGGATGGGATATCAACCCCGCGCGTGCGGCGGCCGTGCGCCGGGTGGTTGAGCAGTACACGCAAGGGCACGGGGGCAAAGGCATCGTGATCTGCGCGGCTACTACCCTGCTCTACTGAGTCCAGATGAGTGGACCGAGCTGCAGCGCGTCGCCGCGCAGAGCGGTCGCCGGCGAGTCAAGGGGGATCTGCCGCACGTCATCATAGGTCTGGGCATCACGATCTGCGGTTACTGCGGCCGCCCGATGTCCGGTCAGCACTTGGCGACCAAGAATCGACTGCCAGATGGCCGGCTGCGCGACGGAAATCGGCGCCTACTCTGCGCCTCGGCTGCCGCTTACGGCGGGGGCTGCCCAGTGTCTGGGAGCACTAGCGTGGCACCCGTGGAGCGCGCAATCATGTCTTACTGCAGCGACATCGTGAACCTGCAGGCGCTGTACGGGGCAGACCGCAACCAGGCGCCCCGCGCCCAGGTGGTGGCAGCAGCACGCCAGGATGTGGACAAGATCAGCGCCCAGCTCGATAAACTCCCCGATGCGATGCTGGCCAGCGCCGACGAAGGCACGCCTGCGGTGTTTGCAGGGCGCGCCCGACGACTTGAGATTGATCTGGTGATGCGGCTCAAAGCAAGCTGCAGGCGGCCGAGCTAGACCTGGCCGGCGCGTCAGGCACAGACATCACAGGAACCGATGCAGCTTGGCGGGCGCTGTCGGCCGGCGTGGAGGAACAAGAAATCGGGCCTAGGCAACAGGCCCGCCACATAGCGTTAATAGCAGATACCTTTGAGCGTATCGTGGTTTACGCAAGGGGCGTCAATCCAGGGCTCGACTCTTCGGAGCGCAACTACAAAATTGATCTTGTGCTAGTGGCTCGCGGAGGAATAGCCCGGATATTAACTATAAACAAGCAGGGCAATTGGGTAGCTGGAGAACAAGCCATTACCCAGGCACCCGATCCAAGCCCGCGAGATCAGCATCAAGCGTCCACACTCTAACTCGACTCATGCCATGCTTACTACACAAAGCTTCCCACTCCTTTTTTATTGATAAATCCCCTACACCCATACCATGAGTTGCGGCATCCGTGAAAGTGTCCAGCCATCCGAGCACCTCATGATTGGCGGGAAAATTTATCGGCTTCCATGGTGCTTCATCATTTAGCGCTTGACGGACATGAGAAACAAATCTCTCTGCGGCAGACCTTCTATGAGAGCCATTAGCCAATTGGGCAATATGATTCCCCGTCTCAACAATGGCAGCCATAGGTATGAAAAGATGATCACCATCCTCAACAAGTTGCTGCAACTCTTCAATTACAACATCCCATTGATCATTTAAACCAGGAACATTGAGAATGTTTAAAAAAACAGATGTGTCAACGATGACGATTGAGCTCATTTTCCGTCACCCTCTTTTTGCGCCTTAAGCGACTCCAGCCAAGCTTGAGCCTTACGTTTCCTTGACGCAGGTCCTTTATGATTCTTCACAAATCTTTCCAAAGCACCTGAAGTCATCAGCTGACCCAGCGGTCCTTGTATCAGCAGATCAGGAACATCAGGAATACCATTCATGCGAATCAACTTACTATCCCCAGCCTTCGGATCGCGATAGCAAAAAACCACATCAGGCACAGCGACATCAGGCAGCGCATCTAGCATGGCAGGATTATGAGTAGACAGTAGAACTCGCAATTTCCTTCGCTCGGCAATTGCTCGAATGCTATCCAATAAATGCCTAGCTCGGCTAGGATGCACACCGTTATCAATTTCCTCTATTACGACTAGACTGCCTTCAGCGGCAGATAGCATTGCTGCAGCAACAGCAAGTACGCGTAAAGTCCCATCGGATAAAAGTGATGCATCGTAATCCCTTGGCTCACCTCCAAATGTCTCTCGAACTTGGACCATTACTTCATCGCGCGGTCCCGCTAAGAAGCTAAGCCCAGATATATCCTGCTCTGGCAAGCTCTGGATGAAATCCAATATATCCCTACGCTGTGTGAGATATGGCTCCTCATGGGCCACCATATCTTCACCCCAAAGTTTGTAGAGAACGCTCGACAAATTCGTCCCATCCCCAAGCAATCTTTTGTCATTCGTAAAGCTATACTCCCGCATACGAGCGGGAACTGGATCCAAGAACAGAATATTTGATAATATCTTCTGAAGTCTTTTAGCAACCTTGGGAATAACATCTTGTGCTCTTTTATGACCAGCCTCAAATCTTGCAGCACTTTCAAATTGAACAAACACTGCCATTTGATCGCTAACAGTAACATGCGGTTTATTCCCACCTCTCGCGAAATTATTGTAAGCAACACCTGCATCGGTGCTCAAATTAATCGATGGACGATCCATTACATAGAGAGGAAGACTTTGCATATAATCGTCAACCTTTTCGCCCGTTATATGCAACTCTCCATCCCGAAGTGTTAATTGCATTTCAAGCCGATTCCAATCCTTGTCATCGGTTCTACAACCCAATGTGAACTTGGTCTCGCCTCGATGAGACAGGTCATCTATTCTTCCTCTAACAACCCTATCTGCTTTATTAACCTCATACTGAATTGATGCAAGTTTCTGCCCCTGGGCAAGCCAAGACAACAATCGCAGAGCCTCTATTGCATTACTTTTCCCTGCCGCATTTGCCCCAATTAGAACTGTCAAAGGACCAAGAGGCAATGTAGCCTCCCGGAAACTCTTGAACTCTTTCAAATTGAATTCGATCAGCATAAAATTTACCAAAGAAAGTTAGCTCAGATATTTTTTTAACCGCATTGATGACCAACAACCTAGCCGGCCACCCAAAGCGCTGGAGAGAAAGATTAGATCTCATCCTGACGTCCTACGCCTAGTTCTAGTCTAACGGCTGAAAGTCTCGAAACAATTAAGAATTTTCTGCATGCAGCAGGAAAAGCACATTCTTACCTGTACACGGCTGCACTCATTTCCAAGCTTGCTTCAAACGCGCGCTCGCAAGCGCTGCCCCGACCTCGGGCCTCATCAGCAATGCGCGCCAGCTCTCCCGCTCGCTCGTCAGCGCGACGCTGCAGTTCGGCAAGCAGATCGAGGGCGCTGGTGTCTGGCGCGCACTGTCCTGCAGCGGCGCGAGCATTGGCGGCCGCACGGTGGGCGGTGATGTAGTCGGCGAGGTCGCCGCGCAGCCGGCCAGCAGCAGCACGGGCAGCGTCAGCGTCAGCAGCAGCGCGGGCTTGTGCCTGGCCAGACTCGCGGGTGATGATGTCGAGGTTTTCACGGTAGGTGCCTTCCAGTTTTCGATAGCGCTCGGAGGTTTCGGCGGCCGCTGCAGTTGCGGCGGCTCGTTCGGTTGCCAGGTCAGTGCGGGCCCTGTCGGCCGCGCGCAAAGCGAGCAGATGGCCAACGCTCTGCCAAAGCAGCAGCGCGGCCAGCACAAGGGCCAGGAACTGCCAGGCGCGGGATTTGAGTAGGGCCAGCATCTAGACCTCCTGAATGCCCACCAACGTGCTTTTGCCGCTGACGGTAATCACGCGATTGACGGGCTTGTCCGGCGTGCGTGTGGACAGGTGCACCCATCGCTTGCTACCGACACTCTCATAGATGATTTGCCCGATGCCCAGCGCGTTGACATGCGGGGCCAGGGCCTTAGCCACGGCGTGAGGCGAACCGAACTTCGGCGCCACGATGTCAGCGGCCGCGCCTATCGCGTGATCGCTGCTCGTGACGCCACCAACGGCTGCATTGACAGCGCGCGAGCGGTAGCCGCTGGTCACGATGATGGGCACGCCCAGGTGCGCGCGCACGCGCTCCAGCATTGCGGCCGTGAGCGCCAGGCGCTGCAGGGCCTCAGGAGTGGGCGTGTTGTCCAGGCCCTGGCGCTGCGCCGTGGCACTGGCCGTGAGTTCTGCAAGGCTGAAATGGGGAGTCATACAGCACCCCCATCCTTTGGCGGCAGGCCCAGGCGCTTGCGCACCCACTCATTGAGCAACGGACCGAGTGCGAACTGATCCCACGCCCGGAACACCCAGTCGGCCGCAGTCATCGAGAACATGCCGACGACGAAGCCGGCGAGCCCCTCAGAAAGGCCTGTCGCCACCACGAAGTCAGGCGTACCGTAGTTGCTCGCTGCGATCCCGAGCACCAGCATTGCGCCCTTACGGGGCCATGTACCTTGCATCCACATAAGCGCTCCTGCACTGCCGAGAATCCCCGGCACTTTGGGTAGAAGTTGATCGAACCAGTTGTTGTCCATGTGCCCTCCTCCGGGCATGAAAAAACCGCCCGAGGGCGGTTTGTTGTGGGATGTCATCTTTCAGGGCAGCTCGTGCGGCTGGATCGGCGCGTCGAGGATCGCACCAGGATCGATTGCGTGCCCGGCAGCCTGCAGAATTGCCAGGCCTGCCGGCAAATCCGGGTTGTCCAGGTCGATGTACTTGCGCACGCTTGCGTCCATCACCACTGCTTTGCAGTTTTCGTCTGGGTCTCGCAGGATCGCCCATTTCATCGTGCCGAACCTGTCAAAAAATGCGCCCACGCTGATGTGGCGCACGGGCGTAGGCTGCGGCCCAGGGTCTGGCACAGCGGGCGCAGCGAATGCCTGGCCATCCCATGACCAGCCAATGCCGACGCCTTCAGGCGCCGGTTCTACGTGGTCCCACTGCGCGCGGACCACGTCCGCAAAATCTGCGTCAGCAACGATGACTTGCTCGACACAGCCGCTTTTGACGAGTGCGTAGTTTTCGGTCATTCGTACCACCAGATCCTTACAAAGCCAGAGCCACCGGCACCGCCAACGGCGGTGTAGCCGCCACCACCACCGCCGCCACCACGATTTGTCGCACCAGCGCTACCAGGCGCACCAGGGTTGCCTTCCGCGCCGCCACTACCACCGCCAGACATACCCAGTCCAGGACCGTTGGTGGCCGAATCCCCACCACCTCCACCACCCCCGCCATAGCCGTTGATGCCCAAACCACCAACGCCACCATTGCCAGAGCCACCGACGCCCCCACCCCCGCCCCAGAGGCCTTCACCACCGCGCCCCTGACCGCCCGCCCCGGTGCCGCTGCCATTGCCAGGACCACCGGCACCACCACCACCGCCTCCTGTACTTGCCCCGCTGCCACCGCCGCCTGCCCCCCCGTTGCCACCTCGCTGGTATCCAGACAAACCGCCAGCGCCATACCCGCCACCGGGCACAGACACAGATCCAACCGCCGTGGCTCCCCCCGCAGTGCCGTTGCCAACTCCCGATGCAGTCCCGCCAGCACCACCCGCGCCGATAGTGACCGCAACAGGCCCGGTAAACGTCATCGGCAGTGTCAAGACAGCACCTCCACCGCCGCCGCCACCACGCGAGCAACCGCCACCACCCCCGCCACCAACCAGCAATACCCAGCCCTGCCCACCACTCGCCAACAGTGCCGCAGGAGGGGTAAACGGTCCAGACGCCAAGAACTCCTGGTAGCGCAGTTTTCCCCCGCCACCACCGCCAAAGTAATCCGAGTAAAAGCTCATGCTGCCTCCATAAATCCATCCGTTGCATTGACCCAGCGGCATACCGCTGAATCGTTTTGGGACAGCAGTTGCATCACGCCAGGACTGCGGCCCTTGAGCTTGTTTGACTGCCAGTCAATGTTTGCGGCCCAGATGCCGCGCGACATCCCAAACCCAAAGGCCTGGCCTGCAGCGAAATTGATTGGCACGGTCAGCGTGATTCCGGCAGCCGCGAGAACGTAGAACACCCCCGGCACAGCGACAGTCGATGCAGTGATGACTTGCGTTGTCATCCAGGCTGAAGCACCTGGCGCAGCCACACCAATCACCCAGTCCGCTTTTGCGGAAAGGCCTGCGAACGTGTCAACTCCAATGACCAGAGCGCCGGTGCTTGGGTTGTAGCTCTGGACGTAGCCGCTCATACGTGTACCAGGGTCGCTTGCGGACGTGGCCACAAGGTACATGCCCGCCACAAACGAGCGCGATGACTCCATGCCGAAGGTCTTCGCGCCAGCGCCAGGTGTGACGCTGGTCGTGCTGCTGCCCTTTAGCTGAGCAGACGCGAATACTTCAGCTTGGTCGCGGTAGGCCTTGGATGAGTCGCGGGCAGCTTCCGATGCATTCTTCGCAGCGACGGCAGCATCTCGGGCCGTTTCGGCCCCGCCCTTGGCCGCGATGGACAAGTCGCGTGCTGCTTCAGATTGCCCCTTGGCTGTGATAGAGCCATCGCGTGCCGACTCAGATCCACCTCTTGCCGAGACCGACGCATCGCGTGCAGTTTCGGACTGCCCTTTGGCTGTGATCGCGTCGTCTCGCGCCTTCTCTGCCGCAAGCTTCGCATCCCCGGAGCCGCCCGCCGCAGCGACTGCTTCCTGCGCGTTGTGCTGGACATTGGCAGAGAGCGCATTGATTTCAGGCACAAACGGCCCTGGCCCGCCCATGTGCGTGCCGAATGCATAGGCCTTGCTGTTGTAGGTGCCTGCCGCTCGATCCGACAGCGCCGGGAATTCCGGCACCGGGGAGAGCGTGGCTGCTGGTTGTATTGCCATCAGATGGCACCTTTCACAATGAGATTGAGAGATGTCTCACCCCAGTTGTCAGCCCGGATAGATCCGGTCACAAAACCACGGGTGTTGAGATAGCCATAGCGCGGCAGACCTGATGCTTCAAACGGCACCACGGTATCGATGATTTCGCCAAGGATGGCGTCCGCATACATGGCCTGTTCGGCGTCGATTACCACCCTGCATGTAACGTCGCGGACGTTGCCGCGGGGGATCTGTCTAAAGGTCCCGTCGTCATTGACCTGGCGATAGGTGTAGGACTTCCTCTGCGCCTCTGCCCCGTACTCGGCACCGCCAAAGTTGGCTTCACCTATGAGTTGCCGCCAGTCCCCTACCTTGATATCACCCACAGCGATGGCGCCATTCCCCGGCGCCCGGATCGTCACGGACACCTCGGCATTTGGCGCTATCGGAATTTCATCCATGCTGATTTTTTCCAGCGCTGGCAGCGGCGTAAAAAGCAACTCCCAGAGCCCTGCGGCTTGGGCGTAAAGATCGCCGTGCTGCTCCCGGATAACATCTCCACCAGGGGCATCACGGACGACAAGTGAATAGGTCGCCCCCTCGGGTCCATAGACGCTGACGCCGTTGATAAAGCCTGGAGTCAGCACGAACGTGATGGACCCCTTGCCCCGAGATTTCGTCGCCGAATAATCATCGAAAGGGGCCATGCGGTCAGTTGGCCCCTTGCGGAGCCAATAGCCAGGATCAGCCTCAGGTTGCGCCGTACGGCCCGAGTGCGCCCGGGAGCACGAGTAGACAGATCCATTTGAGGTGCGCAGGTCGTCAATGGCATAGCTGCCACTGGCGACCCATGCGACTTCGCCATTTGCCGTATTGGGCTCGGGCACTGTCGTGCCTGCGGCGACCATGGCATCGGTGATTTTCACCGGCACCATGACGCGAGCGGATACGTTCATGCGATCTCCTTTGCTATTGCTTGCGCCAGGGCCGACACATTCATGATTTCCGTCCGCGTGGCGTTACCACCTTCGGTCACGTCGTCGGTTAGCTCCTGCATGGCGGACACACTCACAGAGATTTCCGAGACATGCGAGGTCAAGCGATCAACGACCAAGAGCAGACGCTCAAGCAGAGCCACCGACCTCCCCGAGTCCTCTCCACGCGGCCGCTGAAAACCGCCAGCCCAGGGATTAAAGGCCTTTGGCACAATGGCTTCGCCTTCGTGGATCTGGGCCAACATGTCGCCGGGAACGTAGTTCGTGCCCACGTCAAAACGCGGGATGCCAGCCCGGTCAAGCGCAGCGTTCACGTCATTGACTGAAAAGCCGTACAGGTAAGCCAGGTCCTGAGCCGTCCCACCAGCTTTCTGGAAGTCCGTTGCAAGCCCTGCAAAATCGCCCGTGCCAGACCATTTATTGAACGTTGGAGCGAGGCCATCCAGCCGGCGTTCGTAGTCAAGATCGGCGTAGTCATAGATGACTGCGCCGCCCGACAAGATCGCAGTAGGCGTCTTGTATTTACCGTTGTTGGCGGGCGCAAACCCACCGCCCCCGGGCCCCCAATCCGGCGTCGGTGTCTTGCCCCCACTGCCGCCCCCGCCGGGCGTGGGTGACTTTTCCGGAAATAGCAACGCCTCAAGGCGCTTGATCGCAGCTTCCACGGATAGCGTCGCATCGATCTGCTTTTCGTTGCCTTCAAGCAGGTCACGCCAATACGCCAGCGTCTTATCGAGCCGATCAATCTGCTCTTGCGAGTTTTTGAACAGCCGCTCCTCTACGCTGAGCTGCTCATCGCCCAGGTCTGCAAGATCCGACAACTGGCCGGCCAGCACCAGGGCGTCACGCTCCCTTTCAAACTGGGTCGCATAGACGCCCGCAGAGATGCCCCCTCGCGCTGCCGCGATGGCTTCGCTCAATTCGTTGTAGCTGGAAAGCTTCTTGCCGTTTCGCACACCCGCCAGCGCGCTTTCTACATAGACCATGCCCTGCGCGGCCACCCATTGAGCGGAAGCATCCGACATACCCTGCAGATCTCGCGCATTTGAGCGAAGCGAGGAAATCGAGCTGGATAGCGCCTGGATCGCCTCCTGCGAGGAGGAAGCGATGGCACTCCAGTAATCGCGCTCACGGCTGACGGCCGCCTCAAAATTGGCACGCGCCTTGGTGTCCGCAGCCTTGGCATCCTCCAGCGCCCAGATGCGTTCTTGCAATGCGCGATTGCTGGGGTCCAATGCCGCCAGTTCGCGTCGGCGCAGCTCGGCGGTGTCGCCATTCAGTTCCAGCCACCGGCGCTCCAGATCCATCTGCTTGTCTCGGGCAGCGATTTCGGCGCGCAGCGCTTCGTTGTAGTCCCACGCGGCACGTTCAGCCTCGCTCATGCCCTCGGTCGCAAGCCTGCGCAGTGCCTCACGGTACTTGTCCGTTTGGCCCGTGGCTCGCAGGTACTCGGCTTCCAGCTTGGAGCGGTCATCCTTGAGCCCATCCAGCACACGGCCTGCAGCGTCAGCGACTTCGCCAAACATCTGGGCCAGGGGCAGCAGCTTGGCGAGCAGCTCCACGTCGCCGGCGGCCATCGCCGCTTCGACCAACTTGCGGAACTGCTCTTTTGCAGCCTGGCCCTGGCGCGGATCAATCTCCAGCTTCAGATCCTTCAGCGACTTGTCCAGCACCTTCGCGGCGTTCTCGACCCGTTCGCTTTCCGAATAGAAGCCGGTGTAGAAGGCATCCATACCTGCAATCAGGTTCTCGATGCCGTCCATGTCCTTGATCAGCTTCGCGATGGCTTTGTCGCCCAGCTCCCCGAAGTTGGTGATGTTGCGTGTCCAGCCCTCAATAGCCGAGGCCGTGAGCTGCACCTTTTGCAGCATCGCGTTGAAGCTCTCCAGGGTGATGTCGTCGCCCAACTCCTCGAAAGAGTCCCGCATCCAGGCCGGGATGTCGGCCTTTTTCAGCTCACCAATGAGGGCGCCGCCCATGTCGGCCACGAACTGCGCCCAGGCCTTTTCCGGGTCATTGCCAAGCCCGCCATCCCGCTTGGTGTAGCTGGTCAGGACTTCGCCAGTGATCTTGTCGATCAGCTTGAAGTAGCCGTAGGAATCTTCATCGCCATACTTGGGATTGCTTGCGAACCCCGCAACGATGTCGATATCGCGTGCACTGTCGCCAGCGTATTTGGCCAAGGACTTGTAGACATCGGACAGGGCCTCAACCGTCGTGCCGAGCTGCTTGCCAAGATCCTTGTTGCCGCGCTTGGTCAAATCGTCATACCAATCGCCGGCCGCACGCCCAAACAGCATTTCTGCCGCCTTGTCGTTATCCGCGCCCGTGGTGCTGTATGCCGCCCCGACGTGATTTGCCCCACGCGACCCGAACAGTCCGCCCTTGAGCAGAGAGAAGATTGCAACAGCCCCCGCAATCCAAGGCAGCGCAGTGGTGAGCGCCGCACCAAAGCTGCTACCAACCCCAGCCCAGCCACCATTGCCGGCAATGAGAGCACCCATTGCATCGCCTCCAGCCAAGCCCACAGCATTCGCGCCAGCCAGACTTGCGGCAGAAGCACCGGGCATGAAGCCCCACATTGCCTGCGCACCAGCGCCCAGCGTGCCGAGGTTGTTGAGCACTCCCATGCCCGCGCCGCCCGACTGCTTTCCACCCAGGTCCAGACCCAACGCGCCGGCAGCACTGTTCACCGCCAGTTGCACGGTCGCCATGATCAGCGGCCGGAAAACCAGCGTGCGGGCCAGATTCTTGAGGTAGTCGCCAAACGAGCGGCCACCGGCCATGAGCTGGTCGCTCAGGCTCTGACCAATCTGCTCGACACCCTTTTGCCATTCGCTCACACTCGCAGCCGCAGCCTGCGCCGAGGTCTCGCGGGACTCCTTCAGGGACGTGAGGCCCAGCCGCTCGCGCAGCAGCTCGATCTCCTGCTGCAGGGCGATCTGCTCGCGGGTCATCGTGCCGGTCAAGGCAGCAGCGCGCTCCATCTCGGTAAGCTGCTGCTCTTTGACCAGGATGATTGCCAGCTGCCGCTGCGTGAGGATCTGGGACTGTTGCTCAGCGTTGAGGCCGATCAGCTCGATCTCTTCTCGCAGCGTCTTGTTGCTCTCCAGCAAGCTGGCAACGGTCTGTTCCGCAGCGGATGCGATGGCCACCCGGCGCGTGCGCTCCAACTCGGCGATGCGCAGGAACTCCTTCTGTGCCGCGTTCTCTTTCTCCAACGCGGCCAGGCTGTCGATCTTCGCAAGGACGTTGGCACGCTGCGCCTCGCTCAACCCTTTCAGCGAGTCCTTGAGGTCCTCGTTGAACTTGATGCGGATCTTGTCGGACTCGGCCAGCTTCTCGCCGCTCTTCAGCTCCTGCTGCTGCTCGCCGACTTTTTCAGCAATGGACTGCAGCAGGTTGTCATAAGCTGTCTGCAGCTGCTTGGCCGACTGCGCGCTCGCCTTTGCGCCAGCGTCCTGCTTCGCATAGGTCTCTTCGACCTGGCGCTGCATCTCGGGCGTGAATGCAGAGCCGAGCTTGCGTTTCCACTCCTCGACCTCCAGCGCTGCTTTCTGGGCCGCTGTGCCGTACTTCTTGATCCAGTCTTCCGACTGGCCCAAAGGAACCTGTGTGCTATTCGCGGCGGCGGCCACACCAGCAACCTCGGTCGCCACGTCTTCCACTGCCGGCTTTGCCGCGCCGGCGGCCGTTCGCAAGACATCCAGATGGCTCTTGATGCCGGCAATGCGCTCTTCAAGCTTGGCCGTCATCTGCCCCTTGGGGCCACCAGCGCGCGCAAGCAGGGCCTCGGCCTGTGCCAGGCGCTCGGTCTGAAATTCGATTTCCTTGCTGAGCCTGTCACCCACTGGGTCGCCCAGGTTCGATGCAATAGCCGCGCCCGTGGCCGCACCAATGCCCAGCAGCACCAGGGTGGCCGGGTTCGCCGCGAGGGCCAGGCTCAGCGCGATCACCGCGCCGCGCACCTTGGTCAATGCCCCCCACACCCCGCCAGCGGCGCCGATGGCATTGGCAACCTGCAGCGCCCCGGCCGCCGTGGCCGTGCCGGCGATCATGCCCAGCACAACTCCGATCTCGCCCTTGTGCTCGGCCACGGCCTGGCCCAGCTTGACGATGCCCGCCATGCTGCTGGCGGCAAAGCTGCCCACGTCGATCAGCCCGCTGATCAGGGTCTGGAAGCCGTTGCGCACGTCATCGCTGTTGAGCGTGCTGTTGAGTCCCTCGACGCTATCGCGCAGGCCTGGCAGGCTCGCGCTGTCCGCCGTCATGAGGCTGTTGATGGTGTTGCCAACAGCCGTCAGCGAACCGCCCAGCGTGTCGCGCGCCGCCTGGGCGGCGCCGCCGTAGCTGGACTCCAGGGCCTGCAGGATGATCTCCTGCGCCTTGGCCGTCTGGCCCGTGCGCTCGAACTGCTTGACCAGTTCCTTCTGAGCATCCGTGAACCGAAAGCCCTGCTTGGACAGCGCAGTCAGGCCCTCGCCGGGCACGTCCAGCGCCTTGCCGATGGTCTCGGCCGAGGCCGTGACTTCATAGCCCATGCGCTCGGACATGTCGATCACGGCCTGCATGGCGCGCGGGAACTGCTCGCCCACCACGCCTGCATAGCTGAGCATGCGGGTCTGCGCCTGGTTGATCTGACCCGCGCTGAATGTGCTGGTCTTCTCCATGGAGTCGGCCATGGCGTTGAGCCGCTCAATGCTCCAGCCAGCGGCGCCGCCCGTGGACTTGATCGCGGCCGCGAGCTGGGTCTGCTCCTTTTCGGCGTCGATGGTCTCCTGCTTGATCTTGGAGATGGCCGAGGTGATGCCGACTACGCTGATGGCGCCACCGATAGCCCCCAAGATGGAGCCCTTGAGGCTGTCCATGCGCGACGACACGCCGGCGGCCATGTTGTCATAGGCATCCTGCACGCGCTTGGCGTGCTGCTTGACCTCCTGCTCAGATGACTGCAGCCCCTGGCTGAACTGCGCATATTCCAGCGCGAGCTTGACGACCAGCGATCCCAATGCCGACATAGCTAGCCCTCCTCTTGTTTTCGAATTTCAATGAGCGCTGCCATGCCGGCTCGCTCCATCAACATCAGCCCTTGCATGACGCTTCGCCGTTGCCGAACAGGCACAAACAGCTCAAGCCAGGCAGCCACGCCGGCATAGTTCAAGCCGGTGCGCACAGGCATGCCAACGCCTGCAAACGCACTGACGGGTGGCGATAGCCAGTTCCATTGGGTTTCCAGGGCAATCCAGGCCTGCACCGTGGCCCAGTTTTCGCGGTACACCCCGAACTCCTCGGGCTGCGTCGGCACGGCCGCGCGCTGCTGCTCGATGGCCTCGGCCACACGCTCGATGTCTTTCGCCGGCGCGCCCATCGCGCGCATAGCCTCCAGCATGGATTCCTGCGGCGCGAAGGGATCGACGGTTTGCGGGCGTACGCCCGCCCACCAGCGCGCGGCCTCGATCAGTTTTTTTCTTTGGCGCCCGCGTTGGTGCGCAGATAGGTGATGGCCGTTTCACGCACGGCGGCGGGGATCTGCAGGAACGCAGCCTTGTTCTCGGGCGTGAATTCCACGGGCTTGCGCTGCAGGTCCACCATGTCCCAGCCCACCAGGACTTCATCCACGACCTCGCCGAACGGCTTGTTGTGCAGCTCCTGGCGGCGCTCCTCGGCCGTGCGCTTGAAAACGGCGGTGAAGGACTCTTCGCGCCACAGGCCGCTTTCGGTCTTGGTCTGGATCTTGACGGTTTCCTTGAATGTTTCCGAGGGGGTGAGGTTGAACATGGATTAACTCCTGATGAGATGGGACAGAAAAAGAAAAAGGCCGCATAGAGCGGCCTCAGGTGAGGGAAAAAAGGGACTGGTCAGCGCACGATCAGCACCAATTCGTCATCGCCGACGATGGGCACCAGGTCGAAGGGCAAGGCCATCATTGCCACGCCCTGGTCATCGCTGAGCGTGAAGGGGCCGGGCTGGATGTTGGGCATCTGCAGCTCCACGATGTTGCCGGGGTCCACGCCGTGGACGATCACGGCCGGGCCGCGCTCGCTGTTGCGCACGATCTCGGTCCAGTCCTTTGTCGTGACCTTCGGAAACTCCATGGTGATGGAGCCCGTGGGCTGACGGTCGGGGCTTGCGGCGCCTGCGCAGTTGATCAGCTCGCGCCAGTTCAACTGATTGGCCAGGTTGACCGAAAACGCGCTGGTGCAGGCGCTGTGCCCGAAGATCGTGAGCGTGGGCGTGTTGGTCTTGCCAACGACCTTGGGCTGCATGAACTTCGAGTAATCCACGCCCGTGGGCATGGCGCCCTCCTCCGGCTTGGAGTAGGCGCCCAGGAATTCGAATTTCATGACCGGGATGCCCTTGGGGTTCAGCTCGAAGCTGACCGTACCCTTGGCGTCCACGATCTTGAACAGCGTGCCATCCAGATAGCCATACAGCGTCAGCAGCGGCTCACCGCCGCTCACCAGCGTGTATTGCACGTCAGTGCCGGCCGTGATGGTCTCCGCGAACCCGCAGGCCTGCAGCAGGTCGCCATAGGCAGGTGCCACACCCGGGGTGCCGCTGCCCGCGATTTCCACTTCGCACGTCAGCTTGCGATGCTCGCCGGACGTGAGCTTGCCGCTGTTGCCTTTGTACGGGCGAATCAGGTCGCGTGCAACCTGCTCGGCCGTGATGGGCTCGGGCATCAACGCGCGGCACAGGATGGCATTGGCCGCCGCCGTGGGCGTGGCCGCAGTGCCCGCCGCCGTCTGGACCATCGCCAGCAGCAGCATCTGTTTCATGGACTTTGCCATGGGGGTTCCTTTCAGGGGTTGAGGGATGGAGCCAGGGCTCAGGGTTGCGGCACGCGCAGGCCGGTCGCAGGGTCGCGCACGTAGCGGCCCGCCTTGCCGTGGAACTCATCCCGGGGCGGCAGCGTGGTGGCCTGGTGGTGCGCCGGCTTGGCCGGCTTGGTGCTCTGCGGGGCCGGTGCAGACGTGTGCACTACCTCGTCCTTGTCTTTCTTTGCCGTCATGGCGTGTCCTTTGCTGTAGTGAATCGGGGCGTGCGCAAGCGCACGATCAGGGCACGGGCGTAGACCTGCGGATCGTCTTCATAGTCCGCGTCCTCGCAGCCCACTTCCCATTGGTAGTGCTCCATGGCCTCGACAGCCGTGCGCACGCTGCCGCCGCCGCTGGTGGGCAGCAAGGTGTCCAGCTCGACCGCGCTGCGGCTGAGCACGATCACCGTGGCGTCGTGGGCGTCATAGCCGCCGCCGGCGCACCATCCGAGCTCAGGCGCCGTCTCGACGCTGAAAACTGCCGCCGGCCAGGTAGGGCGCGCCGGCAGTTCAAGCCACCATGTATTGCCCAGCGCAGACTCCAGTACAGGCAGTAAACGCTGGTGGATGCTCGGGGCTGCCGTCATGCGCCTCCCTTCTTTCTTTCGCTGGCCAGGTAGCGCTGCAGCGCCCGGTCCATGGCCGTGATGGCGTTGTCACGCTCCTGCTGCAGCGCAGGCTCAATGAACGGCTTGCGGCCGACCACGCCCTGCGATGCAGCACGCCGGCGAGCACGCAGGCTTGAGGCCTCGTACTTGCGCGAGCGCACCACCACGCGGCCATTGCGCAGCCGCTGGGTGTATGTCGTGGTGCCGGACTTGACCGATGCGGGGACCACACGGCGGCCGGTCTCGACCCACTTCCAGTAAAACGGATCGTTGTCACGCCGCACCTTGATGCGGCCACGACTGACGACCAGTCGTTTTTGGCCCTTGGCTTGCACGCGCTTGCTCTGGTAGCGGCCGTGGCGCACACCGATGTGGTATTGCGCCGTTCCGTCCGGGGCGTTGGGCTCGCGCTTGATGGCGATGTTTTCGACCATGGCGCCGCTGATCACCGATCCGTTTGCCTTGGCAATCGCTTTGGCACGTTCCGTGATCACCTTGCCCCCAGCGACCACCATGCGGCGCGAGACCTTCTGCGCCATGTCCTCGCGGACTTCGCGGAAGGCTGCGGTCAGGTCGGGAACGCCTGTGACATCGGGTTTGTTAGCCATCACGCACCCCCGTTTCGCAGGTCAGGATCAGCGTTTCATGGCGATCCGCCAGATCTTTGACATGTCGAATCTGGTAGTACAGACCACGACTGACCACGCGCATGCCGGCCTTGATGCCATCGCGCCACCGGAGTGTGAACACCTCCGCAGACACGGCAACCTCGCCCCCCGCCGCCTTGGTGGCAGGGCGCAATGTGCCCGAATCGCTGGTGTGCCCGGCATAGATGCCATCGGTCGGCGTGACTGGAGTCCATGCCCGCACAATGCCGCCTGATCGGTCTTTGCCCTGCTGGAGAGCCTCGATCACGATAAGGCGCCTGAGCCTTCCTGATTGCAGCATGGGCCACCTTTCAGAATCGGGGCGGCACGGCGATCTCCGCCAACATGCTGCCCAGGAATTTCAAGGGAAGTTCGGAAACAATGGTTCCGGTCACCAGGGCTTCCCGCTGCTGATACAGCGTCCCCGCCTGCAGTAGCAGCCAGGTGCGTACCGATGGGTATGCGCCAAGATCGACCCCGGCCACGTACTCGATGCGCAGACGGCCAGGCGGCCGGCCGCCCGCAAAAACGATGCGGCCGACACGCTGGTCCACCTCCAGCTCGAAGCCCTCAACCGGGATCGGATCTGCCCCAGCGCGCAGCAGGCTCATGCTGCTGACGGACCGCACCTGGCCGACATCCAGCACATTGCCCAAACGGTCTTGCGGCCAGTCTTCGACGTACTCGGCCGGCCGGATGGCTGCGCCTGTTTCCGCCTCGCACATCTGCGTCACGCCCGGCACGATGATGTTTTCAACCAGCGAGCGCTGCAGGTCATCGATGTGCTCGCGGCACCATTGCGCGACCTCGGCGGCAGTCAGCACGGGCTCGCCTGCGTAACGCTTGCGCCGAGCCATGGTCAGGGCCGGTCAGCGTTGAGGTTGCCTGCAGCGCCCGCACCTGCCTCCGTGCTGGCAGCAGCAGGTGCAGCGACAGGTGGCGCGCCGTCACCACCGCTTTCGGGGTCCCCCGTTTGCGCCTGATCACGCGCTGCGGACTTGCCGCCACGCCCCGCACCCCGTGCACTGCGTCCGCTGGTTGCTGCACCGCTGGCCGTGCCCGATTTCTCGGCCACCTCGCCCGCTTCCAGGCGGTCCGCCTGGTCCGCCGGAAATGCTGCGGTTTCGCCCGGGTTGTAGCCGCGCCAGTGCTTCAGGAACACCACCGCAACAATCTCTTGTTTGCCTGCTTCTTGCTTGCTCATCGCCTTGTCCTTTCGATTGGTTGCGCCCCGGCGCCTGCCGGGGCGTCATCTCACATGCCCGCGCCCCACTTCACCTTGGCGCCGACCGCAACGGACTCGACGTGACGCACGCCGAAATCGTTGTGCGCGATCACACGCACCAGGGTCTGGTCGCGCTGGAAAGCGGACACCATGTTTCCGCCCGCGTCCTTGTAGGAGGCCTCGGTGCTGTAGGCGATGGACAGCTGCCCCGTTTCACCGATGTAGCAATCGGAGAAGTCCACGAAGTAGATTTCCGATTCATCGCCGCCGGCGCCCAGGTTCACCGGGATCTGCGTGGACAGGCCGAAGCGGTAGCCCTTGAGCTGGCCCTGGTCGATCTCGGGATAGGCCTTGTTGCCGTTGCCGTCGCGCAGCGACTGCAGCCAGCGGATGGTGCGCGGATGCATCAGCCAGCCGCAGTTGGCCATCGCGGCATTGGCGGCTTCCAGGCGCAGCATCAGGCCGCCCAGGAACAGGTCGATGGCCTTGAGGTCAGGATCGACGGGAGCGTCCACCACGTTGCCCGGCAGCGCCCAGTAGCGCAGGCCTTTGGGCAGCAGGGCACTGCCTGCCGAGCGGATGTAGTGCAGATCCTCGGCCAGGCCGGTGCTGATCAGCAGGTCATTGGCGACGATGCTGTCCACACGCGGATTGATGCCAGCGAACGACAGCAGGTCATTGCTGATCGGCACCAGGGCGCCCATCTTCTTGGCCTGCAGCTTCATGTCCGCGAAGGTCATGTCGGTCACCGGGATGTCGGTTTCGGTGCCGATGTAGCCCACCACCGTGGAGTCCTTGATGCGCGGCAGCGTCATGTTGCCGTTGACCAGGGGCAGGCTGACCGCCCCCATGGACCGCACGACAGAGCGAGGGCGCAGCGCCTCGATCACCGAGGCGGCCATGTTGGCGGGGATCAGCACACCACCCGCGCCCGGGGTGACCGTGCTCAGGGTCTGCACGATGTCTTGGCCGAAACCGCCCTCTTGCGCCATCTGGGCCGCATGCTGCTGGTTGCCACCAGCAGCGGCCAGCAGCCGGGCCACCTGCGCGACGGATGCGCCCGGCGGGGCGTTGTCGGTGACAGTGACGTGGGCGCCGGCAGGCGGGCCGTTGATGCCGCGCGCACTTTCGTTGACGGGCACCGCCGCCGCAGCATTGAGGCGTTCGGCAGATTCGGCGCGTGCAATCTTGGCGGACAGTTCGCCGATTTGGGTTTCCAGCGATGTGAACTGCTGCAGCTCTTCTGCAGACAGTTGCTCGCCGGCGGCATCCTTCTTTGCGAGGGCCTGCAGCGTTTCATTGAGCTGGGCGCGTTCGCTACGCAGTTGGGTCACAAGGGACATGGTTTTGCTTCCTAAAGAGCAATGAAAAAAGCCCGCCGAGGCGGGCCGGAAAACTGCCGCGAACGCGGTCAGATCTGGGCTTGCAGATGGGCTGCAGCAGCACGCACAGCCAACCGGCTAGGCGCGGGGCGATTGGCGCGGCTTTCGGCCACGGCGCGGGTGATACCGTCCAGGGCATCAGTGGGGGTCTGCAGCCGGTCGGCCAGGCCAGCGGCGATAGCGGCCTGGCCACGGTAGAGACCGGCCTCGGTGGCGCGCACGACAGAGGCGCTCAGGCCCCGGTACTCGGCCACGGCATTCACAAACATGTCATAGCCTTCGTTGACCAGCTCCTGCAGGAACTTCATGGACTGTTCTGTCAGCGGCTCATGCGGCGACAGGTCGTTTTTATGCGCGCCGGCATACACGGTCGTGACCTTGATCCCTTCGCGCTCCAGCATGGCCGAGCGGTCCATGTGCTTGGCAATCACTCCGATGCTGCCCACGCCGCTGGTGCGGCTTACCACCAGTTCGGTGCACGCCGCACCGATCAGGTAGCCGCCGCTGTAGGCCGAGAAATTGACCAGGCCGATGATTTGCTTTTGCAAAGCCATGGACCGCAGATCCGCCGCCAGCTCAAAGGCGCCGGTGGCAGCGCCCCCCGGGCTGTCGATGTCCAGCACGATGCGCTCGACCAAGGGATCAGCGACCGCCTGGCGCAGCTGGCTGCGCAGATCCTCGTAGCTGGTCATGGTCTCGCAGACATTGAGGTGTGCCGCACGGCTGACCAGCAGCCCATGGACCGGGATCACCTGCACGCCCGTGGCCTGCAGGTTGGCCCGGCGCCGCTCTTCTTCGCGGGCAATGCGCGACTCATAGTCGTCATCGTCGTGCCACATGCGGGACTCGGTCACCGGGGCCATGTTGATGATGTTGAGGCTCATCACCTGATTGGCCCAGCGCACCGCCATGTCCATGGCATCCGGGGTAGTGAGCAGCGGCTGATTGAACAGCAGGCCCGCTGCGCGAAGATAGCTTTTCATTAGGTCAGGAGCCTTTCGATTTCTTGCCGCTGGATCTCCAGCTGTGCCCGCACTGCGGGATTCTTCGGATCGGGCGCCGCAGCACCCGCCGCAACCATGTTGAGTGGCTGGAGGTAGGTATCGCCCCCGGCCACGGGCGGCAGGTTCTCCAAGCGCCGGATGTCGTTGACCGAGAGCCAGCCCCATTGCCGCCCGATGGCATAGGCCTCATAGCGGCTCTTCTGATCGCCCCGCATGAGGCCCGACAGGTTGAATTCGATGAAGTAGCGCGGCCGCTCATCGTCCAGCAAAAAGTCGCGCATCATGGCCTGCTCATGCCGCTTGGCCCAGGGCAACAGTGCGAACACCACGAAGTGAATCAGCAGCTGCTCGATCGTGTTGTAGTTGGCCTTGTCCAGGTCGTTGACCATGGGCAGCGGCACCTTGTAGATGCGCGCGGCATCCACGCCCGACAGCTTGAGGATGGCCGCCACGTCCGCGTCCACATTGCTCATGGACACCGGCTTGAACGTCATGCCCTCCTGCAGCAGCGCCACCTTCCTGGCGTTGTCCACGCCACTGAATTTGCTGCCCCACTGGTTCACGATGGAGTCAATGGTGCCCTGCTCCTTGATCGCGGCCACTTCCTTGGGCCGCTCGATCACCCCCGACAGCGTGACGCCATTGGCGAACGACTTGCCGGTGTACTGGCGCACCGCTTGGGCGAGGCCGATGGAGTCGGCGTGCAGCTCAATGGGGGACAGCCCGACATAGCCATTGTGGGAATGCCAACGAACGTGATGGACCAGGCGCATAGGCAGAGGATCGGACACGCCAGCCACCTGGTAATACGGCAGCATGTCAGGCCCCTTGAGCACCGTCACCTTTGCCGTATCCAGGGGCCACAGCTGCGCCACCTGGCCGTCCCGCCCACGCTCAATGAACGTGTACGAATTGCCGCGCAGGCCTGCGGACATCTGCGACAGCTCCACCCGGTCATACGGTGTCTGGAACGGGTTGGGCCTGTAGCGCAGCACCTGATACAGCGGATGGCTGCTCGCCGACTCACGTTGCCCTCCGCCCTTGCGCTCGTAAAGCTCCAGGGGCAATTGCGCCAGGCTTTCGGCCAGCAGCGTGACGCAGTTCTGAATAATCGGCAGGGCCAGCGCAGTTTCTGGCGTCACACGCATGCCGGAGCTGCTGCGAGCAGCCCCGATCAGTCCACGCCAAAAGCCACTGGAGCCGTTAGACACCAGGCCCTCATTGGCGCCAACCAAGGAAGAAAAGAACATGTCTTACCCCTCCCCGCGTGCAGCCGCCAACGCAGCCAAGCCAGATGCGGCGCGGTCAACGCGCCAAGCGTAGGCAACCAGGGCCACGCCTGCCACCACCATGGCCGATGGGGGGTGCATGCGCCATATGCCCGCCACCACCAAGCCGAAGCCCAGCAGGCCGCACAGCAGCGACAGCAGCACCAGTGCCACCCGAAAACTCGGCAGCTGAAACTTCATATCTTTATCCCCTTGTCATAGACGGACGGGCCGCCCAACTTGCGACCCTTGCCGCTGATGCCACAGGCCATGATTGAGGCCACAACGCCGTCAATCCGGCCCACGGACTTGGCTTTGTCCACCTTGCGGTTATTCGCCGGGTCATGTGTCAACACCGCATTGGCGGCGTTCCATGTCAGCACCGGGTTGCCGTCATGACGCAGTTGCTCCACTTCGGCGAGCGGCTCGGCCAGCTCGTCTGCACTTCCCGAATCCACAGGCGCACCCAGCAGCCGGCGCTCAAATTCATCGACGGCCGGCCCGAAAGACTCATACCCCTGACCGAAGCCAACCAGGGGCGGCAGCGTTATCCCGTGCTCGGCCATCAGCTGAATCACATCTTCGATACGCCAGCGGTCGAACGCGATGCGCTCCAGCCCCGTGAAATAGGCGCTGATGGCCTGCAGGCGCCGCAGCACAAACAACCGGCTCACCGCTCGGCCTGGCGTTGTCTCCAGCCAGCGCTCGGCAATCCACTGCCGATACGGCACCTTGTCGCGCTTCTCCCGTTCGTCCAGGTCGTGATCTGGAATCCAGAAATACGGCATCAGCCGCCAATAAGGATCTTCCAGCGTCGGAAAGAACAGCAGAACGAATGCCGTCAGGTCGGTCGTACTGGACAGGTCCAGCGCGCCCACCGCCTTGCGATGTCGCAGCAGCTGCAGCGGCACCGTCCCCTCGGCCGCCGCCCATATCTCCCAGTCGAGCCATGGCGATTCGGCCTGCGTCCATACACAGAAATTGAGGCGCAAGACCTTGGCCAGCTTCGCCGGCATGCCGCGCGCGTTCTGCACCTGGGCACGCAGATACTGATAGCCAGGGATGCCCTCGCGCTGCCCTGCCAGGCGAAAGCGCAGCGATGGGTTGACCTTCGGCCAGCACCATTCATCGTTGATCGGGTCATCGCCCTTGTCCAGTGAGCAGATGAAGCCAAAGAAATGGTCATCCTGTGCACGCCCAGTACACACGTCTGCACCGTAGTCGTGGTACTGCCCGCACGGCGTCGTCTTGTCGCTGCCGCTGTTAGTGATCATCACCACCATGGCACGGCGGCGGCTCTTCATGCCGGCCACCATCATGTCGATCACAGTCGCAGTCTTGTGCTCATGAACCTCATCGATCAGCCCGACATGCGGACGCGGGCCGGACTGTCCCTCATCTGCAGAAATGCATTTGAAGAAACTGTTGGTCTCCGCATAGAAGAGGTTCCAAACCTTCTCATCACGCCCCGACTGCACCAGGCGCGATTGCAGATGCGGCGATTGGTTGACCATTGCCACGGCATCGCGGAACAGGATCTGTGCCTGGTCTTTCTTGGTCGCGGCAGCGTAGATCTCGGCGCGCTGCTCTTTGTCGGCCGTCAGGCCGTACAACCCGATTCCAGCGACAAGCGGGCTTTTGCCCGACCCCTTTCCGGTTTCGATGTAGACAACGCGGAAGCGCCGGTAGCCGTCCTCGGTGTACCAGCCGTACAGACTGCCCACGATGAACGCCTGCCAGGGGGCCAGCAGGAAAGGCCTGCCTTCGTATTCGCCGCCGTTGAGCTTGAGCACATCCTCGAAAAATCCGATGGCTCGATCTGCTGCCGACTGATCCCACACCAGGCCACGCTTGTGCCCCTGCTTCAGGTCCTGCAAATGGCGCTTGCACGCGGCCCGCACATACGGCCCCGCAATGATTCGCCCCTGCAGCACGCGGCGGGCGAACTTCTTCACTCGGCAGTCAGAAGTAGCGAGCGGCAGCGTCCTTTTCGTCATTGCCGAACAACTCCCCTTGCGGCGCCGCTTGGGCCTTCATGTTTCGTCGCGCCAGGGGCGACATACCGAACAACGCGCCGGCGGCGTTTGCCCGCTTCTCGGCATCGTTGGCGAGTTGCCGCCACACGCTGATTTGCTTGGCGCCCGTCGCATAGGTCTGCACATCGCCCGCCTCGGCCTGCTCTGCATTCTTCTTGACGATCAGCGCACGAAAGCGCCGCCAGTCGGCCACCGCCTCGCAGTAGGACGAAAGCGCCATGACATCGATACGGTGCACCCAGCCCAGCAGCAGCAAGTCGGGCATCACGCGCCTCCACTCTTCCCGCGCTTCCGGCGTGAGCACCTCGGGCATGTCAGGCTCGCTGGCGGAAACCGTGTTGGCCTCCTGCTCGCGCAGCAGAGCAGCCGCGTCTTTTTTTCCGGGATTGCCACCCGCCAGATGCAGGAACGGCGGTTTTGCACTGCGCCCGGAATTGGCGTTTCCAGCCATTGGGGTGCCTCCTGTCGTATACCCCCCCTCCCCATATTTCCCGCATTTTGCGTACGGAGAGGAACGGTCGGTCTCTTGCTAAAAAGGGCGAAAGTTTTTCACCCCCCTACCCCCTCGGAGCCGGTTTTGGGCCGGATCGGGTCAAAAACGCCGAAATCGTCGATGCAGCGGGCCGATTCCACGGGTGACGCGGGTCCAACGGCCGACCATCAGGTGCACAGCCGGCAATGCGCCCGGACTTCTCAAGGCGCTGCTTGTCAGAGTCGTGGCACAGCTTGCACAGCGGTTGCCAGTTGGACCGACTCCAGAAAAGCCGCTGCGCTTCGCCCATGCGCTCCGGGTCTCCAGATTCCCGGGCTTCAGCAAGGCGAGGCGCGACGATGTGATCCACGACCTGGGCCGGAATCGAATCGCCACGCTTTCCGTGCTCAGCACACAGCGGGTGATCCCGCAAGAACTGGTCCCGAGCAGCGCGCCAGGCGGCACCGTAGCCACGCGAAGAGGCGGAACCTCGCCGCTCATCGTGGTCCTGGCGGCTGATGGCTCGGCGGGTCTCCGGCGTCATAGATGCTCCGAGGGGGACAAAAAGAAAACCCCGCCAGGCTCGCGCTTGGCAGGGTTGGACTTGGGTCAGTGGGTTGGGACACCTTCCACAAGTTGCCTGAAATGTACCAAGACTCTCTAAGGTGTAAAACTCCCTGGCCGATCTTTCACGGCCCACAATTGCGCCAACTTGCGCTCGCGCTCCTGCACCATCTCGCTCAGCCAGTCCTCAATCGCCTTGTCGGCCGCATCGAGCTGGGCATGCACGGTTGACGGTGCGCGCCCGATGCGCCGGGCAGTCCCCTGAATGCCCAGATCCCGGAGGTAGATCAACTCCAGCACCAGGAACAGATGCGGCTTGGAGTGCTTGAGTGATTGCACAGCTTGGTCGGTTTCCTCAGCCTCCAGATGCAGCACCGGGATAGTCGCCTCACGCACCTTGGGCGGCTGCTTCACGCTTGCCATCCAAGCTGCAAGGATGTTCTGCGTTGCAAAGCCCAGGCCATTGCCGTCACGGCGAGCGCGCCACATGGCCCAGTTGTTCAAGCGTTGCTTGATGTGTTCGCGGCGCGCCATGCTCAGGCCCCCACATCGGGCAGCGGCCCCAGCATGCAGGCGAACTCGGGTTGCGCCATCTGCTGCAGCAAGTCTGCAATGCGGCCCATGCTGGCCCACGCGACAAAGGGCGTGCCCACCGCTTGGGAACCTTCAACCGCCCAGAAGCAACCAGGGCGCCCGGCCAACCCCTGCCGCACCAGACCCCATACCCGGCGATCCGCTTTGGCTTTCTGCTGAATGTGTGCATAGACCCCGGGCATGCGGGTCTTGATGACCTGCTGCCCCGCCTCGATCCTGCCCATCTCTTCCAGGGTCCACTGCGCCGATGCCGCTTGGATTGCAGGCCCTGAGATCCTGTTCTGTGTCCTAGTGTCCATCCTGTCCATCCCAACCTATAGAGTTAATGAGGAATCGCCCGATTCCGCGCGAGCGCGAGCGCGCCCGCGCCCATGCCTGCCAGCCTGCGCCCAGAAGCTGGGCCTAGATCCGGCCACAGACCACCACACAGGCAATGCAGCAGCCTCAACCCCAGAAAATGGGGAAGTAGGTGGCCAATGGAGTCCAATGCAAAAGCTTGGACACCTTGGACACTTGGACACTCAAGTCATAGGGGAATGGCAGGCCATCCCCGCCACCGCACCGCATCGGGGCCGCATAGCGACCACCGGCCCGCAAGCGGGCACACTGCAGCGAATCTCGCCTCCAGCAGTGCATGCAGCACGGCGCGTTTCAGGCGCCGCCGGCATCGAAAGGGGTTGAAGATCAGAACGGTTCATCGTCCTGCAGGGAAGGCTTGTCAGCCACCAGACCAGGCGGCAGCGGTGGCGCCACGAAAGTGACAGGCGTCTGACCTGCGGCTGACTCAGGGACAGCAGGAGGAGGCGGCGGCAGATCGCCATCCAGACCAGTGGGCCGGTCTTCAGGCGGCCAGTCACGCGGCCGGGCAAAGCCCCAGGCACGCACGCCATTGATCTGCTTCTTGACCCGCTCCCAGCCCTCATGCTTGAGCCATCCCGTGATCTGCGTTTGCAGACCAGGCGGCGCCTTGGCGGCATCAATGGCCAGGGCCTGCACCAGTTGAGAAATGGTCACGAACTCGGTTTGGCTGCTCACCACGGACGCCATGCCAGCGGTCTGGTACGGCCGAGTCAGTACATGCAGCAGTTCACTCTCCACGGCCGTCTCCACAAGGCGGCTGTCCTGCATCGGCTTGAATAACCTCACCTCTTGCTCTGCCGTTGGAATGAAGGGCTCCCCCTGCAGATACAGGGCATAGGCTTCGGCCAGCAACTGGTCGCGCACCTTGAGCACCCAATCAGTATTGATGCAGTGACGCACAGGCACGGGCCAGAAGCGCCGATTGCCGGTGCGATCACGCAGGTACGTGTCCTCATTGGTCGTGCCCACCAGCACGCATTGACGCGGGAAACTTTCCACGTTGGTTCCGTAGGCCACGCGATAGCGATCCACCTTGGCCGAGATAAAGGCCTTGATCGCCCCCACCTCGGATTTGCTGAAGTGGGACAGCTCGGCAATCTCATACACCCAGATGCCTTGCACCTGCTCTTGCGCTTCTTTCCCGCGCCCCACCTCGAAAGCGGTATCGCTGTAAAACTCGCTGCTTGCCAGCACCTCGACCAGCGTCGATTTGCGCAGGCCGCCGGCACCCTCAAGCACGGGGCAATAGTCGAACTTGCAACCGGGCTCCATCACCCGATAGACCATGCCCAGTACCCAATATCGGCTGACCAGACCGAGATACTCCAGCATGGCCGGCCGCAACGATTCAGGCGACTCGCCCAGGGCGTGAATCAGCCACTTGCTCAAGCGGGGCTTGCCATCCCACTCCAGGCCCGCCAGCCACTCGCGCACCGGGTGAAAGCGCCGTGTGCTGGCAACCGTGTGCATGGCTTCCTCAAGCGCTGCCTTGCTGATGCTGGGCAGGCCGTACTGATCCGTGAGCCAGTCACCCAGCAGCAGCGCATCGGAATTGCGCACCTCGCCCGCCTTGGCATTGGGCCAAGGCCAGGGCTTGCGGCATTGCACGGTGTTGCGCAATTCATCGAAGCCCAGCACATCGCGCAGACCTGGCAGGCGCCGCAGACACGCAATCACGAACTTGCGAGAGACGTTCCAGCGGGATTTCTCAGCGTCGTAGTAGTACGTCATCCACTCGGGCACCAGCTTGCCGCCGATGCGCACCACGATGCCGTCATCCTCGTCATCCTCGTCATCAGCATCAGCGGCAGGGCCACCAAAGGCCGGCGGCGCATCACCACCGCCGCCCGTGCCAACGGGGGATCGCGCAGGTTCAACCTGGCCCGCATTCTCAGACGCAGGAGCCAATGGCTGCGCCTGGCCGAAGAAAGCCAGCAGCCGCTTGCCGCCCCAGCCGTCCGTCTCGATGGCATCACGCGCATCCCAGCCATCCACCAGCACACCCGGCTCAGGGATTGGCAAGATGCTCACAGCACAGCCATGTTCATCACGCAGCAGCGCGCCAATGCCCAGCATAGCCAGCATGCCCGGCTGCTTTTTGGCAGGCAACAGCGGCTTGCCATCCTCCAGCGCTTGCCGCGCCGCGTCATCGCCCTTGACACTCTTGCGCTCTGCAGCAGTCAGCGCCTCCCGCTTGGAATCGCAGTCAGGCCACTGGATCACGGTCGCCCCGGCGAGCCAAGACCAATCAGCCCGCTTCCATGCCTTCGAGCCTCCCGGCCAGCTCGCCACACAGTAGATGCCCGGCGCCACTCCATCAAGCGCAGCCTGCAGCACTTCGCCTTTCAGTTCGCCCTCTACCAGCACCACGGTGCGGCCCTCGGGCAGGCGCTTGGACGGCAGGAACAGCGGCCGGGGCTCGTCCCACTGGCGCCAATGCCATTTGCTGGCCCCATCCTTTGCTGACAGACAGAACGTGTACGGCAGCGTGTCTTTGCCGCCATCGCTCGTCCCGAAGCGCACCACATACCCATGCAGATCACCACCCAGCCGGTACTCTGCCGTGTGCTGCAGGTCCGCAGGCAGGCGGTGGTAATGCTGGAAAGTAGGTTCAGGGGCATAGTCCGGAACAGGCGCCAGGGTCTTCCATTCAGACTCCCGCGTGCGCTTGGGCGCCGCCTCCTGCGGACGTGGATTTGCGGCAGCGGCCACGGCACCCGCACCGCCGCCATGCTTGACCAGGCCGGCCACGCTTTCCAAGCCCTCTTCCTTCGCAACCTGCACAGCAGCCTTTGCCAGCGACAGGTCATGGATCTGCGCGTACAGGTCCAGCAAATCGCGGCCGGACTCACCTGTGTGGAAATCGCTCCACTTGCCATTGTTCAGATTGACGCTGCAACTACCACCCTTGCCGCCCGCCAGGCTCCCGCACTTGTATTCGTGTCCAACGACTTCACCGCCCTGGAGCCACGCGGGCACCAGGCGGTCACTACGTGCCAACAGCGCCTCTGCGAGCTCCGCGTATTTAATGGGGGGCAGATCCTCACGCTGCTGCATGCTCACCTCCCAAAACGCGCAAGACTCCCCAAGCCAGCGTCCCAACCGCCGGCAGCTTGTTCCAATTCATTGATTACCCCCAGACCCGCAGCGCTTGTGCCAGGCCAACATTTCCACAGTCATTGGCCGCTGCTGCGGCCTTTGGAATCCACAAAGCCACAGGCCGATTGCGATAGCTCACGGTCTGCTCACCACCCTTTGCCAGCACACCCGCGCGGCTCAGGTTTTTGATCGTGTCGGTCGCAGCTTTCAACCCCACTCCTGCCTGCCTTGCCAGCTCGCGGGTAGGGGCTCCCTGGCCCGTGTCACGGTGGATGCGCTCGCAGGCCTGCACTAGCGCCAGGCGCACGTCTCCGGCCGGCCTCATGTGAAGTCCTCCGACCGGCCAGCGGCACGGCGCGCATTGCGGCGCAGGCGAAACACCAGCTCGATGATTTCCATGCAGCCGGCTTCCAGTTCATCGCACTCAGTGCCGTCGATCTGGTTGTCTTCAGTGACGCGGGCGCAAATACCGGCGAGCAGTCCGTTTTTCGCGGTGATCTGCATGACCTTCTGCCGTATCGCCGTGGCCTCGCAGGCCCACCCACCCTCTGGCGGGGGCGGCAGATAAGCGGAGGCCATGGAGAAACGAGCGTTGAACGACTGAAGCCAGCGCCGAGCGTCTGGGCGTGCCATATCGATCAGCCACTCGCTCAGCAGCTCAAGCATTTCTGTGCTCAGCGACTCGCCATCAGCACCACGCAGACGTCTGCGCAGATCCTCAGGATGAATCGCCTTTTCGCGGCGGTCGGTCAGGAATGCAGCGGCGGCCGTCACGCCGCCAGGCGCCTCACGCACCGCGTTGTAGAAGATGTCGCGCCAGTCGGTCGCGGAGTAGCGGCGGGTCATGGGGCAACCAATCAGAGCGGCAGGCGCGAAACGTGCAGCGGCACCACCTCTGCAGCCTTGCTGTACGGCCGACGCATCCGAGCCGTGACAAACAATTCACCATCCGGCAGATGCAGTGATGGGTCTACCGTGGCCGCCAGCAACTGATCGCGTGTTGCTCGGCGGATGCGGTCCTGAGCGCTGGAAAGCGCATCACGCACAATGGCCTCGCCATCATTGCCACGCGCCAAGGAAATGACCTGGTCGCACGGCAAAGCCTTGAACTGCTCCCCTGGCAGATGCTCCAGAAAAATCACGTCCGCTTCGGGCCAGTGCTTCATAGCGCCATCACGGTCCTTAACGAACTCCGAGTCGGGATCGTCCACCCCCGCACACCTGAGGCCTTGCGCTTCAAAAAACTTGCTCAGCATCTGAGCATGCGTAGACTTTCCGCTGCCCTGTGCACCAACCAAATGAAAGATCTTGACCATGAGTTTTCCCCTTAAAAAGAAACAGGAACTGCCCTACTCGCTGCTGCTTGACCCGGACACGAACCGCGCAGCCGCGTACACCTTCAATCACCGCCTGATCACAGAAAACGCCAGCCAAACGCTGGTGCGGTTCGCGCTCGAAAACACCGCGCAAGAAGCGGCCTTCGACCGAAGCAAGCACGACCCGAAATCCGAATGGCGCCCGCTACCTGGATGGGCATCCGATGACCTGTTGGACCGGCTCAAATTGGTGTGGATCAAGCGCCCGGACGGAGAGGCACCGGACGAAGAGTGGCAAGCCATCCCCGCGCGATGACGCCAGGGCCGTTCCCCTTGAACGGCTGAAATTTCAGGATGGCGACAACCCGCAGTGCGCAAGACACTGCTGGCATGACGAAAAGAAAGCCCCACTCCAGCCAGCAACGCAAGCCGCACACGCCTTCCCGCGCGTGCGGCACCCAATCGGGGAAGGAGACGAATCCCAGGCGGCGTGGCCGAGCGGCTGGAGTGGATAGAACAGTTACGCACTTGCGCCTTCGCTCACATCGACAGCGGCCGACTCCTGACGCTGTGCTTGATGCATCCGCCAAAGTGCTGCCTGCACACGGTCCGTAAGCCGGGCGGGCAGATCCTCCGGCCACTGTGATATGGCCTGAGAGTTGACGCCGATGGCCTCTGCAGCCTTGGCAACAGAGCCTCCAAGCAAACAAATGGCCTCTGACTTTTTCATGCCGCGCATGTTAGCACTCTTACATGCAAACAACAAGCACACTAACACGCCTCACAAGTAAGCTTCCTTACATGACAACGCTTCAAGACCGCATCACAGAGATCATGGAAGTCACCGGCCTGAAGGTTGGCGAGATCTCGCGGATCACAGGCGTGTCGTCGTCGGCAGTCACACAATGGAAGGATGGCCCGACCAAGAGTCTGAAAACATCACCGGCCACCAAACTGGCAGAGGCAACCGGCTTCAACGCGATGTGGATTGCGACGGGAGACGGGCCTAAAGGTGCACCGCTTGAGAAAAAATCCGGGCCTGTTGAAATCAATCTTGACAACAATCCAGATTACCCCTCCATACGGCGGGTCAGATTTAAGCTTTCAGCAAGCGCTTCTGGATTTGGCATCGATTACCGGGATGATGACGGACCGCCAATTCCGTTTCCGAGGCAGTGGTATGAGCGCAGAGGCCTAAAGCCCGAGAACCTATTTGCAACCATGGTTGCTAATGGGAGTATGGAGCCAGGTCTTTTTGACGGCGACACCGTTGTTGTTAATACTGCCCAAGCCGAGCCAAAGGATGGATACGTATTTGCAGTGAACTATGAAGGCGAGTTGGTCATAAAGCGCCTACTCCGCGACAACGGGCAATGGTGGTTAACCTCCGACAACCCCGATCAGAGACGGTATCCGAGAAAGGTTTGCCACGAAGGTGTGCGACTTCTCGGGGAGATAGTGCACAAACAGAGCGAACGTATTTAGGCGCCTACGCTAGCAATGAAATCATTTTATCTATCTATATGCTTGACCTTGGGCCTAGCTTTATCCACATCAAATTCGCACGCTGAAAGAGTGGACTTAAAGTTAACAGGTCAACAAGGTGATCATTATTTCTTTACTGTCCCGAAATCCCACTCTAATAATCGTGCCTATCTAAAAGGCGTAGCGACAAATTTCTGCACAAACAAGCGGCACTGCTATGTGCATTTTTGGGAGTCGGGGACTGCGGCGCCCTCGCGCTTCCCTCTAAGCTCCCGCGAAGTGGACACAGAGATCGCCTCATACACCAGCAATCGGGCTACCGGAAAAAATCAAATGCTCTGGAGCTGTACGCGGTTCCCAGAAGCCTCGAAAGCAGAGTGCTTCTAGCGGAGGCTTGGCTTCGATTCACAAGCATACTTACACAATCATGTAAGTACACTTGACACCACAATGTTAGAGGACTTACATTTCACTCGTCTCAGCAATCGCTGAGACGGGCGCACTGGCTGCTTCGCCGCGCGCTCTCCACAGCACAGGAGACCCGGCATGCAATGCAGCAGTACAGCAGACAGTGCACACGTCTGCACCCTCTCTCTAGCCGTAGACACGACGCCGCTGCAGCGGCACATCCAGCAGCCTGAGCGCCTGCTCTGGCACCATCGACTCGCGGCCATGTGCGACGCCGCCAATGCGCGGGTGCATCAAGGCATCCTGCAAGCAGCCGGCGAGGCATACATCGCCCTCGACATCCCGCCCCCGGACTGCCACGTCATCGACGTGCTGATGTCCATCCCCGGCCTGGCCGGCGTCGAGCTGACGGACGACGCAAGGGGCGAGTGATGACCCTCTACACCGTCACATGCGGCCGGACTCGCCACACGATCCGCGCCACGGGCGCAGCGGATGCCATCGCCCGCGCCATGGTCCTCTTCGGGCACGGACATCCCATCAGCGCAAGGGCAGCACGATGAGCCGCCCGCCCATCCAGATGGAAGGCCCATACCTGCCGCGCCGCGTCCGCCGCACCGTGCTGCGCTGGCTGGTCCTGGCTATGTTCGGCGCCCTCGTTGCCATCAAGTTCGGGGGCGCGCCATGGCTCTGATCCTCATCACCGGCACCCTGGTGCAGGACGCAGAAGTGCGCACGCTGCCCCAAGGCGTGGACAGCACACCCATGCCGGTCCTGTGTCTGCTCATCGACAGCGACGGCCCCGGCCAATTGCCTGTCAAAGCAGAGCAGGTCTACCCGCCAGCAGCCCGCGCGCAGGCCCAGCAGCGCGCCAAGTCATTCAAGCGCGGTATGCGTGTATCCATCACCGCGCCCGTCCACCAGATCCGCCACACCTTGGGCCACTGCAGCGACATACAGCCCCTGCATGAGCCCGCCCCCATCCAACCCCAAATGCAACTTCTGGAGGCCGCTCATGGCTAAAGCAATCGTCATCGAAATCAAGCATGTCGGCCCCGGTGCTGTCCAGGTCGAATCGGATCTGCGCACGCCCCGCGTTGGCGCCCCTCTCGCGCCCCAGGAATCCGCAGCACTGGAAATGATCCAGCACATCCAGCGGCAACCGGCCTGCCGGCGCGTGATCTATGACAGCCCGCGCGTCGATCCCGACACAGCCGCCTGCGTTGCCCTGGTGCGCGATCTGCTGGACCCGGAGGAGTTCGGGTACAGCGTCAGCGCCGAGGTCCGCAACGCGGCGCGGCGCGCCTTCGGCATCAAGGGGCAGCAGGAAGGACTTGCAGCATGACAAGCACACACGACACCCAAACCGCTGCCATGCCCACGCCTGGCGCAGGCGCCCTGATGCTGCATGTGCCCGTCATGAGCATTGCACGAAGCCTGCGCAACCCGCGCAAGCACTTCGACGCCGCAAAGCTGCAGGAGTTGGCAGACTCCATCAAGGCCACGGGCGTGCATCAGCCCATCCTGCTGCGCCCGCTGCCCGAGTCGCGCATTGCCGATGAGCAGGCGTGGGCCAAGGCCGAAAAGCGCGAGCGTGCGCAGTATGAGCTGATCGCCGGTGAGCGCCGGTGGCGCGCCAGCCAGCTGGCCGGTCTGGCAGAGATCCCCGCGATGATTCGCCCGATGTCCGACGCCGACGCACTGCGCGCGGCCGTGATCGAAAACCTGCAGCGGGCCGACATCACGAAGCTGGAGGAGGCCGAGGGCTACCGCGAACTGCTGGACCTGGGCGAGACCACGGCCGAGAAAATCGCCGAGGACGTGGGCAAGAGCCGCACCTACGTTTTCAACGTACTCAAGATCCTCGACTTGTGCGAGATGGGCCGTGACATGGTGCGCAGTGGCGCGATGGACTGGTCCATCGCACAGGCCGTGGCACGCATCCCCATCGAAGCGCTGCAAGTCAAGGCCCTGGAGAAAATCAAAGATCAAGCTAACTACGGCCAGCCATACACCGCACGCCAAGCCCAGCAGATGACTCAGCGCGAGTTCATGCTGCGCTTGGATCGCGCCCCCTTTGACCGCAGCGATGCCCAACTGTGCCCGCGAGTTGGCGCCTGCGACTCTTGCAGCTACCGTACAGGTGCCGACCCCGAATCGTATGCAGATGTGGATAGTGCAGACGTCTGCACGAACCCGCCCTGCTATCACGAAAAGGATGAGGCTCACACGGCCAAGGTGCGCCAAAAGGCAGTGGACCAGGGGCTGGAAGTGATCGACGGCCGCGCGGCAAAGGAGTTGATTCCGCACGCATACGGTGGCGCCGTCAACGGGTATCTGCGCCTGGACAACGCCTATGACAGCCCCGTCACCGGCAAGACACTGCGCAAGCTGGTGCACAAGGCACTGGACACATCGGGCATCAAGCCCACGATGATCATCAATCCGCACGACAAGAAAGAGATGATCGCCGTCGTGACGAAAGAGCAGGCTGCGGAACTGCTCAAGATCGCAGGCAAGGCCGAGGCCCATCAGAAGCAAAAAGAAGCCAACGAGCGCCAGGCCAAGGCTGACACCGAGGCAGAGAAGAAAGCATCTGTCGAGGAATATGAGCGGGCATGGCGGCGCGAGATAGTCCGCAGGGTTGCTGTGCAAAGCAAGACGCCCACAGAGAACCTGCTGATTGCGAGCCAGAAAATTGCAGCCATCAACATCGTCAACACGCTCAACGGGGACGACGCAAAAGAGCTTTGCAAGATGCTGGACCTTGGCAAGGTTGCGCCCAAGGATGCCATGCGCGACCTGGTCGCCGAATCAGCGTCACCAATTGCCGTTGCCGGACTGGTGCTGGCCCTGCGCGACTCGGCCTATTCGCCGTGGTACTGGGAGCACAACCCCGAGGCCCCGCAAAACCCCAATCTCATGACCATGGCCGAAGCCTGCGGCGTGGACATCGAGGCCGTGAAGGCGGAAACCAAGGCGAACCTGCGTGCAGCCAAGACCCAGGCAAAAGCAGCCGCGAAGGCCTCCGAACCTGCAGCCCCGAAGGGCGATCTACCCCTGAACCCCGCTGCGCGCGCTGGCGAGAGTCGCGCGAAGGGCAAAGCCAAAAAATCCCCCGCTGCGCGTGCGAGCGCCGAGCCGAAAACGACTGCCGCCGAAGCCTCGGCCGCTATCGCGGCCGCGCTCCAAGACCAAGAATCAGGCGCGGCCGCAGCCGCGCAAGGCGACGAGGGGGCGCCTGTCGCTGACGCGCAGGCACCCATTCAATGTGCGGCTGCAGCCGTACAGGGCGACGATGCAGGCCCAGTCGCAGCTGACGCTGCGCAGGGCCTGCCGCCCTCCCCTGCGGGCGCTGATGCTGACCAGGCCGAGACCCCTGGCACACAGCAGTCTGCGCCCGCGCAGACTGCCACCGCTGCCGATGGCCAGGACAGTGCGGACGCCGGCACCGGGGCAGCAGATAAAGCAGCCACCAGCCAGGTGCCCACGTTCGCGGCCGGTGACCTGGTGCGCGTCAAAGTCGGACTCAAAGGCCCGACGGGGAGGCCCCGCAAAGAGTGCGGCCGCGTAGGCGTGGTGCGGCCTGGCCATCTGTCGCTGATCGTGGAATTCGGCGCCGGCGTGGGCCAGCGCGCGGGCTTTGAGCCCGAGGAGCTGGAGCCCTACACGGCAGACCCCATCGTGGGCAAGCGCGTGCGTGTGCTCAACCCCGATAGCGCACATCGCTGGCAAGAGGGCGCCGTGGCCGCGCTGACGGCCGAGGGCTGGAAAGTGGAGTTTGCGGGCAAGCCTGGCTCTGTGGCCAAAGCCGCGATTTTTGAGACCAAGGAACTGGAGAGCCTGGCATGAGCAGCCGACGCAAACCATTCCGCAGCCGCTGGGCTGGCCGCCCTGACACGTTTGCCGTGATCAACCACCACGGCACCAAGCTGACCGGCGAAGAGGTCGCATCGATCATCGACCCGGTGCGCGAATGCTTCGCACAGATCCGCGCCGGCACGGCCACCGAGGTGCACGCGACGGTCATGCACAGCACCATCCAGGTCGCACAGGAGATCGAGCGCGGCGGCATCGTGCGGGGCCTTGCCGAGCACTTCGACAGCGCCCTGGCCGCGTGCGATGCCTACTACGCTCGGGGCATGGCCGCTGGCACCTGGCGCCCCAGCGCCGTGCACTTCTACGAGCTGGACGCCCTCACGACAGCGATTGATCTGCACGTCTACCAGCTGCAGCACCTCACGGCCGGAGAGATCCACGAAGTGACACGCCGGCTTGTCGCCCGCACGCAGAGCAGCGGCGGCGAAATGCTGCAGGCAGAGACGGACCTCAGCGCAACCGGCCCCTACCACCCAAAGCGCAAGGAGGTGCACGCATGATCGGCACACAGCCCACAGGCGCCATCGCCGGCGTGCAAATCAGCGCAGTCAGTCATGAGGGCCTGAGCGTCAGCATCAACGGCAAGCCCGGGCGCTTGGCCATAATCTCAGAGGACGGCCAAGTCATCGCGGCAGGTAAAGACGTGGCCCGCGAGGCCCAGGCCGTGGCCGTTAACTGCTACCGCAATTTCCTTCAGGGCAAAGGATTCCTGCGCATCCTGAGCAAGCCCATCCAGCCAGGTGCAGTCGATGCTCCCGAGTAGACGCTACACCACCCCAACAAAAAGCCCGCCCGGTTACCCTGGCGGGCTTTTTTGAAGTTCACGGACAGCTGGATAACTTAGTCAAACAGGCTCTTCACAAAAGAAACCGCTCCGGCAGCAACTGCCAATGGAACCACGATAGGTGCGGCAACAGCAGCAACACCCGTCAGCCCAACTGCAGCAGCCCCGACAGTTAAGGAGCCAGCAGCAACTGCCCCCATACCGGCTCCCAGAGCCGTCGAAGTAGCAGTTCGGCCCACACTCACTTCCGAACCTGCTATCTTCTTTCCAAGTTCATCACCAGCAACACCAAGAGCTACGGCTTGAGGAATTGTCATTTGATCTCCATATGTATGCGATTGAGAAACATTTGTCGATAGGCTCAGAACTTGAGAACCAGATCCACCGAAATTATTGTAACTCCCGGTATCAGGAATTCAACCACCTGTTGAGACGCCGCCCTCATCGTTGCCTATCGAGGCTATGCTGAACATTGCCATATTTAATTACCAACATAACTACTCTATCGGCAAAATGCGCTTCATTTAATCAAAGTTTCCCATACACACCCTTAGGAGAAGATAGTGCTGAAAATCACTGGATTAGATGCCATGTCAAAAAACTTGAACGCCCTATCAGCGGCTCTAGAAAGCCTAGGCACTATGAACGTTGAGTTCGATCCTAACGACCCAGCATCTATCGATGCTGCTGTCAAAAACATCGAATCCCAAGTCGATGAGCGAGTGGCGCCATGGGCTGGCACACCCTTTGTAGATCAGATCGTCGCCGACACCAAAGAAAAGCTAGCCGATATGATCTTTCGTCGCGCGGCCGAGCTTCGCCGTGAACAGGGAGCAGACAATGTCGAATGAAAAGGCCCTGTTCAACCGCATTAACAATGCGGTACTCGACCTACAAGGGGCTGACTATCAATCTCTCCCAAGACCTTACCGCGTGCTGGTGCAGACTCTAGATTCGGAGGAATTTCACCCTTTCACCAAGGAACTCACAAGGCAAGTAGATCTTGAAGCATTCTTAGCCCAAAGCGAACGCTCTGCCGCAAGCATTGTAGGCAGCGCAAGGCTTGCTTGGCCCGATGACCATCGCCAATACCTCGGCTTGTGCCTATTGCTGCTTCGCAAGTTTCGCGATCAACCTGACCAGCTCATCCCCTTTGCACACACCTACTTTAATGGCAACAATCTAACTCAGAGCTTACGAAAATTTGTTAGCTCTCTGGTTCTCCCGTTTGTTCGAGATTTCAAGGAGCATGTTGAGTATCACTTGGAAAAATCACCTGAATCCGCTGAGAAATTCAACCCAAGCAAAACCTCAATGACATCCACAATTAATATTGAAAATTTTCAAGGTATTCTTGGTGACATTAGCGGAAGCACAATCCAGCAGACCTTGAACATGGGCTTATCCGCCAGCGACTTGGAGGGCCTGTTAACACATCTTCGCAAACACAATGTTGGCGAACCAGAGCTGACCGAACTTAAATTGGCGATTGAGGCTGACCCGAAACCTACTTCGACGGGCGCGTTCGGGGAAAGGGTGAGCCTGTGGATAGGAAAAATGCTGAGCTTGTCTGCATCGGGTGCCTGGGCAGTGAGTCTTGGAACTGCTAGCAATCTTCTATCTAGCGCTATTGCGACTTATTATGGAATTGCAGCATAGATAGACTTGCCGAATTAAAAATGGGCATCAGACATACCCAGAAGAACTATAAGGTCGCCCGACTCGCAAGCACGCCGTCAAGCGTGGTCACCTTGAACATGCTTGACGAGCAGAGATGGGGCGATCGCTGTTCATCAACAGACCCACCTTACAACGGTAGGACATATCAACGCGTATAGACAGGCTATCCTATGGGCACCCGAGGGAGACGAAGCCCACGCGCGGAGCGGCCGCGCCGGCAGGGGTTGTCATGGTTGTTGCGTCGCTCGTGGGGGTCATAGGGGCGATATTGTCCCAGTTCTGCGCGAACTTGGTAAACCGCCCCCGAACTTATCCCTGCAAGCTCAGCTATTGCGCTTGATCCCGAGCGCGCCCAGCATCTGCTCGGTCTGCTTTTGCATCTGCTCCTGCATCTGGGCGAACATGTTCTGCGACTGCTCCATGTAGCTGCTCATCATGTTCTGCATGGCGGGCGGCTGCATGCGCATGAACTGGCTCCAGGCCTCGGGCGAGGTGCCCTGGGCCTGCTCGGCCAGCTTGTTCTGGAAGTCGGTGAACATCTGCACGTTCTTTTCCAGGTAGGAGCCCATGTAGCCCTGCATGGCGTGGCCGTAGAAACGGATGATGTTGGCCAGCACGGTCTCGGAGAACATGGGGGCGCCGCCCGCCTCTTCTTCCAGAATGATCTGCAGCAGGATGCTGCGCGTGAGGTCTTCGCCCGTCTTGGCGTCCTTGACCACCACGGGCTCGTTGCCCATCACCAGCTGCTTGACTTCCGTCAGCGTGATGTAGGAGGACGTGTTGGTGTCGTAGAGACGGCGGTTGGGGTATTTCTTGATCACGCGCTGTGCGCTGGGGGCGGCGGCTGTTGTCGTCTCTTGCATTGCAATGCTTCTCCTCTTGTACCTGCTGTACCTGTTTGCGCCTGCTTGCACCGGCTCGTGCGGGCAATCGGCTATTGCACTGCAACAGATTCTAGGCAGCGCCTGCAGCACCCGGCGCAGCAGTAACCCTGATGGGGATCAACGCATGCGACACGGCAAATGGCCGCCATGCAACCGTTGAGGCAAAAAAAATCCCGCTTGAAGCGGGATTTCTTTTTTGCAGCCCCTGGTGAGACTGCTTTGTTTGGTAGGCGCGATTGGACTCGAACCAACGACCCCCACCATGTCAAGGTGGTGCTCTAACCAGCTGAGCTACGCGCCTGTCGTTTGTTGAAGCCGCAAGTATAGCAGTGCAAAACAGGGCTTCCGGGCAAGTTGCGCAGTTTTTTGGATCAACCCGCCACCCTGGCCCGTTCCAGCATGGCGTGCATCAGCACATTGCAGCCTGCGGTGATGTCGGCGGGCGTGGCGTCCTCGATCTCGTTGTGGCTGATGCCGTCCTTGCAGGGGATGAAGACCATGCCGGCCGGCGCCAGCCGCGCCATGTAGACCGCATCATGCCCGGCGCCCGAGACGACGGGCATGTGCGAGTAGCCCAGGGCCTTGGCGGCGCGCGCCACCGCATCCACGCAGTCGGCATGGAAGGGTTGGGCGGGGTAGCTGGACACCAGGTTGATCGCTATGGGCAGGCCCGTCTCCCGGCTGATGCGGTCGGCCACTGCGCGGATGTCGGCGTCCATGGCTTCGCAGTCGGCATCGGTGGCGTTGCGCAGGTCGATGCTGAATTTGACCTGGCCCGGGATCACGTTGCGGCTGTTGGGATGGACCTGCACCATGCCCACGGTGCCGCGCCCGTGGGGCGGATGGCGGTGGGCGCAGGCCACCACTTCCTGCATCAGCTGCGCGGCCACCTGCAGCGCGTCCTTGCGCAGGGCCATGGGCGTGGGGCCGGCATGGGCCTCCATGCCCGTGACCACGCAGTCATACCAGCGGATGCCCAGCACGCCGGTAACCACGCCAATGGTCCTGGCGTTGTCCTCCAGCACCGGGCCCTGTTCGATGTGGGACTCGAAGTAGGCGCCGATCGGGTGGTCGCCAGGCTCCTGGCTGCCCACATAGCCGATACGCTCTAGCTCGCCCTTGACGGTCTTGCCTTCGGAGTCGGTGGCTGCATAGGCATGCTCCAGCGTGAAGGCCTTGGCGAACACGCCCGAGCCCATCATCACCGGCACGAAGCGCGAGCCTTCCTCGTTCGTCCAGAAGGCCACTTCGATGGGCGCTTCGGTCTCAATGCCGTGGTCGTTGAGCGTGCGCACTACCTCCAGCCCCGCCAGCACGCCGTAGTTGCCGTCGAACTTGCCGCCCGTGGGCTGGGTGTCGATGTGGCTGCCCGTCATGATGGGCGGCAGGCTGTTGTCGCGCCCGGGCCGGCGCATGAAGCCGTTGCCGATCTTGTCGATGGTTACCGTCATGCCCGCCTCGCGCGCCCAGCGGGTCACCAGATCACGGCCCTGGCGGTCCAGGTCGGTCAGCGTCAGGCGGCAGACGCCGCCCTTGGGCGTGGCGCCGATCCGGGCCAGCTCCATGAGTGAATCCCACAACCGGCTTCCGTTGACGCGCAGCTGCGCGATGTCCTGCTTCACTTGGGTATCTGTATCCATTGCGGTCTCCTTGTCATGCGGGCTTCAGCGCGCCACGGCCGTGGGCTGCAGCGTGGCGGCGCGGCGCTGCACCGCGTCGAAGTTGGGGCCGAAGGCCGGGCGCTTGATATAGCGCCCCTTGCCCATCTCGGCACGCAGATCGCCCTGCGCATAGGCCACCACGCCCTGGCTGATGGTGTGGCTGGGCATGCCTTGCACGGTGCGCCCCTCGAAGATGTTGTAGTCGCCCTTGGAATGCTGGGTCCTGACCGACAGGGTGTGCGTGGCGGCAGGGTCCCAGACGACCAGATCGGCATCGGCGCCCACGCCGACCAGGCCCTTGCGCGGATAGATGTTGAAAAGCTTGGCCGTGTTGGCCGAGGTGATGGCCACGAATTCGCTGGGCGTCAGCCGGCCGGTGTTCACGCCCGCATCCCAGATCACGGCCAGGCGCTCCTCCACGCCGCCGGTGCCGTTGGGGATCTTGGCGAAGTTGTCCCGGCCCATGGCTTTCTGCGCGGCACAGAAGGTGCAATGGTCGGTGGCCGTGGTGTGCAGCTGGCCCGACTGCAGGCCCTGCCACAAGGCCTCCTGGTGGCCCTTGGCGCGGAAGGGCGGGCTCATCACGTGGGCCGCAGCCTTCGCGAAGTCGGGGTCGCGGTACACGCTTTCGTCGATCACCAGATGGCCGGCCAGCACCTCGCCATACACGCGCTGGCCGCGCGCACGGGCAGCGGCAATGGCCTGCGCCGCTTCGGTGCAGCTGACGTGCACCACGTAGATGGGCACGCCCAGCACGCCGGCGATGGCGATGGCGCGGTTGGCCGCCTCGGCCTCCACCATGGGCGGGCGGGCCAGCGGGTGGCCTTCGGGCCCGGTGATGCCCATCTTGGCCACTTCCTGCTGCAGCAGGTAGACCAGCTCGCCGTTCTCGGCATGCACCGTGGGCATGGCGCCCAGCTCCAGCGCGCGCTTGAAGCTGTTCACCAGGGTTTCGTCGTCGCACATGATGGCGTTCTTGTAGGCCATGAAGTGCTTGAAGCTGTTGACGCCCTCCTCGCGCACCAGCGTGCCCATGTCGGCATGGACGCTGTCGCTCCACCAGGTGACGGCCACGTGGAAGGAGTAGTCGGCCGCAGCCTTCTCGGCCCAGCCGCGCCATTTGCGGTAGGCGTCCAGCAGCGGCTCCTGCGGATCGGGAATGACGAAATCGATGATGCTGGTGGTGCCGCCGGCCAGCGCCGCCGCCGTGCCGGTGTAGAAGTCATCGGCCGTGACCGTGCCCATGAAGGGCAGTTGCATGTGGGTGTGCGGATCGATGCCGCCGGGCATGACGAACTGCCCCGAGGCATCAATCACCTGCGCCCCGGCCGGCACCAGGGCCGCCACATCCGGCCCCACGGCCGCAATCGCCCCATCCACACACAGCACATCGGCCTTCTCCTGCCGGTCTGCATTCACCACCGTGCCGCCACGCACCCATACCGAACCCTGTGATTGACCCATAGCGTCATGCCTCCTGTTGGTTGGTCCGGCCTATGCCTTGCTCAGCGCGGGAGCGCCCTTGGTCACCTGGCCTGCCATGCCGATGCGGTAGACCACGCCGGCAATGAACAGGCCGATGAACCATGCGTAGTCATAGGCATGCTTGAAGAAATCACCCACGTTCGGGAATGCAGCGGGGAACGCCGCGTGCAGGAAGCCGGGCAGGTTGGGCGCCACGCCCAGGGCGAAGGCCGCCACGGCCACCCAGTTCCAGCCGTTGGAGTAGCGGTAGACGCCCTCTTCCCTGTACAGGTCTTCCACCACCAGCTGCTTTTTGCGCACCAGGAAGTAGTCCACCATCAGAATGCCCGCGATCGGCCCCAGCAGGGCCGAGTAACCGATCAGCCAGGTGAAGATGTAGCCCTCGGTCGATTCCAGGATCTTCCAGGGCATCATCACGATGGCAATGGCCACCGTCATGTAGCCGCCCACGCGGTAGCTGATCTTCTTGGGCGCCAGGGCGGAGAAGTCATAGGCCGGCCCGACCAGGTTGGCCGCCAGGTTCACGCTCACGGTGTCGATCAGCAGCACGATCAGCGCGATCAGAACGGCCGCGCCCGTCATGCGGCTGGCGACATCCACGGGGTCCCACAGGGCCTTGCCGTAGATCACCACGGTGCCCGATGTCACCACCACCGCCAGCATGGCCAGCAGCCCCATGGGCACCGGCAGGCCGATGGCCTGGCCCACCACCTGGTCCTTCTGCGACTTGGCAAAGCGCGTGAAGTCCGGAATGTTCAAGGCCAGCGTGGCCCAGAAGCCCACCATGGCCGTCAGCGACGGCCAGAACACCGACATGAACTGGCCCGCCTTGGGGCCGCCCGGCGCGTACTGCGAAGGCTGCTCCATGATGGGGCCAAAGCCGCCGGCCTTCTGGTAGACCCATCCCAGCAGCACGAAGCAGATCAGGATCTTGAGCGGCGCTGTCCAGGTCTCGAGCTTGCGGATGGACTCGATGCCATGCACCACGAAGTAGAACTGGATCGCCCAGAACACCAGAAAGCACACCAGTTGCCCCACATTGATGCCCAGGCCCGCGATCTTCTCGCCTTCCAGCGGATGGCCCAGCAGCACGCCCAGCAGGGTGTAGATCATCATGCCGCCGAACCAGGTCTGGATGCCGTACCAGCCACAGGCCACCAGGGCCCGCAGCATGGCCGGCAGCTTGGCGCCGTGGGTGCCGAACGAGGCACGGGCCAGCACAGCGAAAGGAATGCCGTACCTGGCCCCGGCATGGCCGATGAGCAGCATGGGAATCAGCACGATGAGATTGCCCAGGAACACCGTCATCACCGCCTGCGACCACGACATGCCGTTCGTGATCATGCTGGCGGCCAGCGTGTATGCCGGGATGCACATCACCATGCCTATCCACAGGGCGGCGAAGTGGTACCAGGTCCAGGTGCGCTGGCTCGGCAGCGTGGGTGCGAGGTCGTGGTTCCACAGGCTGCCTGTGGACTCACCGGAATGCGGGGCATGCGACATTGCGAAGCTCCTTCTCGAAGAGAGAAATCACCAATCCATTGCTGATCCAGGGTCTGACTTTTTCCATCAAGCGCATTTCGTGCCAGGTCGGCCCGGATGCGGGCCGTGCGCCGACCTGCCGCAATGCCCCCTCTAGCCCTGCGCCGTCACGGCCTGGCGCATGGGGTTGTTCGGGTGCGTGGTCCAGTTCGCATACTCCCCGGTGACCGTCTGGCCGGTGCGGGGGTCCACCTCGCCCGGCTGCAGGCTGCGCATGGTGATGCACTCGGGCACGGGGCAGATGGACACGCACAGGTTGCAGCCCACGCATTCGGTGTCATCCACCTCGAAGCGGCGCACACCGCCCTCCTTGCTGAAAGTGATGGCCTGGTGGGAGGTGTCCTCGCAGGCCACATGGCAGCGCCCGCACTGGATGCAGCTGTCCTGGTTGATGACGGCCTTGTCGATGTGGTTGAGGTTGAGGTCCTTCCAGTCCCTGACCGTGGGCACGGCCCGGCCCTGGAAGTCCTCGATGCGAGCAAAGCCGTGCGCGTCCATGTAGTTGGACAGCCCGTCGCACATGTCCTGCACGATGCGAAAGCCGTAGACCATGGCCGCCGTGCACACCTGGACATTGCCGCATCCCAGCGCGATGTATTCGGCCGCGTCCTTCCAGGTGGTGATGCCGCCGATCCCCGAGATGGGCAGGCCCGCCGTCTGCGGATCGCGCGCGATCTCGGCCACCATGTTCTGGGCGATGGGCTTCACGGCCGGGCCGCAGTAGCCGCCGTGCGAGCCCTGGCCGTCGGTGCTGGGGTGCATGACCAGGGTGTCCAGGTTCACGCCCATCAGCGAGTTGATGGTGTTGATCAGGGACACCGCATCCGCCCCGCCGGCCTTGGCCGCCCGCGCGGGAAAGCGCACGTCGGTGATGTTGGGCGTGAGCTTCACGATCACCGGCAGCCGGCTGTACTGCTTGCACCACTGCGTGACCATCTGGATGTACTCGGGCACCTGGCCCACGGCCGCACCCATGCCGCGCTCGCTCATGCCGTGCGGGCAGCCGAAGTTCAGCTCCAGCCCGTCGGCGCCGGTATCCTCCACCATGGGCAGGATGCGCTTCCAGCTTTCCTCCACGCAGGGCACCATCAGCGAGGCGATCAGCGCGCGGTCAGGCCAGGCCTTTTTCACGCGGGTCATTTCCTCCAGGTTGGTGCGCAGCGGCCGGTCGGTGATCAGCTCGATGTTGTTCAGGCCCATCACGCGCCGGTCCTGCGCCATGAGGGTGGAGTAGCGCGGCCCGTTCACGTTGACCACATGCGGGTCCTCGCCCAGCGTCTTCCACACCACGCCGCCCCAGCCGGCCTCGAATGCGCGGGTGACGTTGATCTCCTTGTCCGTGGGCGGTGCCGAGGCCAGCCAGAACGGATTGGGGCTGGAAATGCCCAGAAAGCGGCTGCTGATGTCTGCCATGTCGATGCTCCTTGAAAAGCGCGGGCACAGCCGCTCAAACCCCGGCCGCCACGGCGCTGGTCAGCGCCTGGTGCATGGCCCGCGCGGCGACCTTGCCGTGCTCCACCGCCTGCACGGTCAGGTCCTGGCCACCGGCGCGGCAGTCGCCGCCGGCCCACACGCGCGGCACGCTGGTGCGGCCTTCGTCGTCGGTGTCGATGCGGCCGTCACGCAAGGCAATGGCCGCGCCCGCCGGCGTGGCGACATAGGTCTGGCCAATGGCCTTGAGCACCATGTCGGCCGGCACGTCGAACACCTCCTGCGTCACCTGCAGCCTGTCGCCCTCCATGCGGGTGCAGGCCATGCGCACGCCGCAGACCTTGCCGTCCTGCACCAGGATCTCCTGGGGCGCGGCCCACAGCCGCAAGTTGACGCCATGGGTCTGCGCCCATTCCTGCTCCACCCAGGAGGCGGACAGCGCATCCTTGCCCCGGCGGTAGAACATGGTGACCTCGTCGGCCCCCAGCAGCCGGGCCTGCACGGACGCATCCACCGCCGTCATGCCGCCGCCGATCACCACCACGCGCCGGCCCACCGGCACCGTGGATTTGTCGGCCGCCTGGCGGATGTCGGCAATGAAGTCCACCGCATTGCGCAAGCCTTCGGCCTGCGGCTCGGCCGCGCCCAGCGCATTGACGCCCGCCAGGCCCAGGCCGAGGAATACGGCGTCATGCTCTGCCAGCAGCGAATCCAGCGTGAAATCTCGCCCCAGCCGCTGGTTGTTGCGCGGCGTGATCCCGCCCACGGACAGCAGCCAGTCGATTTCCTTTTGCGCAACATCACCGGGGGTCTTGTAGCTGGCCAGGCCGTATTCATTGAGCCCGCCCAGCTTGGGCCGGGCATCGAACAGCACCACCTCATGGCCCTGCAGCGCCAATTGGTGCGCGCATGTCAGGCCGGCAGGGCCAGCTCCGACCACGGCCACCTTCCTGCCCGTGGCGGCGGCACGCTGGAACAGCGGTGCACCACCGGAGGCCATGAAGGCATCGGTCGCATAGCGTTGCAGTGCACCAATTTCGACCGGCTTGTCTTCCTGGGTGTTGCGCACGCAGGCCTGCTCGCACAACTGCTCCGTGGGGCAGACACGGGAGCACATGCCACCCAGCGGGTTGGCCGTCAGGATCTCGCGCGCCGCGCCACGGACGTTGTCCTGGGCGATGCGGGCGATGAAGGCCGGCACATCGATGCTGGTGGGGCAGGCCGTGGTGCACGGCGCGTCATAGCAGTAGTAGCAGCGCTCGGCCTCGATCAGGGCCTGGGCGCGGTTCAGCGGGGGGTGGGCGTCGGAGAAATTGGCCGCGTAGTCGGCCAGGTTCAGGCGGCCGGCGGCAATGCCGCAGGCGCGGTGCGAGGGGCTATCCATGGTGCATCCTCCAGAGTCAGGATTGAGGGCGTGAAGGGGGACACGGCATGCAGGGCCATGCCGGGCCATCTCGGACAACGCAAGGCGGCCCGCAGGAGGAACTCCTGCAAGGCCCCGGATCCAGCAACACAGTCTTCGGAGGTTTCATCGTGGTCCTCGCATGTGCAAGTGACGCCTCTTGTCGGGCGCACTGGGGGGTGGAACGGAATTTACGCGGGTGAAAAAATTTACCAATCAGTAAAATCACCCAGAAAGTCGTCAGCAAGAAAGATGCCAGACAATCGCACCAAAATGGCGCCACTTATCTCCACTTACCATCTGCGCAATGGCAACCCTTTCTGACAATGCGCCCTCCCCCCAGGCCCGATCGGCCACGCGCAAGCCCACCGCTGCACGGCTGCGCAAGGAGCTGAACATCCTGCAGACGGCCGAACTGCACTTTGCGCAATACGGCTTCGAAGGCGCATCGCTGGAACTGATCGCGCACGACGCCGGCCTCAGCCGCCACAACCTGCTGTACTACTTCGCCAGCAAGGAGGAGCTGTATCTGCGCGTGCTGGGCGATGTGCTGACGCAGTGGCTGACCGGCATGTCCGACCTGCTGCGCGGCGACGACCCGGCGGAGGCCTTGCGCATCTACATCCGGGCCAAGCTGCAGTCCTCGCGCGAGCGGCCCCATGGCTCCCGTGTCTTCACGCGCGAGGTGATGGCCGGCGCGCCCCGCTTCGGGCAGGCCATATCGAGCCAGGTAGGCCCGGCACTGGCAGCCGACGTGCAGGCCTTCGAGCGCTGGGTGGCGCAGGGCAAGATTGCCCGCGTGGATTTCACCCACCTGATGTTCATCCTCTGGTCCGTGACCCAGGCCTACGCCGACCAGCAGGCCCAGTTCGCGCTGCTGCTGGGCCGGCCGGAACTGACCGCCGACGACTACGACACGGCGGCCGATCTGATCTACCGGCTGGTAATCCGTGGCCTGCAGCCGGATACCGCGGCTCTCGCACAATGAGCGCATGAATCACAGCATCCGCCTGAGACCCCTGGAGCGCGAAGATCTGCGCTCCGTGCATCTGCTCAACAACAATGCCGCCATCATGCGCTACTGGTTCGAGGAGCCTTACGAGACCTTCGACGAGCTTTCCGCGCTCTACGACGCGCACGTGCACGACCAGACCGAGCGCCGCTTCATCGTCGAGCACCAGGGCGATCGCGCCGGTCTCGTCGAGCTGGTGGAGATCGACCTGATCCACCGGCGCGCCGAGTTCCAGATCATCATCGCCCCCGAGCAGCAGGGCCAGGGCATCGCAGCCCAGGCAACGCGGCTGGCGCTGGACTATGGCTTCAAGACGCTCAACCTGCACAAAATCTTTCTCCATGTGGACCAGGAGAACGAGAAGGCCATCCACATCTACGCGCGCATAGGCTTCGTGCAGGAAGGCGTGCTGATCGACGAGTTCTTCGCCAACGGCCAGTACCGCAACGCCATCCGCATGTACCTGCTGCAAAACGACTACCTGCAGGCACAGGCCGGAGTCGGCACCTGACCTCCTGACAGAGGAGCGCGGGCCCTGCCCGCCTCCTTGACCGGCAAGTCTCCCCATCGTTGCCGGGCGCACAAACAAAAAAACCAAACAAAAAAGCCTTCTGAGTGATCAGAAGGCTTTTTGCATTCCATCTGGCAATGGAAAATTGGTAGGCGCGATTGGACTCGAACCAACGACCCCCACCATGTCAAGGTGGTGCTCTAACCAGCTGAGCTACGCGCCTGTGTTTGTTCGAGAAAGCGATTCTAGCACGGGTTTTCCAGGGCTCCGGCAAAAATACCCGAACAGGCTCAGCGCCGCCGTGCCGAACGCACGCCCGCCACGGCGGCCACGATACCCAGCACCTTGTTGAGGCGACCGGAATCGGCCACTTCCACGGTGAAGGTCATCCAGGCCGTTCCCTTGACGGATTGGGTCTGCACGCCGATGACATTCGTCTTCTCCCGCGCAAAGACTTCGGAGATATCGCGCAGCAGGCCCTGCCGGTCGGCCGCTTCCACGGACACATCGACCGGGTAGACGGCCGAGGCCACGGCCGCCGCCTTGGGCTGGCCCCAGGCCACGTCGATCACGCGCTCGGAATTGCGCGCTGCCATTTCACGGAAGTTGGAGCAGTCGCAGCGGTGCACGCTCACGCCCTTGCCGCGCGTGACAAAGCCCCGGATGTCGTCCGGCGGCGCAGGCTTGCAGCACTTGGCCAGCTGCGTCATCAGCGAATCCACGCCCACGACCAGCACGCCGCCCTTGGGCGAGTCCGTGCCACGTGCCTTGCGCACCGGGGAGAATTCCTCGACTTCCTCCTCCGCCTCGGCCGGTCGCAGCACGGTCTCGATGTTGCGCAGCGAGTATTCATCCTTGCCGACGACTTCGAACAAGGCATCGGCCGATTTGAAGCCGAGCTGAACGGCCAGCTCCTCCAGCTTGACGGCCGTCTTGCCCTCGCGCTGCAGCAGTTTCTCGACCGCCTCGCGGCCGCGCGCCACGGTCTCGTGCGTGGCCTGGGCATTGAACCAGGCACGCACCTTGGCCTTGGCCCGGTTGCTGGTCAGGTAGCCGAGGTCGGCGTTGAGCCAGTCGCGCGAGGGGCGCCCCTCCTTGACCGTGGTGATCTCCACGGTCTGGCCGTTTTGCAGCGGCGTGTTCAGCGGCACCATGGCGCCGTCCACGCGCGCGCCGCGGCAGCGGTGGCCCAGGCTGGTGTGCACCGAGTAGGCAAAGTCCACGGGCGTTGCGCCCTGCGGCAGCTCGATGACGGCCGCATCGGGAGTGAGCACGTAGATGCGGTCCTCGAACAGGCCGCGATGATGGGCGCCCGCCAGGTCGCTGCCCCAGGCCAGCAACTGGCGCAGCACGGCGATCTTGGCGTCGTACTCGCTGCTGGCGGTGACGCCCGCGTATCCCTTGGTGCCCGCCTCCTTGTAGGCCCAGTGGGCGGCCACGCCGTGCTCGGCATGGTCGTGCATGGCCTGGGTGCGGATCTGGATCTCGATGGCGCGGCCCGTCTCGTCGCGCACCACGGTGTGCAGCGACTGGTAGCCGTTGGGCTTGGGCTTGGCGATGTAGTCGTCGAATTCCGCCTCGATGGGCGTGAACTGCTCGTGCACCCAGGACAGGGTGGCGTAGCAGTCCTTGATCGTGGGCACGACGACACGCATGGCGCGGATGTCGAAGACCTGGTCGAAGTTCAGCGACTTGCCTCGCATCTTCTTGACGATGCTGTAGATGTGCTTGGGCCTGCCTTGCACGGTGGCGCTGATGCTGTGCGCGCGCAGGTCGGCCTCCAGCCGTGCGCGCATCTGCTCCATATAGGCTTCACGCTCCACGCGCTTTTCATCGAGCAGGCGGGCCACTTCGCGGTAGGTCTCGGGCTCCAGGAAGCGCAGGGACAGATCCTCCAGCTCCCACTTGATCTGCCAGATGCCCAGCCGGTTGGCCAGCGGCGCAAACACCGTCAGCGCCTCGCGCGCAATGCCGGGCGAGACCGGGCGCTTGCTGGCTGCGTAATAGCGCAGCGTCTGCAGGCGCGACGCCAGCCGCAGCAGCACCACGCGCAGGTCGCGCGAGAAACCCAGCAGCATCTTGCGCACGTTCTCGGTCTGCGTGGCCTCATCGTCCAGGTACTGGCCGCCCAGCTCTGCACCGCGCGCCTGCTCCTGCACGCGCATGAGCTTGTTGGTTTCCACGGCCAGGGTGGCGAAATTCTCGCCAAAGGCCTTGGCGATCACTTCCTGCGGGCGATTCAGGTGCACGCTGGCATGCACCAGATAGATCGCCGCCTGCATGGTTTCGGAGCCGCCGATGGTCTTGAGGATGGCAGCCACCGCATCGGCATGGGCCATGGTGTTCTCACCGGACTCCATGGTCTCGGTGGCGATCAGCGGCTCGGCAAAGCTGCGCGCGCGCGCCAGCGCGTTGACCTGTTCGGGCAGGGTCTGCGACGTGGCCGTGATCAGGTGCGGCAGCACCGACGGCACCTGGCCCGGCGCGGCTGCGGCGGGCGAAGGCGCCTGCACGGCGGCCTCGCTGCTGGCAGTCTTCATTCGTCACTCTCCCTGGCCTGCTCGGCAAGATTCATGGTGCTTGGCAAGCGCTCTTCTCCCCATAAGAACCGGCACAGCAAGGCCACCTGCCCTGCTGCGACGAAGGTGGGCGCATGCCCCACCCCTTCAAATTCCACGCAATGCGCCTTCGGGCCGCGCTGCGCCATGGCCTGTGCCGTGGCCGCCGTCAGCAGATCGGACTGCGCACCACGAACTAGCAAGACGCGTGCCTTGATCTGGTCATACAGTTGCCACAGCAGCGCTTCGCCGGCCTGGGCCATCTCGCGCGTCATGTGCTGCAGGGGCACCGCAATCTGAGGGTCATAGTGCAGGACAAGGCCGCCATCGGCGGCCGGCCGCATCATAGGTCGCGTCAATCGCAACCATTGCCCTTCGCTATGTGGGCCAAAGCCTTCGGAAATCAAGAGCAGCGCATGGGCTGCCTGCTCAAGATTTTCAAAATGCGCGCCCTTGCCCAGGTACTGCCCTATGCGCTCCAGGGCAGACCACTCGATGACAGGTCCCACATCGTTGAGCACCAGCCTGCGGATGGGCGCCGGCAGCGGCAGCCCCGGCTGGCCCGCAAGCGCCATGCCGATCAGCCCGCCCATGCTGGTGCCCACCCAATCCAATTGTTCGACAGGCGCCTGCGCATGCACCTGGGCCAGCAAGGCCAGCATGTCGGCTGCGTAAAGAGGCACCTGGTAGGCGGCCGGATCCTGCAGCCAGTCGCTTTCGCCACGCCCGACCACGTCGGGGCAGATCACGCGGGCACGTTCGCTGAGCCGATCGGCCAACGCGTCGAAGTCACGCCCCTGGCGCGAAAGGCCGTGCACGCAGACCACGACATGGGGATGGTGCGGATCGCCGGTGCGATTCCATTCCCAATAAGCCATGCGGTGCGAAGCATTCTCTTGAGCAGCCGGGCTGGCAGTACGGCTCCAGGGTGAGGCACGCCCGGCAACCCCCGGGCAGGATACGTAGTTCAGCGTAGGATGATTCATGGAAACGCATTCGCGGAGCCGGCGCCGATAATGGCTGTGTTGCATCGTACATTCATTCGGAGACTCTCTATGTTGAAAGGCAAGACCGCCCTCGTGACCGGCTCGACCAGCGGCATCGGCCTCGGGATCGCGAAGGCGCTGGCCCGCCAGGGCGCCAATATCGTGCTCAACGGTTTCGGCGATGTGGACGGCCCCCGTGCCGAAGTGCTGGCCGCAGGCCAGGCCGCCGGCGCCCAGGTCGCCTATCACGGCGCCGACATGAGCCGCGTGGCGGACATCGAGGACATGGTCCAGTACAGCGTGCGCAATTTCGGCCAGATCGACATCCTCGTGAACAATGCCGGCATCCAGCACGTGGCGCGCGTGGAAGACTTCCCGCCCGAGCGCTGGGACGCCATCATCGCCATCAACCTGTCCAGCGCCTTCCACACCTCGCGCCTGGTCCTGCCCATGATGCAGGCGGCCGATGGCGGCAAGGGCTGGGGCCGGATCATCAACGTGGCCTCGGTGCACGGCCTGGTGGGTTCGGCGCAGAAGTCTGCCTACGTGGCGGCCAAGCACGGCATTGTCGGGCTGACCAAGGTCACGGCGCTGGAGAACGCCACCTCCGGCATCACCTGCAACGCCATCTGCCCCGGCTGGGTGCTGACGCCACTGGTGCAAAAGCAGGTGGACGCCAAGGCCGAGCAGCACGGCATCAGCAACGAAGAAGCCAAGAAGCTGCTGCTGGGCGAGAAAGAGCCCTCCATGCAGTTCACCACGCCCGAGGAACTGGGCGAACTGGCGGTGTTCTTCTGCTCGCCCGCCGCAGCCAATGTGCGCGGCGTGGCCTGGAACATGGATGGCGGCTGGGCGGCGCAGTAAGCGCGCCAGCACCGGTTCACGTCAAAAAAGGAGCGCCACGGCGCTCCTTTTTTCATGGGCGGCCCACGCCTGCTCAATACATCTGCACCGAGCCCGACACGTGGACCATCACCTGCGCCTTGCCCGCTTCCACGGACACGGCATCCATTTCCGCGCCGGCGGCCTTGGCGGACATGGCCATCATGCGCGGACGCGGCATGGGCACGGAGGTGTCGCTGCTGCTGACATTGACCTCGCGCAGGCTGTAGTTGGCAAAGCCGAAGCTCTTGGACAGCGTGGTGGCACGCTGTTTGAACTGCTCGATGGCCTTGGCCTGGGCCTCGCCTTCGACCTTTTCACGGGCCTCGCGCGACAGGCCGAAGCCCACTTGCGACAGCGTCATGTCCTGCACCTGGGCCGCCGTCTGCGTGATGCGCGCGAAGTCGCGGCCCTGCAGAAGAATCTCGGCGCGGCCCTGCCAGCCTTCCACCTTGTTGTCCTTGCCATAGCGCGGATAGATGCCGAAGCTGCCGGTGCTCACATCCATCTGGCCCGGCTGGGCGCTGCGCTTGGTCACGGCCATGGCGGCCTCGACCACCTTCTGCAGCTGGGACTGGACCGTGGCGGCATCACGCCCTTCGCGCGTGGCCGACAAGGTGGCGGTCAGCAGGTCCTGCACCACGTCCACCGAGCCTTCTGCAGACAACTGCACCACGTTGGCAGGCTGTGCCGGCGCCGTGCCGGCGTTCTGCGCCCAGGCACCGCTGGCACAGGCCAGCGCAGTGGCCGCGACCACGGACTTGACCCAGGGGCGGGACAGCTGTTTGGAAAGCTTGCTCATGCGTTCACCCTTTGAAATGAAAGGTAGTTCAGGGATACAACTGCATGCCGCCCTTTCGCTACGGCATGCCGCCAGATGGTGACAGGTGTGGAGCCAAGCAGGCCTGCCGGCTCCTCCATTGACAACATTATTGCAACGATAAATGCATCAGGATGGAAAACCCATAGTTAAATATTCTAAAGACACATTTTCCGTTCTAAATTTAAACGCAACATCTGTAACACACGGCAATATTTCGGGGGTTTGTCCAGACTTTTCGGCGCAAGCTGGTAACAATGGCGGCTGTTACAAATGACCGACCGAGGATGAACATGGCCACTACGACCAACCGCACCGACAAGATCCTGGTGGTGGATGACGATGCGCGCATCCGCGACCTGCTGCGCCGCTACCTGACGCAGGAAGGCTTCGAGATCATGATTGCCGAAGATGGCAAGGCGCTGAACCGCATCCTGCTGCGCGAAACGGTGGACCTGATCGTGCTTGACCTGATGATGCCCGGCGAAGATGGCCTGTCCATCTGCCGCCGCCTGCGCTCGGCCAACGACCGCACGCCCATCATCATGCTGACCGCCAAGGGCGAGGATGTGGACCGCATCGTGGGCCTGGAAGTGGGCGCCGACGACTACCTGGGCAAGCCCTTCAACCCGCGCGAACTGCTGGCCCGCATCCATGCCGTGCTGCGCCGCCGCCCGCCGCAGGAAGCGCCGGGCGCGCCTTCCGGCGACAACGAGGTGGTGAGCTTCGGCCCCTTCACCTTCGACCTGGGCACGCGCGTGCTGCAAAAGAACGGCGAGGAACTGCCGCTGACCACGGGCGAATTCGCCATGCTCAAGGCCCTGGTGCGCCACCCGCGCCAGCCGCTGTCGCGCGAGAAGCTGGCCCTGCTGGCGCGTGGCCGCGAATTCGAGCCCTTCGACCGCAGCCTGGACGTGCAGGTCTCGCGCCTGCGCAAGCTGATCGAGGAAGATGCCGCCGCTCCGCGCTATATCCAGACGGTCTGGGGCGTCGGCTATGTGTTCGTACCGGACGGCGCGAACTGAAATGCATCACCCCCTGAGGCGCTGCGCGCCTTCCCCCTCTCTCGCTCCGCGGGAGGGGGACGACGCCCTCGCCGCGAGGCGGCTCTTGCTCGGCGTCCCTGGGTTGGGGCCGTAACGTTTTATGTGCCGTTGACAATGCGCAGCGCCAAAACCTCACCCTGTCGCCCGAGACAACCGGTAACGCAGGCTGGCCGGCACAGGCGTAATCTCGCAGCCGGCCCCTAGAATGACGAACCGCTTCCATGAGTTCCTTCACCGTCCCGCCCCATGACGCCACCAGCCCTGCGCCGCTCGACTACGAGCGGCGCATGACTGCGCGCTCTCCGCTGGGACTCAACCTTTTTTGGCGTACCTTCTGCCTGCTGGCCCTGCTGTTGGTGGGCAGCATCCTGGCGTGGCTGCAGACGCTGCGCGCCTTCGAATTCGAGCCGCGCACGCTGCACACCGCCCAGCAGATCGCCTCGCTGGTCAACCTCAGCCGCGCGGCCCTGGTGCATTCGGATGCCATCAACCGCGTCTCGCTGATCAAGACCATGGCCGACCAGGAAGGCGTGCGCATTCTGCCGCGCGAGCCTGGCGACAGCTTCGAGCTGCTGGACCAGAGCACGCTGGGCAAGCGCCTGACCGAGGAGCTCACGCGCCGCCTGGGCTACGGCACCATCGTGGCGCGCAGCGTCAATGGCGAACCGGGGCTGTGGGTGGGCTTCACCATCAATGGCGACCGCACCTGGCTGCTGATGGACCGCTCGCGCTTCACGCCGGCCAGCGGGCGCACCTGGCTGATCTGGCTGATCACGGCCGGCCTGCTGTCCCTGGCGGGGGCGGCAGCCATCGCGCGCCTGATCAACCGGCCGCTCAAGCAGTTGAGCTATGCGGCCAACCGCGTGCGAGATGGCGACTTCGACGCCAGCCAGCTGGACGAGGAAGCCGTCACCAGCGAGATCCGCGAGGTCAACATCGGCTTCAACCGCATGGCGCAGAAACTGGCCCAGCTGGAGCAGGACCGTGCGGTGATGCTGGCTGGCATCTCCCACGACCTGCGCACGCCGCTCGCCCGCCTGCGGCTGGAGACCGAGATGAGCGTGGTGGACGACGTGGCGCGCGAGCACATGGTGGCCGACATCGTGCAGCTGGACGCCACCATCGACAAATTCCTGGACTACGCCCGTCCCGACCATGTGACCCTCAACCCGGTGAACCTGCATGCCGTGGTGTCCTCCTGCGTCTATGCGGTGCAGGACCACCGCGAGCTGCAGATCAGCATGGCCGTGCCCGAAGGCGTCTATGTGCTGGCCGACGAGGTGGAACTAGCGCGCGTGATCTCCAACCTGTTCGAGAACGCACGCCGCTACGGCAAGACGCCCGAGACCGAAACCACCCACGTGGATGTGACGGCATCGGAACGCGAAAGCTGGGTGGTGATCCGCATCCGCGACCATGGCCGTGGCGTGCCGCCCGAGCAGCTCGCCAGCCTGACCCAGCCCTTCTTCCGTGGCGACTCCGCGCGCACGGCCGCAGCGGGCGCGGGCCTGGGCCTGTCCATCGTGGACAAGACGGTGCAGCGCATGGGCGGCGTGTTTGCGCTGTCCAACTCCTCCACGGGCGGGCTGGTTGCCCATGTGCAGTTGCAGCGTGCCTCGGGCGTGGCCAAGGGTGCCGAGCCCGAGCAGCGTCTGCAGCGCCCGCAGATCAAGCGCCAGCTGCCCCCGCGTGCGCAGGACGGCGCCCTGGACGGCGAGGACTGAGCCCGCAGCGCGCGTTCGGCAGATACGTTCGGCAGATACAAAGGCCCCGGCGATCGTTGACCGATCGCCGGGGCCTTTTGCATGGGGATGGCACCCCGCTGGTCAGGCGCGGAACAGCAAGGCGGCAGCGCGCGCTTCCATGGCCTGCTGCTGGCCCACGGGGCCAAGCTTTTCGGCCGTCTTGGCCTTGACGTTGACCTGGTCCAGCGCCAGCCCCAGCGCCGTGGCGATGCGCTCGCGCATGGCAGGAATGTGCGGCGCCAGCTTGGGGGCCTGGGCAATGATGGTGCTGTCGATGTTGCCGATCTCCAGCCCCGTGGCGCGCACGCGGCGCGCCGCTTCCACCAGCAGCACCAGCGAATCGGCGCCACGGAATTCGGGGTCGGTGTCGGGGAAATGCCGGCCGATGTCGCCCAGCGCCGCGCCGCCCAGCAGCGCGTCGGTGATGGCGTGCAGCAGCACGTCGGCATCGGAATGGCCCAGCAGCCCCAGTTCGTGCGGCACCTCGATGCCGCCCAGGATCAGCTTGCGCCCGGGCACCAGGGCATGTACGTCCCAGCCCTCGCCAATACGAAAATTCATGTGAAACATTCCAGGTTCAGAAAAATGGATTGCCCGACGCCTGCGGATGGTCGCGCTGGCCCCGGTATCGCTCCAGCGTGGTGCTGCGCTCGCGCTGCGACAGCACGGCGGCGGCCAGCGCGAAATCGTCCGGATAGGTGACCTTGAAATTCTGCGCGCCGCCGGGCACCAGGCGCGGGCGCTGGCCCACGGCCTCCATGGCACTGGCCTCGTCGGTCACGGCCGAGCCGGCGTGCTGCAGCGCATCGAGCAGCGGCGCGATGCGGAACATCTGCGGCGTCTGCGCCAGCCATTTGTCGCTGCGGTCCACCGTGCCCGCCACGCGCACCCCGCTGGGCCCGGCCACGGCCGTCTTGAGCGTGTCGGGCAGCTTGTGCGCCAGCAGGCCGCCCACGGCATCGTGCTCGCAGGCGTCGATCAGGGCATCGATGAGCGCGGGCGTCACCAGGCAGCGTGCGGCATCGTGCACCAGCACCCAGTCGTGCGCGCCCGCACCGCGCGCCAGCAGCTCCTTCAGGCCGTTGGTCACGGATTCGGCCCGCGTGGCGCCTCCGCATGCCGCCGTGGAGTAGCGCGTGGGCGAGGGGCCCGGCAGGCCCTGGCGCCAGAAATCATCGCCAGGCGCGATCACCACCAGCGTGTGGTGCACGCGCGCTGCACCCGCAAAGGCGGCCAGCGTGTGCGCCACCATGGGCGCACCGGCCACCAGGTGGTATTGCTTGGGCAGTTCAGGCGCAGGCGCATCGGGCGCGATGGCGCGCGAGCCCGTGCCCGCGCAGGGGATCAAGGCCCACAGGCGGGCCGGCTCCAGGGATGCGGGCGCAGCCGCCGCAAGCAGATCTGTCATGGTGGCGCATTGTAGTGACGGCCATGTGCCGCCATGGCCATGCGGGCATGCCTGCATGGCCGCCATGCGTGCTGGCTAAAATGCTTCGATACCCCTCTGCGCGTGCCGAGGGGTTTTGTCGTTACTTCGCCCAGGCGCTGCGGCGCCCACGTCCAAGCACCATGGAACTGCCCAAGCTCACTCCCGGAAAACGCTTCACCCTGCCCCGCCCCGTGGGCAGCGCCGACGCCCTGCTGCTGGCCCGCCTGGGCGAGCGCGAGAAGGCGGCAGGCCGGGTGATAGCCATCGTCACGGCCGACGCCTCGGATGCCCAGCGGCTGATCGACGAGATGGCCTTCTTCGCCCCGGGCCTGCGCTGCGCGCTGTTCCCCGACTGGGAGACCCTGCCCTACGACAGCTTCTCTCCCCACCAGGACCTGATCAGCGAGCGCCTGGCCACGCTGTGGCGCATCAACCAGCGCGACAAGGAGCATGGCGCCGACGTGGTGCTGGTGCCCGCCACCACCGCGCTGTACCGACTGGCGCCGCCCTCCTTCCTGGCCGGCTACACCTTCGAGTTCAAGAGCGGCCAGAAGCTGGACGAGGCCAAACTCAAGGCCCAGCTGACGCTGGCCGGCTACCAGCATGTCTCCCAGGTGGTCAGCCACGGCGAGTACGCGGTGCGCGGCGGCCTGATCGACCTGTTCCCGATGGGCTCGCTGCAGCCCTACCGCGTGGATCTGTTCGACGACGAGATCGACTCCATCCGCACCTTCGATCCCGACACCCAGCGCAGCCTCTACCCCGTGCCCGAGGTGCGCCTGCTGCCCGGCCGCGAGTTCCCCATGGACGAGGACGCGCGCGCCAAGTTCCGCCAGCGCTGGCGCGAGCTGCTGGAGGGCGATCCCACGCGCAGCCGCATCTACAAGGACATGGGTCAGGGCATTGCCACGGCCGGCATCGAGTACTACCTGCCGCTGTTCTTCGACGAAACGGCCACCGTGTTCGACTACCTGGGCGCCGATGCCACCGTGGTGATGCATGGCGACCTGGAGCCGGCCTTCCAGCGCTTTTGGCAGGACACCAAGGAGCGCTTCCGACTGGTGCAGGGCGACCCCGAGCGCCCGGCCCTGCCGCCCGAGGTGCTGTTCCTGTCCGCCGACCAGTTCTACACGCGCGCCAAGGAGCACGCCCAGCTCGCGCTGCGCCCAGGCACCGAGGACGTGGCAGACAGCGCCATCTTCCAGAAGCTGGAGGACCTGTCCGTGGTGCGCGGCGCGGAAGACCCGCTGGCGCGCCTGCAAAAGCACATTGCCGCCAGCGCCCACCGCATTCTGCTGCTGGCCGAGTCCGATGGCCGGCGCGAAAGCCTGCTGGACTTCTTCCGCGCCTCGGGCGTGAACCCGCCGGTCTTCGACTCGCTGGCCGAGTTCCAGGGCGATGCGGGTGAGAAGGTGGGCATTGCCACGGCCGGGCTGATGAACGGCTTTGCCTGGGTGGAGGAAGGCCTGGACTTCGTCACCGAGACGGAGCTGTTCGCCACCAGCCCCACGGGCCGCAGGCGCCGCCGGCAGGAGCAGGTCAGCGATGTGGAGGCGCTGATCAAGGACCTGTCCGAACTCAAGGTGGGCGACCCCGTGGTGCACTCGGACCACGGCATCGGCCGCTACCAGGGCCTGGTCCACATGGACATGGGCCAGAAGAACCCCGACGGCACGCCGGCCGTGCAGGAATTCCTGCACCTGGAGTACGCTGGCAACGTCGTGCTCTACGTGCCCGTCAGCCAGTTGCAGCTGATCAGCCGCTACACGGGCGTCTCACCCGAGGACGCGCCGCTGCACAAGCTCGGCGGCACGCAGTGGGAAAAGGCCAAGCGCAAGGCGGCCGAGCAGGTGCGCGACTCCGCGGCCGAGCTGCTGAACATCTACGCACGCCGCGCCGCACGCCAGGGCCATGCCTTCCGCTACTCGCCCCAGGACTACGAGCAATTCGCCAACGACTTCGGCTTCGAGGAAACAGCGGACCAGCGCGCCGCCATCCACGCCGTGATCCAGGACATGATCAGCCCCCAGCCCATGGACCGCCTGGTCTGCGGCGACGTGGGCTTCGGCAAGACCGAGGTGGCGCTGCGCGCGGCCTTCGTGGCCATCACGGGCGGCAAGCAGGTGGCCTTTCTCGCGCCCACCACGCTGCTGGCCGAGCAGCATTACCAGACCCTGGTGGACCGCTTCTCCAAGTGGCCGATCAAGGTGGCCGAAGTCTCGCGCTTTCGCTCGGGCAAGGAGATCACGGCGGCCGTCAAGGGCATTGCCGACGGCTCGGTGGACATCGTCGTGGGCACGCACAAGCTGCTGTCCGAGTCCACGCAGTTCAAGAACCTGGGCCTGCTGATCATCGACGAGGAGCACCGCTTCGGCGTGCGCCACAAGGAAGCCATGAAGGCCATGCGCGCCGAGGTGGACGTGCTCACGCTGACGGCCACGCCCATCCCGCGCACCATGGGCATGGCGCTGGAAGGCCTGCGCGACCTGTCCGTCATCGCCACCGCGCCCCAGCGGCGCCTGGCCATCAAGACCTTTGTGCGCAACGAGGGCACGGGCGTGATCCGCGAGGCCGTGCTGCGCGAGCTCAAGCGCGGCGGCCAGTGCTACTTCCTGCACAACGAGGTCGAGACCATCGAGAACCGCAAGCAAAAGCTCGAGGAAATCCTGCCCGAGGCCCGCATCGCCGTGGCCCATGGCCAGATGCCCGAGCGCGAGCTCGAACGCGTGATGCGCGACTTCGTGGCCCAGCGCTACAACATATTGCTGTGCTCGACCATCATCGAGACCGGCATCGACGTGCCCAGCGCCAACACCATCCTCATCAGCCGCGCCGACAAGTTCGGCCTGGCCCAGCTGCACCAGCTGCGCGGCCGCGTGGGCCGCAGCCACCACCAAGCCTATGCCTACCTGATGGTGCCCGACCTGGACAGCCTGACCAAGCAGGCCCAGCAGCGGCTGGAGGCCATCCAGCAGATGGAGGAACTGGGCTCGGGCTTCTACCTGGCCATGCACGACCTGGAGATCCGCGGCGCCGGCGAGGTGCTGGGCGAGAACCAGAGCGGCAACATGATGGAGGTGGGCTTCCAGCTCTACAACGAGATGCTGTCCGAGGCCGTGCGCAGCCTCAAGGCCGGCAAGGAGCCCGATCTGCTCAGCCCGCTGTCGGCCTCCACCGACATCAACCTGCACGCGCCGGCCTTGCTGCCGGGCGACTACTGCGGCGACGTGCACCTGCGCCTGTCCTTCTACAAGAAACTGGCCACGGCCCGCACCAGCGACCAGATCGACACCCTGCTCGAAGAAATCGTGGACCGCTTCGGCAAGCTGCCGCCCCAGGCGCAGACGCTGATCGACGTGCACCGCCTGCGCGTGCTGTCCCAGCCCTACGGCGTGGTCAAGGTCGATGCGGCGCCCGGCGTGATCAACATCACCTTCAAGCCCCAGCCGCCGGTGGACCCGATGGCCATCATCCACCTCATCCAGAAGAACAAGCACATCAAGCTGGCCGGCAACGAGAAGCTGCGCATAGAGCGCGCCCTGGACAACCCCAAGGACCGCGCCCAGATGGTGCGCGACGTGCTGCGCAGCCTGGGCCAGCCGCTGGTGGAGGCAAAGGCGGCCCAGCCCGCATAGAAGGGGTTGTCCTAGCCATGTTCCTCGAAGCGAGCATCGCCCTGCTGGCCCTGGCCGCCGCGCTGTGGCTGCGCCCCTGGCGCATGCTGGCCGGCCGCCCGGGCCCGGGCGGGCCGCTGGACCGCATGGCCTCGCCCCTGGTCACGCCGCTGCTGGGCGTGCTCGTGCTGCTGCCCTGGATCTGGGCCCTGCCCACGCTGCACCGCATGCCGCTGCAACTGCAGTGGTCCTCGGCGCCGCTGGTGGTGCTCATGCTGGGCTGGCCGCTGTCCGTGCCGCTGCTGCTCGTCGTGGGCGGGCTGGCGGCCCTGCTGTCGCCGGCCCTGGGCTGGGGAGATGCGCTGGGCATCTCGGTCTGGCAGGGCATCGTGCCCGCCACGCTGGCCATGCTCTGGGGTGCGGCGCTGCGGCGCTGGCTGCCGCACCAGATCTTTGTCTACATCCTCGCGCGCGGCTTTGCGGGCACGGTGCTGTGCGTCTTCATCTCGGCCCTGCTGGCGCAGGCCGCAGGCCACTCGCTTCCCGGTGTCAACGAGGACCTGTCGCGCATTGCGCGCTGGCTCATGGCCTGGGGCGATGCCGTGGTCACCGGCATGGTGACGGCCATCTTCGTGGTGTTCCGTCCCCAATGGCTGGCCACCTGGTCGGACGCCATCTACCTGCGCCGCCCGCCCGCGCCCTGAGGGCGCATCCAGGCACAAGCCGTGGCGCGCCGCAGTGCCAAGGCCAGTGACTGCGCCGCGCGGCCCTGGCTCTGGATATGATTCGCGCCTGATACCCGCCAGCCCGGCGGCCCGTCCCTTTTTGCTGCCCCACCCATGACCGATGTCACCGAATTCGCGCCCGGACTGCTGATCCGCGGCATCCAGCCGCCACTGAAGCTGGCCGACTACAAGCTCATCGCGTTCGACATGGACTCGACGCTGATCACCATCGAATGCATCGACGAGATCGCCGACGCCACCGGCAAGAAGGCCGAGGTCGCGGCCATCACCGAAGCCACCATGCGCGGCGAGATCACCGACTTCAAGGACAGCCTGCGCCAGCGCGTGGGCAAGCTCGTCGGCGTGACCGAGGCCGACATGGCCCGCGTGCTGGCCGAGCGCCTGAAGCTCTCCCCGGGCGCCGAAACCCTGGTGCGCGCAGCGCAGGCTGCCGGCCTGAAGGTGCTGCTGGTCTCGGGCGGCTTCACCTACTTTGCCGAGCACGTGCGCGGCATGCTGGGCATCGACTTCGTGCGTGCCAACGTGCTGGAGATGCGCGATGGCGCGCTGACCGGCGGCCTGATCGAGCAGCCTTGGGGCGACATCTGCGATGGCGCCGAAAAGCGCCGCACGCTGCTGGAAGTCGCCTCGCTGCTGGGCATTCGCCCCGACCAGTGCATCGCCGTGGGCGACGGCAGCAACGACATTCCCATGATGCAGGTCGCAGGCCTGTCCGTGGCCTACCACGCCAAGCCGCGCGTGCGCAACGAGGCCAAGGTCTCCATCACCGAAGGCGGCCTGGACCGCCTGCTGGAAGTGCTGCGCTGAAAACCGGCGGCGGGGGCTGGCGCAGGCCGCTGCACTGCTCCGCAATCAATAGCTGAGAATGTTTTGTGGGCTTGCTTTTCCGGCAGGCCCCGGTCTTTTCTACAATGCTTGACGCAGCCCCATAGGCCACCGCCTCAGCGCCGGTGGCTCTCCTACAACAGCAGGCTGCACACCGGCGTATCCGCATGCCGGTGCTTGGAATCTCCTGCCCCATCCCCATGTGACACCCAAGGCCGCAGGCCTGCCCGCAGACGGGCGGCCTGTGGCGCTCCGACCGGCGCAGGCCCGCCTGCGCCGACCGTGCACATGACCACCATGATTGGAAAAACCTTCGTGAAGACTTCGTTCCGCACCACTGCCTCCGTGATCGCCCTGGCCATTGCATCGCTGACCGTGCCCACGCTGGCCCAGGCCAAGCGCATGGGCAGCGGCGGCAAGTCCGTGCGCCCGGCGTCGATCGGCAAGGCCCCTGCCCAGCCCGCAGCGCCTGCGGCGCCCACCGCCAGCAAGGCGGCAACGCCTGCCAGCCCGGCAGCTCCTGCCACGCCAGCAACGCCGGCCGCGCCCGCCGCAGCCGCCGCTCCGGCAGCGGCACCTGCCACTGCAGGTGCAGGTGCTGCAGGCCCGGGCATGATGGGCACGCTGGGCGCCGCCGCCGTGGGCGCCGTTGCCGGCTCCATGGCCGGCAATGCGCTGGCCGGCGCCATGACCCCTGAAAAGGACGCTGCCGCCAAGGAGGCCGAAGCCAAGGCCAAGGCCGCCGAAACCGAGGCAGCCGAGCTGCAGCGCAAGGCCGATGAAGCCAAGGCCAAGGCAGAAGCCGCCCGCGCCGCCGCCAAGTAAACCGCCTGCTCCTTGCAAAAGGCCGCGCCTGTCGCGGCCTTTCTGTTTTGTCCAGCGGCTGCTTCAACGGCCTTGCGCATGCTCTCCACGCAGCGTCATCACGGCGCTGGCGATGCTCGCAACGGTCTTGCCATCATCACGCTCGATTTCACAGCGGTAGTGGCTGATCGTGCGTCCACGGTGCTCGGCCCACGCCCGCGCGCACAGCCTGGAGCGCCAGACCGGGCGCAGGAAGGCCGCCTTCAGGTCGATGCTGGTGAAACTCTGGCCTGGCTCCATCAAAGTGGAATGCGCCGTGCCTATGGCAGCATCGGCCAGTTCGCACAGCATCCCGCCATGGACCGTGCCCTGCTGGTTGCCATGGCGCTGCGCATCGGCGTCGAACTCCACGACGGCCATGGCTTCGCCGACGGCCACTATGCGAAACCCCAGCATCTGCGAGATCGCGGTCGGATAGCGCATGTGCGTGGCCTCGTCTGCGGCAAGCCGCCCTTCGATCTGCCGCTGCAGATAGTCGAGCACGGGGAGATAAGTGCTGGGAAGATGCATGGATTTCCTGTCTGGAGCGGGAGGGCAAGGCCCGGGAATGCCCGTCTCGCCAGTGTGATGACCTAGACTGGAACAATCAAAAAATTGTCCTAACTACACTCCATGGCTGCCTCTCGCGTTGCTCTGCTGACTGAACGGCTGGCCGAAGACATCCGCGCCGGCCGGCTCGCCCCCGGCACGCTGATGCCCACGCACCGCGACCTCGCGGCCCGCCATGGCATGGCCGTGGCGTCCGCCAGCAAGGTGTATGCGCGGCTGGCCTCCCTCGGCCTGGTCATCGGCGAAACCGGGCGCGGCACCTTTGTGCGGGATCGGCCGCAGCAGCGCGAATGGGATGGCAGCGACGAATCCCGCCTGAGTTCGGACACGGCCGACCTGTCCTTCAACCATCCCACCTGGCCGGGGCAGGCCGGGCTGTTGCGCTCCATGCTGCGCGAGCTGGCTGCTTCGGGCGACCTGGCTGCGCTCATGCACCAGCAGCCGCCCGGCGGCCGGCTGCACGAGCGGCGCATCGTGGCCGACTTCCTTGCCCGCGAACGCGGCCTGGCTGCCGAGCCGGAACGCATCTTCCTGGTCAACGGCGCGCAGCAAGGACTGGACATTGCCGTGCGTGCGCTGCTGCGGCCCGGCGATGCGGTGGCCGTGGACGCGCTGACCTACCCGGGCTTCAGGATGCTGGCCGAGCTCCAGGACCTGGACCTACAGCCGGTCCCTGCCCTTGACGAGGGTCCCGACCTCGATGCATTGGAGCGGCTGTGCGCACGCCGGCGCATACGCGCCATCCATGCCATGCCCACGCTGCACAACCCCCTGGGATGGGTGATGCCGCTGGCGCAGCGCCAGCGCCTGGTGGAGATCGCAAGGCGCCACGATTGCCTGCTGATCGAGGATGCTGCCTATGCCTTTCTGGCAGGCAAGGCGCCCGCAGCCCTCGCAACGCTGGCGCCAGAGCGCTGCATTCACGTCTCCAGCCTCTCGAAAAGCGTGGCCAGCGGGTTGCGCTTCGGCTTCATGGTGGTGCCCCAGGCATGGGCAGGCCGCGTCAAGGCCGTGGTGCGCGCCAGCCACTGGAGCATGCCGGGCCTGGTCACGGCCATGGCCACGCGCTGGATGGCCAGCGGCTCCGTGCGGCAGCAGGAACAACGCATGCGGCAGGAGGCACGGCGCCGGCAGGCGATTGCGCGCAAGGCGCTGGCAGGAATGCAGATGCTGGCCCACCCCTGCTCGCTCTTCCTCTGGCTGCGCCTGCCCGGGGAGCTGCGGATGGACCGGGTGGCCACGGCGCTGGCCCAGTGCGGCATCGCCGTATCGCAGGCCCACGCCTACGCAACGACACCCCATGCCCCGCATGCGCTGCGCCTGGGACTGGGTTCAGTGCCTCTGCCGCAACTGGAGGCCGTGCTCGTTCAGTTGCGGGATACCGTGGAAGGCTTTCCGCCCTGAGCCTGTGCCGGGCCAGGGCCCGGTTCAGGGGCCTTGCGCTTCAGCGCCGCCCGTCGCGCAGCGGCTGCAGCAGGTGCGACAGGCCGTTGTGGTCCAGCTCCTGCATCAGCGCCAGCAGTTGGCCCAGCTCTCCCTTGGGAAAGCCCTCGCGTGCGAACCAGTTCAGATAGTTGCCGGGAAGATCGGCGATCAGCCGGCCCTTGTACTTGCCATAGGGCATTTGCACCTGCACCAGCTTTTGCAGCATTTCGGAGTCCATGGCGGCGATGGTACGCGCTGCGCCATCGCAAGAATCCGCATAAAAAACCACAGCCTTATAACCAAATATCAAAAATGTTCAACGCGGCCCCTGGCGCAGCACTAGACTATGCGCCTGCCTGCCGCCAAGCCCGACGCGGAGCCGTTCTCCCGGGCCGGCGGCGTTTTATCGCAACCCGTTGAAGAAAGTCCTCCGGTCATGTTGAAGAAAGCCCTCTCCGCAATCGCGATTGCCACGCTGGCACTGACAGCCCAGGCCGCCGACGTGCTCAAGGTCGGTGCCACGGCCGTGCCGCATGCAGAAATCCTCAATCACATCAAGCCCGCGCTGAAGGCCCAGGGCATCGATCTGCAGATCAAGGAATTCAGCGACTACGTGCAGCCCAATGCGGCCGTCGAGGACAAGCAGCTGGACGTGAACTTCTTCCAGCACCAGCCCTACCTGGACAGCTACAACAAGGACCGCAAGACCTCGCTGGTGGCCGTGCCCAATGGCAAGGTCCATGTGGAGCCCTTCGGCGGCTACTCGCAGAAGATCAAGAACGTCAAGGACCTGAAGGACGGCGCCACCATTGCCATCCCCAACGACCCCTCCAACGGCGGCCGCGCCCTGATCCTGCTGGCCAAGCAGGGCCTGATCGAGCTCAAGGACCCCAAGAGCCTGACGCCCACGCCGCTGGATGTGGCCAAGAACCCCAAGAAGCTCAAGTTCAAGGAACTCGAAGCCCCGCTGCTGCCGCGCGCACTGGGCGATGTGGACCTGGCGCTGATCAACACCAACTACGCCATCGAGGCCAAGCTCAATCCCACCAAGGATGCGCTGTTCATCGAAGGTGCCGACTCGCCCTACACCAACATCGTGGTGTCGCGCCAGGACCGCGCCAACGATCCCAACATCGCCAAGCTGATGAACGCACTGCACACGCCTGATGTGAAGAAGTTCATCGTCGAGAAGTACAAGGGCGCCGTCGTTCCCGCGTTCTGAATGCGAGGTGGCCGCAGCCTTGCCGGCTGCGACCGCTGCGAAAAAAAAGCGCTGCCCCGGCAGCGCTTTTTTTGTGGCTGGCATTCCTTGCCTCAGCCTGCGGAGGCCACCTCCGCCGGCGCCTTGGCCGCAGCAGCCGGCCGCGTGATGGCGCTGCCCATGGCCGCGCCCATGATGCAGGCAATGGCCAGCCACTGCGTTCCCACCAGTTGCTCATGCAGCAGCAGCATGCCCATGAGGGCGGCTATCGCGGGCTCCGTTGCCAGCGCGATGCCGAAGGTGGCGGGCGGCAGGCGGCGCAGCGCCATCATCTCCAGCGTGTAGGGCAAGGCGCTGGAGATGGCCGCAACCATCAACCCGAAAAGAAGTATGGATGGCTGCAGCAGCTTGGCCCCCGCCTCGGCCACGCCGAAGGGCACCACCACCATGGCGGCGAACACCAGGCCCAGCGACACGGCCTGGCCGCTGGGAATGCTGCCCAGCCGCTGGCCCAGCAGGATGTACAGCGCCCAGCAGATGGCCGCGCCCACGGCGCAGGCAATGCCCACGGGCTCCAGCACCAGGGCGCCGGCGCTGGCACCGCCTATGGGCAGGATCAGGGCCAGCCCCGCCACCGCCAGCGCAAGCCAGACAAAATCCACGGGCCGGCGCGAGTGGTAGATGGCCACGGCCAGCGGCCCCGAGAACTCGATGGCCACGGCCAGGCCGAAGGGAATGGTGCGCAGCGCCATGTAGAACAGCAGGTTCATGGCGCCCAGCGCCACGCCGAAACGCAGCAGCGCCCAGGCCTGAGGCCGCGCCAGCGTCCAGCGCCAGGGCCGCCAGATGGCCACCAGGATCAGCGCGGCAAAGCCCACGCGCAATGCCGAGGTGCCCTGGGCGCCCAGCACCGGAAAAAGCTGCTTGGCCAGTGACGTTCCCACGCCCAGCGCCGTCACCGAGCCCAGCACGGCCAGCAGCGGCCAGGCGCGGTTCCATGTGATGTTTGTTGTCATGGCGCGTACGATATTGCAAGCGCACCGCGCAAACAGCTCGTTTTTGAGCCGCTTCACGCAATATTCGCTCTTTTCCTCTTCTCGCCGCCAGCCGCCCATGCCCGCCATCGCCCTGGACTCCTTCGACCGCGCCATTCTCGACGTGATGCAGCGCGACAACCTCACGCCACAGCGCCTCATCGCCGAGCGCGTGCACCTTTCCGCGCCGGCCGTGCAGCGGCGCATCAAGCGGCTGCAGGAGCTGGGCGTGATCGCGGCCAACGTGGCCGTGGTCGATCCGGCGCGCATAGGCCGGCCGCTGACCGTGCTCATCAACGTGCAGCTGGTCAACGAGCGCCCCGATCTGTCGCAGGCCTTTCGCGCACGCGTGGATCGGGAGGACGCGGTACAGCAGTGTTATTACGTGACCGGTGAAGCCGACTATTCATTGATCGTCACGGCTGCCGATATGGAGGAGTACCAGGCGCTGGCGGCTCGGCTGTTTGCGGGGGACGACAACATCCGGCGCTACACCACCTCGATAGCGCTGGAACGCGTCAAGACCGGGCTGCAGCTACCGCTGCAGCCGCAAGCCACGGATGCCTGACCACCGTCATCAGATCGTTTTGAACATAGAACGCCATCACAGGCAGGGAGACTTCAATGAGCGCACCGCATCCGGACAGCATGGCCAATCTGGTGGCCATCCGCACCCTCGACAAGTACGAGAACGACTATTTCCCCAAGCGCGACCGCATCACCATCGCCTTTCGCGGCGATCTGGCAGAGCAGTTCAAGTACGACAAGATCCGTCCGCTGTCGCCGGCCCAGCGCCATGGTCACCGCGTGGTGATCGAGGCCGAGAGCCAGAAGACCGGCACCACCGGCCACTACTGCATCGAGTGCAACAGCTGGAACCTCATCGAGGCCGTGGGCACCTGGGCACCGGAGCCGGAGCAGGCGGCGGGCTGAGCCTGCCGCTTCTGGCCGGCCCAGGCCGGCCCAGGCCGGCTCAGGCCCCGGCCGGCGCCCAGACGCTGCCGGCCACCCACCAGGCCAGCGCCAGCATCATCACCCCCGTCAGGCCATCGAGAATCCGCCAGGCACGCGGCTTCTCGAACAGGCGCCTGAGGCGGCGGCCTGCAAAGGCCAGCAGCACGAACCATGACAGGCTGGCCGAAGCGGCGCCAATCACATACACCCATTTGAGCGCGCCTTCCTGGCGCGCGCCGATGGAGCCCATCAGCAACACCGTGTCCAGATAGACATGGGGGTTGAACAAGGTGATCACGGCCAGCGTGGAGACCACGCCCAGCAGGCCGCGCGGCGCCAGCTGCCCGCCCGAGGCGGCCAGTTGCGCATCGGGCGCCATGGCCATGCGCCACAGCGCCATCAGGCCGTAGGCCAGCAGGAACAGGGCGCCGCCCAGGGTCAGGTAGCGGGCCAGATCGGGGTTGTCGCCCAGCAGCCGGGCCATGCCCGCCACGCCCAGGCCGATGAGCACCACGTCGCTGACCACGCACCATGCCACGCAGGCGCGTACATGCTGGCCGTGCACGGCCTGGCGCAGCACATACAGGTTCTGGGCTCCGATGGAGACGATGAGCGACAGGCAGACCGTGAAGCCCGCCAGCCAGGAAGAAGAAACATTTGCAGTCCACATGGGCAGGGATTGTCTGGCTCGCAAAAGGTTAAGTAAAATTACATTTACTCAATCAAATGAAGAATATCTAAATGCTCGACTACGCCGGACTCGAAGCCCTGGCAGCCGTGGTGCGCGAAGGCAGCTTCGAACGCGCGGCGCGCAAGCTGCACGTCACGCCCTCGGCCGTCTCGCAGCGCATCAAGCTGCTGGAAGAGCGCGTGGGCCAGGTGCTGGTGCTGCGCGGCCAGCCCTGTTCAGGCACGGAGGCAGGCCGCCGCCTGTGCCTGCATGTGGAGCAGGTCGCCCTGCTGGAAAACGACCTGCGCCGCAAGAACCCCGAACTGGTGCCCGAGGGCCAGACGGCCCTGCCCACGCTCAAGCTGGCCGTCAATGCCGACTCGCTGTCCACCTGGTTCATGGACGCCATGTCCGCCTTCACGCGCGACGGCAACGAGCTGCTGGACATCAGCATCGACGACCAGGACCACACGGCCAAGCGCATCCGCGAGGGCGAGGTGCTGGCCGCCGTCACGGCCACGTCCTCGGCCATTCCGGGCTGCAACACCTGGCCGCTGGGACGCATGCGCTACGTGGCGGCCGCCAGTCCCGATTTCATCCGCCGCTACCTCAAGGACGGCATCACGCCCGAGGCCATGGCGCGCACGCCCATGATGAGCTACGGCCGCAAGGACAGCCTGCAGGACCAGTGGCTGCAGCGCCTGGGCGCGGAAGGCCGGCGCAGCACGCCGCGCCACTTTCTGCCGTCCAACCAGGGCTATACGCGGGCCTGCGAGCTGGGCATGGGCTGGGGCATGCACCCGCCGCTGATGATCGGCGCGCAACTGGCCGAAGGCAGCCTGGTGGAGCTGCTGCCCGGCAACGATCTGGACATTCCCATGTACTGGGCCCATGCGCGCAATGCGCAGGCCAGCCTGCAGCGGCTGACGGACTGCGTGATCCAGGCGGCAGCCGCCTGTCTTGACCCGATGGAGTGAGGGGGCGGCGGCGCCGTCCGCGCCCGGCTCAGGGCTGGCGGCCGGTGTCGTCTGCCGGGGTGGACGGCTCAGCCTGGGCCTGGTCGTTGCGTTCCGGCCGCTGTATGGTGCGCACGGCCGCGCGCACGCGGGTCAGGGTGTGGAAGTCCAGCAGGCTGGTGGCCATGATGGTTTCCCAGAGAAAGCAGGCCAGGGCCGAGAGAAACATCAGCACGCCGAACAGAAAGCCCAGCACCGCATAGCCATGGCCGTTGATGCCGTAGGCCTCGCCCAGGAACAGCAGGGCAATGGTCAGGCCGATGCAAAAGCCGCAGACGGTCAGCAGCCCTATGCAGACATTGGCCAGCCGGCCGCGCTTGCGCAGAAAGTGCAGCTCGGTCAGGCTGCGCGCGATGAATTCCTCCTCCTGCGGCGTGCGCAGCAGTTCCTCCAGCTTGCGCGCGCGGTCGATGATGCGGGCCAGCCGCCCGGCCACGGCGCCTATCATGCCGGCCACGGCCGTCAGGAAGAACACCGGCGCCAGCGCCAGCTGGATGCTGTGGGTGACGGTATCGGCGTCTAGCGACCAATTGATCATGCGGTCCTCTGCGTGCTTTCTGTTGTCTGGTCCGGCCGTGCTGCCGTGTTTTCGCGCGGACAGTATTGTGGCCGCAACCGGGGGCCGCAAGAAGCCATGCCGCCCGCTTTCAGCGCGCCGGGGGTGCCGGCAGAACCTGCGCGCACAGCGAAAGCATCTGGTCCAGCAGGGCGGGCGCCCGGTCGCGGCGGCGGACCACGCCCAGCGGCGCCAGCCGGCCCGTCAGTTGCACGTCGAGCCGGCACACGCGCGCATGGGTCTGCAGGCCCGGCGCGATGCTCAACGGCACCAGGGCCACGGCGCCGGGCTGGCTCAACAGGCCTTCCAGTATCGGCAGGGAAACGGTGGAGACGGGAAACCAGGGCGCATCGGGCAGCGCCTGGAGCACCTCGGCCTCGAAAATCCCGCGCACGGCGATGTTGGCCGTGGGCAGTACCCAGCGCGCGCCGGTCAAGGCCTGCAGCGGCACGCCACGGCGCCCGGCCAGTGCATGCGAGCGTGCGGCCACCACCACGGCCGTGTCGGCCAGCAGCGGCTCGAAGACGAAGGGGCCGGGCAGCAGCGCCGGCTCGCGGCAGAACACCGCGTCCAGCCCGCCGCCCAGCAGCTGGGACAGCAGCCGGGTGCTGGCGTCTTCGTGCACATCGACATGCACCTCGGGGTGTTCGGCATAGAACCGCGCCAGCAGGGGCGAAAGAATGGCCAGGGCCGCCGCCGGAATGGCGCCCAGGCGCAGCGCGGCCGCGGCGCCCCGGCGAATGGCGGCCAGCGATTCCGCCACCTCCTCCAGCGCGGCCAGCACGCCGCGCACCGTGTCCACCAGGGTCTGGCCGGCCAGCGTGGGGCGTATGCCGCGCGCATGGCGCTCGAACAGGCGGATGTCGAGCACGCGCTCCATCTCGGCCAGCGCCTGGGTGGCTGCCGACTGGCTCATGTGCAGCGTGGCGGCGGCCTGCACCACCGAGCCGCATTGCTGCAGCGCCACCAGCAGCTGCAGCTGGCGCAGGCGCACATGCTTGGTCAGGCGCGAGAACAGCAGCCGGCCCTGGGGCGTGGCCGCGTCGTCCAGGCCTTCGCGGTCGTCAAAATCGTGGCTCATGGGAATCTCGGTGTTTTCCCCAGGCAGGCCCTGGCGCGCCACAGGCGGCGAAGGGCAAGCTATCGGAACGGCTTATAGCTTGGCACAAATACCGTGGCCCACGCGGGCGGCAGGATTTCTATAGTCGCCTGCATCGGGAGCCGGCACGGCCCAGGCTGCGGCTCCCTCCCCGTCGATGGAGTCCATGCCATGCAAGCCAAGCCCCTCTTACAGCCTCTCTCTCACCTGCCGCGCCGCACCCTGCTTTCCCTGGGCGCGGGCCTTTGCGCCGCGCTGTGCGGCCTCACCCTGGCCCGCACTGCCCATGCGGCCGACGCCTATCCGAGCAAGCCCGTCAAGCTCATCGTGCCCTTTGCGGCCGGCGGCTCCACCGACATCGTCGCGCGCGTGATCGCCGAAGGCCTGCGCAGCACGCTGGGCCAGCCCGTGGTGGTGGACAACAAGGCCGGCGCGGGCGGCCTGATCGGTACCGAAAGCATTGCCCAGGCGGCGCCAGACGGATACACCATCGGCATGGCCACGGTGAGCACGGCCACCATCAATCCCTCGCTGTACACGCGCGCCGCCAAGCTGGAGGGCAGGCTTTTGCCCGTGGCCAATCTGGTGACCATGCCGTCGGTCTACATGGTCCATCCCAAGATGGGCGTCAAGGATTTCCCGGGCTTTCTGGCCAGGCTGCGCGCCCAGCCCGGCGCCTACAGCGCGGGCGTGCCGGGCCTGGGCACGCTGGGCCATCTGATGGTGGCGTCCTTCAACGAGACCATGAAGACCCAGATCCAGATCGTGCCCTATCGCGGCAACGGCCCGGCGCTCAACGACGCCCTGGCGGGCATGGTGCAGGTGATGACCGATCAGCTGCCTTCGGCCATGCCCCAGATCAAGGGTGGCAAGCTCATCCCCGTGGCACTGTCGGGCGACAGCCGCTCGCCCGATCTGCCCGATGTACCCACCTTCAAGGAGCTGGGCTATGCGCAGCTCAACGAGCTGGGCATCAGCTGGTTCGGCCTGGTCGTGCCGGCCGGCACGCCGCCCGCCATCGTCCGGCAGTTGCAGGAAGCGTCCACGAAGGCCGTGCGCCTGCCCGAGGTGCAAAAGCACCTGAAGCTGCTGGGCGCATCGGTCACCGAGATGGACCAGAGCCGCTTCCCTGCCCAGATCGCCAGCGAACTGCAGCGCAACAAGGCGCTGCTGGACAAGGCAGGAGTGAAGCCGGAATGAGCGCGGTCGATCATCTCCAGGATTTCTTCCAGCAGCAGTCCGCGCGCATGGCGGCCCTGGCCGACAGCATCTGGTCGCTGGCCGAGCTGCGCTATGCCGAGACGGCTTCGGCCCAGCTGCACATCGATGCGCTGGAGCAGGCCGGGTTTCGCATCACACGCGCCCTGGCCGGCATTCCCACCGCCTTTCTGGCCGAATGGGGCGACGAGGGCCCGGTGCTGGCGTTCCTGGGCGAGTACGACGCACTGTCGGGCCTGAACCAGCAAAGCGGCGCCCTGGTCTGCACGCCGTCCACCGACAGCCCGGGCCTGGCCGGCCACGGCTGCGGCCACCACCTGCTGGGCACCTCGGCGCATTTCGCGGCCATCGCGCTGCAGGAGCACCTGCGCCGCAGCGGCGCCAAGGCGCGCGTGCGCTACTACGGCTGCCCGGCCGAAGAAGGCGGATCGGGCAAGACCTTCATGGCGCGCGCCGGGGTCTTCGACGATGTGGACACGGCGCTGACCTGGCACCCGGCCAGCTTCTCCGGCGTGTTCAGCCAGAGCACGCTGGCCAATATCCAGGCGAAGTTCGTCTTCCACGGCAAGGCCTCGCATGCCGCGCACTCCCCCCACCTGGGCCGCAGCGCGCTCGACGCCGTGGAGCTGATGAACGTGGGCGTGAACTACCTGCGCGAGCACATGCCCACCGATGCGCGCGTGCACTACGCCATCACCGACTCGGGCGGCCTGTCGCCCAACGTGGTGCAGGCGCGCGCCGAGGTGCTGTACCTGGTGCGGGCCGCACGCAACCACGAGGCGGCCGCACTCTACGAGCGCGTGCAGAACGTGGCGCGCGGCGCCGCGCTGATGACGGATTGCCGGCTGGAGATCGTCTTCGACAAGGCCTGCTCCAACCTGCTGCAGAACCGCACGCTGAACCAGGTCATGTACGAACAGATGCAGGCCCTGGGCCCGCTGCGCGTGGACCCCGGCCTGCACAGCCTGGCCGGAGACTTCCAGGCCACGCTGGACAGCAATGACGTAGACCAGGTCAGCCGCCCGCTGGCCAGCGTGCTGCGCGGCAAGGTGCCGGCCGTGTTCGAGGGCCTGGCGCCCTACGACCCCGCTGTGGAGGGCACCCTGTTCGGCTCCACCGACGTGGCCGATGTGAGCTGGATCACGCCCACCGTCCAGGCCTGGGTGGCCTGCTACGCCTTCGGCACGCCGCTGCATTCCTGGCAGATGGTCTCGCAAGGCCAGTCCGGCCTGGCCCACGCAGGCATGGTGCGCGCCGCCCAGGTGCTGGCCGCCACCGCCATCGCCCTGCTGCAGCGGCCCGAGCGCATGGCCGAGGCCAAGGCGGAGCTGCTCGAGCGCCGCGGCGGCAGGCCCTATGCCTGCCCGATTCCTGCGGAGGTGCCCCTGCCGTTCATGCGGGGGTGATGGGCTTGGCTCGCCCTGGATGATCGACTCCTACCCCATGCCCAGTTCCCGGGCTTGCCCGGGCTTGCAGGGGCTTGCAGGGGCTTGCCCCTTTGCGCTGCCGCAAACCCGCCCCGCCGCCGCGTTGACCCATCACAAGCCCTCCACGCCATGCCACGGCGATAGTCGGATCGGGACCCCACCGATACCTACAAACCACAGGAGGACTTGTGAAGCTGATGATCGATCTCTTTTCCACCGACTACGGGCTGATGAGCCTGGGCGTCATCGTCTTCATCCTGATCATGGCGGGCTTTTTCCTGCGCCTGTTCCTGGGCAAGATGAAGCACGTGGCCAACAAGCCGCTTGAATGAAAAGATGCCCAGGCAGGGCCTGGCCTGGGCATTCGCATGCAGCCCTGCGCACTCAATAGTGCGGGGGCAGCTCGTCGCGCAGATGGGTCGCACCGCCGGCGGGCCCGCCCTCCGGCACCCGTCGGCGCAGGTCGCGCAGCTCGTCCAGGAGCCGGTCGATCTGCTGCTGCTGGCGGTAGATGGTCAGGTTCAGTTGCTCCAGCAGGTCGTCGGTGTAGCTGGCCTTGATCTCCAGCTCCATCACGCGCGCCTGCAGGGCCTGGGCCTCGTCGCGTTCGCCGCTGCGCTCGTTGTCCCCAGCCACGCTCACGCCTTGAGCGCCTGGGCCAGGCGGGCGATGCCTTCGCGGATCTTGTCCTCGTCGGCCGTGGCGAACGAGAGGCGGAAGCTGGTGGCATCGGGGTTTTGCGCGAAGAACGGCGCGCCCGGCACAAAGGCCACGCCCTGGGCAATGGCCCGCTTGGCCAGCTCGCCGGCATCGGCCAGCGCGCCGCCCTTGCCGGTCAGGCGCACCCACAGGAACAGGCCGCCCTGGGGCTGCAGGAATTCCACGGCATCGCCGAGGTGCTCGCGCAGCGCATCGCCCATGGCCTTGGCGCGGCGCGCATAGACCTCGCGCACATGGGCCAGCGTGGCGGGCATGGCGCCGGACTTCAGGTACTGCGCGGCCGTGGCCTGGGCAAAGGTGCTGGTGTGGGCGTCGCTGAACTGCTTGCACATCACGGCGCGGGCCAGCAGCTCGGGCGGGGCCACCAGCCAGCCGATGCGCAGGCCGGGGCTGAGCACCTTGCTCAGCGAGCCGCAGTGCGCCAGCCAGTCGCGGCTGCCGGGCACCTGGCTGGACAGGGCCAGCAGGCTGGGAGGTGGCGCCTCGCCAAAATACAGGTCGCCGTAGGGATCGTCTTCCACCACCAGGGTCTGGTACTTGACGGCCAGCTCCAGCACCTTCTTGCGGCGCTCCAGGCTCAGCATGGCGCCGCTGGGATTGCCGAAGGTGGGAATCAGGTAGACCAGCTTGGGGCGGTGCTCGGCAATGAGCTTTTCCAGCGCATCGACCTGGGCGCCTTCGGCATCGATGGGCGCGCTGATGACTTGCGCGCCGTACAGGCGAAAGCACTGGATGGTGGCCAGGAAGGTCGGGCCTTCCACGATGACCTTGTCGCCGGGGTTGATCATGGTCTTGCCCAGCAGGTCCAGCGCCTGCTGGCTGCCCGTGGTGACCACCAGTTGCTCGGGGGCCAGCTCACGCACGCCCTTGCCCGCCATGAAGGCGGCGATCTGCTCGCGCAGCGGCTGGTAGCCCTCGGTGGCTCCGTACTGCAGCGCGGCGCCCGGCTCCTGCTGCAGCGCTGCCTGGGAGGCGGCGCTGATGCCGGCCACGTCGAACATGGCGCTGTCCGGGAAACCACCCGCGAAGCTGATGATGCCGGGCTTGCCCAGCAGCTTGAACAGCTCGCGGATGGCGGAGGTTTCTACGTTGTTCAGACGGTCAGCGAATTGCATGGGCAGGATTCTCGTTGTCGATGCGATGGAAAAGGCGAAGCCTGCATTGTCGCCAATCCTGCCGCAGCTTTCCTGCACGATTAGAAGTCCCCTGAGTCGCTTCGCGCCTTCCCGTTGCACGGCGCCCCCCAAGGGGGACGACGCCATCTCTGCCCCCTCTCTCCCGGAAGGCAGCTGCGTTCAATCCACCTTGATGTCGGCCCTGGCGGCCACGGCGCGCATCTGCGGCAGTTCGCGCTCGATGCGCTCCTGCAGCGCGCTGCCCGGACCCCATGCGGGCGACAGGCCGATGTCCACCAGCTTCTTCTTCATGGCCGGCTCGGCCATGGTGTCAGCCAGCGCCTTTTCCAGCTTCTTCTGGATGGGAGCGGGCAGGCCGGCCGGTGCGAGGAAGGCAAACCAGGTGTCCATGGCAAAGCCGGGGTAGCCGCTTTCGGCCACGGTGGGCACCTGGGGCAGCAGGGGCAGGCGCTGCGGGCCCAGCGCTGCGATGGGACGGATCTTGCCGGCCTTGATCAGCGGCGTGGTGGCCACCACCGTGTCCACGGCCACCTGCACCTGGCCGCCCATCAGCGCGGTGAGGCTGGGCGAGCTGCCATTGAAGGGCACATGCACCATGCGCATGCCCGTGGCGGTCTTGAGCATTTCGCCGCCGAAGTGCACCGAGGATCCCGTGCCGAAGGAGCCGTAGGACAGCTTGTCCGGATCGGCCTTGGCCAGGGCCACGAGTTCAGGCAGGGTGCGTGCAGGCGTTTCGTTGTGCGCCACCAGCACCAGCCCCATGTCGGCCACCAGGCCCAGCGGCGTGAAGCTGCGCAGCGGATCGTAGGGCAGCGGGTTGCGGATCACGGGGTTCAGCGTCAGCGTGGTGCTGGCGCCCAGCAGCAGCGTGTAGCCATCGGGCGGCGCCTTGGCCACCAGCGCGCCCGCCACCACGGTGCCCGCGCCGGGACGGTTTTCCACCACCACGGGCTGGCCCAGACGCTCTCCCAGCGATGTGGCCAGCAGGCGGCCCAGGATGTCGGTGGCGCCGCCGGGCGCAAAGGGCACGACCAGCTTGATCGGGCGATCCGGGTAGGACTGGGCCTGGGCATGCGCCAAGGGCAAGGCAAGCACAGCGGCGCCGGCCATCAGGCACGACAGAAAACGGGAACGGGACAAGGCCATGGCACGGATCTCCTGGGGAACGAGGGAACGGGAACCTGGGAACAGCTCAATGCGGCAATTCAGTCGTCAGTCGTCAGTCTTCAGTCGAGCAGCGGGCTGCGCACGCGCGACAAGCCGCTGGCCTGGTCATAGGCATGGCCGATCTGCAGCACGGCCAGGTCGGCCTGCGCCGGGCCGATGATCTGCAGCCCGGCAGGCAAGCCCTGCGGCCCGAAGCCCGCAGGCGCGGCCAGGGCCGGAAGGCCGGCCATGGTGGCAGGCACCACGGTCTGCATCCAGCGGTGGTAGGTGTCCATCTCGCGGCCGTCCACGGCGTGAGGCCAGTCCAGCGCTGCGTCGAAGGGAAAGACCTGGGCGGAGGGCAGCACCAGAAAGTCGTAGCTGTCGAACAGGCGGCGCAATGTTTCATACCAGGCCGAGCGCACGCGCGCCGCGTCATAGACGGCCATGGCCGGCAGCGTCAGACCGCGCTCGATTTCCCAGACGGCCTCGGGCTTGAGCAGGGCGCGTTTGGCCGGATCGTTGTACAAGGCGGCGTTGGCGCCGGCCACGCTGAAGCTGCGCAGGTCGATCCAGGCGCGCCACAGGCGCTCGAAATCGAACTGCGGCACGGCCTCCTCCACCGTGCAGCCTGCGGCCGTGAAATGCTGCAGCGCCGCCCGGCAGGTCTGCAGCAGGCCAGGCTCGGTGGGCAGGTGCCCGCCCAGGTCCCCCAGCCAGCCGATGCGCAGGCCCTTGCAGTCGCGCTGCAGCTGCGCGGTCCAGTCCTGGGGCGGCTCGCTGCGGCGGGTCAGCGGCAGGCGCGCATCAAAGCCTGCCTGCACGGACAGCAGCAGGGCCAGGTCGGGGATGTCGCGCGCCATGGGGCCGGCGACGCTGAACTGCTGGAAGAACACCTCTTCCGAGGGGCCATGCGGCACGCAGCCCACCGAGGTGCGCAGTCCGTAGACATGGTTGAAGGCGGCCGGCGTGCGCAGCGAGCCCATCATGTCCGAGCCATCGGCCACGGGCAGCATGCGCAGCGCCACGGCCACGCCGGCTCCGCCGCTGCTGCCGCCTGCCGATCGCGAAGGATCGAAGGCATTGCGCGTGGTCCCGTAGACCGGGTTGTAGGTATGCCCGCCCAGGCCGAACTCGGGCGAATTGCTGCGTGCCACGAAGAGCGCACCGCCTGCGCGCATGCGCTCGAACACCACGCAATCGGCCTGCGACAGCTGGTTCGCGAAGATCGGCGATCCCTTGGTCGTGACCATGCCTGCGGCCGGCATGATGTCCTTGGGCGCCTGCGGAAAGCCGTGCAGCGGCCCCAGGCTCTGGCCGCGCGCCAGCAGCGTATCCAGCTCGCGGGAGCGGCCGCGCAGCCAGTCCCGGTCCAGCGGAGCCACCAGCGCATTGACCACGGGGTTGAGCCGGTCGATCTGCGCGCAGTAGGCATCCAGCACTTCCAGGCAGGACAGCTCGCGGCCGTGGATGGCCTTGGACAGCGCGACGGCCGACATCTCCACCACGGCACCGCCCCCGGTGGCCAGACCCGGCTGCAGCGCAGCGGCGCTTGTGCTTGACTCCATGGATTTCCTCGTTTTTGTGACAGAACGAAGTCAGCATAAGCAGGCGAAAATATTTCGACAATCGCCATTTTCTCGGCTTATCGTTGCGTTTTCCGCAAACCATAAATGGGAGCCACATGCTTTCCAACCGCCTTCAGGACACGGCCCTGCGCTACTTTCTCGAAGTGGTGCGCAGCGGCTCGGTCAGCGATGCCGCCGCGCGGCTCAACGTCTCGCCCTCGGCCGTGAGCCGCCAGGTCGCCGGTCTGGAAGAGATGCTGGGCGTGCCGCTGTTCGAGCGCCGCCCGCGCGGCATGGCGCCCAGCCCGGCAGGCGAGCTGCTGGCCGCCCACGCGCGCCGCGGTGCGCTGGAGGCCGACCGCGTGGTCTCGGACATCGAGGCCCTGCAGGGCCTGCGCCGGGGCGTGGTGCGCGTGTGCAGCTCGGGCGGCTTTGCCATCGAATTCCTGCCGCGCGCCATGGCGCTGTTTCGTGAACAGTACCCGGGCATGCAGTTCCACCTGCGCGTGGAAGCGCCTGCCGCCGTGACCCAGGCCGTGCTGGGCGGCGAGGCCGATGTCGGCCTGACCTACAGCCGTGCGGCGGCACGCGATATCGAGGTCTGGCACCGCCAGGTCTCGCCCGTGGTCGCCATCATGCGGCCCGACCACGCACTGGCCCGGCATGCCAGCATCACCCTGGCCCAGATGCATCCCCATGCCATTGCCCTGCCCGAGGACGCCAACACCGCGCGCCAGCTGTTCGACATTGCCTGCAGCCACCGGCGCCTGGTGTTCGAGCCTGCCCTGGTCAGCGGCCAGTTCGAGACCCTGGTGCACTTCGTGCTGCATGGCGGCGGCCTGTCATTGGGTGGTGAGGTCACCATGCGCGAGCGTGTGCGCCGTGGCGAACTGCATGCGGTGCCCATACGCGAACGCGGCATGAATGCACGCGCCATCGAGCTGCAGACGCTGGCAGGCCGCACGCTGTCCAAGGGAGTGCGGGCCTTCGTGGAGCATCTGCGGGAGCTGCTGCCTCCCGGGTAAGAAGACGAAGTAGAAGAAGCAGAGAAAGACGGAAGGGATGGACTGCAGGCCGGCGCCCGTGCTCAGCCCTGCCCGACTTCCAGGTGGCACTGTGCCCAGTGCCACTGCGCCCGGCGCGTGGCCTCCCGCAGCCGCTGGGCCAGCACATGGCGAGCAGGCAGGCCGGGCAGATACTCGGCCATCTGGACGCCGCCGCGGCCCAGCTCCAGCAGTTCGATCTGCTCCGAGCTGTTGCCCGAGCACAGCATGATGCCCAGCGGCGCATCCTCGCCCGGCTCATGCTCATGCCGATCCAGCCAGCGCAGGTAGTGCTCCATCCGATCCTTGTCCTCGGCCGCGAATTCGCCCACCTTCAGCTCCACCGCCACCAGCCGCCGCAGCCTGCGGTGGTAGAACAGCAGGTCAAGCTGGAAATCCTGGTCATCCATCTGCATGTGCCTTTGCCGCGCCACCAGGCTGAAGCCCATGCCCGACTTCAGGAAAAAGGCTTCCATCTCGCGGATGACGGCCGCCTGCAGGTCGCCCTCCTGCCAGGCATCGTGCAGCCCCAGGAAGTCGAGGATGTAGGGATCTCGCATGAACAGCGCTGGCGACATGCGCTCGGTGGCTCGCTGCGTGGGCTCCTGCGCGACCAGCGTGTCCGTATCGAAGGACAGCACGGTGCGCTCGTACAGCCGGGAATCGATGCGGCTGCGCAGCGTGCGGGCGCTCCAGCGCTCAATGCTCGCCATGCTGGCGTAGTACTCGCGCTGCAGGGCGTCCTTGAGCGGAATCAGCGCGATGAAATGCGCCCAGCTCAACTGCCGCGTGGGCGAGATGACCAGGGGCTCATCAGGAAAGGTGGTGGAGAACTGCACCATGCGCCACAGGTTCTTTTCCGAGAAACTGCCGCCATAGCCCTGGACCAGATGCCCGGCCAGGGAGGGCAGGACCTTGTCGCTGCAGCCGGCCTGCCGCACCTCGGATTCGCAGTCATGGATGTGCTGGCCGATATGCCAGTACAGCAGGGTCATTTCGCTGTTGATGGTGGAAGCCACCCGAAGCCGCGCGGCCTCGATCAGGTCGCGGACATCACCCAGCAGGGTCTGCGCCGCCGCGATCGCGGGAGAAACGGATATCTTGCGAGTGGCCATGCGGTCGCCCCCTCCTGGTGGCGTGTTGTCTGTATGTGTGGTGTCGGCGGAATCGATCCGGCCCACTATTGCCATGCGGCCCCAGCACGTCAACGCCGCAACGGCATAACCAGACTATCTGGCCCTCGCAGACATCAAAAACCAGAACAGTCCTAGAAATCACACTTGCACGACAATGCTCGCCACATCGATGGACACGCGCTTCCCACAATGAAAACCACCAGCATCGAACCCTTCTTCGCCACACTCAAGGCCGCCAACCCCTCGCCCCAGACCGAGCTGGAATACACCAACGTGTTCGAGCTGCTGTCTGCCGTGCTGCTCTCGGCCCAGGCCACGGACGTGGGCGTGAACAAGGCCACGCGCAAGCTGTTTCCCGTGGCCAATACGCCCCAGGCCATCCTGGACCTGGGACTTGAAGGGCTGGAGGGCTACATCAAGACCATCGGCCTGTACCGCAGCAAGGCCAAACACCTGATGCAGACCTGCCAGATCCTGGTCGAGCGCCACGGCGGCCAGGTGCCGCGCACGCGCGAGGAGCTGGAAGCCCTGCCCGGGGTGGGCCGCAAGACGGCCAACGTGGTGCTGAACGTCGCCTTTGGCCAGCCCACCATGGCCGTGGACACGCACATCTTCCGCGTGGGCAACCGCACGGGCCTGGCGCCAGGCAAGACGCCGCTGGCCGTGGAAATGCAGCTCATGAAGCGCGTGCCGGCGGCCTATGCCGTGGACTCGCACCATTGGCTCATCCTGCTGGGCCGCTACGTCTGCCAGGCCCGCAAGCCACGCTGCTGGGAGTGCGTGGTGGCGCCGTACTGCGACTACTCGCCCAAGACGCCTGCCCCGGCTGCGGGCAAGCGCTGAGCCTCAATCGGCCTTGAAGCCCGTGGCCGCCACGGCCTTGCCCCAGGTGGCCGTGTCGGCGCGCATGATGCGGGCGAGTTCGTCGCCCGTGGTGCCCGTCACGCGGAAACCGGCTTCTTCCAGCCGGCTGCGGCTGTCGGGCTGCTGCAGGGCGCGCACGATGTCGGCCTGCAGCCTGGCCACGATCTCGGGCGGTGTCTTGGCGGGCGCGACCACGCCGAACCAGGAATTGAACTCCAGCGACGGATAGCCCTGCTCCCGGATGGTGGGCAGCTCGGGCATGGACTGGGTGCGCGTGGCGCCCGTGCTGCCCAGGGCCGTGAGCTTGCCGGCCTTGACCTGGGGCGCGGCCAGGGCCGCCGTGGCGAAGACGGCCTGCACGTCGCCGCTGAACAGGCCGCCCAGGGCATCGTTGGTGTTCTTGTAGTGCACCGGCTCGGGCTTGAGCTGCACGGCATTGCCGAACATGAAGGCGCCGAAGTGGCCGGGCGTGCCGGCGCCGAAGGTGGCGATGAACAGCTCCTTGCGCTGGCGCGCCCAGGCCACGAAATCGGGCACATTGAGGGCCGGCACTTTCTGCGGATTGACCAGCAGCACGAAGTCGGAGGTGACGACCTGGCTGACGGGCACAAAGTCCTTTTGCGGGTCGTAGGGCAGGCGCTGGTAGGTGTTGGGCGCAATGCTGAGCTGGCCGGTCTCGCCCAGCATCAGCGTGTAGCCGTCAGGCACGGCGCGTGCCGCCTCGCTGGCGGCGATGAGGCCGCCAGCGCCCGGCTTGTTGTCCACGACCACGCCCAGGTTGCCCCATTGCTCGGAGAGTTTCTGCGCGAGCAGGCGCGCCACGATGTCCGGCCCCGTTCCCGCAGGAAAGCCGACGAGCAGGCGCACAGGCTTGCTCGGAAAGGCCGGCTGGGCGCCGGCCACGGTCCAGGGCGCCAGCCCGGTGGCCAGCACGGCGGCAAGTGCGCAGGCCACGGCGGTGCGGCGCGACTTCGATGCCTGGTTTTTCATGTGTCTTGTCTCCTGCATTGTGGGTATCGAGAGGGGAAAGGCGCGGCTCAGAGCAGTTCGTGAAAGCGCATCTGCACGCGGTCGGGATGGCGCGCGCCGGTGCCGAAGAACAGGCGTTCGTTGATCCAGGCCAGCGCACGGCTGGCCGTCTCCATGCGGGGCGCGCAGCGGAAATAGATGTGCACGGGGTCCACGGGCTCGCCGCGTGCCAGCTTTGCCATATGGGCCGGGTCGCCGCTGCGCAAGGCCTGGTTGCAGACATAGATCAGGTCGCCGGCATCGGTCTCCAGCACATAGCGCGCATCGAGCTCGGCCAGCCCGCCGTGCACGATGCGCTGGAAGTCCGCGCCTCCGGGCAGCACGCGCGCGCTCCAGCCGTCGCCTCGGGCCGTGCCGCCCAGGATGGGGATCAGCCGGCGTCCCCCGTGGACGGTGGCACCGACCTCCTGCGGCGGGCCCACCTGCACGCTCAGGTCGGCGAAGAAGCGAAAGCGCGGATCGGGCAGGGCCGCAGGGTGCGGCACGTTGTCTGGCATGGTTCTAGGGCTCCGGTGAATGGGATCGGGACCTAGCATAAGCACCATTGCCCGGGCAGGCCGTCATCCCGGAAGATGACAGCGCCCTGCCCGCCCCTGCCTTCCCCCTTGAGACACTGGACCTGCCCCTCCCCCGCCCTTGACGCCAGCGCCTTGCCCGGCCAGGCGTCCAGCCATGCGCTGGGCCAGATGGTGTGCAGCCTGGGTGGGCCGGGCTTCGCCCTGCAGGTGCTGCAGGCCATGAACGCGCTGCTGCCTGTCGCCTCCTGGTCGGTCTACCGCACGGGGCAGCGCAGCCGGCCGCAGCTGTTCCTGTCGGCCAGCAGCGAGGCGCGCGACACCACGCGCGAGTGCTGGCGCGCCTATCTCTCAGGCCCCCATCTGCGCGACAGCACGTGGAAGCACGGCGGCACAGCGCCGGCACGCAGCACGGCGCTGTGCCACATCACGGCCCAGGAGGTGGAAGGCGAGCACCGCGCCCTGGTCTACGACGCGCACGGCATGGCCGAGCGGGTGTCCATCGTCGAGCATCAGGACGACGGCGGTGTGTTTGCCGTCAATTTCTATCGCCACCAGCACCAGAGGGCACTGGGCGATGCGCAGATCGGCTGCTTCGAGAGCATGGCGCCCGTGCTGCTGGCCCTGGCGCACAAGCACATTGCGCTGACACAGGCGCAGCCTGCCGTGGCTGCGGCATCGGCGTCCCCAGCCCCCCAGCCCAGACAGCGCCAGACATTGCCCGCCCTGCGCATGCGCCTGCTGCAGGCACAGCCCGGCCTCACGCCGCGCGAACTCGATGTGTGCGCCCGTTTGCTGCAGGGCATGACGCACGAGGGCATTGCCTGCGACCTGTGCCTGAGCCTGCCCACCGTCAAGACCTACCGCAACCGCGCCTTTGCACGGCTGGGCATCCACTTTCGCAGCGAGCTGTTCGCGCTGGCCATGGAGCCGCAGGGCTGAAGGGGCCGGGGCTCAGTCCAGCGAGGCGCCGGAGTCCTTCACAATGCGCGCCCACTTGGCGATGTCCTCGCGCAGCAGGGCCGCCATCCGGTCCGGTGACACGGGCTTGTCGGCCGGGCCGGCCAGCTCCACGCCGGAGGCTTCGAGCTTGCCGCGCAGATCGCCGGCCGCCAGCGCGCGGGCCATGCCGTCCTGCAACTGCGCCAGCACCGGCGCGGGCACGCCTTCAGGAGCAAACAGCCCCACCCACAGCGTGCCGTTGTAGCCGGGCACGGTCTCGCCAATGGTGGGCACATCGGGCAGCAGCGGCGATCGCGCCGCGCCGCTCACGGCCAGCGCACGCAGCCGGCCGGCCTGGATATGGGGCAGCGTTGATGGCAGGCTGCCGAACAGCAGCGGCACCTGCCCGCCCAGCACATCGTTGAGCGCGGGCGCCACGCCCTTGTAGGGCACGTGCTGCAGCTGGATGCCCGCCATGCTGTTGAGCATCTCGCCCAGCAGATGGTTGAGCGTGCCGTTGCCGGCCGAGGCATAGCGGAACTCGTCGGGCCGGCCCCGGGCCATGGCGATCAGCTCGGGCACGGATTTGGCCGCAAAGCCGGGATGGGCCAGCAGCACATTGGGCACGGAGCCGATCAGGCCGATGGGCCGGAAGTCCTTCACCGGATCAAAGCCCGGCTTGCGGTACAGCGCGGGGTTGATGGTCTGGCTGCTGCTGATGGTCATCAGCAGCGTATGGCCGTCGCGCGGCGCCTTGGCCACGGCCTGGGTGCCGATGTTGCCGCCCGCGCCGGGCCGGTTCTCGACCACCACGCTGGCGCCCAGCACCTCGGCCAGCTTCTGGCTGACCAGCCGGCCCACGATGTCGTTGGTGCCGCCCGGCGCCTGCGGGACGATCATCACGATGGGCCGCGCGGGCCAGGCCTGGGCATGGCCCAGCAGGGGCAAGGCGAGTGCGGCGGCCACCAGGCTTCGGCGGCGCAAAAGGCTCGACGGCAGGGGAAAGGAAGAATCCGGCATGGTCATGTCTCCATTCGTTCTTGTCGCAAGCCCGCATGGTTGCCCGTGCCGAGCCGGCGCACAATCGCGCATTTCCTGACCCGGCCTTCGGAATTGACAAAGCCTTGACCCCGCCCATGCCCTCTTCGCCCTTCATGCCCCTCATGCACTTCGACCTGACGGACCTGCGCCTGTTCGTGCATGCCGCCGAACTGGGCAGCCTCACGCGCGCCTCGCAAAGGCAGCACCTGTCCCTGGCCGCAGCCAGCCTGCGCATCAAGGCGCTGGAGGAGCAGGCGGGCATGCCCCTGCTGTACCGCGAGGCGCGAGGCGTGCGGCCCACGCCGGCCGGCGAAGCCTTCCTGCACCATGCGCGCGGCATGCTGCTGCAGTCAGAGCAGCTGCGCCACGACCTGCAGGAGTACGGCGCCGGCCTGCGCGGCCATGTGCGGGTGTTTGCCAACACCACGGCTGTCACCGATTTCCTGCCCGAGATCCTGCCCGCCTTTCTTGCCGACCACCCGCGCGTGAACGTGGACCTGCAGGAGCGGCCCAACGCCGAGATCGCGCGCGGCGTGCTCGACGGCCGGGCCGACCTGGGCATCGTGGCCGGCCAGGTGGACACGCTGGGCCTGCAGACCATCCACTTCAGCACCGACCGGCTGGTGCTGGCCACGCCGCGCGGCCACCGCTTTGCGCGGCGCAAGCGCATTGCGTTTGCCGAGACGCTGGACGAGGACGCCATCGGCATGCAGCAGGGCAGCACGCTGCAGACATTTCTGGCAGGTGTGACCGAGCGCCTGGGCAAGCCCATGAAGCTGCGCATACAGCTGTCCAGCTTCGACGCCATGTGCCGCATGATCGGCGCCGGCGTGGGCATAGGCATCGTTCCCGATAGCGCTGCGCGGCGCAACCGCGAAAGCATGGGGCTGGCGCTCATCGATCTGACCGACGCCTGGAGCGTGCGCGAGCGCCGCATCCTCGTGCGCGACCAGGGCCGGCTGCCGCGCCATGCGCAGGCCCTGATCGAGGTGCTGCAGGCCTACTACGCCGCGCCTGCCGTCTCCTGAGCCTGCGACGCACCCTGCTCCATCAGGCTGGACAGCGAAAGAACCTGCCCGCCGCCCGCATCGAAGTTGCCCGGCTCCAGCCAGCGCTGGTAGGCCGCGCGCAGCGCCGGCCATTCGCTGTCGATGATGGAGAACCAGGCCGTGTCGCGGCTGCGGCCCTTGTAGACCACGGCCTGGCGGAACACCCCCTCGAACCGGAAGCCCAGGCGCGCCGCTGCGGCACGCGACGGCGCGTTCAGGCTGTCGCACTTCCACTCGTAGCGGCGGTAGCCCAGCTCGTCGAAGGCGCGCTGCATCAGCAGGAACTGCGCCTCGGTGGCCGCACGCGTGCGCTTGAGCTGGCGCGAGTAGCAGACAAAGCCCACTTCCACCACTCCGCTGGCCGTGTCCACGCGCATCAGCGCCAGCGAGCCGATGGCACGGCCCGTGGCCAGGTCGATGACGGCGTGGTGCAGCGGGTCATCGCTGGCCTGGGCGGCCTCGGCAAAGCGCAGATAGGCCTGGGCATCCGCGAAGGGGCCCACCGACATGTAGGTCCAGTCGCTGGCGTCCGGCGCCTGGCTGAAGGCATCGAACAGATCGGCTGCATGGCGCGCGGCGGACAGCGGCTCCAGCCGGCAGTAGCGGCCTTGCATGGGCGTGCGCGGCGGGCGCTGGCGTGGGGTCCAGTTGGGAAGGTCGTGGCCTACGGGTTGGGAGTGGGCATTGAGTGCGGGGGGCATGGGAGATTCCTGGTCAGGTCATTTGGCAGGGCCACGATAGCGCTGGCGTGGCATCATTGAAAGCGCCATATCCCCCTTATTTCATGGTGCCACGCCATCCATTGCATGCACGCCTCCGACCTGCTGACCAGTCCCTTGCAATCCGGCCCTGGAGCGGCTCCCCGCCAGCGCCAACTGATCCAGCGCCTGAAGCAGGCCATCCTGGCGGGCCGCCTGCCGGCCGGCGACCGCCTGCCGGCCTCGCGCGCCCTGTCGGAGGATCTGGGAGTCTCGCGCAACACCGTGCTCATCGCCTACGAGCAACTGGCGGCCGAAGGCTATGTGGTCGCCGACCGGCAGGGCACGCGCGTGGCGGCTGTATCCACCCATTCCACGGCAGCCGCCGAGGCGGCAGCCGCGCCCCCCTGCGCACCCCGCACGGCCCGGCGCCTGGACCGCATCGCGCCCACGCGCCATGCCATCGACCGCAGCCTGCCCCTGACGCCGGGCACGCCCGCGCTGGACAGGTTTCCCCTGCCCGCCTGGCGCCGTTCGCAGGACCGCGCATTGCGCCTTCCCGCCAGCGCCACGCTGGACTATGGCGATCCTGCGGGCGAGCCCGCACTGCGCCAGGCCATTGCGCAGCACCTGCGCATCTCGCGCGGCGTGCGCTGTGATGCCTCGCGCATCATCGTCACCGAAGGCGCCCAGGGTGCGCTGGACCTGTGCGTGCAACTGCTCACCAACCCGGGCGACCATGCCTGGCTGGAGGAGCCCGGCTACCGGGGCGCCAAGTCGGCCTTTGCGGGGGGAGACCTGTGCGTCAGCACACTGCGCGTGGATGCGGATGGCGCAGCCATCGCGCCCGGCCTGTGGGACAGCCATCCTCCACGGCTGATCCAGATCACGCCGTCGCACCAATATCCCACGGGCGCCGTGCTGTCGGTGGCGCGCCGGCTGGACCTGCTGGAGCGCGCGCGCCGCGCGGGGGCCTGGATCATCGAGGACGACTACGACAGCGAATTCCGCCACCAGGGCACGCCCATCGCCGCCATGCAGGGCCAGGTGCCGGACGCGCCCGTGCTCTATGTGGGCACCTTCAGCAAGACCATGTTCCCGGCACTGCGCCTCGGCTTTGTGGTGCTGCCGCAGGCCCTGGCCACCAGCGCGGCATCCGCCGTGCAGGAGATGCTGCGCGGCGGCCATCGACTGGAGCAGCTGGCCATGGCGGACTTCATGGACAGCGGTCAGTTCTCGCGCCACCTGGGCCGCATGCGGCGCCTGTACCGCGAGCGCCAGGCGGCCCTGCGCGAGGCGCTTGCCACGCAACTGGGCGTGGAGCATGAGGTGCTGGGCGGCCACGGCGGCCTGCATTTGACCGTGCGGCTGCCGCCGGACCTGTCCGACAGTGCCATCGTGGAGCAGGCGCGGCGCGCCGGCATGAACCCGGGCGCCCTCTCGTCCTTCGCCCTGGCACCGCTGCCCCAGGACAACGGCCTGGTGATCGGCTATGGCAACACCGATGCCGCGCGCTTTGGCGCGCTGGTCAGGCGGCTGGGCAAGCTGGCAGCGGCTGCATTGCAGCGCTAGCCGCAGCACAGCCCCGGCGGCTATGCCTGTTCCGAGCGCGTGCTCACCCCGGCCTGCGCAAAGCTGGCCATCTCGCCCAGCATGGCGCAGGCCGACACCAGCAGCGGCCAGGCCAGGGCCGCGCCCGAGCCTTCGCCCAGGCGCAGTTGCCAGTCCAGCAGCGGCTCGGCACCCAGGTGGGCCAGCATGCGCACATGGCCGGGCTCGCCCGAGCGGTGCGAGAAAACGCAGCGCTCCAGCACGGCCGGCTGCAGGCGGCTGGCCACCAGCACGGCGGCCGTGGTGATGAAGCCATCGACCACGATGACGCGCCGCTCGGCGGCGGCCTGCAGCACGGCGCCCACCATGGTGGCAACCTCGAAGCCGCCCATGGCCGCCAGCGCGTCCAGCGGTTCCGTGGCCTGGGCGTGCAGCTGTAGCACCTCCTGCAGCACACCGATCTTGCGCGCCAGCCCGGCCGCATCCAGGCCTGTGCCCGCACCCGTGACCTCGGCCAGCGGTTCGCCGCACAGCCGCGCCAGCAGCAAGGATGCGCTGGAGGTATTGCCGATGCCCATCTCGCCCAGCAGCAGCGCATTGCCCGGCAACTGGCGCACCAGGGCCGCGCCGTTGCGCAGGGCCATGGCGCATTCGGTGGCCGTCATGGCCGGGCCCTGGCTGCAGTCGCGCGTGCCGTAGCCCAGCTTGCGGCGCCACAGGCGCGGCTGGCCGGGCTGGGGAAGCTTGTCGTCAGGGTCCTGCTCGCGCGCGGGAAAGTCGCGTGCCACGCCGCAGTCCACCACGTTCAGCGCCAGCCCATGCTGGCGCGCCAGCACGCTGACGGCGGCGCCGCCGGCCATGAAGTTCTCGACCATCTGCCAGGTCACATCCACCGGATAGGCCGACACGCCGCGCGCCGCCAGCCCATGGTCGGCCGCAAACACCAGCATCTGCGGCTGCTGCAGCACCGGCCTGTCCTGACCCAGGATGCAGGCAATGCGCAGCGCCAGCTGCTCCAGCCGCCCCAGTGCGCCCAGCGGCTTGGTCTTGTGGTCTATGGCGTGCTGCACGCGCTGGGTGAAGGCGGCATCGGCCAGGGAGGCGATGGCGGGAATAGCGGCTATAGCGGTAGTGGCGGCAATAGCGGAAATGGCGCCATCGTGCGAGTGTTCTGTGGGTGCAGCGGAATGCGGGGTGGGCGTTGACATGGCGAAGCGGCCTTGGCCCGGGGCGGGCGTGGCGGGCGGATTGCAAAGGCGCAAGTATGGCGCGCCGCGCAACTCCGGCAGAACCATCGGTCTCTTTCCTGCCGCCATGGACGGTCTGGGCGTCGATTGCCGCAGCAGGCCGTACAGGCCGCACCGTTCTGAGACAATCGCTGCCACACGTGTCTCCCCAGCCCCCCACTCCCTCCATGACGGTTTCCTTCTCGGCCATTCAGCCCGGTCTCAAGCTTGCGGACCAGGTTGCCCGGCAGCTTGAGGCGCGCATCCGCGCCGGCAACCTGCAGCCGGGGCAGAAGCTGCCGACCGAGGCCGAGCTCGTGCAGCAGCTCGAGGTCAGCCGCACCGTCGTGCGCGAGGCGGTGTCCCAGCTCAAGTCGCGCAATCTGGTGGAATCGCGCCAGGGCAGCGGCGTGTTCGTGAAGGCGGCAGGCATAGAGCCACTGGACTTCGAAGGCCTGCCGGCGGCTGGCAGGAATGCGCTGATCCAGATCACCGAGGTGCGCCGCGCACTGGAGACCGAGGTGGCCGAACTCGCGGCGCGGCGGCGCAGCGAAGAGGATATGCAGCGCATCCACGATGCGGAGAGCGCCCTGGCCGAGGCCGTGCGGCTGGGCCGTGATGGCGTGGAGGAAGACATGGCGTTTCACCGCGCCATTGCCCAGGCCTCGGGCAACCCGTTCCTCATCAGCACGCTGGACTACCTGTCGCAGTTCCTGCGCGGTGCCATGCGCATCACGCGCGCCAACGAGGCGCGGCGCGAGGACTTCGGCAAGGCCGTGGAACGCGAGCACCACAGCATCGTGCTGGCCATCGAGGCCGGCGACCCCAAGGCCGCGCGCAAGGCCGCCGCCACGCACATGGGCAACGCCATAGACCGCATCCACCGCGCCGACGCCAGCTTCTGGGAGCAGGACGGCGAACGCCTGGCCCGCGACATCCTGGCCGCCAAGCCCTGAACCTCCGAAACCACCCCTTGGCGCATGGCCAAGGGTTTTCACCTTGTTTGGGTTTTTGCGCAAAATTTGTATGATGACCTGATGACAATATCAGTCACATCTCTTTTTGCAGCAGGCACACCCGGCCTTTGCCTGGGCGTTCACCCATGAGCGACGAATCCCGCATCCGCGAGCAGATCTGCGCCACCGGCGCCAGCCTCTACCAGCGCGGCTACACCGTTGGCGCTGCCGGCAACATCAGCGCCCGCCTGCATGACGGCTGGCTGATCACCCCCACCGACGCCTGCCTGGGCCGGCTCGACCCGGCCGAGCTGTCCAAGGTCGATGCCGGCGGGCAGTGGGTCAGCGGCGCCAAGCCCTCCAAGACCCTGGTCCTGCATCGGGGCATCTACGGCAATGACGGCGAGGCGCGCGCCGTCATCCACACGCATTCCACCCATCTCGTGGCGCTGACGCTGTCCGGCGTCTGGCGCGAGGACGAGGTGCTGCCGCCCATCACCCCCTACCAGGTCATGAAGGTGGGCCGCATCCCGCTGATCCGCTACCGCCGGCCCGGCGATCCGCAGGCCGCCGCCGAGGTGGCCGCGCTGGCCGGCCAGGTGCGCGGCGCCCTGTTCGAGCGCCTGGGCCCCGTGGTCTGGGAACGCTCGGTGGAGCAGGCCAGCCATGTGCTGGAAGAGCTGGAGGAAACCGCAAGGCTCTGGCTCATGACCCATCCCCGGCCGCAGCCCCTGGACGCGGCCGCCATCGACGAGCTGCGCACCACCTTCGGGGCGCGCTACTGATTTGCACAGCGGCGCCCACGGCCGCATTCCACCACCCAGCCCATCCACAGCCGCGCAGCCGCCAGGCGGCGCACCAAGCGGCGAATCAAGCGGCGAACCCAAGGGAGACTTGAAATGACGACAACGGATATCGCATCCGGCCAGGCCGGGGCCCACCCTGCCCAGGCCGACTCTCCGGAGACGGCACGCGCCTACGCCAAGGTGTTCTGGCGCCTCGTGCCGTTCCTGATGCTGTGCTATGTGATCGCCTACCTCGATCGCGTGAACGTGGGCTTTGCCAAGCTGCAGATGTCCCAGGATCTGGGCTTCAGCGAGACCGTGTTCGGCCTGGGCGCAGGCGTGTTCTTCATCGGCTACTTCCTCTTCGAGGTGCCCAGCAACCTGCTCATGCACCGCCTGGGCGCGCGCGTCTGGATCGCCCGCATCATGATCACCTGGGGCATTCTGTCGGCCATGTTCATGTATGTGGAAACGCCCACGGGCTTCTACATCCTGCGCTTTCTGCTGGGCCTGGCCGAGGCGGGCTTCTACCCCGGCGTGATCCTGTACCTGACCTACTGGTACCCGGCCCACCGGCGCGCCAAGATCGTGGCGCTGTTCATGTCGGCCATCCCCGTGGCCGGCATCTTCGGCAACCCGCTGTCGGGCTGGATCATGCAGGCCTTCCACGGCGACCATGGCCTGCACGGCTGGCAGTGGATGTTCCTGATCGAGGCCATCCCCGCCCTGGTGATCGGCGTGGTGACCATCTTCTATCTGGACAACGGCATCTCCAGCGCCAAGTGGCTGACGGCCTCCGAAAAGCAGCTGCTGGCGCGCGAGATCGAGCTGGACCAGCAGCACTCAGGTGCCCAGAAGCATTCGCTCAAGGCCGTTTTCGCCGACCGCCGCGTCTGGTGGATGTGCCTGATCTACTTCGCCTTCGTCGCCGGCCAGTACGGGCTGACCTTCTGGATGCCCACGCTGATCAAGTCCACGGGCGTCACGGGCGCGCTGAACATCGGCCTGCTCAGTGCCATCCCCTTCCTGTGCGCCATCGTCGTCATGAACCTCATGGGCCACAGCGCCGACAAGCGCCGCGAGCGCCGCTGGCACCTGATCGTGCCCGCGCTGATGGGCGCCGTGGGCTTTGCGATGACGGCCTTCTTCGCCGACAACACCGTTCTTTCCCTGATCTTCCTGTCGCTGGCCGCAGCCGGCGTGCTGACCTGCGCGCCGCTGTTCTGGTCGCTGCCCACGGCCTTCCTGTCGGGTACGGCGGCGGCGGCGGGCATTGCCATCGTCAACTCGGTCGGCAACCTCGCGGGCTTCGCCAGCCCTTACATGATCGGCTACCTCAAGGACCTGACCCAGTCCACGCAGGCCGGCATGTTCGTGCTGGCGGGGGTGCTCGTGGTGGGCGCCATCGCGGTCTGGCTCACCCCCGCAAAGATGGTCAACCGCTGACCGGCCCTTCTTCCCATCCTTCAAGCTCCAAGCCCCAAGACACATGAAAGTACTGATCACCGGCGGCGCCGGATTCCTGGGCCAGCGCCTGGCCCGCAAGCTGCTCGAACAGGGTGCGCTGACGCTGGCCGGCATTCGCTGGCCCATCCACCAGATCGACCTGCTCGACGTGGTGGCCACCCAGGCCATTGACGACACGCGCGTGCGCTCCCTGGTGGGCGATATCGCCGACCCGCAGATGCTGCGCGGCGCCATAGACCAGGACACGGCCGTGATCTTCCATCTGGCCGCCGTGGTCAGCGGCCAGGCCGAGGCCGACTTCGACCTGGGCATGCGCATCAACCTCGATGCCTCGCGCGCCCTGCTGGAGACCTGCCGCGCCGTGGGCCACATGCCGCGCGTGGTCTTCACCAGCTCGGTGGCCGTCTACGGGGGCGACCTGCCCGACACCGTGCTGGACGGCACGGCCCTGAACCCGCAGTCCTCCTACGGCACGCAAAAAGCCATTGCCGAGCTGCTGCTGGCCGACTACACGCGGCGCGGCTTTGTCGACGGCCGCGTGCTGCGCCTGCCCACGATCAGCGTGCGCCCGGGCCGGCCCAATGCGGCCGCCTCGTCGTTTGCCAGCGGCATCATCCGCGAGCCCCTCAACGGCGAAGCGGCCAACTGCCCCGTGGGTGCCACCACGCGCCTGTGGCTGCTGTCGCCGCGCCGCGCCGTCGAGGCCCTGGTCGCAGGCTGCGAACTCGATGCCAGCGCCGTCGCCGACCGCCGCCCCATCAACCTGCCCGGCGTGTCCGTCAGCGCAGGCGACATGGTGCGCGCGCTGCGCGAAGTGGCGGGCGACGAAGTGGCCAACCGCGTGAGCTGGCAGCCCGACGACAAGGTCGAGCGCATCGTCGGCAGCTGGCCCGGCCGCTGGGATACCGCGCGCGCCAACCAGCTGGGCCTGCGCGGCGACGAGGACTTTGCGGCCATCGTGCGCGCCTACATCGCCGATGACCTGACACCGGCCAAGCCATGAGCAACGACACCTCCACACCACAGCCCGCAGCACGCGCCGTCGGCGTGATCGGCCTGGGCGCCATGGGCGCCGGCATGGCGCAAAGCCTGCGCCGCGCCGGCCACCACGTTCACGTCCACGACATCCGCCCCGAGGCCGCAGCCGCCTTCGCCGCCGAAGGTGGCACGGCCTGCGCCACGCTGGCCGACATGGCCGCCGCCTGCCGCATCGTCGTCAGCGTGGTGGTCAACGCCCAGCAGACCGAGGCCGTGCTGTTCGGCGAAGGCGGCATCGCCCCTGCGCTGCAGCCCGGCTCCGTCTTCGTCATGTGCTCCACCGTGGACCCCAACTGGTCCGTGGCGCTGGAGGCCAGGCTGCAGGCACAGGGCGTGCACTACATCGACGCGCCCATCTCCGGCGGCGCGGCCAAGGCTGCGTCGGGCCAGATGACCATGATGACGGCAGGCCGCCCCGAGGCCTATGCCGCCTGCGAAAACGTGCTCGACGCCATGGCCGCCAAGGTCTACCGCCTGGGCCACAGCGCGGGCGCGGGCAGCAAGGTCAAGATCATCAACCAGCTGCTGGCCGGCGTGCACATTGCCGCAGCGGCCGAGGCCATGGCCCTGGGCCTGCGCGAAGGCGTCGATGCCGCCGCGCTCTACGAGGTCATCACCCACAGCGCCGGCAACAGCTGGATGTTCGAGAACCGCATGGCCCACGTGCTGGACGGCGACTACACCCCGCTGTCGGCCGTGGACATCTTCGTCAAGGACCTGGGCCTGGTGCTGGACACCGCGCGCCACAGCAAATTCCCGCTGCCCCTGGCCTCCACGGCCCACCAGATGTTCATGCAGGCATCCACCGCCGGCCATGGCCGCGAGGACGACAGCGCCGTCATCAAGATATTCCCGGGCATCACCCTGCCCCAGGCTCCATCGGAATCCCCATGACCCTTCTTCTGGGCTGCATAGCCGACGACTTCACGGGCGCCACCGATCTGGCGAACAACCTGGTGCGCGCAGGCATGCGCGTGGTGCAAAGCATTGGCGTACCCGCCGGCCCGGTGGACGAGGGCGTGGACGCCGTCGTGGTCGCGCTCAAGTCGCGCACCATCGCGCCGGCCGACGCCGTCGCCCAGTCGCTGCAGGCACTGCAGTGGCTGCGAGGCCAGGGCCCCGATGGCCGGGCTCCGCAGATCTACTTCAAATACTGCTCCACCTTCGACAGCACGCCGCAGGGCAATATCGGCCCCGTGGCCGATGCGCTGATGGACGCGCTGGGTTGCGAATTCACCATTGCCACGCCGGCCTTCCCCGACAACCAGCGCACCGTCTTCAAGGGCCACCTGTTCGTGGGCGATGTGCTGCTCAGCGACAGCGGCATGCGCAACCATCCTCTCACGCCCATGACCGATGCCAACCTGGTGCGCGTGCTGCAGGCGCAGACGCGGCGCAAGGTGGGCCTGATCGACCATGTGGCCGTCGCGCAGGGCGAGGCCGCCATCCGCGCGCGCATCGCCGCACTCCAGGCCGAGGGCGTGGGCATGGCCGTGGTCGATGCCGTCTCCAACGACGACCTGCTGCGCCTGGGCCCGGCGCTGGCCGGCATGCCGCTTGTCACGGCCGGCTCGGGCGTGGCCATCGGCCTGCCCGCGAACTTCGGCATACAGCCCTCGGCCCAGGCCGCTGCCCTGCCCACCGCCACCGGCCTGCAGGCGGTCGTCTCGGGCAGTTGCTCGGTGGCCACCAATGCGCAGGTGGCGCACTTCATCGCCTCGGGGCGCCCTGCCCTGGCGCTGGAGCCGCTGCGCATCGCCGCCGGTGAGGACGAAGCCGGCAAGGCCCTGGCCTGGGCCCGCCAGCACATCGCCAGCGGCCCGGTGCTGATCTACTCCACGGCCGAATCCGCGGCCGTCAAGGCCGTGCAGGGCCGCCTGGGCGTGGAGCAGGCCGGCACACTGGTCGAACAGACCATCGCCGCCATCGCCCGGGGACTGGTCGAAATGGGCGTGCGCCAGCTCGTCGTGGCCGGTGGCGAAACCTCGGGCGCCTGCGTGCAGGCGCTGGGCATCGAGCAAATGCGCATAGGGCCGCAGATCGACCCTGGCGTGCCCTGGTGCCATGCCGCCTCGCCCCTGGCGCCGCAGGGGCTGCACCTCACGCTCAAGTCCGGCAACTTCGGCACCACGGACTTCTTCACCAAGGCCTTCGGCGCGTTGCAGCGCGCCTGATGCCACACTCAGCATCCGTTTTCAGGAAAGCCTTCATGCCCCGTTTCGCCGCCAACCTGTCCATGCTCTACAACGACCTGGACTTTCTTGACCGCTTCGAGGCCGCCGCGCGCGACGGCTTCCAGGCCGTCGAATACCTGTTTCCCTACGACTTCGCCCCCGAGCAACTGGCCCGGCGACTGCAGGACCACGGCCTGCGGCAGGTACTGTTCAACGCCCCGCCCGGCGACTGGAACGCGGGCGAGCGCGGCCTGGCCTGCATCCCCGGGCGCGAGGCGGAATTCGCCCAGGGCATGGAACGCGCCATTGCCTATGCCCGCGCGCTGGGCTGCCCGCGCATCCACGTCATGGCCGGCCTCAAGCCGGAAGGCGCCAGCGACGATGCCCTGCGCGCCACCTACATCGCCAACGTGCGCCACGCCGCACGGCTGACCGCGCCCCACGGCATCGCCATCCTGCTGGAGCCCATCAATGGCCGGGACATGCCCGGCTTCTTCCTGAGCCGCCAGGACCAGGCCCATGCGCTGCTGGCCGACATTGCCGAGCCCAATGTCCAGGTCCAGATGGACCTCTACCACTGCCAGATCGTCGAGGGAGACCTCGCCATGAAGATCCGCCAGTACCTGCCCACGGGCCGCGTGGGCCACCTGCAGATCGCAGGCGTGCCCGAACGCCACGAACCCGACGTGGGAGAGGTCAACTACCCCTACCTGTTCCGCCTGCTGGACCAGCTGGGCTACGACGGCTGGATAGGCTGCGAATACCGCCCCGCGCGCGGCGCGGCCGCGCACGCTACCAGCGAGGGGCTGGGGTGGATGAAGGAGTGGCTGTAGCTGTAGCGCCTGCTGCGGCAGCCCGTCATCCGCCAGGCACGGGAGGACGGGGCGGATAGCTGTCCTGCCTATCCGCCGCCTGCATTCAGGAATACTCCAGATCGCTGTGCTTGCTGGTCACCAGCCGGCCGGCCGACAGCGACATCATCAGCAGCGCAATCGCCTCATGCATGATCAGCGTGTGCGTGTTGCCGGTCTCCACCATCTTGCTGCGCAACGACTCGCGCACCTGGGGGGAGCCGGTCACGTCGATGATGATGTCGACCGCTGCATCCACCAGATCCATGAACCGTGTGGTGACCGGCACGCCACGCGCGCGCGCCAGTGCGATGCCGGGCTGGTCCAGGTCCAGGTCGGCCACCCCGAGCAACTGCACGAAGGGCGCGTCCAGCAATTGCTGCAGCAAGGGAGTGCCGGTCTGCCCCGCACCAATGACCACGATCCGGAAGGCTTGCATGGGTTGAATCCTTTTCCATATGGGAAGTACGGCGCCATCATAGAAATGCCTTGCCGGTGCGCGCCGGTCCGGGGCGGGTGGAATGGGTTTGTATGACCCAGGTCAAATCCGGTGGACAGGGGCGTGGTGGCGGGCCAGGTCTCTGCGGTCGAGGTTCGATACCGGCTGCCTGCAGCACGGACCACACCACCGGCTGCTGACGCGGGAGCCTGCATTCGCCCACAAAAAAACCCGCCGGCTTCGTGGCCCGGCGGGTTTTCTCAGGTGAATAACAGCAGACGCTGTTATTGCCTTACAGGAACCTGTTCCGTGTACTCGCGCAGCACGCCGCCGCCTTCGACGGAGCCGCTGACTTGGCCGTCCTTGACGCGCTCCACGCAGGAGCGGCGGTCGCCTTCGTTCTTGAAGACATCGCAGCGGGCCACGGCATTGCGCTGGAAGTTGTCGCCCGACTGGACGCCGCCTCGGCGCGATTGCTCCTGGACGGCGGCGGCCTCGTGCTGGGCAGGGTCGCGGCGGTCATAGCCGCGCTTGGCGGGCCCCTTGTGCTCGGCGTGCTTCTTGTGGTGGTGATGGGGCTTGGCCTTTTCCGCGGCGGGGGGCGGAGGCGGCGTGCCATCAGGCCCGGGGCCGGGCTGGGCGGTGGCCAGGCCGGCCATGCCCAGGACGGCAGCGCCAATACACAGCTGCAGGGGACGGATCCATGGATTCTTCATAGCTTCACTCCATTCCTCGTGAAAAAGTCAAGGCCCAAGCATGCGTGTTTTCCAGCTCCCCATTTATCGGTACAGCACGGCTGCGCATGCAGTCCATGGCCTACATGTTGCCGCGCAACGCGCAAGCGGTGGCCGACCTGGGTCAAGCCTGGGTGGCAAACCAGCGCTGAACACCGTCGGCCATGCGCGCGAAGACACTGTCCAGCGTGGGAACCTCGGCACCCCACAGGGCGCGCAGCACGTCCGCGTTCTCGAACAGGCCGTGCCAATAGCAGCCGGCGATGCGGCCGTCAGGGCTGTGCCACAGCAGGCCCGGCACAGGCTCGGCCACGGCGCTGCCGGCAGCCACCATGTCGGGGCGCACGCTGGTCTGGCCATGGTGGATTTCATAGACCCGGGCCTGCACGCCGGACAGCGCCGCCAAAGCCCCTGGCAGCGGCGGCAGCTGCACGCTGGCGGGCAGCACGGTCTTGTCGGGCGCGAACAGGGTCGTCAGCGGCAGCAGGCCCAGGCCGGCTGCGTTGCCGTCCACGCCGTACAGGTCGATCAGCGCCTCGCCCAGCATTTGCAGGCCGCCGCAGATGCCCAGCACCTGCCGGCCTGCCGCCGCATGGGCGGCGACGGCAGCATCCAGGCCCTGGGTTCTCATCCAGGCCAGATCGGCAGCCGTGGCCTTGGAGCCCGGCAGGATGATCCAGTCCGCGCCGGCCAGCTGGGCCGGCGTGCGCGCCCAGACCACGCGCAGGCCCGGCACCTGCAGCAGGGGCTGGAATTCGTCGAGGTTGCTGATGCGCGGGTAGGCAATGATGGCGATGGTGGTGTGCACGGCGCGCCCCACGCCGCCTCCAGAGCCACGGTCGTCAAAGACGCCATCCTCCTCCGGCAGGCCATGCTGGAACTGCATGGGGATGGTGGCCACGGTGGGCACGCCGGTGCGCTCCTGCAGCATCTGCGGGGCGGGCGCCAGCAGGCTGGCGTCGCCCCGGAACTTGTTGAGCACGAAGCCGCGGATCAGCGCCTGTTCGTCAGGCGGCAGCAGCGCCCAGGTGCCGTAGAGGTGGGCGAAGGCGCCGCCGCGGTCGATGTCGGATACCAGCAGGCAATGCGCGCCGCAGTGGCGCGCCACGCGCATGTTGACGACGTCGCTGGCATGCAGGTTGATCTCGGCCGGCGAGCCTGCGCCCTCGATGACGACCACGTCGTTGTCGGCACGCAGGCTGTCCAGCGCCTCGGCGATCTGCGGCCACACGCGGGCGCTGCGGCCGCGCCAGGGCAAGGCCGAGAGTTCCTCGCTGACCCGGCCCAGCAGCACGACCTGGCTGCGCATGTCGGCCTCGGGCTTGAGCAGCAGCGGGTTCATGCGCACATCGGGCGCGCAGCCTGCGGCCAGGGCCTGCAGGTACTGGGCCGTGCCGATCTCGCCCCAGGCACCGCCCGGCGCGCAGACCACGCGCGCGTTGTTGCTCATGTTCTGCGCCTTGAAGGGCGCCACCTCGTAGCCCTGGGCGCGGTACCAGGCGCACAGCGCGGTGGCCACCCAGCTCTTGCCGGCACCGCTGCTGGTGCCCAGCACCATCACGCACAGCGCGGGGCGCTGGCCGGGCTCGGGCAAGGGCAGGTTCACGGCGGCGGGTTTACTCGATTGCATGGTGTTTCTCCATTGGCTGCCAGGCAGCCAGCAAGGCGTTCTGGGATGCAGGCGCCAGCACGCCCATGCGCACGCAGCCGGGCAAGCCAAAGCTGTCGCAGTCGCGCAGCTTGATGCCCTGCGCGCGCAGTTGGGTCAGACGCGTCTGCATGGCGTCGCCCTGCCGTGCCTGCGGCCAGCGCGCCACAAAGTAATTGGCCTGCGAGCCGGGCAGCACCTGCCAGCCCAGGCGCTGCACCAGATCGATCTGTTGCGCCTTCCAATCGCGCAGCCGTTGCAGGCTTTGCGCCAGCCATTGCCGGGTGGCCGGTACGGTCCAGGCCGTGAGCATGGCCTCGCCATGGGCGCCGACGGGCCAGGAGGGTGACAGGGCACGCAAGGCATCGATCTCGTCGTGCGGCACGGCTTCGGGCGCAATGGCGTAGGCCGCGCGCACGCCGGTCATGCCAAGGGCCTTGTTGGGAGTCCACATCTGCCAGGCATCGCGCACCGGGGAGGGCACGGCGGGTTCCATGCCCGGCTCCAGTCTGAGGGGCGCATAGGCGCAGTCGATCACGCGCCAGGTGCCGGGCGGTGCGGGCTCGGTCCACAGGGGCCAGACATCCTCGGGCCGGCCCAGCGGGCTCGATGGTGCGCAGGCCCAGTGCAGGCCGGGGCCGGCCTCGGTGATACCGTCGCGCGCGGCTTGGCGCAGGCGCCAGACCTGGGCCGCGTGGGCGTAGTCGCCGTAATGGTGTGCCGGCAGGCTGGCGACGGCCGCGCCTTCGCGCGCTGCATGCATGGTGATGCGGTGGATGAAGTCGCTGGCGCTGGCCGCGATGACGATGCGCCCGGCCTGCACGCCATGAAGGTCCGCCAGCCGTGCGCGCAACGCAGTGTAATGCGGGTCCGGGTATTGGGCCGCGTGGGCCTGGGACAGCGCATCCAGCGCCTGCGGGCAAGGTCCGCAGGCATTGCGGTTGGTGGAGAAATCGTGCGCGGGCACGCCCAGCGCATCCGTGCCGCCGTGGGTGACTGGGATCGGTTTCATGGTGTCTTTCCTGCCATCGCCCATGCAATGACCAGGGCGGCGGCCAGCCCTGCAGCCACCAGCATGGCGACCACGCGGCCCGCATGCGCCACGGCCTGCTGCAGCTCGGCCGCCTGCGGCACGCAGCCTGCGGGGTTGAGCACGTAGACGCCGGGCTTGCCCAGGCGCACACCCAGCAGCCTTGCCATGGCGCCCATGGGCCAGCCGCCGTTGGGCGACGGGGTGATGCGCGCGTCCTGGCGCAGCGCACCCCAGCCCGGACGTCGGCCAGCGGCCAGGCCGGACAAGGCCAGCAGCAAGGCGGTCAGGCGCGCCGGTATCCAGTTGAGCAGGTCATCGGCACGCGCCGTCCATTTGCCGGCCCATTGCCAGTGGCGCCGGTCATCGCCCTGCCCGCGCCAGCCCGGATAGCCCCACATGGCATCGGCCGTGTTGGCAAAACGGTAGAGGGCCGCGCCCGGCAGGCCGGCCACGGCAAACCAGAACAGCGGCGCCAGCACGGAGTCGCTGAGGTTCTCGGCCAGGGTTTCGATGGCGCTTTCGCGCACCTGGCCTGCGTCGAGCTGCGCCGTGTCCCGGCTGACCAGCCAGGTCAGGCGCTCGCGGCCTGCAGGCAGGGATTGCTGCAGTGCGGCTTCCACGGCAAGCACCTCGTCGCGCAGCATGCGCCAGGACAGCAAGGGCTTGAGCAGCACCCCCAGCACCAGCGCCCCCAGCCACCAGGGCATGGGCGGCAGCAGCCACTGGATGAACGCGTAGATGGCGAAGAACAGCAGCGCCAGCAGGCACCAGGCGACTGCGCCCAGCGCAAAGCGTGGCCAGTCGCGCACATGTTCTTCGCGTGGGGCAATTCTTCGCCCAACCGCAGCCAGCAGCCGGCCCATGGCGACCACGGGGTGCATCCACACGGGCGGCTCGCCCCAGAGCCGGTCGATCAGCAGGGCCACGGGAACGGCCAGCGCGGCGGCCAGGGCGTGGCGGGCCCAGGGGTCGGGCACAGGCTGCGACAGCGCCTGCCAGCTCCACCACAGCGGACTGAACGCGGCGCCCGACAGTTGCCAGAAATGGCTGTCGCTCATGCCTGCGGCGGCGCCCCGGCGGCGCGCTGGCCCCACAGGTCGTCGTAGAGCATGTCCTGCAGCGGCGCACGGCTGGCCCATTTCTGCTGCTGCAGCATGGGCTCTGCGTAATAGGCGGACACGGGGCCCAGGCACAGCACGGCCAGCGGCCGGCTGCCCACGGGCATTTGCAGCAGCGCGGCCAGCACCTCGGGATCGAACAGCGAGACCCAGCCCAGCCCCAGCCCCTCGGCACGCGCGGCCAGCCACAGGTTCTGGATGGCGCAGGCGGCCGAGGCCACATCCATCTCGGGCAGGGTGCGGCGGCCGAAGACATGGGCATCGCGCCCGGGCGGCATGGCCACGACCAGCACCTCGGCCGCATCCAGCACACCCTGGACCTTGAGCTGCATGAAGTCTTCCTCGCGCTCGCCCAGGGCGCGGGCGGTCTGCAGGCGCTCCTGCTCGACCACGGCGTGTATGCCCTGGCGCAACTGCGCATCGCGCACGCGGATGAAGCGCCAGGGCTGCATGAAGCCGACGCTGGGCGCATGGTGGGCCGCGCGCAGCAGGCGCAGCAGAACATCGGGCGCGACCTCGCCTCCGCAGAAATGGCGCATGTCGCGCCGCTCATGGATCGCGCGGTAGACGGCTGCCCGCTCAGCCTCGGCAAAGGGTTGGGCGGGAATGGTCTCTGGCGCCCGGGAATGCGTTTCGCTGCTCATGCCGCCATTGTCCGCCGCAGGCCGGGCCTGCGGGCGGCATCAGTCCTCAATACCACGCTGGGCGGGAATGCCGGCCTGGAAGGCGTGCTTGACCAGTTCCATGCGCGTGACGGTATCGGCCACGGCGATGATTTCCTCGGGGCAGCGGCGGCCCGTGAGCATGACGTGCACATGGCGCGGGCGGTCGGCCAGGGCCTGCAGCACAGGCTCCAGCGGCAGCCAGCCATAGATCAGCGGATAGGTGATTTCGTCGAGCACGACCAGGAAGTGATCACCCGAGAGGATGGCGGTGCGCGCACGCTCCCAGCCCTCGCGCGCGATCTGGGCCGACCGCTCATGGTCCTGGCTCTTCCAGCTGAAGCCGTCGCCCAGTCCCTCGATGGGCATGCCCAGCTGCTCGAACATGCGGTGCTCGCCAAAGCGCGCCGTGGGCACCTTCATGAACTGGAAGATCTTGACGGACTTGCCCCGGCCATGCGCGCGCAGGGCCAGGCCGAAGGCCGCCGTGCTCTTGCCCTTGCCGTCGCCGGTGTTCACCAGCACCAGGCCACGGCGTTCGCCTTCGGGCTTTTCATAGGGCTTTTCCGTCGGGGCCTGTTCGATCTGCATGGGTCTGTCGTCCTCAAAAGTTGCACACGCTGCGGCGGGCATGCGCCGCAGCGGAGCGCCACTTTAACCGAGGCGCACGCCCAGCCGGCGCTGCAGGGCACGCACGGCGCTGTCCACCGTGGTGAGCACGGGCAGGCCCGTGGCGGCCTCGCAGGCCGCGCGGGCACGCGCCATGCTGAACTGGGCCAGCGCAATGCGCGTGCAGCCGCGTGCGGCCAGGGCCCTGGCCTGCTCGACCACCAGGCGGTCATGCGTGGCGGTGTCGCCGCGGTTGAGCGCGTCCATGGCGCCGTCGGCCAGGGCAGGCACCAATTCGATGCTGGCCGGGAACTCCGGCGGCATGGACTGCAGCGTGGGCGCGAAGCTGGAGATCAAACCCAAGGCCCCCTGCTGGCCCTGCACGGCCGCCTCGATCATGGCCTCGTTGGGCTTGAGCACGGGCAGCGGCGCGTGGCGCGCGGCCACGGCCTCGATGCAGGGGCCAAAGGCCGAGCAGGTGAACAAGATCCCCTGCGCGCCCGTGTCCACGGCGTACTGCGCCAGGCGCTGGAAACGCTCGTGCATGGCGGCGTCCAGCCCGCGCCCGTTGCGCGCCAGGTCGGCCGAGAGGCTGTCGTCCAGCAGGTTCATGCGTACCGCCTCGGGCCAGTCGCGCGCAAAGGCTTCGTTGATGGGAGCGACGGAATGGCTGAGGGCGTGGATGAGGGCGATGCGGGTCATGGATTGGGGGAATCTGAAAAGGAAAGGAATTATTGGGGCGCCAGCCGGGTGAACTGGGAGCGCGGCAGCAGGCGCTTGAAATCGGCATCGAAGCTGACCACATGCTCGCCCTGGTGGATGGCGGCAGCGGCCAGCCAAGCGTCCGGTACGTCATTGGCGGAAAGCGCCTTGTCGGCGCACAGTTGCCTTAACGCCGGCCATTCGGCACCCAGCACGGCCTGCTCAACGCCGGGCGATGCCAGCAATGCGTCAACGAAGCGCAAAGCCTCGACCATAGGAGTCGGGTTGACGAAGATCTTCGGATGCGTGACCAGGCGCAGAAAGTTCGCCACCACCATGGGCTGCAATTTCAGCAGCACGCCCTGGCTGGCATCGGCCATGGCCTGCTCCAGCCAGTCGCGGGCCACCGAATGATGGGGGTGGTCGCTGCGCGATGCCGCAACCAGCAGGTTGACATCGGGCGTCATGGTTGATCCTGCTGACCGGCGGCATCCAGCAGCGCGCGGTTGCTCAGTGCGTCCAGCCCCGGTGCCAGCCCGTCCTTGCCGTGGTAGACGGGAAGGCGCACGCGCCGGGCAGGCGCCTGGGCCTTGCGCAAGCGCAATTGCAGGCCCTCCTCGATCAGGCGCGTCAGGCTGGTGTGCTGCTGTGCCGCATAGGTCTTTGCTTCGGTCAGCAATGCATCGTTGAGGTCAAGCGTGGTCTTCATGACGGCCCCCAGAGCAGGAATTTCGTACAGATTTCTCGCACAGATCCTTTGCAAAGATCTTTCGTACAGATTTCTGTATGTTAGAAAAATTCCGCTGGCAGGACAACCAGGCCGGCCTGCGCCCTTCAGATGCCCTTGGACGAGGGATGAGCGAAGGATGGGCGAAGGCATCATGCCCCTCACCACGCGGTCCACGATGGCCTTGGCCTCGTCCCCGATACGCCTTCAGCGATTCAGGTGTTCCCTGCAGCTTTTCGCGCCGATGACGATGCCGGTCAGAGATTCTTCGGCGTGTGTCATGGGCTCTGCACCCAGAGTGCCAATCTGCAGGATGACGTTGCGCCGCATTCCAGAGCCGGTATTCATGCCTCCGCCATGAAGCACCTTCGGGTGGATCGCCACGATCTGGCCTGGGTCACACTGCACGGTGACGGTGTCGGCCGGATCGGGAGTGGGCCAGGTGCCACTCACCTTCTGCTGCTGCGCCTCCTGGTCGGAGATGCGATGAGTGCCCGCATCGAAGCAGGTGGCACCGCTCTCCACCGACATGCCATCCAGGCAGATCATCAGACGGACAAAGCTGGAATCCCTGGTGCAGAAATACCCATTGGGATAATCGCGGTGCCAGGAGATCGACCGTCCGAATCCGGGATTCTTGATGGTCACGTTCATGAAATGGACCACTGCCTCGTCCACGCCAAGAAGCGTCGTTGCCGCCGAGACAAGCGCGGCATCGTGAAGTGTCTCTGCAAAGACTTCATCAAAGCGGGCGGGATCTCCAACAATGAAGATCGAGTTTCCGGTAAGGGCACCATCCAAGCCGGCGCGCTTGCTGGCCGACAGATCTTTCTCGTATACCAACAGCTCGTCCAACGCCGGATCCAGTGTTCTGGCCTGCGCATTGCGCTGGATGGCTTCAACAGATGCCACCAAGCTGTCGAGAAGGCCCTTCTCCATGGGTCTTGGCCAGATGACAAATCCCTGCTGCTCAAACATCTCCAGTGCATCGGCAAGCATCGAAAAATTCCTCCACCCTTTTTTTGTGAAGCGCTATTTCACCCTGTTGCGACAGAAAAAGAGATGTATCGCAGTCTGAAAATCAGCATGCCAAGGCCGAAGCCGCCATTTGCGCCACAGCCATTGCAGCGCCAGGATCATCACCGTCTTCCATGCTCCAGACGGCAGACAGCCCCGACCAGGCCAGCACCCATTGCAACAGGCGCCTTTGCTCTATGCCCGAGACTTCGGCAATGGTGGCCATGCGGCGCGCAAACCGCCCCGGCGCCAGCGCGCTGGCGCGGTCGGGATTGCTCAGGATGTTGGCGTAGTCAAAGCCGCGCTCGCCGTGCAGGCCCTTGGGGTCGATGGCCAGCCAGCCCAGGGGGCCGAAGTCCAGCACATTGCCGTGGTGAAGGTCACCATGCAGCACGGTCACGTCGCGCGGTGCGGCCAGCAGCTCGCGTGCCGTGGTGGCGCACAGGCCGAGCAGGCTGGCGGTTCCATGGCCTTGTGCAAGCAATGCATGGAACCACTGCGTCAGCGGCACCAGGGGTGGCAACGCCTTGGCGCGCGGCAGGTGCAGGCGCTTGGCAGCGGTGCACAGGATGCGCGTGGCCTCCTCATCGCGCCCGCCACGGGCCATCTCCACCAGCGATTCGGGTCCTGTGGCGCGCAGCATCAGCAAGGCCGGCCCTTCCTGGGCCAGCACAGGCGCGGCGCCGTCGCCATTCCACCAGGCCATCAGGCGGGCACCGGCCACTTCTTCGGGCTCCAGCGCAATCTTGAGCATGGCGGGCGTGCCGCCCTGGCGCACGGGCAGCAACACGCCGCGCGGCGTGGACAGGGGCTGGCCATCGATGGTCAGAGCCCAGCGGCTCAGATACGGCGCATGGAGAGACATTTTTTCCGACAGGCAATCAGGGAGCTGCGGCTTGCCCCCGCAGCCGTGGCAGGGCCAGCCACTGCCCGTCGATGGCGCGGATGCGCAGCCGGTGCTCGAACACGGCCTCCAGCGCCGCATGCGTGGCCGCGTCGGCGCAGGCCCCCTGGTGCACCACTTGCCCCTTGTCGAGAATGACCAGGTCCTGGGCCTGCAAGGCCATCGATATCTCATGCAGCACGCTGACCACGGTGCAGCCCTGGGCGACCAGGGCCTGCACGCATTCCAGCCAGTCGGCCTGGTGCGGCGGGTCGAGGTTGGCCAGGGGTTCGTCCATCAGCAGCACGCGGGCCTGCACGGCCAGGGCGCGCGCCAGCAGCACGCGCTGGCGCTCGCCGCCAGAGAGACTGCCCACGCTGCGCATGCGCCAGTCCCAGCCCTGGGTCTGGCGCAGCGCCTGCTCCACGGCGGCATGGTCTGCCTGGCTGGGCGCCGCCAGCCAGCCCTGGTGCGGCAGGCGGCCCAGCATGACCACGTCCTGGACCCGCATGTCGCCGGCCACGGGCTGGTTCTGCCCCAGCCAGGCCAGCGAGCAGGCCCGTTCGCGCGCACTCCATTGCCGCAGCGGGCGACCCAGGAGCTCCACCTCGCCTTGCACGCCAGCGCCGGATTCCATGCCTGCCAGGGCGCGCAGCAGCGTGGATTTGCCTGCGCCATTGGGGCCGACGATGGCGCTCCAGCGGCCGGCAGGCAGGGCCAGGCTCAGGCCGCCCAGGACCTGTCGATCGCCCAGGCGAACCTTCAGGGCGCGCGCTTGCAGGGCGGGGGCCGTCATGCGCCCTCCCCGCCGCGCAGGGCGTGGCGGCGGTGCATGAGCCACAGCAGGTAGCTGCCGCCCAGCAAGGCCGTGAGCGCGCCCACGGGCAGCTCCTGCGGGGCGATGAGCCAGCGCGCCAGCAGGTCGGCGGCCAGCAGCAGCACGGCGCCCATGCCGGCGCTGAGCACCAGCAGCCAGCGGTGCATGGACCGCACCATGGAGCGCACCAGATGCGGCGCGGCCAGGCCGACGAAGGCGATGAGCCCGGTCTGCGCCACGGCCGTACCCGTGGCCAGCGCCAGCAGCAAGATGAGCACCATGCGCAGCGGCGCCAGCGGCAGGCCCAGGCTGTGGGCCGTGGCCTCGCCCAGGGACAGGCCGTCGAGCACGCGGCCCAGGCACCAGGCGCCCAGGGCGGTGGCCAGCAGCACGGCCAGCATCAGCGTGCAGGCGCCCCAGCCGATGAAGGAGGTGCTGCCCAGCATGAAGGCCTGCATGGCCTGCATGATGTCCGGGTTCATCAGCAGCACCAGCGATGCGGCCGCGCCCAGCACCACCCCCACCACCACACCGGCCAGCAGCAGGCGCATGGTGTTGTGCACGCCCTGGGCCAGCACCAGGGTCAGCAGCACGGCCAGGGCCGCGCCCGCAAAGGCCGCGCCCGTGACGCCCAGGCGCGCCAGGCCCGCGAGTGCAAAGGGCGAGGCGCCCAGCGCCGCCATGCTCAATGCAACGCCCAGCGAGGCGCCCGAGGCGCTGCCCAGCAGATAGGGATCGGCCAGCGGGTTGCGGAACACGCCCTGGGCAATGGCCCCGGCCAGCCCCAGCAGGCCGCCGGCCAGCCAGGCGCCCGCCGTGCGCGGCAGCCGGATCTCGGTGACGATCTGCCAGGACAGCGGATCGCTGCGCGCCGCCCACACGCTTTCCCAGCCCGTGCTGCCCACGCCCGCACCCAGCAGCATGAGCAGGGCACTCACGGCCAGCAGGGCCAGCGCCATCCAAGGCGCCGCCAGGCCGCTGTGGTGCCTGCGGGCCTGCCTCACCGTGCGGCCCCGTTCAGGCAGCGCGCCATCAGCGCGGCGCCCTCGGCCATGCGCGGGCCGGCGCGCACCAGCACGTCCAGCTCGGCCGGCGCAAAGCGGCAGACGCGCCCGGCCTGCATGGCGCGCATGCGGCCCCAGCCCGGATAGGGCTCGCCCGATGTGCCCAGGCTGCGGTCGCCGCCCAGGATGAAGTCCGGGTCGGCGCGCACCACGAATTCAGGGTTGATGCGCGGGAACGGCCCCAGCTGCGCACCCACGATGTTGCGCATGCCCAGGCGTGCCAGGGTCTCGCCGATGAACGAGGACTCGCCTGCGGCAAAGGGGCCACGGTTGACCTCGAAATACATGGTCTGCCCGCGCAGCGCGGGGGCCATGCTGCGCTCCACCTCCTGCATGCGCGCCTCGATGGCGGCCCAGACCCGGTCGGCACCCTGCTCGGGCGGCAGGTCCAGCAACTGGCCCACGGTGCGCAGCACGGCCTGCGCATCGGCATGGGTGCGCGGCTCCAGCGCCACGACCTTGAGGCCCAATGCCTGCAGCCGCGCCACCGAGCGCGAGGCCATGGACACCAGCACCAGATCGGGCTTGAGCGCGACGATGGCCTCGATGTTGGGATCGATTCCGCCGCCCATCACGGGCAGGGTCTTCACATGGGCCGGCCAGTTCGAATAGCGGTCCACGCCGACCAGGCGCTGGCAGCCGCCCAGTTCGCACACGGTCTCGGTCAGCGAGGGCAGCAGGCTGACGATGCGCTGCGGCGGCTGTGGCAGCTCCACCGGAACGCCCCGCCCGTCCGTGACCCGGATGGCAGCCTGCGCCGCAGACAGCGCCAGTGCCAACGCCAGGCCCCACAGGGCGGGACGCCATGGCCTCACGGCTGCGGGCCCTTGAGCGCCAACGGCAGGCCGGCGCACATCAGCGTGACGGTTTCGCAGCTTTGCGCCGCGCGCTGGTTGAGCACGCCCAGCGCATCGACGAAGGCCCTCACCTGCGATCCCAGCGGGATCACGCCCAGGCCGATCTCGTTGCCGACCAGGATCACCGGACCGGGCGCGCCCTGCAAGGCGTCAAGAAAGGCCGCACATTGGCCCGACCATCCACGCGTCAGTTCCTCGGAAGGCTGGGCCGGCATCATCCAGTTGGTCAGCCACAGCGTCAGGCAGTCCACCACCAGCAGGCGCTGCGGCGTGCTGTGCCGCGCAAGCATGGCGGCCAGGTCCAGGGGCTCCTCAAGCGTGGCCATGCCGGGCACGCGCTCGGCGCGGTCGCGCCGGTGGCGGGCGATGCGCTCGCGCATTTCGTCGTCCCAGGGCTGGCCGGTGGCGATCAGCGCGGCCTCGCGGTCCGGTGCGCCATCGAGCCAGGCGCGCGCCAGCAATTCGGCGCGGCGCGACTTGCCGCTTTTCTGGCCGCCCACAATGAGCTGGCTGCGGGGAAGCGAAACGGTGGAGATGGGCTCGGTCATCACGCGGTCCCCGGATGAATGTCGGCGCCCAGCAGCGCGGCCACGGCACGCGGCTGCGAGGCAAACCAGGCATGGAAATAGCTGGCATGCACGCTGCCGTGGCGGTACAGCGCCTCGCCCCGGTCGGGATGGGCGTCCTGTCCCGGACGGCTGCTGCGCCCGGCCTCGGTCATGGAAGTCTCCAGCCGGCTGTAGTGAAAGGTGTGGCCGCGCAGCAGGCCCCAGGGCGTGGGCAGCTGCAGCATGCCCAGTCCCGCCAGGCGCGGCTGCATGCAGGCATGGCCGGGCAACAGGCCCCAGAGGTCCGTGGTCCGGCCCGCGGTGTCGGTCAGTCGCTCGCACAGCGCCAGCATACCGCCGCACTCAGCCCAGACCGGGCGGCCGGCAGCCACGTGGCCGGCGATGTCGCCGCGCAGCGCGGCATTGGCGGCCAGAGCATCCAGGTGCAGCTCGGGATAGCCGCCGGGCAGCCACAGCGCATCGCAATCCGGCAGGCGCTCGCCGGCCAGCGGCGAGAAAAACGCCAGCCGCGCGCCCATGGCACGCAGGCAGTCGAGGTTGGCCGCATAGATGAAGCTGAAGGCCGCATCGCGCGCCACGGCCACGGTGCGGCCCGCCAGCCAGGGCTGCACCTGCTCGGTGCGTTCGGCAGGCAGCTCAAAATCCACGGACCAGTCCTGCCAGCTGGCGCCCTGCCCCGGCCCGGCCTGCCAGGGCAACTGGCCCAGCGGCGTAGCCTGCAGCGCATCGGCGGCCACGTCCAGGCGCACCAGCGCATCGTCCAGTTCATGTGCGGCGACCAGGCCCAGGTGTCTTTCGGGCAGCAGCGAGGCGGCGCCTTTGCCCTGCACGCGCGCCAGCGCGCCCAGCCACAGCGAGGGATCGCGCAGGCCGGCACGCAGCAGATCGGCATGGTGGGCGCTGCCCACGCGGTTGGCCAGCAGGCCGGCCCAGCGCAGGCCCGGCCGATAGTGCTGCAGGCCATGGGCCAGCGCGCCAAAGGTGCCGGCCATGCCCGAGGCGTCGATGACGGCCAGTACCGCCAGGCCCAGCCGCTCGGCCACATCGGCCGCGCAGGGCGTGCCGTCGAACAGCCCCATGACGCCTTCCACCAGGATGAGATCGGCCTCGCAGGCGGCTGCGTGCAGGCGTGCACGCATGTCGGACTCGCCCGTCATCCACAGGTCTACGCTGTGCACGGGCGCGCCGCTGGCCAGTTCATGCCAGTGCGGATCCAGGAAGTCGGGGCCGCACTTGAACACGCGCACGCGCCGGCCCTGGCGCGCATGCAGCCGCGCCAGCGCAGCCGTCAGCGTGGTCTTGCCCTGGCCCGAAGCCGTGGAAGTGATCAGCAGCGCCGGGCAGCGTGCCCCGCCCTGGCCAAGGTCAATGTTCATGTGTTCGCTCCGCGCGGCGCATTGTAGTGCGCGCCCGCACCGCGGCCGCAACCAATGCTTACGCAATACATCCCGCCGAAGCAGACGAGTCCTACAGATGGCGCTACGATTTTGTGAGACAGTCTGGCGCTCGCTCTCCAATACCCGAGCAAGGCGCTGACGTCAAGCCGTGTACGCCTGCCTGTTACCAGGTTTCCTCGGATACTTCCACGGAATGTGCTCACTTCGTTCGCACGTCCTACAATCTCAGCGTCTATGACCTCCCAGACTTCCCTCGACCACATTGCAGAGCGCGTGGAGCGCCTGCTGGTTCGCCACGAGGAACTGCAACGCACCAATGCGCTGCTCGCCGAGCAGGTGGCGGCCCTGACCCAGGAGCGTGATTCGCTGCGCTCGCGGCTCAACGCCGCCCGGGCCCGCGTCGATGCCCTGATCGAGCGCCTGCCCTCCAACCAGGGGGCCTGACCCCTTCGCAACCGCCGACGCCCCGAACGCCCATGAAGCAGATCGAAGTGCAAATCCTGCAGCAAAGCTATGTGCTGACCTGCCCCGATGGCCAGGAAGAGCGTCTGCTCGAAGCCGTGCGCCGTGTGGACACGGCCATGACCCGCATCCGCGACAGCGGCAAGGTCCGCTCCCGCGAGCGCGTGGCCGTGCTGTCCGCGCTGAACATGGCCTTCGACGTGCTGGACCGCGAAGCCCAGGAAAGCGCCATGGCCACGGCCCAGGCCGAGATGCAGTCCCTGCATGACGAGGCCGCTTCCCAGCACAACGCCCCATCCCAGCCGCCCGAGCCCAGCCCCGAGGAGCTGGCCGAGCGTGCGCGCCAGCAGGCCCTTGCCGAGCAACTGGTGCTGCGCCTGGACCAGGCCCTGGAGGGCGATGCGCGGCTGATCTGAGCCTGGGCCGCCGCTGCCTTTCCTTGCCCCGCACGACAGCCTCTTCGGAGGCTGTTTTCATTGCATCGCCCATGTCAATGAAAAGCCCATGCCGTTCAAAGAACTTGATCGCGGGCCTGATCAACGGCCTTAGAATGGAGGCGTCTGCAAACCCGCCGGGCTTTATAGTTCCTTGGACCAATGCTCTATGAGCCCGGGCTTGGTACATTGCCATTCGAGCGTGATCGTCTCGCGTCAGATGAACCCAACGTCTGGCTGCCCTTGCCCCCCTGAACCCCGGTTCAGGATGACGGCCCGGTGGTCTTTGCAGACACCTGATTCCAACCCGGCGCACCTCCACGGTGCGCCGGGTTTTTTGTTGCCCGCCCCTCCACTACCGATCTGCCGCCGCATGCCTGATCTGCTGTTTCTCGAACTGGCCCTGCTGGGCCTGTGCTCCGGTTTCCTGGCCGGCCTGCTGGGAGTGGGCGGCGGCATGGTGCTTGTGCCGTTTCTGACCTACTTTCTCGACAAGCGCGGGGTCGGCCCGGACCTGTCCGTGAAGATGGCGATCGCCACGGCCATGGCCACCATCGTGTTCACCTCGATCTCCAGCCTGCGCGCCCACCACGGTCGCGGCGCCGTGCGCTGGGACATCGTGCGCAGCCTGGCGCCGGGCATCATCACGGGCGGGCTGCTGGCCAGCCTGGGAGTCTTCGCACTGCTGCGTGGCAAGTACCTGGCGCTGTTCTTTGGCGTGTTCATCGGCTACATGGCGCTGCGCATGCTGCGCAGCAACAGCCAGCCCACGGCCACGCGCGCCCTGCCGGGGCCACTGGGGCTGTACGGTGCCGGCACGGGCCTGGGCTTCATCTCGGGGCTGGTGGGGGCAGGCGGAGCCTTCATCAGCGTGCCCTTCATGATGCGCTGCTCGGTGCCCATGCACATGGCCGTGGGCACCAGCGCGGCGCTGGGCTTTCCGATTGCCGTGGTGAATGCGGCAGGCCTGATCTTCACAGGCGCCGGTGATGCGGGACGCCCCGAATATTCGCTGGGCTACCTGTGGCTGCCGGCCCTGCTGGCCCTGGCCTGCTGCAGCGTGCTGACCGCGCCGCTGGGCGCGCGGGCCGCGCACCGGCTGCCCGTGGCCCAGCTCAAGCGGATCTTCGCCACGCTGCTGTTCGGCCTGGCGGCCTACATGCTCTGGAAGGGCTTGAGCGCGGGCAGCTGAGCGCTTGCCACCTGGGCCATTCTCTGCCGGTAGGCGATGGCGCCGATGCCGGCGCGCTGGGCTTGCAGGCATTCGCCGAATTGCTCGCGCGGCAGGCCCGGCGCGCACAGAAAGCCCTGGAAGTAGTGGCCCTGCATGCGGTGGATGGCCGTCAGCTGCTCGTGCGTTTCCACGCCCTCGGCCACGATCTCCACGCCCAGCGCCAGACCCAGGCTGATAATGGCGCCGACGATGGCCTGGTCGCCCTCGTCGCTGGGCAGGCCGCGCACGAAGCTCTGGTCGATCTTGATCTTGGAGATGGGCAGCTTCTTCAGGTAGGCCAGGTTGGAGTAGCCGGTGCCGAAGTCGTCAATCACCATGCCCACGCCCAGATCGGCGATCTGGCATACGCGCAGCGCCATGTCCTGTGCATCCTGCAGCAGGATGCTTTCGGTCAGCTCCAGCTCCAGCAGATGGGGCTCCAGGCCATAGCGGCGCAGCAGCTCGGTCACGCGCTCGACAAAGCCCGACTGGCGAAATTCCAGCGCCGAGACGTTGACCGACACCTTGATCGGCATGCCCTGCTTCTGCCAGCGCGCAGCCTCCTGCACCGCCTGCTCCATGACCCAGGCGCCCAGCGTGACGATGTAGCCCGACTCCTCGGCCAGCGGGATGAAGACACCGGGCGAGACCACGCCGAATTCGGGGTCGGTCCAGCGCAGCAGCGCCTCGGCCGCGACGATGCGGTCGCTGTCGATGTGCACCTGGGGCTGGAAGTACACGGCCATGCGGCCATGCTCCAGCGCCTGGCGCATGGCATGCTCCAGCTTCATGCGCGACAGCAGGCCCGCGCTCATTTGCGGCTGGTAGAAGCTGAAATGGCCCCGGCCCCGCTCCTTGACGCGGTACATGGCCGTGTCGGCCTGGCGGATCAGCTCGTCCAGCGTGAGGCCGTCGGCCGGGTACTGAGCCACGCCGATGCTGCACTGCACGGAAAAACCCAGGCCGTCGAGCAGGAAGGGCCGCTCCATCTCCTGCAGGATGCGCCTGGCCACCGCGGCAGCCAGCTCGGCGTTGCAGCCGTGCAGGTAGAGCACGAACTCGTCGCCGCCCAGGCGGCACAGGATGTCCACGGGCCGCATGCAGTCGCTCAGGCGCTGTGCGACCAGCTTGAGCACTCGGTCGCCGAACTGGTGGCCCAGCGAGTCGTTGATGATCTTGAAGCGGTCCAGGTCGATGAACAGGATGCTGAACACCGTGCCGCCTGCGCGTGCGGCCTCGATGGCCGCATCCACGCGCTCCGTGAGATTGAGCCGGTTGGGCAGGCCGGTGAGCGCGTCGCTGTAGGCCAGCTGTTCGATGCGCTGCTGTGCCACGCGCTGCTGGGTGAGGTCGCGCATGAAGCCGATGCTCTGCACCACGTCGCCCTGCGCATTGCGCAGCGGCACCCAGGACAGGCGCACGGCGCAGCGCGCACCGCCGGCCTGGCGCAGCCACAGGTCGCCCTCCCAGAAGCCGCCTTGATGCCACTGTATGCGGGCCAGGTCGCCCAGCGTGTCGGATGGGTCTTCGGTGGCTTCGAACAGCGATTCCACCGTGCGGCCCTGCACGGGCATGCCGCCCAGCAAGCGTTCGCAGGCCGGGTTGGTACGTGCCACGTCCATGTGGCCATCGGCGATGAAGATGCCGTCCAGGCTGGACTCGAAGACCCGCGCAGCCAGCTCCAGGCCCGCCTGGGTCTGGGCCTCGGCCGTGATGTCGCGGAAGGAGAAAATGCGCCCCATGGGCAGGCCCCGGCGCAGCTGGGGCACGGCGCGGCGCTCCAGGATGCGGCCGTCGCGCAGGTCCAGTACGTCGGACGCTTCCATCAGGGGCTGGGCCGACAGCAGCTTCAACTGCTGCGCGTAGGACTCGGCATCGCGCACCTGGCCGGCCAGGTGATCGAGGATGGCCGCGTCGTTGCGGCGTACCAGCAACGCCTCGGGGATGCCCCAGAGCGTGGCGAATCGGTGGTTGAAGGCGCGGATGCGGCCATCGGGATCGCACACCAGGATGGCGTCGGCCGCCGACTCCAGCGTGGCGCGCAACTCGCCCAGCAGGCTTTCGAATTCGGCCTCGTGCAGCGCCTGCTCGCGCCGGTCCAGCATGCTGACCAGGAGCACCTCGCCGTCGAGCGCGCGCACGCGCATCTCCACGGGCGCCAGCTGGCCGTCGGCACGGCGCACCTCGGAAATGAACTGGGCGCCGGCCTGCCAGTTGAAGGGGTCGCTCCAGAACGCCTGCTGCTGCGGCGTGGCGGCCAGCACCTGCACGGGCAGTCCCACGGCGGCATCGGTCTCATAGCCGGTGACGGATTCGCTGGCGGCGTTGGCGCGCAGCACCTTCAGGCTGCGGGCATCGATCAGCCACAGCGCCTCCTGCAGTGCATCGAGCAGGCGGGGCCAGGCGCGGTTGAGCGCTTGCTTGTTCAAGACGCCACCTTCGGCGGATCCAATTCCACCGCCCGTTCAAAGTAATAGCAGACACGCCGGCGCGGCGACAGATAGTCCAGCGCGTCGCGCGGCAACTGCGCAGGAGCCACGCCCCGGCGTATGCCCAGCGCGGGAAACAGCTCCAGCGCCAGCACGGGCGCCTGGGCGGCCGGCACGCTGGCGTCATGGACCATCACCGAAGGCTTGAGCGGCCGTGATGCATTGACGGACATGACCATGGCATGGCGCCCATCGGTCAGCTCCACCACCGAGCCCGGCGGGAACACGCCCATCATGCGGATGAAGCCATTGAGCACGGGCGCGGCGAACTTGTCGCGCAGCCGGCTGAACAGCATGGACAGCGCCTCGTGCGGCGTGTGCGGCGTCTGCGCATCGCCGGGATTGCACAGGCGGTCATAGGTGTTGACCAGGGCCAGGATCTGGCCCGTGAGCTCCATGTCCTCGGCCACCAGGCTCAGCGGGAATCCCGTGCCGTCGGCCCACTCATGGTGCTGTGCGATGGCGGTGGTGACCTGGGCCGACAGGCCCATGCGCATGGCGATGGCCACCGATTCACCCACATGGCGCTCGTAGCGGTCGCGCAGCGCGTCGGGCACGGAAGACTCCAGGGCCAGGCCGTGCATGCCTTCGGCGCCGGCCACCGGCTTGCCGGCATCGTGCAGCAGCGCCGCCAGGCCCAGGTCGCGCAGCAGCACAGCCTCCAGGCCCAGGGCCCGGCCCAGCAGCAGGCCGAGCACGGTCACGTTGACGGCGTGCACGCTCTGGTTGCTGCCCACGCCATCGGACAGGAGGTGAATCGCCACGTCCTGCGGGCCGGCCAGTTCGGCCAGGCAGCCGTCGACCAGGGCTTCGGTGGGCATGCGCGCCTGCTCGGGCGCGCTGGCAAGGGTGGTTTCGATGGCCACATAGCCACGCTCCACCTTCTGAAAGCGCGCATTGCAGTCCTCCAGCCGGCCGCGCCAGTTGGGCACGGACAGCAGCAGCGGCGCTGCCGGTGCAGGTTCCTCGGCGGGTTCGGCTGCAGCGGCCGCCACAGCGGGCAGCGGCTGCGGCGGCGGAGTGCGCACCTCGGCCGGCCAGGCGTCGCTTTTGTGCGGAACGCAGCGCACCGCCTCCAGGCCCAGGGATTTCAGGGTCTGGATCTGTGCGCTGGAGGTGATCTTGAAGCTGCTGACCGGAAAGGGATGGTTCAGCCATCCAACATCGAGCTGGACAAACATGCCCGGACGGAGGTCTCGGATATCGATGAGGACGGAATGGTTCACGCGCGGCAACGGCCCCGAGGCTGAAGGAATCGGCAAATGTAAGCCGATGATTCGGGCATTATCTCCAGTTCTGAGGGCCTTGCAGGCAATCCGCGACCCTCAGGACCAAGTCTGTCCCCCGCTGTTGTTCATCGGCACCAGAGACTGGGCTTGTAGATCAGGTCCATCCAAAGCGCCCACACGGCCACGCCCACCAGCATCAGGCCGGCCAGCCGCGTGCCCCATTCGGCACGCAGGCCGTTCAGGCGCTGGCGGCCCAGCCGCCACAGCCAGGGGCCGGCCACCAGCCACAGCCCGCTGCCCACGCCAAAGGCCGCCATGGCCAGCGCGCCCTGCAACGGGCCGCCGCTGAGCGCGGCGACCAGCACGGCCGAATACAGCAGTCCGCAAGGCATGAGCGCCCAGGCATAGCCCGCCGCCAGCGTGCCGCCAGGGGCGGACACCCAGGGCTGCACGCGCCGCCAGGCGGCGCGGCCCGCAGACTCCAGCCAGGCGGGCTGGCGGGCCTGCACCATCATGGCCAGGCCCCAGGCCATCACGGCGACATGGGTCAGCGTCCAGAACGGCTGCAGCGCCGTGGTCTGGCTGGTGAGCCAGGACAGGCTTTCCATGGCCAGCGCCGAGGCAGCGCCCAGGCTGGCATAGCCGGCCAGCCGCCCGCTATGGAACAGCGCCGTGCGCAGCCACAGCCGGCTTTGCAGTCCATGGACGGCGACCACCTGCCCACCACCCTGTACCGTGCCCTGCCCCGCCCCGCCCGTGACCACGCCGCAGGGCGCGGCGCACATGGCAAGGCAATGGGGCCCGCCGACGAGCCCCATGATCAAAGCGGTCCAGAGCAGCGACAACAGCATGGGGCCTAGATGATCCTCGAAAACCGCGCCCGGTTCTTGTCGGCCTGCAGATATCGGTCAAACAGCATGGCCACGCCACGCACGAAGTACCAGCCCATGGGCGTGACCTGGAATCCCTCGTCGCTGATCTGCACCAGCCCCTTGGCCTGCAGGTCCTGAAGCGCCGCCAGCTCGGGGGCGAAGTACTCGCGAAAGCCCAGCAGCCAGGCCTGCTCCATGGGCTCGAACAGCACGGCGCCCTGGCACATGATGGCCATGATGACGGCGCGCCGCACCAGATCATCGCGCGACAGTGCCAGGCCGCGCACCACGGGCAGGTGGCCGGCGTCGATGGCGTCGTAGTACTCCTCCAGCGTCTTGGCGTTCTGGCTGTAGCTGGCCCCCACCTTGCCGATGGCCGACACGCCCAGCGCAATCAGGTCGCAGTCGGGCTGGGTGCTGTAGCCCTGGAAGTTGCGATGCAGCCGGCCCTGGCGCTTGGCCACGGCCAGCGCGTCCTCGGGCAAGGCGAAGTGGTCCATGCCGACGTAGACATAGCCGCCGTCCATGAAGGCCGCGATGGAGCGCGAGAGCATGGCCAGCTTGTCGGCGCCCTGGGGCAGGTCCTCGGCCGCGATGCGCCGCTGCGGCTTGAAGCGCTCGGGCAGGTGGGCATAGGCATAGAGCGCGATGCGGTCGGGCCGCAGCGCATTGACCTGGGCCAGCGTGCGCTCGAAGGACTCGGGCGTCTGCTTGGGCAGGCCGTAGATCAGGTCCACGTTGATGGAGGCAAAGCCCAGCTGCCGTGCCGCTGCCACCAGCGCGAACACCTGCTCGGCCGGCTGCACGCGGTGCACGGCGATCTGCACCTGTTCGTCGAAGTCCTGCACGCCGAAGCTCAGGCGGTTGAAGCCCAGTTCCTTGAGCACGGCCAGGCGTTCGACGCTGACGGTGCGCGGATCGACCTCGATGGAGTATTCGCCGCCCGGCTCCAGCTTGAAATGCTCGCGCAGCAGGGCCATCAGCGTGCGCAGTTCATCGTCCGAGAAGAAGGTGGGCGTGCCGCCGCCCAGGTGCAGCTGGCTGACGGCCTGGCCCTTGCCGCAATGGGCCGTGTGCAAGGCCATCTCGCGCGCCAGGTAGTCCAGGTAGACGGCCGCGCGATCGTGGTGGCGCGTCACGATCTTGTTGCAGGCGCAGTAGTAGCACAGCGACTCGCAGAACGGCACATGCACATACAGCGACAAAGGCATGGCCCGCGCTGCGGTACTCGATTTGCGGTGCTCAAGTGCCAGGATATAGTCTTCAGCACCGAAAGCCTCCACGAAACGATCGGCCGTGGGGAACGAGGTGTATCGGGGCCCCGGTACGTCGAAGCGACGCAGCAGCTCTGGGGTGACAGCGGTCATGGGTTTTTTCCTCTAATGTCGTCCACTGTGCCGCAGCCCATTGGCCGCGTCCTTGACTCATATCAAGAGTTGTTCGCGGCAGTGCTGCGACAATTTGATCCAACTCATCGCCATCCACGAGGTCACCGCCGGCGCACTGCTGCGCCGCTGATGTTTACTCCATGAACCTTCAGACCATCAAAGCATCCTGTTCCAATTGCAACCTGCGCGAGCTGTGCATGCCCATGGGCCTGGATGCCGAGCAGATGCAGCGCATCGACGACATCGTGGCCACGCGCCGCAAGGTCAAGCGCGGCGGCCTGCTGTTTCGCAACGGTGAGTCCTTCACCTCGCTGTACGCCATCCGCACGGGCTTCTTCAAGACCTGCGTGGCCACCGAGGACGGGCGCGACCAGGTCACGGGCTTTCAGATGGCCGGCGAGATCATCGGCCTGGATGGCATCGTCAACGACCACCACACCTGCGATGCGGTCGCGCTGGAAGACGCCGAGGTCTGCGTCATGCCCTTCGACAAGCTGGAGGACCTGTCGCGCGAGGTCACGGCCCTGCAAAACCATGTGCACAAGGTCATGAGCCGCGAGATCGTGCGCGAGCATGGCGTGATGCTGCTGCTGGGCAGCATGCGTGCCGAGGAGCGCCTGGCCGCCTTCGTGCTCAACCTGGTGCAGCGCCTGCACGCCCGGGGCTTTTCCAAGTCGGAACTGGTGCTGCGCATGACGCGCGAGGAAATCGGCAGCTACCTTGGCCTGAAGCTGGAGACGGTGAGCCGCACCTTCTCGAAGTTTGCCGAAGAAAACATCATCGAGGTGCGCCAGCGCCATCTGCGCATCCTGGACACGGACGCGCTCAAGCGCATTGTCAACAGCCAGCAGTGCCAGTGAGGCCGCAAGGCCCCGCCCCCCGGCAATGAACAAGGCCCGCTGTCGCGGGCCTTGTTCATTGCCATTGCAGTGCACGCAGGTTCAATCGCGCCCCAGGCCCTGCATGGCCAGATTTGGGTCCGGCTCGGAGACCACGCCGTCGTTGAGATCGTGCGTGGAGCGTCCCAGCATGGTGGTCATGAGGCTGGACAGCATGGTCACGCCCCAGAAGGCGAAGAAGGCCAGCGTGTAGATTCCCTGCCGCGACCAGCCCAGGTCGCCGAGCCAGTGCAGCTCCAGCGGGTCCACGAAGGCGAATACCAGCATCTCCATCACGGCGGCGGCCAGAAAGGCCGGCCAGGCAATCCACATCCAGCGTTGGGCCAACATCAGCGATCTCCTTGAGCTGTCGAGGGGTGGCTTTCATTGTGCGCGCCGCCCGCGCACCGTGCCAAGCCCTGCGCACCCTGCACTGCCTGTAGGAAACCCTTGGCCCTCGCGCATGCTGGAGATGCCATCCACCATGCAAAAAGGCCGCGACTGCGGCCTTGTGCACGGCATTTTCCTGCCTTCAGCGGTCCGTGGGATGGTCCTGCGCGGGCGTGGCCGCGTGGTTGCGGCCGGTGACCGCGGGCGCCAGGCTCTTGGGCACTTCGCGCACGCCATCGGCACGCTCGTTGATGGTGATGCCATTGCGGTAATAGTCAGGATCGATCACGGGATCGGCGCCATTGATCGCAATGACGGCCGTGACCACGCCAGCCACCACGACGGCGGCCGGGCCGGCCACCACGAGCCAGACATGGGCGAACTTCCACCAGGGCTTGCCGGCGTCCGGATGCGAAGGGGCCGTGGCGGGCGCGGAGACTGCGGGACTGGAAGACATGGATAACCTCTTTCTTTCAAACAGCCGGCGCAGCCTGGGCGGTGCCGGCCAGACATATCACCGGGGCACCAGGAAGACGGCCTTTTCGGACGCGCGTCCCGCGCCTGAATGCACGGCATCGATATCGAAGAATACGGTGTGCGAGCCCGGCTCGGCGGAACCGTAGGGAATCTGCAGCCGCGCCGCAATGCCGCGCGTCTCGGCCGGGCCGACCTCGACCTCCTGCTCGGACGCCAGCTCCAGCCCGTCGAGGCCATGGGCGCTGATGCGGTAGCGCTGGGCCTGCTCGGTGGCATTCATGATCTGCAGGCGGTAGACATTTTCCAGCTTGCCGCCCGCGACGATGCGCGACAGCGACGCCCGGTCGCGTATCACGTCGACCTTGACCGACTGGCGCAGCGCCAGGCTCACGATCATGGCCATGCTCAGGCCGATCAGCACGGCCGAGTAGACCAGCACGCGCGGACGGAAGATGCGGCGCAGCACCTGGGCCCGCCGCCACAGGCCGGCCATGGCGTTCTGCGTGGTCAGCCGGATGAGGCCGCGCGGATACTCCATCTTGTCCATGATGGAATTGCAGGCGTCTATGCACAGACCGCAGCCTATGCATTCGTACTGCAGGCCGTTGCGGATGTCGATGCCCACGGGGCAGACCTGCACGCACATCTTGCAGTCGATACAGTCGCCCAGGCCCTGGGCCTTGTAGTCCACCTTCTTGGTGCGAGGCGCGCGCGGCTCGCCCCGGCCCGTGTCGTAGCTGACGATCATGGTGTCGCGGTCGAACATGGCGCTCTGAAAGCGCGCATAGGGGCACATGTACTTGCAGACCTGCTCGCGCATGTAGCCGGCGTTGCCATAGGTGGCGAAGCCGTAGAACAGCACCCAGAAGACCTGCCAGCTGCCCTGCAGCGCCAGCAGCTCGCCGCCCAGCTCGCGGATGGGCACGAAGTAGCCCACGAAGGTGAAGCCGGTCCACAGGGCAATGGCAATCCACAGCAACTGCTTGAGCGACTTCTTCCAGAGCTTTTCAAAGGTCCAGCCGTTCTTGTCCAGGCGCATGCGCGCGCTGCGGTCGCCCTCGACCTTGCGCTCCACCCACATGAAGATTTCGGTGTAGACCGTCTGCGGGCAGGAAAAGCCGCACCACAGGCGACCGGCCACGGCCGTGAACAGGAACAGCGCCAGCGCCGAGATGATCAGCAGGCCCGCCAGGTAGATGAAATCCTGCGGGTACAGCACCAGCCCGAACAGGTAAAAGCGCCGCGCACCCAGGTCGAACAGCACCATCTGGCGCTGCCCCCATTCCAGCCAGGGCAGGCCATAGAAAACCAGTTGGGTGAGAAACACCAGAGCCCATCGCCAGCGTGCGAAGACACCGCTGATGGAGCGCGGGTAGACCTTCTTCTCGGACTCGAACATCGACACCAGCTGGCCCGGGTCCGGGTCGGCAGGCGTGATCGGAATGACTTTGCGGGGAGGCTTCCCGGCATCATCCCCGTTCTCGGGCTTCATGGTGGGTTCCTTGGTTTTTTGGAATATCTGAAAACTCAAAAGGCAAAAAGGCGGCGCCGCAGCGCCGCCCCCTGTCCTTATTGACGGACTGCGCCGTCTTTGTGCGACATGCCCCAGACATAGGAGGCAAGCACCGCGATCTGCGCCTCGGTCAGCTTGTCCTTCTGGGCAGGCATCTCGTTGTGCTTGCCGTTGTTGATCATGGCCGTGATGGCGGCCTCGCCCCAGCCGTGCAGCCAGATGTCATCGGTCAGGTTGGGCGCGCCCAGGGCCTGGTTGCCCTTGCCGTCCATGCCATGGCAGGCGGCGCAGGCCGTGAACTTGGACTTGCCCAGCGAAGCCTTGAGCGAGTCGTGCGGGCTGCCCGACAGGCTCAGCACATAGTGCGAGAGGTTGCGCACATCGTCGGGCGTGCCGACGGCAGCGGCCATGGGCGGCATGATGCCGATGCGGCCCGCCGTGATGGTTTCCCTGATCTTGTCGGGCGTGCCGCCATGCAGCCAGTCGCCATCGGTCAGGTTGGGGAAGCTCTTGCCGCCGCGTGCATCCGAGCCGTGGCACTGCGCGCAGTTGTTCATGAACAGGCGCTCGCCGATGGCCATGGCCTGGGGGTCCTTGGCCATGTCTTCGGTGCTCATGCTCGTGAACTTGGCGTACAGCGGCTCCAGGTCCGCGCGGGCCTTGGCCATCTCGTTTTCATAGGCGCCCAGCTGCGTCCAGCCCAGCTTGCCCGCGAACGAGCCCAGGCCCGGATAGGCCGCCAGGTAGGCGAAGCCGAACACCGAGGTGATGATGAACAGCCACATCCACCACTTGGGCATGGGGTTGTTCAGCTCGCGCAGGTCCTCGTCCCAGACGTGGCCCGTGGTGTTGTCGGCCGAGGGGACCACCTTCTTGCGTGCGGTGAGATACAGCAGCAGCAGGCAGCCGATGATGCCGCCCAGCGTGATCGCCGTGACATAGATCGACCAGAAGTTGTTTACGAAATCGCTCATGGGAAGTTCTCGTTCTGGTGGAGGGACTCAGTCTTGCTCGAACGGCAGCTGGGCGGCCTCTTCGAAACGGGCCTGGTTGCGGCGGGCGAACGCCCACCACCAGATACCGATGAAGCAGGCCAGAGAGGCCAGCGTGGCCACGATGCGCATGGTGGTGATGTCCATGTCGCTCTCCTTTACTTGACCGAACGGCCCAGCACCTGCAGGTAGGCGATGACGGCGTCCATTTCCGTCTTGCCCTTGACCTGCTCGGCGGCGCCGCTGATTTCCTCGTCGCTGTAGGGCACGCCCACCTTGCGCAGCGCGCTCATGTGCTGGGCGACCACGGTGTCATCCACCTTGTTCTTCTCCAGCCAGGAGTAGGCAGGCATGTTGGACTCGGGCACCACGTCGCGCGGGTTGTTCAGGTGGATGCGGTGCCATTCGTCGCTGTACTTGCCGCCCACGCGGTGCAGGTCGGGACCCGTGCGCTTGGAACCCCACTGGAAGGGGTGGTCGTAGACGAACTCGCCAGCCACCGAGTAGTGGCCGTAGCGCATGGTCTCGGCGCGGAAGGGGCGGATCATCTGCGAGTGGCAGTTGTAGCAGCCCTCGCGCAGATAGACGTCGCGGCCCATCAGCTGCAGCGGCGTGTAGGGCTTGAGGCCCGCCACCGCTTCCGTGGTCGACTTCTGGAAGAACAGCGGAACGATTTCCACCAGGCCGCCGACGGCGACCACCAGCAGGGTCAGCACGATCAGCAGGAAATTGTTGGTTTCCACCTTCTCGTGGGAAAAGCTCTTGGGAGCGCTATGGTTGTGATCGGACATGAGTAATGCTCCTAGACGCTCAGGCGTGGGCCACGACGGCAGGCACGGCCACCTTCACGGAACGGCCGGAGATCGCGGTCTTCCAGGTGTTCCACAGCATGACCAGCATGCCGCCCAGGTACAGCAGGCCACCGGCCACGCGGATCACGTAGAACGGATAGCTGGCCTTGACGCTTTCGACGAAGGTGTAGGTCAGCGTGCCATCGGGATTGACGGCGCGCCACATCAGGCCCTGCATCACACCGGCGATCCACATCGCGGCGATGTACAGCACGATGCCGATGGTGGCCATCCAGAAGTGCAGCTCGATGGCGCCCACCGAGTGCATCTTGGTCTTGCCGAACAGGCGCGGGATCAGGTAGTACAGCGAGCCCATGGTGATCAGGCCCACCCATCCGAGGGCGCCCGAGTGAACGTGGCCCACGGTCCAGTCCGTGTAGTGCGACAGCGCGTTGACGGTCTTGATGGACATCATCGGACCCTCGAACGTGGACATGCCGTAGAACGACAGCGACACGATCAGGAAGCGCAGGATGGGATCGTCGCGCAGCTTGTGCCATGCGCCCGACAGCGTCATCACGCCGTTGATCATGCCGCCCCAGCTGGGAGCCAGCAGGATCAGCGAGAACACCATGCCCACGGACTGCGTCCAGTCGGGCAGCGCGGTGTAGTGCAGGTGGTGAGGACCCGCCCACATGTAGGTGAAGATCAGCGCCCAGAAGTGGACGATGGACAGGCGGTAGCTGTAGACCGGACGGCCAGCCTGCTTGGGAATGAAGTAATACATCATGCCCAGGAAGCCTGCGGTCAGGAAGAAGCCCACGGCGTTATGGCCGTACCACCACTGCACCATGGCGTCCTGCACGCCGGCGTAGGCCGAGTAGCTCTTCATCCAGCCGGCCGGAATGGCCGCGCTGTTGACGATGTGCAGCAGCGCCACGGCAATGATGAAGGCGCCGAAGAACCAGTTGGCCACATAGATGTGACGGACCTTGCGGATGCCGATGGTTCCGAAGAACACGATGGCATACGAGACCCAGGTCACGGCGATCAGCAGGTCGATCGGCCACTCCAGCTCGGCGTACTCCTTGCCCTGGGTGTAGCCCAGCGGCAGGCTGATCGCGGCGGCGAGAATGACGATCTGCCAGCCCCAGAAGGTCAGGCTGGCCAGCTTGGGCATGAACAGCCGCGTCTGGCAGGTGCGCTGCACCACGTAGTAGCTGGTTGCGAACAGCGCCGATCCGCCAAAGGCAAAGATCACGGCGTTCGTGTGCAGCGGACGCAGGCGTCCGTAGCTCAGCCATGGAATGCCGAAGTTGAGTTCCGGCCAGGCCAGCTGCGAGGCGATCAACACCCCGACAGCCATGCCCACCACTCCCCAGACGACGGCCATGATAGAGAACTGCCTTACGACGGTATCGTCGTAATAGACAGCGTTGTTATTTGAACTATCCATCGTGCACCCCTTAGATTGCTATCAAAGTGTTACTTTCTTCGCTGTCGGGCGTGTTGACCCACGTCAATCGTCCCGAAGAATGCGTTCGCCCTCTTGTTCCACGCTCTCGAATTGCCCTCGATAGACGGCCCACCACAGGGCCGCGAGGATGGCGAGCACAAGCACCACCGACAGCGGGATCAGTAAATAGAGAATGTCCATAGTCAGAACCTCCCCACCGTTGCGGTGGAGCCCGTCGGCATGGTGACGGACGCTGCGGGCGCAGCAGGCGTGCCCGTGTGATTCGTCAAGGCCAGTGGAAGGCTGCGCGCAAGGCGCGCGGCGTTGAGCACCACCAGCAGCGAACTCAGTGCCATTCCCAGGCCGGCCACCCAGGCAGGCATGAAGCCCGCCAGGGCCAGTGGAATCGACACCGCGTTGTAAGCGGCAGCCCAGGCCATGTTCTGGCGCACCACCTGCAGTGTGCGGCGCGACAACAGACATGCCTGGAGCACCAGTTCCAGGCTGTCGCCCAGAACAACGAAATCTGCGCGCGATTGTGCCAGCGGCACTGCTCTACCAAAAGCAAAAGAGACATGCGCTCCAGCTAAAACTGGGCCGTCGTTGAGGCCGTCGCCCACCATGGCCACATGGTGGCCGGCTGCCTGCGCCTGCTGCAGCCGCTCCAGCTTGTCCTGCGGGCTGCAGCCGCCGTGGGCCTGGGTGATGCCCACGCGCGCCGCCATGGCGCGTGCGGCGTCCTCGCGGTCGCCGGACAGCAGCATCACGGCGATGCCCTGCTTGCCGAGCGCCTGCACGACGGCGGCGGCCTCGGGCCGCACGTCCTCGCTGAGTACAAAACGCGCCAGCGTATGCCAGCCCTGTTCGGTCTGCTCGGCCAGCAACACGCCCTGCACGGGCTGCTCGCCCGCCACGCCCGCATGCAAGGCCGACCCCAGGCGCAGATGGCGGCGTCCGCCCGGGCCCTGCACCCAGGCGTCCAGGCCCAGGCCTGCCACTTCCTGCATGGTGTCCAGCTTCCAGTGCGTCGCGGCATGGGCGCCGGCCTGCGCGATGGCGCGCGAGGCCGGGTGCATGGACTGGCGCGCCAGCAGCGCCGCCAGCGCCAGCACCTCGTCGGCATCCTCGCCGCGCGCAGGCTCGAACGAGGACAGCGCCAGGCCGTCGCGTGTGAGCGTGCCGGTCTTGTCGAACACCAGGGTGTCCACGGCGGCCAGCGCTTCCAGGCCCTGCAGGTTGCGCACCAGCACGCCGCTGCGCGCCAGCGTGCCGGCGGCCGTGAGCATGGCCACGGGCGTGGCCAGCGACAGCGCGCAGGGGCAGGTGACGATGAGCACGGCCACGGCCACCATCATGGCCTTGCCGGGATCGGTGGGCCACCACCAGATGGCAGCGCCCAGCGCGGCCAGCAGCACCACGACCAGGAAGGGCCGCGCCACCTTGTCGGCCAGCTGGGCCAGGCGCGGCTTTTGCAGCGAGGCGCTTTCCATCAGGCCCACGATCTGGGCGAAGCGCGTGTCGGCCCCCACGCCGTCCACGCGCACATCGACCACGGCGTCCAGGTTGTAGCTGCCGGCCGTGACGCTGTCGCCCTCGGCACGCAGCACGGGCGTGGACTCGCCCGTGAGCAGGGCCTCGTCGGCATGGGTGCGGCCGCGCACGATGGTGCCGTCGGCCGGGAAGGCCTCGCCGCTGAGCACGCGCACCAGGTCGCCGGCACGCAGGCGGCGCGTGGCCACGCGCTCGAAGTGGCCGGCCGCGTTCTCGCGCAGCACGGCATCCGGCAGGCGGTTCATCACCGCCTCCAGCGCACCGGCCGTGCGGTCGCGCAGCCGCAGCTCCAGCCAGCGGCCGGACAGCAGGAAGAAGACGAACATGGTCAGCGAGTCGTAGAAGACTTCCTCGCCGAAGGGCCCCGAAGGATCGAAGGTGCCCAGCGAGCTGATCACGAAGGTGATCAGCATGCCCAGCGCCACGGGCAGGTCCATGCTCACGCGGCGCTGGCGTATGTCGCGCAGCGCGCTGGAGAAGAAGGGTCCGCAGCAAAACAGCACCACGGGCAGCGAGATGACCCAGGAGGCCCAGCGCAGCAGCGTCTCCATCTCCTGCGACAGGTCGCCGGGGCGGGCCACGTAGGCGGGCCACGCATACATCATCACCTGCATCATGCAAAAGCCGGCCACCAGCCAGCGCCACAGCGCACGGCGGCTCTCGGCCTGGCGGCGCTCGCGCGCAAAGGCATCGCGCGCAGGAAGCGCCTGGTAGCCGGCGCGCCGCACGGCCTCCATCCACTGGGATGGAAGCACCTGCTCGTGGCGCCAGGTGACTCGCGCGCGGCGCGTGGCTGCGCTGACTTCGGCCTTCTCCACCCCGGGCACGGCCCGCAGCGCATCCTCGATGGTCAGCGCGCATGCGGCACAGTGCATGCCCTCCAGAACGACGTGCGAATCCCAGGCAGGGAAATCGGTGGGTTCTTTGGAAGGGTCGGCGGGAGTTGCGGGGCCTGCGGGCCGTCCGAACGAACTCCACTCCTGCGGATCATCCAGCAGTCGGGCCGTGGCCTGCTGCGAGGGCGAGAGACCTGAATCAGGCGCCGCCACCGCCGCCTCGCTGGATGGGGCTGCAATGGTGTGGGGCATGGTTCTTAGCGTAATCGGGGGGCATGATAAGCGTATTGACATTAATCAACCGTTAACTCATGGTTGGGTCTATGCTGACTTCGTCCCACCCATCAGCACACACGAAAGGAGCACGCATGTACAACCGCATCCTGATCGCCACCGACGGTTCCGAGCTTTCCGACAAGGCCGTGGACAGCGGCCTGGGCCTTGCCGCCTTGTGCGGCGCCAGCGTGATCGTCGTCAAGGTGGTCCAGCACTATCCGCGCAGCTACTTCGAAGGCGGCGAAACCGTGGATCTCAAGCAGATCGAACGCATCGAAGGCCAGTGGACGGCCAACGCGCAGACCGTGCTGGATGCCATCCACGCCAAGGGCCAGGCGCTCAAGGTCCACGTGACCACGGAGATCGTCAAGTCCGACCTGGTGGCCGAAAGCGTGATCGACGTGGCCAAGCGCCGCGACTGCGACCTCATCGTCATGGCCTCGCACGGCCGCAAGGGCCTGCAGCGCCTGCTGCTGGGCAGCGAGACGCAGCACGTGCTCACGCACACCCACATTCCCGTGCTGGTACTGCGCTGAAGGGTAGCGGCAGCTTCGGCTTTCGCTGCACAAAAAAAGGCATCGGCGGCGCCGATGCCTTTTGCTTTTTCAATCAGGCCAGGGCGCGACCCGCGCCTTGGCGACCACTCAGGCGAACAACTGCTTGTGCTGGTCGCGCAGGAGATTCTTCTGCACCTTGCCCATGGTGTTGCGCGGCAGCTCCTGCACCACGAAGCAGCGCTTGGGAATCTTGAAATTGGCCAGCTGGCCCTTGAGCGCATCGACCACCGCCTGGGGCTCGAGCGAAGCGCCAGGACGCGGCACCACCACCACCACGCCCACCTCGCCGAAGTCGGGGTGCGGCACGCCGACCAGGGCGCTTTCGGCCACGCCGGGCAGCTCATTGATGAAGCCTTCGATCTCGGCCGGATAGACGTTGTAGCCGCCCGAGATGATCAGGTCCTTGCTGCGGCCCACGATGCTCACATAGCCCCGCTCGTCGAGCTTGCCCACGTCGCCCGTGCGGAACCAGCCATCGGCCGTGAACTCCTCGGCCGTCTTCTCGGGCATGCGCCAGTAGCCCTTGAACACGTTGGGGCCGCGCACCTGGATGTTGCCGATCTCGCCCACGGCCACCGGCTGGCCTGCGTCGTCCACGATGCGCACGCCCACGCCGGGCAGCGCAAAGCCCACGGTGCCGGCGCGGCGCTCGGACTGGCCGCCGTTGCGGTCATCGGCACGGTAGGGGTTGGAGGTCAGCATGATGGTCTCGCTCATGCCGTAGCGCTCCAGGATGACGTGGCCGGTGCGCTCCTGCCAGTCGCGGTGCGTCTCCACCAGCATGGGTGCCGAGCCCGAGATGAACAGCCGCATGTGGGCCGCCGCCTCGCGCGTGAGCCGCGCATCGGCCAGCATGCGCACGTAGAGCGTGGGCACGCCCATGAAGACGGTGGCATCACGCATGCGCGAGATCACCGTGCCGGGTTCGAACCTGGCCAGCCAGATCATGGGACTGCCGTTGAGCAGCGCGCCATGGATGGCCACGAACAGGCCGTGCACATGGAAGATGGGCAGCGCGTGGATGAGCACGTCGCCGTCCTGCCAGCCCCAGTAGTCCTTGAGCGTCTCGGCGTTGGACAGCATGTTGCCGTGCGTGAGCATCGCCCCCTTGCTGCGGCCCGTGGTGCCGCTGGTGTAGAGGATGGCGGCCAGGTCGTCCTCGCCGCGCTCCACCACCTCTTGCTCGTCGCCATGGTGGGCGGCGCGCTCCAGCAGCGTGCCGCTGCGGTCGTCGCCCAGGGTGTAGACATGGGCCACGCCCGAGGTGAAGGCGATCTTGGACACCCAGCCGAAATTGGCCGGCGTGCAGACCACGACGGCGGGCTCGGCATTGCCCACGAAGTACTCGATCTCGGCGGCCTGGTAGGCGGTGTTCAGCGGCAGAAAGACATGGCCGCTGCGCAGCGTGGCCAGGTAGAGCATCAGCGCTTCCACCGATTTGTCCACTTGCACGGCGATGCGGCTGGCGGGCGGCAGCTGCAGCGACTGCAGCAGGTTGGCCATGCGCGCGCTGCCACGGTCCAGGTCGGCCCAGCTGTAGAACAGGCTGGCGCCGTCAGCGCCTATGGCCTCTACGGCCCACTTTTGCAGATCCTGGGGAAAGGCGGCGCGCAAGGCAGCGAACAGATTGCGGTTGGTCATGGCTGTGAAGAAGAAGGAAGAATCCGCTGGGGACCGGGAAATCTCAGGCACGTTCATGGATTGGCGAAGGCGGCGCCACGGACAGCTCGCGCAGGATGCGCTCGCGGTCCGCGTCCAGCGCGGGCGGCTGCCTGCGCACCAGGGGCTGGCCGAGCGAGGCCTGCAAGGGATTGCCCGCCACGCGCAGCGTCTGGCCGCTGGGGGTCTGCACCTGGGCCAGCATGCCGCGCTCGCGCACCTGGGGGTGCTCGACGATGTCGGCCACGCTGTTGTACTCCCCCGCCGGGATGCCATTATCAGTGAGCAACCCCAGCCAATGCGCCCTGGGACTGTCCCGCAGGCGCGCCTGCAGCGCGGCCTTGAGCTCGGCCTGGTGCTCGCAGCGCAGGGCATTGCCGGCAAAGCGCGCGTCCTCGGCCAGTTCGGGCAATTGCAGCAGGCCGCAGAGCTTGCGAAACAGCGCATCGCTGCCCACGGCGATGACGAACCAGCCGTCCTGCGCCGCGAACACATCGAAGGGCGCCATGGAGGGATGCCGCGTGCCGATAGGCCCCGGCACGCTGCCCAGCGCGCCCAGGCGGGCCACGGGGTTCTCCAGCAAGGCCACCTGGCAGTCGAGCATGGAGACATCGACGCGCTCGCCCTGCCCCGTGCGCGAGCGGCGCATCAAGGCCGCCTGTGTGCCGATGACCGCGTACAGGCCCGCGCCCAGGTCGCCGATGGACACGCCCACGCGGCAGGGCCCGGCGTCCGGGTGGCCGGTCACGCTCATCATGCCGCTCATGGCCTGCACCACCATGTCGTAGGCGGGAAAGCCGCTGTAGGGCCCCGTCTGGCCAAAGCCAGAGACCGAGGTCATCACCAGCCGGGGATGGCGTGCATGCAGGGTCTCCCAGCCATAGCCGAGCTTGTCCATGGTGCCGGGGCGAAAGTTCTCGACCAGCACATCGGCGCCTTGCAGCAGGCGCTCGAAGACCTCGCGGTCCTGGGGCTGCTTGAGGTCCAGCGCAATCGACTCCTTGTTGCGATTGACCGAGAGGAAATAGGCCGAGCCCCCGTCCACGAACGGCCCGATGCCGCGCGCATCGTCGCCCGTGCCGGGCTGCTCCACCTTGATCACGCGCGCGCCCAGGTCGGCCAGCATCTGCGTGCACATGGGGCCGGCCAGCACGCGCGTGAGGTCGATGACGGTAAGGCCTTGCAGCGGCAGGCCCGTGGCTTGTTCATTCATAGGGATTTCCATATCGTTATCTATTGCTTGACGCGACACCCACAACCCATGGGACCGGCGGGGCCCAAGTCCAGGACACCGAGGAAGGGCCGCCCCCCGCACCGAGGGTGTCGTCGCCCCCGCGAAGCGAGAGGGGGAAGGCGCGTGGCGCCTCAGGGGGGGTCTCACTGCAGCCCGGCGCCGGAACGCTGGGTCAGGGCCTTGGACTCCTGCCCTTCCTTGAGGGCCCAGGCACGGAATTCCTCTAGGGATGCCGAGGGCGCGGCCAGATTGCCCTGCTTGGCCAGCCTGGCCTTCACATCGGGGTCTTCCAGCGCCTTGGTGCTGGCATCGAACAGCTTCTTCGCCACGTCCTCGGGCAGACCCGCCGGGGCGAACAGGCCGAACCAGAACGTGTAGTCAAAGCCCGGCACGCCGGACTCCTTCATGCCCGGCAGATCGGGGAACAGCGGCGAGCGTTCGGCCGTGCTCACGGCCAGCATGCGCAGCTTGCCCGCCTGGGCCAGCGGCAGCACCGAGGGCGGCGTGCCGAAGGTCAGGTCCACATCGCCAGCGGCCACGGCCTGTATCGATGGCGCCCCGCCCTTGAACGGCACATGCAGCATGCGCAGGCCGCCGCTGGCGCCCGCGAACGACAGCGTGGCCAGGTGCGTAATCACGCCTGCGCCCGAGGAGGAATAGCTGAGCTTGTCGGGCTGGCTGCGCGCCAGCGCCACCAGATCGCCCACGCTCTGGCCTGGAAAATCCTTGCGCACGGCCAGCAGCATGGGGGCCGAACTCCAGCGCGTGATGCCCATGAAATTGCGCGCGCCCTCATAGCGAGCGCTCTTGTAGAGCAGCTGGTCCGAGCCATAGATGTTGGCGCTGCCCAGCAGCAGCGTGTAGCCGTCGGGCGCTGCACGCGCCACATGCTCGGAAGCCAGCGTGGTGCCGGCGCCCGGGCGGTTGTCCACCAGCAGGGGCTGGCCCAGGATCTTGCCGACCTTGTCGGCCACGATGCGCGCCACCGCATCGGCGCCGCCGCCGGGAGGAAATCCCACGACCAGCGTGACGGGCCGGGCGGGATAGGACTGGGCCATCGCGCCACCGGCCAATCCGGCCAGCAGCAACGACAGTGCAAAACGCTTGAACATGGCTTGTCTCCTCTTTATTGATACCCCCTGAGTCGCTGCGCGCCTTCCCCCAAAGGGGGACGACACCCTCGGTGCGGGAGCGGCCCTTCCTCGGTGTCCCCGAGTTGGGCCGCGCCGGTTCCGTGGGCTGTGGGCGGTAGGCAGCACCACGGGCAATCTGCGTGTATGCGGGAGGATGCTGCTCAGCGCCCCTTGAACTCCGGGCTGCGTTTCTCGCGCCAGGCCCGGCCGCCTTCCTGCAGGTCTTCGGAGGCGATGCTGCGCTGCACCTCGCGCGTGATATCGGCCACGTCATGGCGGCCGCGCGCAATCAGGTTCAGGTGCTTTTTCATGCCGAACAAAGGGATGGGCGCCATGGCGGCCAGCGTGCCGGTGAGCTGGGCCACGGCCGCGTCGAAGGCGGCGGGTTCGGCCAGATGGGTGAGGAATCCGCAGGCCTTCATCTCCGGGGCCTGGATGCGCTCGCAGGTCAGGAACAGCCGCTTGGCCGTGTCCAGGCCCAGGCGCGAGACATAGCGCTCCAGCCCGCCCGCGTAGAAATGCAGGCCCAGGCGCGCGGCCGGCATGAACATTTCGGCCGCCGTGCTGCCCACGCGAAAGTCGCAGGCCAGGGCCATGTCGGTGGCACCGCCGTAGACGCCGCCGTGGATGGCGGCCACGGTCACGGCGCGGCATTGCTCGATGGCGTCCACCATCTCGCCGAAGCTGCTGCCCTCGGTCTGGCTGCCTTGGATCTCTGATATATCATAGCCACTGCAAAAGTACTTGCCCTCGCTGCGCAGCACCACCACGCGCACATCGTCGCGGCGGTTGATAAGCTCCACATGCGCGACCAGCGTGCCCAGGTCTTCGGGGGCCAGCTTGTTGGCCGCTTCGGGGCGCTGCAGCGTGATGGTGGCCAGGTGATCCTGGATGTCGAGTCTGGGTGTCATATGTATCAGTCAATCAATCAGATATATTTGAATTAGAAAATGCTTCCAGCCAAGCAGCCATTGGAGAAAACCCCGGCCACGTCCAGCCTGCAGGAGCGTATACGGCAATCGCTGGAAGACGAGCTGCGCTCAGGCGCCATGCAGCCCGGCGACGCCATCGACGAACCGGCCCTGTGCGAGCGCTTCGGCGCCTCGCGCACGCCCGTGCGCGAGGCGCTGCTGCTGCTGGTGGCCAAGGGGCTGGTGGAGATCGTTCCGCGCTCGGGCATCTATGTGCGGCGCCTGGATGCGCGCGAGCTGGTGGCCATGATGGAAGGCCTGGCCGAGCTGGAAGGCGTGCTGGCCCGGCTGGCCGCCACGCGCATCCATGCGCAGCTGCGCGAGCGGCTGCAGGCGGCGCTGGCGCACACCGCCGCCTGCGCCCAGGCGCAGGATGCCCAAGGCTATGTGCAGGCCAACATGCAGCTGCACGAACTGATATACGAGGCCAGCGGCAACGACTTCATCGTGGAACAGACCCGGCTGCTGCGGCTGCGCATCACGCCCTACCGGGGCCGGATGTTCGAGAAGCCGGGCCGGCTGGCGCGCTCGCAGCAGGAGCACGTGGCCGTGGTGTCTGCGATCTGCGCGGGCCAGGCGGAGCTGGCCGCCGAGGCCATGCGCCAGCACATCTGCGCAGGCGGCAGCGCCTTCACCGACATGGTGCTGGGCGCGCCCGCGCAGGTGGGGTACGAGCGCCCGCGCAAGTCAAGGTAGCCCGAAGAGGGCTCAGGGCCGCACTTCGAAGGCCAGGAACTGCGTGACCTGGTTGTCCGCGAAGTTGTTGTCGGCCACCAGCACCAGGGTGCGGTTGCCGTTGGCCAGGCGCGGGCCCCAGGAGATGCCTTCGATGTTGTCCAGCTTGACGCCCTGGTAGGTCACGGGCATCTCCAGCAGCAGCTCGCGCTTCATGGGCTTGTAGCTGGCGCCCACCAGGCTCTTGAAGCTGCGCACATCGGTGGTGTCCGGCTCGATGGTGGCGCGCGTCAGGCGGATGGTGTTGCCTACGCCGTCGGCAAAGGCGCGCTCGATGGCGATGAACTCGTGGTTGGAGACCGCCAGCAGCTCGGGCAGGCCGTTGTCCGGCGGAAAGCTGCCGCTGGCGGCCTTGTCCAGCGGAATCTTCGGCAGCTGGTAGACGTACTGCGCGCCGGACTTGCCCGTGGCCGGATCGAGCTTGAGGACGCGGACCACGCTGCCCGCCGCCAGCGTGGTGAGGGGGCCGTCTTCCACCAGCGCATCCTCGTTGGCCGTGAACACGCTGCCGTCGGGCGTGACGGCCAGGGCCTCGAACAGCTTGTTGTTGCGCCCTCCGCTGGTGGTGTTGTCCACGTAGTTGAAGGCCGCAGGCGTCTCGAAGTCGCGCACGAAGCTGCCGTCCACCCTGATCTCGCGCACGAAGGGCTGGAACAGGCTGGCGGGGTCGGTGCTGAAGTTGCCCTCGCTGGACACGTAGAGGTTGCCGTTGGGCGCCACGCGGATGCCTTCGGGGTCCACGGTGCGGCGCGTGCCGGGCAGGGGCTGGCCGTCGCGGCCCTTGAGCGTGACCATCTTGCGGATGGTCACGGCCTGGATGGCCTTGTCATCGAACTGAATGCCCAGGTTGTAGAAGCGCGGCGTGCCGCGCTCGCCGCCGCGCTCATCGGAGATGGCCCAGTAGCTGCCATCGGGCACGCGGTCCAGGCCGGAGATGCCGCCGAACTCCACGCCGTCGAACAGTGTCTTGGTCTTGATGCTGTAGTCGCCGATCAGCCGCAGCGAGCCGATGGTCTCGGGGCCGTCGTCGCTGCCGCCGCAGCCTGCCAGGCCCGTGGCCGTGCCGAAAGACAGGACCAACGCGAGCAGCACGGATGCGGGCGAGCGGACCTTGTCTGCCTTGTTCATATTCCCTCCCAGGATGGATCTCAGAAGGGATGGACCGTAGCCAAGGCCCGTGACAGGGTGGTGACATGCACGCGCATACCGCCGCCCTGCCCCCGCCCTGACCGGCCCCTCGTCCGCTACTCCAGCTTGGCGCCCGAGGCCTTGACCACCTGGGCCCAGCGCGCGATCTCGCCATGCACCATGGCCGCGAACTGCTGCTGGTTCATGCCGCCGTAGTCGGCGCCGTTGCGCGCCCAGATGGACTTGATCTCTTCGGCCGAGCCTATGCGCTGCACCTGGTCGATGACCTGGGCCTGCACCGCCTGCGGCGTGCCCTTGGGCGCCCACAGGCCGTACCAGGTGGTGACCGTGTAGTCGGGCAGGCCGGACTCGGCCGCGCAGGGCACGTCCGGGAAGGCGGGGTTGCGCTTGTCGCCCGAGACCATCAGCGCACGGATGCGTCCGCTCTTGATGTGCTGGGCCGAGGAGCCCAGGCCGTCGAACATCATGTCCACATTGCCGGCTATCAGGTCCTGCAGCGCCGGGCCTGCGCCTCGATAGGGAATGTGGGTGATGAAGGTGTTGGTCTGCAGCTTGAACAGCTCTCCGGCCAGATGGTGCGATGTGCCCGCGCCCGCCGAGGCGTAGTTGAGCTTGCCCGGCCGCTTGCGCAGGTCGGCCAGCAGCTCCTGCACGGTCTTGCCCGGCACGTTGCGCGGGTTGACCACCAGCACCTGGGGCACGCTGGCCAGCAGGGCCAGCGCGACGAAGTCGCGCTCCAGGTCATAGTCCAGGCGGGGGTACATGGACGGCGCAATCACATGGTGGGTGCCGCCCATGAAGAAGTTGTAGCCGTCCGGCGCCAGCTTGGCCGCGTAGCTGGCGCCCAGGGTGCCGCCTGCGCCGCCACGGTTGTCGATCACCAGGGTCTTTCCCGCGCTCTTGGCGAACTGGGCCGAGAACGGCCGGGCAAAGGCATCGGTGCCGCCGCCGGCCGGAAACGGCACGACCAGGTTCACGGGTTTGGACGGCCAGTCCGCCGCCGCGCGGGCTGCCATGGGCAGGGCCAGCGCGGCCATCGAGGCCCCGGCCGCGCGCAACACCGCGCGCCGCCCCGTGGGGTGGGAAGCTTGCATGACTTGTCTCCTTGTCGCCTCTTTGAGGCTGTCTTCGTTGTCAGGCGCAGCAATCCCTGTGCAAGAAAAGGGGCACGGCCTGCGCCGCGCCCCTTTTCATTTGCACAGGGCTTCGATGTCCGAGGACACCGGTATGCGGCCCTGCGCCAGCAGGCCGCGATGCTTGTCCAGGCGCTTGAGGTCGTAGAGATAGTTGACCATCAGGCCCAGCGACTGCTTGAGTCCCTTGGCCGACAGGTCGGCCGCCCAGTTGAGCCGCTCCACGCGCGCGCCGTTGCCCAGGTGAAAGCGCGCCACCGGGTCCAGCGGCCGGCCCTTGGCCGTCTCGCGCCCCAGATAGTGGGCAGCGCAAAACAGCAGGGCGCGGCGCACAGGCGCGTCGGGCTTGAGATCCTGCGGCGCATCCAGCGCCGCCAGCAGGTGCTCGGCGCCCATGCCGCCCGCCTTGAGCTTGAAGGCCTTGCGCTGGCGCTCGTCCATCTTCTCCAGGATGGCGTCGCCGTGCTTGGCGATCCAGGCGCGCAGGCCCGGAATGGGCGACAGCGTGGCGAAATGGCGCAGCCGGGGGAATTCGCCCGTCAGCGTCTCCACCACATGCTTGATCAGCGAGTCGCCGAAGCTCACGCCACGCAGGCCGGTCTGGGTGTTGCTGATGGAGTAGAAGATGGCCGTGGTGGCGCGGCCCAGGTCGGAGGCTGCGGCGGTCTCGTCCAGCAGTGGGGCAATGCTGTCGGACATCTTGTCCACCAGCGCCACCTCCACGAAGATCAGCGGCACGGTGGGCATGCGGGGGTGAAAGAAGCCGTAGCAGCGGCGGTCGCTGTCCAGGCGGTTCTTGAGATCGGCCCAGCTGCGGATGTCGTGCACGGCCTCGTACTGGATGAGCTTTTCGATCAGCGAGGCCGGCGAGTCCCAGCTCAGGCGGCGCAGCTCCAGCAGGGCCACGTCGAACCAGGTGGAAAACAGATGCTCCAGCTCGGCATCCAGCGCGGAAAAGCGCTGCTGCTCCGCCTTGGGCAGTGCCAGCAGTTCGGCACGCAGGTCCACCAGAAAGCCCATGCCGCCCTGGGGCTGGGCAAACCGCTGCAGCAGCCGCGTGCGCGGCGACATCAGCGCGCGGCGCAGATCCATCTCGGCATGGCCGCGCTCGGCGTCGCTGGTGGCCGTGTCATAGCGCTTGCGTGCGGTCATCAAGGCGTCGGTGTCGGGGCCGAACTGCTCGACGATCAGCGCCCAGAAATCCTGGCGCGCCGGCAGCTCGGCCTGGGCATACCAGTCCATCAGCTGCTGCGCGTGGCGGCCACCCTCGACATCGCTGAGCGCTGCGTCGGCGGCAGCCTGCAGGTCTTCCATGAGCTTGCGCAGCTCGCGCGGGGACAGCACTTCCTGGCCTCGGCGCAGGGTGGCCTGCAGGCGCTGGGCCGTGCCGCGCGGCGCGGGAGCCTTGGCTGCATCGCCTTCGGCCTTTTTTGCAGGCGCAGCGGCCTCGGTGCTGCGAAAGCGGGACACATTGCGGGCAATCCAGTCGGTAGCCAGACCCATTCAGACACTCCTCCATATCAAGCGGTCACGGGACTGTCATGCCGCCAACGGGCCAATGACAATCCCTTGCTGCTCACATTATGGGAGTCTGTACGCCAGCGCGTGTACGCCGATGTCGCGTTCTTGTCTTCGGGCAATCCCCAGCACGCGCGCGCCACGCCAAAAAGAAAGCGGGCCCAGGGCCCGCTTCGCATTGTGTCCAGCCAGGTTCAGGCCGGCTTGCCCGCATGGGCCGGATAGGCCGGACGCCCCGCCGCCCACAGCCACATGGCAATGCCGCCGATCACCATGGGCACGCACAGCCACTGGCCCATGCTCATTCCCAGCGACAGCAGGCCCAGGAAGTCGTCAGGCTCGCGGAAGTACTCGGCAATGAAGCGGAAGGCACCATAGCCGGTCAGGAAGACCGCCGCCACCTGGCCCGGCTTGTGCTCCTTGCGTGCATACAGCCACAGCAGCACGAACAGCAGCAGGCCCTCGAGCAGGAACTGGTAGACCTGCGAAGGATGGCGCGGCAGCATGGAGCCGCTTTGCGGGAAGACCATGGCCCAGGGCAGCTCGGGGCTGGCAAAGCGGCCCCACAGTTCGCCATTGATGAAGTTGCCGACACGGCCCGCCGCCAGGCCCGTGGGCACGCAGGGCGCGACGAAGTCGGCCACCTCCAGCCACGAGCGTGCGCGCGAGCGCGCGAACCAGACCATGGAGCCGATGACACCGATCAGCCCGCCATGAAAGCTCATGCCGCCCTGCCAGACGTAGAAGATTTCCAGCGGATGGCTGAGGTAGTAGCCGGGCTTGTAGAACAGGCAGTAGCCGAGCCGCCCGCCGACGACCACGCCGAGCACGCCCAGGAAAAGAATGTCTTCCACGTCCTTGCGCGTCCAGGCGCGGTCGCCCTGCATGCGCACGAAGGGCGGGTGGCGCAGCCTGCGCGTGCCCAGCCAGAGGAAGAGGCCGAAGGCGGCCAGATAGGTCAGGCCGTACCAGTGCACGGCGAGGGGCCCGATCTGCAGGGCCACGGGATCGATCTGCGGGTACATCAGCATGGTCGGCATTGTGCCGCAGCGCCGCATGGCCGGCGCCGGCCAGGGGTTGGAAAGATGGCGTCCCGCCCGCTCAGCCTTGCGGGCCTTCCTGGATGGCCGTGAGCTTGTCCAGGGCAGACAGCAGATGGCGCTGCTCGGTGGCGGTGAGCAATTGCTCCAGTTCATCTTCCAGCTGCACCACCACGCCTTCGGCCCGCGCCTGCAGTGCGCTGCCGTCGTCCGTCAGGTGCAGCTGCTGCAGCCGGCGGTCGCGCGGATCGGGCTGGCGCCCGATGAGGCCGCGCTGCACCAGGCGCTCGACCACGGGCACCAGGTTGGAGGGCGAGATGTCCAGCGCCTCGCCCAGCTGGCGCAGGTAGATGCCCGGGTTGGCGTGGATGAGCACCAGGATGGAGAACTCGCTGGGCTTGAGGTCCAGTTCGGCCACGCGCCGCGCAAACAGCTTGTGGATGTGGATTTCCGCGCGCGTGAGGCGGTAGCCCAGAAAGCGCTGCAGGCGCGACTGGTCGACGGCGGGTTCGAAGGAGCTGTCCATGGACACGGATCCGGAAGAGGAAGAAGGCGCAACGAAGCAAGGCCGCACCGGCGCCTGCGGTTCTGCAGGGCCGGTGCGGCGTTCCATCATAAAAGCCCCGGCAGCCCGCTCAAGCCAGGGCGGCTGGCAGCGGCGTACGGGCAGCGGCCTCGGTGCGGCGCAGCCAGTGCTCCGCATCCAGCAGGCCATGCGCAAGGAACCAGGCCGCGCTGTCCGCCTTGGAGCGGCGCAGCGCCGGATCGGCCAGCGGCAGGCTGACGCGCGCCGCGCGTGCCCAGGCAAAGGCCATGCACAGCGTGCCGACCAGTCGCAAGTAGTCCTCGGCACAACGCGCCAGCAATTGCCTGTCGCCGGCAGCGCCGGTACACAGCTCGCCCGTCAGCGCTTGCATGCGCTCGGCCCAGCTGCGCAGCGCGCCTGCAAAGCCGGTCTCCATGCCCGCGGCGTCGCAGGCATCGGCCTCTTCACGCAGCACCTTCAGCAGCGGCGCCAGCGCGGCACCGCCGCTGGAGGCCACCTTGCGCTGCAGCAGGTCCAGCGCCTGGATCTGGTTCGTGCCTTCGTAGATCATGGCGATGCGGGCATCGCGCAGCGTCTGCTCGATACGGTACTCGTGCACATAGCCGTAGCCGCCGAAGACCTGCAGCGCCTCGCTGGCCAGCGCAAAGCCCCGCTCGGTGAAAAAGGACTTGACCACGGGCGTGAGCAGCGAGGCCAGCGCATGGGCCTGGGCGCGCTCCTCGGCATCCGGCGCCTGTTCGGCCAGGTCCAGCTGGTGCGCCACCCAGCCTGCAATGGCGCGCATGCCTTCGGTCCAGACGCGCAGGTCGGCCAGCATGCGCTGCACGGCCGGCTGCAGGGCGATGGGGTCGGCGGGGCCCTGCGCATCGGCAGGCCGGGGCTGGGCGCGCATCTGGCGTCGCTCGGCCGCATAGGCGCGCGCCAGCTGCCAGGCCATCTCGGCATGGCCCAGGCCCTGCAGGCCCACGTGCAGGCGGGCCGAGTTCATCATCACGAACATGGCAGCCAGGCCCTGGTGGGGCTGGCCCACCAGCCAGGCCTGCGCGCCCTCGAAGCGCATGGCGCAGGTGGCGCTGCCCTTGATGCCCATCTTCTTTTCGATGCCGTCGCAGTGGATGGCGTTGGGCAGAAAGCTGCCGTCGTCCCGGGGAATGCCGCGCGGCGCCAGGAACAGCGACAGGCCGCGCGTTCCCTCAGGCGCATCGGGCAGGCGCGCCAGCACCAGGTGGACGATGTTCTCGCTCATGTCCTGGTCGCCGCCCGAGATGAAGATCTTGCTGCCGTCCAGGCTGTAGCTGCCATCGCCCCGGGGCCTGGCCTGGCTGCGCAGCAGGCCCAGGTCGGAGCCGGCCTGGGGCTCGGTCAGGCACATGGTGGCCAGCCAGCGGCCGCTGACGATGTGGGGCAGGTAGGTGGCGCGCAGGTGCTCGTCGCCATGCGCGTGCAGGCAGGCATAGGCGCCGTGCAGGATGCCCGGATACATGGTCCAGCCATGGTTGGCCGAGGCCAGCATTTCGTGCAGCGCGGCGTCCAGCAGCTGGGGCAGGCCCTGGCCGCCAGCGTCGGGGGCGCAGGCCAGTGCGGGCCAGCCTGCCTCCACGAAGGCTGCATAGGCGGCGGGAAAGCCGTCGGGCGTGCGCACCCTGCCCTCTTGCAAGCGGCAGCCCTGCAGGTCGGCCGGGCCGTTGAGCGGGGCCAGCACGTCGGCGCAAAAGCGCCCGGCCGCCTCGACCACCATATCGGCCGTCTCCTGGTCCAGGGCTTCATGGGCCGGCATGCGGCGCCAGTCGCCCTCGGCGCCCAGCCAGTGCTGCTGGACGAAGCGGATGTCCTGCAGCGGCGGCTGGTAGTGCGAGCAATGTGATGCCTGCGCGCTCATGCCCGGCCCTCCGTGGCCGCGACCAGGCGGCGGTAGGGACCGATGGCGCTGGCCAGGCACAGCACGGACAGCAACGCGGCCAGTGCGGACACCAGGCCCAGCGACAGGCCCACGAGCTTTTCGTCATGGAAGACGAAGTCCGTGAAAAAGGCCACGAGGAAGGGACCGAGGCCCAGCCCGATCAGGTTGATCAGCAGCAGGTAGATGGAAGTCACCTGGCCGCGCAGCTGGTTGGGCGTGACCGCCTGCAGGATCGGCGGCGCCAGCGCCACCGGCATGCCCAGGAAGAAGGTGGTGGCCGCCACGGCCACCAGGGCCACCGTGGGCGTGGGCGCAAAGGCCAGCACCAGGCCGGTGATGACGAGCACGCCGGTGGCCACCAGCGAGATGACGATCGACCCCACCTGCTTGCCGCGCGCCGTGAGGTAGTCGGCCAGGAAGCCGCTGAGCAGCATGCCGCCAATGCCGAAGGTCAGGATGATGACGCCGTAGGCCGGGCCGATCTCGCCAGGCGTCCAGCCCCACTGGCGGATGAAGGTGGCCGGCAGCCAGGCCGTGACGCCGAAGGTGATCATGGCCGTGATGCCCGGCGCCAGCAGCAGCGGCAGGAAGGCGCGCTTGTTGCGCAACACATGGGACAGGTCGGGCGCCGGTCCCGCGGGCGCGGCCACTTTGGCGGACGCGGCCCGGGCCTGCAGGCCCCGGCGCAGCGGCTCGCGCACGGTGTACATCAGCGCCACCAGCGGAATGCCGGGCAGGGCCACGAAGATGAAGGCCGCCTGCCAGGGCTTGAAGCTGCCCAGCAGCGGGAACACCACCTCGCCGGCCTGGCTGGTGGCCTGGATGACCAGGCCGCCCACGATGAAGGCCGTGGCCGAGCCGATGTACACGCCCGAGGTGTAGATGCTCATGGCGCGTGCGCGGCGCTCGGGCGGGAAGTAGTCGGCCAGCATGGAATAGGCCGCCGGCGACAGTGCCGCCTCGCCCACGCCCACGAACATGCGCGCCACGAACAGCGAGACGAAGCCCGTGACATAGCCGCCCGCCGCCGTGGCCACCACCCAGATCGCCATGCCGATGACGATGAGGTTGCGGCGGTTCCAGCGGTCGGCCAGGCGCCCCAGGAAGATGCCGACGAAGGTGTAGAAGATGGCGAAGGCAAAGCCGTGGACGATGCTGAAGACCCAGTCCGACAGCTGCAGATCCTTCTTGATGGGCTGCACCAGCAGGCCCAGGATCTGGCGGTCCACGAAGGACAGGGTGTAGGCCAGCAGCAGGATGATGGTGACGTAGTAGGCATAGCCGAGTCCGTTCGACTCGGCCGGCGCGGGCGTGGACACGCGGCCCGGCGGGTAAGGCAGGCTCATGGAGACCTCCTGTGGAGGAAGGGAAAGCGGAAAAAAGAAAGCGGGAAAGCGAGACAGGGCTGCGCATGAAAAGGGCCGGCGCGCCGCGCCAGCCCTTGCGCGGGCATCAGCCGGCGCTGTGCTCGACCAGCATCAGCGCATCGAGCGCCACCACGCCCTGCCCTTCGGGCAGCACGATGACCGGGTTGAGGTCGATCTCGCGGATGGCCGGCGTGCCGCGCAGCACCTGGCCCAGGCGCACGATGAGTTCGGCCAGCGCCTGGCGGTCCAGCGCCGGGGCGCCACGGTAGCCGTGCAGCAGCGGCGCGCCCTGCAGGCGGTCCAGCTCGCGCAGCACCTCGCTGGTGGACAGGTCGGCGTCCAGCAGGCGCGCGTCGCGCATGATCTCGGCCGTCACGCCGCCCAGGCCCGCCAGGATCACGGGACCCCACTGCGGATCGTTGCGCGCGCCGATGATCATCTCCAGGCCACGCCGGCCCATGGCCTCGACCAGCACGCCGTCCAGCGCAATGGCGCTGTCATAGGCGGCCACATTCGCATGCAGCCGGCTCCAGGCCTCGCCCATGGCCTGCGCATCGGCAATGTTCAGGATCACGCCGCCTGCATCGCTCTTGTGGCTGAGGTCGGCCGACTGCGCCTTGAGCGCCACGGGCCAGCCGATCTCCGCCGCAATCGCCACGGCCTGCTCGGCTGAGGTGGCCAGGCGGCCCTTCGCAAACGGCACGCCGGCCTGGGCCAGCACGGCCTTGGATTCGTACTCGGGCACCACCGTGCGGCCTGCGGGCAGGGCCAGTGCGACGGGCTGGGCATCGGTGCGCTCGAAACTGCGCTGGCTGAAGGCGGTCAGGCGCTGCACGGCGCGCAGGGCACGCTCGGTGCTGGGGAAATACGGCACGCCCAGCGCACGCATCTCGGCGATGAACTCGGCAGGCACGGCCGCGCCCTCGTCCAGGCCCGCCACGATGACGGGCTTGGCCGGCCGCAGCTCGCGCACGGCGCGCAGCACGGGCGGCATCTTGATGCCGCAGGTCACCGGGTCGCCCTGGATAAGGCCGACGATGATGGTGGAAAAGCGCGCATCGCCAAACAGCGCATCCAGCGTGCGGAAATACAGGTCCGGCTCGACCAGGCCCTGGGCCGTGAGGTCCAGCGGGTTGCTCACGCCCACGAACTCGGGCAGCGCAGCCCGCAGCGCGGGCGAGTCGTCGTCGCCGATGGCGGGCAGCGCCAGGCCCAGCTCCTCGGCCCAGTCCAGCGTCAGCGCCTTGAAGGCGCCGGACTCGCCCAGCACGGCAACTCCAGCTGCAGCTGCTGCACCGGCTGCACCAGCCGATGGCAGCACCGGGCAGCGGATGGCGATCTCGGCGATGTCGCCCAGCTCCTCCAGTGTCTCGGCAAACACGGCGCCTGCGCGTTCCAGCTTGGTGCGCATCAGCGCATAGTCGCCGGCCATGGCGCCGGTGTGCGTGGCGGCCGAGGCGCGCGCCGCGCTGCTCTTGCCCGGATGCAGCAGCACCACGGACTTGCCCAGGCTGCGCGCGCGGGCCACGGCAGCCAGAATGCGCCCGGGCTGGCGGAACTGCTCGACGATCATGGCGACCACGCGCGTGGAAGGCTGCTCCAGCAGGAAGTCCACATAGTCCTCGGCATGGCTGGCGGCCTCGTTGCCCGTGGAGATGGCGTGCGACAGCGGCAGCGCGCGGCTGGCCAGCGTGGTGCACAGCACGGTCATCATGGCGCCGCTTTGCGAGACCACGCCAATGGCGGGCCGCGCGGCATCGACCTGCTGCGCGTCGATATTCACCTCGACAAAGGTCAGCGGCACGCGCTGCAGGTAGTTGATGCAGCCCAGGCAGTTGGGGCCCTCCACCACCATGCCGGCCTCGGCGGCGATGCGTGCGATCTCGCGCTGCTCGGCCATGCCGCGCTCGCCTGCCTCGGCAAAGCCGGCCGAGAAAATCACCACCGCGCCCACGCGCCGCGCCGCCAGCGCGCGCACCGTGTCCAGCACAAAGGGCTGGGGGATGGCCAGCACGGCCACGTCAACGCCCTCGGGCAGCTGGTCCACCGAAGCCAGGCAGGCCCGGCCGGCGATCTCGCTGCGCTTGGGATTGATCAGGTGGATGTCGCCAGCGAAGCCGTTGCGCTCCAGATTGCCCAGCACCGATGCGCCCAGCGCACCCGGCGTGGCCGAGGCGCCGACAATGGCGATGGAACGCGGCCTCAGCAGCCTGCCGATGTCGGGCCGCACTGCGGCCGCCATCTCTGTCGTTGTCATTCTTGTCTCCAATGATTAAAGCTGGGAGGCCTACCGCGCGTGGTGGACGCTGCCCAAGCGAGGGACACCGAGGAAGGGCCTAAGCCGGCCGCGCCGCCCCGCACTGAGGGTGTCGTCCCCCTCCCTCGCGAAGCGAGTTAGAGAGGGGGAAGGCGCGAAGCGCCTCAGGGGTTGACTTGCTTGCTCAAGTCGTAGGTTCCGAGACCTGGCTTGTAGGTCTTGTCGTCCAGGAACTGGCGCATGCCTTCCTTGCGGCCTTCGTTGTCGAAGCTGTTGGCGGCTTCCTGGGCACGCACCAGATAGTCCTCGGCGTTGTCGTAGCTCATGTCGCGCACGCGGCGGATGGCATCCTTGGTGGCCTTCAGGGCGATGGGGTTCTTCTGCAGCAGGGCCTCGGCCACTTCGGTGACGCGGGCCTGCAGGCGGTCGGCCGGCAGGGATTCGTTGACCAGGCCCCACTCGGCCGCCGTGCGGCCGTCGATGTTCTCGCCGAGCATGGCGTGGTACATGGCGCGGCGAAAGGACAGCAGCTCCACCGCCACCTTGGAGGCGCCGCCGCCGGGCAGGATGCCCCAGTTGATTTCGGACAGGCCGAACTTGGCGTCATCCGAGGCAAAGGCCAGGTCGCAGGCGAACAGCGGGCCGTAGCCGCCGCCGAAGCACCAGCCGTTGACCATGGCGATGGTCGGCTTCTGGAACCAGCGCAGGCGGCGCCACCAGCCATAGCTCTCGCGCTGGGCCTTGCGGGTGCCGGCCAGGCCCGTGGCCTCGGTCTCGCGGAAGTATTCCTTCAGGTCCATGCCGGCAGTCCAGGCCGTGCCCTCACCGGCCAGAACGACCACGCCCACGTCGTCACGGAACTCCAGGTCGTCGAGCACGCGCATCATCTGGCGGTTGAGCTGGGGGCTCATGGCATTGCGCTTTTCGGGGCGGTTGAATTTCACCCAGGCCACGCGGCCTTCGACGGTGCAGGACACGGTCTGTTCTTCGGTACGTTCGGTGCTCATTGCGCTTCCTTGTGCAAAAGGGAAATGGGAGGTTGGACACCGATGCTTCGGATCCATAATCGTTATGATAAATAACTATTATTCGACATAGCAATACAGCGTTTACCCTAGGCCGGTCACCACCCAGACCGGTGGCGATGCGAATGCTTCTGCGTCGCGCATGCATGCAATGCGCGGCACGCGGGGAATTGCGGCAGGTGTTTTGGCCGATCCGGGGGTTCACGCGATACTTGCGGTGTTCAACACAGTCAGGAGAAGAAGAACATGCAAGGCCAGCCAGAAGTCATCGAATGCCTCATAGAGCTGCTGCGCGGCGAACTTTCCGCACGCGACCAGTACTTCATCCACTCGCGCCAGTACGAGGACCAGGGCCTGCTGCGCCTGTTCGAGCGCATCGGCCATGAGATGGAAGAGGAAACCCAGCACGCCGACGCCATCCTGCGCCGCATCCTGTTCCTGGGCGGCCGCCCCGACATGCGCCCGCACGAGTTCACGCCCGGCGAGACCGTCGAAGAGATGCTGCGCAAGGACCTGGCCACCGAATACCGCGTGCGTGACAGCCTGCGCTCGGCCATGGCCCTGTGCGAGCGCCACGGCGACTACAACAGTCGCGACCTGCTGCTGGCCCAGCTGCGCGACACCGAAGAAGACCACGCCTACTGGCTGGAGAAGCAACTGGGCCTGATCGAGAAGATCGGGCTGCCCAACTACCTGCAAAGCAAGATGGGCGAGCCGGCCTGAATGAAGCTCCCCCTGAGGCGCTTCGCGCCTTCCCCCTCTCTCGCTTCGCGGGAGGGGGACGACAGCCTCGCGGCGGGGCGGCCCTTGCTCGCTGTCCCTTGTTTTGGCCGCGCCAGTTTTTCAGGCACTTCCCATAAATGAGAGTGGGCTGTTTGCTCCACGATGAAAACCCGAACCGGCAGCCACGATGAAACGGCAAGCCGGTCGCCCCACGATGAAACAAGAGCCCTCAAGGGCCTGAGAGAAGAGAAAAGAAAAAGGGATGGAAAGCCGCAAGGCCTTCCATCCCTTTTCATTTCCATCGGGTGCGCACCGCCGGGCAGCGGTGCAGCCCGGTGTCAGTCGTCCAGCAGCGACAGGTCGCGCACGGCGCCCTTGTCGGCCGACATCACCAGCTTGGCATAGGCCTTGAGCGCGGCCGAGACCTTGCGCGGGCGCGGCTGGGCGGGCTTCCAGCCCTTGGCATCCTGCTCGGCGCGGCGGCGGGCCAGTTCCTCGTCGGAGACCAGCACGTTGATGCTGCGGTTGGGAATGTCGATGCGGATGCGGTCGCCGTTCTTCACCAGACCGATGGCGCCGCCAGCGGCAGCTTCGGGAGAGCAGTGGCCGATGGACAGGCCCGAGGTGCCGCCCGAGAAGCGCCCGTCCGTCAGCAGCGCGCAGGCCTTGCCCAGGCCCTTGGACTTGATGTAGCTGGTCGGGTACAGCATTTCCTGCATGCCGGGGCCGCCCTTGGGGCCTTCGTAGCGCACGATGACGATGTCACCGGCCTTGACCTTGTCGTCCAGGATGTTCTGCACGGCCTCGTCCTGCGACTCGGTCACGTGGGCCGTGCCCTCGAACACATGGATGCTTTCGTCCACGCCGGCCGACTTGACCACGCAGCCGTCCAGGGCGATGTTGCCCGTCAGCACGGCCAGGCCGCCCTCCTTGGAGAAGGCGTGCTCGTAGGACCGGATGCAGCCTTCGGCACGGTCCAGGTCCAGGCTGGGCCAGCGCGTGTTCTGGCTGAAGGCCACCTGGGTGGGGATGCCGGCCGGTCCTGCCAGGTAGAAGTGCCGCACGGCTTCGTCCTGGGTGGTGGTGATGTCCCACTGCGCCAGGCCTTCGCCCAGGGTCTTGGCGTGCACGGTGGGCACGTCGGTGTGCAGCTTTCCGGCGCGAGCCAGCTCGCCCAGGATGGCGAAGATGCCGCCGGCGCGGTGCACATCCTCGATGTGGTACTTCTGCGTGTTGGGCGCGACCTTGCACAGCTGGGGCACCTGGCGCGAGAGGCGGTCGATGTCGGCCATGGTGAAGTCGATCTCGGCTTCACGGGCAATGGCCAGCAGGTGCAGGATGGTGTTGGTGGAGCCGCCCATGGCGATGTCCAGCGTCATCGCGTTCTCGAAGGCCTTGAAGCCCACCGAGCGCGGCAGCACGGATGCGTCTTCCTGCTCGTAGTACTCGCGGGCCAGCTCGACGATGCGGCGGCCGGCGCGCTTGAACAGTTCCTCGCGGTCGGCATGCGTGGCCAGCACCGTGCCGTTGCCGGGCAGGGACAGGCCCAGGGCCTCGGTCAGGCAGTTCATGGAGTTGGCGGTGAACATGCCCGAGCACGAACCGCAGGTGGGGCAGGCCGAGCGCTCGACCTGGGCGACCTGCTCGTCGGTGTAGTTGGAGTCGGCCGCGATCACCATGGCATCGACCAGGTCCAGCTTCTTGAACTCCAGCGTGTGCGTGGTGGGATTGGCCAGCTTGGTCTTGCCCGCTTCCATGGGGCCGCCCGAGACGAAGATCACGGGAATGTTCAGCCGCATGGCAGCCATCAGCATGCCGGGGGTGATCTTGTCGCAGTTGGAGATGCACACCAGCGCGTCGGCACAGTGGGCGTTGACCATGTACTCCACCGAGTCCGCGATGATGTCGCGGCTGGGCAGCGAATACAGCATGCCGTCGTGGCCCATGGCGATGCCGTCGTCCACGGCGATGGTGTTGAATTCCTTGGCCACGCCGCCTGCGGCCTCGATCTCGCGCGCCACCAGCTGGCCCAGGTCCTTGAGGTGGACGTGGCCGGGCACGAACTGCGTGAAGGAATTGGCGATGGCGATGATGGGCTTGTCGAAGTCGCCATCCTTCATGCCGGTGGCACGCCACAGGGCGCGCGCACCAGCCATGTTGCGGCCGCCGGTGGAAGTCTTGGAACGGTATGCGGGCATGGGCAATCCAGTTGTCTGTCGTCTCGGTCCGTCCCTGGTCCTGTGGGGAAGGCCAGGGTCTGGGCGAAGATTATGGCGCAGCACCCGCCGCACCGCTGGGGCGCAGGAATGCCCCGGCCGGCGTGGACCGCCCCTTTGCAGACCCCAGGCATCGCCTGCGGCGAAGCCTGCTGCGCAATTCAGATCCGATCAGCGGCGCGAACGCGTGCCCGTGCCCATGGCTTCCTTGTTCTTTTCGATGCGCTTCAGGCGCCGCTGCTCGATCTTGTCAGCCGCGCGCCGCTTGGTGTAGCCCGACATGTCCGCCCAGGCCCACCAGGCCGCCGTCAAGCCATAGGCGCCCAGGATGACGTACCACGACCAGGTGGCGACAGGTTCGATATCGGCCAGCTTGAGCAGGGTGAGCAGGACCGCAATTCCCAACAGATACATCACTTCTCCTTCGCCACAAAGCGCTTCACACGAGGTAACGCATCACGCATGCGCGCCCACTACAATGGTTCGCATAATTATTCCCGACAACACCCCAGGAACTCATGATGAAGCAGACATTGATTGCATTTGCCCTGACCGTCGCCGCCGTGGCCCCCGCCATGGCCGACCAGGCACTTGCCACCTCCAAGAACTGCATGGCATGCCACGCAGTGGACAAGAAGCTGGTGGGCCCCTCCTACAAGGATGTGGCCGCCAAGTACGCCGGCCAGAAGGACGCCGTGGACAAGCTGGCAGGCAAGATCATGAAGGGCGGCAGCGGCGTCTGGGGCCCGGTTCCCATGCCCGCCAACCCCCAGGTCAACGAAGCCGATGCCAAGAAGCTGGCCGCCTGGGTGATGTCGCTGAAGTAGGCTCCGCCTTTCCTTCGGGGCCCCGCCTCAGGGCCCGCAAAAAAACCGCGCAACGCAAGTCGCGCGGTTTTTTCATGGTCCGCCGGTGAATCCGGGCCCGGCCCCCTTACCTGTAGTCCGCAGCGCCCGTGCCGGGCTGCTGGTGCAGGCGTACCTGCTGCTCCAGCTGCCCCACATAGGCGGCCGTGCTGTTGTCCGACTCCTGGGCGCGCTGCACCAGATGGGCCTCCAGCGCATCCAGCCGCGCCATCAGCACCTCCTTGTCACGCGCATGCAGGTCTTCCAGCACGGTGCGCAGCTCGGTGAAGCGCGAGGCCTCGGCCTTGTCGGCCAGGTCGCGCTGGGCCTGCATTTCCTTGGCGTGTCGGCGCGCCTCCATCAGCACCGAGCCCTGCAGCCACAGCACATAGGCGACGAAGAACACGCCCAGCAGGCAGGTCAGCGCCAGCATCAGCACGCCCAGCGGCGCCTGGACATCGGTGACGCCCAGCGACACGACGGATGGTGCGGCCAGGGTGTTCCAGTTGAATGCCGCCAGCAGCGCAATCAGGGCCACGGTGATCAGCAACGACAGGGTTCTCAGATTCATGGTGAAAGGCCTCCCTCGGCAGTGGTGAAAGCAACAGCTTCGGTTGTACCGCAACCATCATGCCTGAGCTGTCGGCCCACACAAAATAGGACTGCAAGACAGGGCGCCGCCCGCAGTCCGGCCAAGAAAAAACCGGAGCCAGGGCTCCGGTTCTTCATGGCGGTCGTGTCGGACCTCAGTTCGTCTCGGCCAGCTGGTCGAGGATGGCCGGGTTCTCCAGCGTGCTCGTGTCCTGGGTGATGGCCTCGCCCTTGGCGATCGAGCGCAGCAGGCGGCGCATGATCTTGCCGCTGCGCGTCTTGGGCAGGTTGTCGCCGAAGCGGATGTCCTTGGGCTTGGCGATGGGGCCGATTTCCTTGGCCACCCAGTCGCGCAGCTCCTTGGCGATCTGCTTGGCTTCCTCACCCGTGGGGCGTGCCCGCTTCAGCACCACGAAGGCGCAGATGGCCTCGCCGGTCAGGTCGTCGGGGCGGCCCACGACGGCGGCCTCGGCCACCAGATCCGTCTTGGCGACCAGGGCCGATTCGATCTCCATCGTGCCCATGCGGTGGCCCGAGACATTGAGCACGTCGTCGATGCGACCGGTGATGCGGAAGTAGCCCCGGTCCTCGCTGCGCACGGCGCCGTCGCCTGCCAGATAGGTCTGCCCGCCGAGTTCGGCCGGGAAATAGCTCTTCTTGAAGCGCTCGGGGTCGCCCCAGATGGTGCGGATCATGCTGGGCCAGGGCTTGGTGACCACCAGCAGGCCGCCTGCGCCGTTGGGCAGTTCGTGGCCGGTCTCGTCGACGATGGCGGCCATGATGCCCGGCAGCGGCAGCGTGCACGAACCCGGCACCAGCGGGGTGGCACCCGGCATGGGGGCGATCACGTGGCCCCCGTTTTCGGTCTGCCAGAAGGTGTCCACGATGGGGCAGTGCTCGCCGCCCACATGCTTGTGGTACCACATCCAGGCCTCGGGATTGATGGGCTCGCCCACGCTGCCCAGCAGGCGCAGGCTGGACAGGTTCCAGTTCTTCGGATGCACGGCGGCATCGCTGTCGGCGGCCTTGATCAGCGAGCGGATGGCCGTGGGCGCCGTGTAGAAGATGGTGCAGCCGTGGCGCTCGATCATCTGCCAGAAGCGGCCCGCATTGGGGAAGGTGGGCACGCCCTCGAACACGATCTGCGTGGCGCCAGCGGCCAGCGGGCCGTAGGCCACGTAGGTGTGGCCCGTGATCCAGCCGATGTCGGCCGTGCACCAGAACACGTCGCTGGGCTTGAGGTCGAAGGTCCACTCCATGGTCTGCTTGGCCCACAGCACGTAGCCGCCCGTGCAGTGCTGCACGCCCTTGGGCTTGCCGGTGGAGCCGCTGGTGTAGAGGATGAACAGCGGGTGCTCGGAATCCACGGCCACGGGCGCGCACTCCGTGCTCTGGCCGGCCAGGATCTCGCCGAAGGTCTTGTCGCGGCCCGCCGTCATGGCACAGGCCGTGGCCGTGCGCTCGTAGACGAAGACATGGCGCACGGCCTCGCAGCCGCCCAGCGCCAGCGCGTCGTCCACGATGGCCTTGAGCGGCAGTTCCTTGCCGCCGCGCATCTGGTAGTTGGCGGTGATCACGGCCACGGCGCCCACGTCGACGATGCGTTCCTGCACCGCCTTGGCCGAGAAGCCGCCGAACACCACGCTGTGCGTGGCGCCGATGCGCGCGCAGGCCTGCATGGCCACCACGCCCTCGATGGTCATGGGCATGTAGATCAGGACACGGTCACCCTTTTGCACGCCCTGGGCCTTGAGCGCGTTGGCGAACTGCGAGACGCGCTCCAGCAGCTCGCGGTAGCTGACCTTGGTGACCTCGCCGCCATCGGCCTCGAAGATGATGGCCGTCTTGTGCTCGACGTCCGTGCCCATGTGCTTGTCCAGGCAATTAGCGCTGGCGTTGAGTTCGCCGTCGGCGAACCAGCGGAAGAAGGGGGGATTGCTGTCGTCCAGCACCTGGGTGAAGGGCTTGGACCAGACCACGTTCTCGCGCGCCAGGCGGGCCCAGAAGCCCTGGTAGTCGTTCTCTGCCTCGGCGCACAGCGCCTTGTACTGCTCCATGCCGGAGATACGGGCCTTGGCGGCAAAGTCTGCCGGCGGCGGGAAGACCCGGTTCTCCACCAGTACCGATTCAATGGGGGATGCTGTTGCGGTGCTCATGCTTGCTTGTCTCCTGGGCTGGCCAAATAAAAATTGTGGTGTGACTGTCGGGGGCCGGTCTTACATGCCACTGACTGAAACACCCTTGGGCGCGTCTACCTGGGGATTCCCCGCAGTTCCTGGCTGTCACCGGCAATGGCCTGTTTCGCCGCTAAAATCGCGCGCCCGTTTTCCACGGCCATTGTCCCCTCCCATCCACGCCCCCACGCAAGACAAGCGCGACCGACCACCATGGCCCGCCAGCAAAACTCCAACCGAGCCCCCGGCTCCCCCCTGCGTCCCCTGCCCTCCCTGATCTTCGCCAGCCGCTGGCTGCAGCTGCCGCTGTACCTGGGCCTGATCGCCGCCCAGGGCGTCTATGTCTGGCACTTCCTGCTGGAGCTGTGGCACCTGATCGAGGCCGCCTTCGGCAACCAGGAAGCGCTGCAGGCGCTGATCACCAGCATCGGCTACAAGCACGATGCGCCCATCGGCGCGCTCAACGAAACCATCATCATGCTGGTGGTGCTGGCGCTGATCGACGTGGTGATGATCTCCAACCTGCTGATCATGGTCATCGTGGGCGGCTACGAAACCTTCGTCAGCCGCCTGGGCCTGGACAGCCACCCCGACCAGCCCGAGTGGCTGGGCCACGTGAACGCCTCCATCCTCAAGGTGAAGCTGGCCCTGTCCATCATCGGCATCAGCTCCATCCACCTGCTCAAGACCTTCATCAACGCAGGCAGCTACGACGTCAAGGTGCTGATGTGGCAGACCATCATCCACGTCACCTTCCTGGCCAGTGCCCTGGCCATCGCCTACACCGACAAGCTGATCAACAGCACGGCCGGCAACCACTGAGCCGGCGGCATCCCTCACCGAAGCCCCGCAGCGCCAGCCGCTGCGGGGCTTTTTTCATGGGCGGGCGCAGGCACGCTTTTTGCCGCAGATCGGGCCTGAAGCTTTCCTCAAGCTGACGCTTGACCGATTTTATTCATCGATGACAGCATATGCCTTTTGAATCATGATCTCTATGCTCTCATTAAGTGAGCAAATACTGACCGGATTGCAGCCCTCAAGGGCTTGAAACAGCCCGAAACAGGCCTTTTCCAGCTCATGCGTTTTGACGCAGTAAAACCTGTTTTATATAATTTCGGCTTCTTTACAACCTGCCAAGCAGGTCATCGGCACCGTCTTCACGGCCTGCCGATCCCTCCGGCGGATCGTTGTGCTCCCGGCACAGCCCCGTCAACCGGGCCGAAACTCGGTCCTGATGTTGTGGGGCATCGCGCTGGCTGATCTTCAGCCACGATGCCCGCCTGAGACACCGCGCGCGCTTGCCGCCGGCTGCTCTCGACCTCTGGCTCTTGCGCACCGCTTCGCGTGCCATCCGAGCCGTCTCGGGTGCTTTCGCACCTGTTTGAATTCCAGCAACGGGGGACGGCCGTCCCCTGCAGCGAACGGCATCAGGGCTTCATTTTTGGCTTGCGCGCCAGCGTCTTCGCCCGTCGAGGACGCTGGACTGTGTTCCATCTCACCCAAAAGGAGAACGCCACAGTGGCCAAGCAGATCATCATCGATCATGTGTTCAAGGTTTTCGGGGACGACCCCAGGACCGCACTCGAGCTCGTCCAACAAGGCCTGAGCAAACAGGAGATCCTGGAGCGCACGGGCCAGTCCATCGGCGTGTTCGACGCCGACTTCACCATCGAGGCCGGCGAGATCTTCGTCGTCATGGGCCTGTCGGGCTCGGGCAAGTCCACCCTGGTGCGCATGCTCAACCGCCTGATCGAGCCCACGGCCGGGCGCATCGTGGTCGATGGCCAGGACATCAATGCCCTGAGCGAGCGCGATCTGCGCGCGCTGCGCCGCAAGGACATCTCCATGGTGTTCCAGTCCTTTGCGCTGATGCCGCACATGACGGTGCTGGACAACACGGCCTTCGGCCTGGAGCTGGCCGGCGCCGACAAGGCCGAGCGCCAGAAGCAGGCCCAGGCCGCGCTGGAGCAGGTGGGCCTGGGCGCCTGGGGCGCCAGCTATCCCGACGAGCTGTCGGGCGGCATGCAGCAGCGCGTGGGCCTGGCCCGGGCGCTGGCGTCCGATCCGTCCATCCTGCTGATGGACGAGGCCTTCTCGGCCCTGGACCCCATCATCCGCACGGAGATGCAGTCCGAGCTGCTGCGCCTGCAGCAGATCCAGCGCCGCACCATCGTCTTCATCTCGCATGACCTGGACGAGGCCATGCGCATCGGCGACCGCATCGCCATCATGAAGGACGGCCAGGTGATCCAGGTCGGCACGCCCGACGAGATCCTGCGCAGCCCTGCCGACGACTATGTGCGCAGCTTCGTGCGTGGCGTGGATGCGGCCTCTGTCTTCAAGGCCGGGGACATTGCGCGCCAGGCCCTGACCGTGGTGTCGGAGCACAGCGACCGCGGCTGCCGCGCCGCCCAGCGCCTGCTGGAGGACTCCGACCGCGACTACGCCTATGTGGTCAACGCGCGCCGCCGCTTCCTGGGCGTGGTGTCCTCGCAATCGCTGCGCGACGCACTGCATGGCCGCCCGGGCATGCTGGGCCTGAGCCACGCCTTCCTGCCCAACGTCGAGCCGCTGTCCGCAGGCACGCCGGTGGCCGAGCTGTTCGGGCCCGTGGCCGCTGCGCCCTGCGCGCTGCCGGTGACCAACGACGACGGCCAGTTCATGGGCGTGGTCAGCCGCACCACCATGCTGCGCTTCCTGGACCGCGACACGCCGCCCGTGCCGCCGCCGCAGGAGATCGTGCCGCCCGTCACGCTCAACCCGCATTTCCCGGCCTCCAACGCCCCAACCGTCGCCCCCACCGTCGCCCCCACCGTCGCGCCGACCGTGGAGCCGATCGAACAACGACAAGGAGATGCCGCATGAGCGATGCCAACAACAGCCTGAACCCGAACACCGCCGCTGCCGCCACCGATCCCTGGTCCGAAGCAAGCGCCAATGCAAACGCAGCCCCTGCTGCCGCCGATGCCGCGGCCCCCGCAAGCGCCGATCCCTGGGCAGCCGCCTCCACGCAGGCGCCCGCCGATGCGTCGCCCGATCCCTGGGGCGCTGCCAGCAGCGGTGATGCACCGGGCGGCGACTGGCTGGGCGCGTCGGCCGGGGTTCCCGACGACGCCCATGCCAGCCTCTGGCACCAACTGACCACCGACGGCCTGCCCGTGCAGGGCTGGATCAACAGCGGCCTGGAATGGGTAGTCCACCATTTCCGCCCCTTCTTCCAGGCCGTGCGCACGCCCATCGACGGCACGCTGTCGGGCATCACCGATGCCATGCTGGCCCTGCCCTGGCCGCTGCTGATCCTGATCCTGACCCTGGTGGCCTGGCAGTTCGCGGGCCGCGCCATGGCCATTGGCGCCGCCGTCTCGCTGGTGGTGGTCGCCATGCTGGGCATCTGGCCCGAGGCCATGGTGACGCTGTCCCTGGTGCTGACCTCGCTGGTTTTCTGCATGGTCATCGGCTTGCCCGCGGGGATTTTGCTGGCCTCCAGCGACCGTGCGCAGCGCTGGACACGCCCGCTGCTCGACGCCATGCAGACCACGCCGGCCTTCGTCTACCTGGTGCCCGTGGTGATGCTGTTCGGCATCGGCAACGTGCCCGGCGTGATCGTGACCATCATCTTCGCGCTGCCGCCGCTGATCCGCCTGACCAACCTGGGCATCCGCCAGGTGCGCCCCGACCTGATCGAAGCCAGCCGCGCCTATGGCGCATCGCCCTGGCAGTTGCTGTGGAAGGTGCAGTTGCCGCTGGCCATGCCGTCCATCATGGCGGGCGTGAACCAGGCGCTGATGCTGTCGCTGTCCATGGTGGTGATCGCTTCCATGATCGCCGTGGGCGGCCTGGGCCAGATGGTGCTGCGCGGCATCGGCCGCCTGGACATGGGCCTGGCCACCGTGGGTGGACTGGGCATCGTGCTGCTGGCCATCGTGCTGGACCGCATCACCCAGGCCATGGGGCAGACGACCCGTGGCGGTGCGCGCTGGTGGCACAGCGGCCCCGCCGCCTGCATTGCCCGCCTGCTGGGCGCCGGCAACAAGCCGGTCCATCGTGGCAGCACCAGCTGAATGCCTTCACTGCGGCGCGGATGGGCCCACTGCCGCGCCGCCTTCCCGAAAAGCGGCCAGCCAGGCTGGCCGCCCACTCCCCTTTCATCACACAACGGAGGAACCCGAGGATGAACCAAGCCCTGAACCACAATCGACTGCCAACTGCCACTGCCAGCCACTGGCTGCGCACCGCCACGATGGCTGCCGGCATCGCACTGGCCTGCGCAGGCGCATCGGCCGCCAGCGACCAGCCCGGCAAGGGCGTGAAGGTGTCGCCGCTCAAGAGCTCCATCGCTGAAGAAAGCTTCCAGACCCTGATCGTCATGAAGGCCCTGGAGAAACTGGGCTACGACGTGCAGCCCTTCCAGGAAGTCGAGTACCCCACGGCCCACGTGGCGATTGCCAATGGCGATGCCACTTTCCTGGCCACGCACTGGAACCCGCTGCACGCCGACTACTACAAGAACGCGGGCGGCGACGCCAAGCTGTTCCGCAAGGGCGTGTACTCGGACAACGCGGCCCAGGGCTATCTGATCGACAAGAAGACGGCCGACGAATACAAGATCACCAATATCGGCCAGTTGAAGGACCCCAAGATCGCCAAGCTGTTCGACTCGGACGGCGACGGCAAGGCCGACCTCACCGGCTGCACGCCGGGCTGGGGCTGCGAGGCCGTGATCGAGCACCACCTGACGGCCTACAAGCTGCGCGACACCGTGACCCACAAGCAGGGCACGTACTCGGCGCTGATCGCCGACACCATCTCGCGCTACAAGGCCGGCAAGCCCATCCTCTACTACACCTGGACGCCCTACTGGGTGAGCAACGTGCTCAAGCCCGGCAAGGACGTGGTGTGGCTGGAGGTGCCCTTCTCCTCGCTGCCCGGCGAGCAGGCCAAGTTCGATACCAAGCTGCCCAACGGCAAGAACTACGGCTTCGTGGTGAACAAGCAGCAGATCGTGGCCAACAAGGCCTTCACCGACAAGCACCCCGACGCCGGCAAGCTGTTCGAGCTGATGCAGCTGCCCGTGGGCGACATCAGCGCGCAGAACCACATGATGAGCCAGGGCCAGAACAAGCCCTCGGACATCAACCGCCATGTGGACGGCTGGATCAAGGCCCACCAGAAGACCTTCGACGGCTGGCTGGAACAGGCCCGCGCCGCAGCCCGCTGAACGCTGCGGGGGAGCTGCTCCAGGCGTTCCCCCGGCTCCTGCTTCAAAGGCCCGCTTCAAAGGCCCGCTTCGGCGGGCCTTTTGAACATGCGCAGGGCGATGGCCGTGACCACCACGCCCGCCACCAGCGCCACCGCATACATGGCCACGTGGGTCACGGCGTTGGGAATGGGCGCGACGAAGATGCCGCCATGCGGCACCTTCAGCTCCACACCCGCCAGCATGGACACGGCGCCGGCCACGGCCGAGCCCAGCACCAGGGCCGGAATCGTGCGCAGCGGATCGCGCGCCGCGTAGGGAATGGCCCCCTCGGTGACAAAGGCCAGGCCCAGCACGCCGGCCGAGGCGGCGCTGCCGCGCTCCTCGCGCGTGAAGCGGTCTGCAAACAGGCGCGTGGCCAGGGCCAGCCCCAGCGGCGGCGTCATGCCGGCGATCATGGCTGCAGCCATGGGCGTGTAGACCTGGCTCGCGATCATTCCCGTGGAAAACGCATAGGCGGCCTTGTTCACCGGCCCGCCCATGTCAAAGGCCATCATCGCGCCCAGCAACAGGCCCAGCAGCAAGGCACTGGCACCCTGCATGCCGCGCAGCCAGGCGCTCAGCCACTGCAGCAGCTCGGCCACGGGCGCACCGACCAGATAGAACATCAGCAGCCCCGTGAACAGGCTGCCCAGCACAGGCAGGATCAGCATGGGCAGCAGGCCCTTGAGCGCCTGCGGCAGCCGGATGTGCGCTGCCATGAAGGCCACGCCGTAGCCTGTGATGAAGCCGGCCGCGATGCCGCCGATGAAGCCTGCGCCCATGCTGGACGCGATCATCCCGCCGATCATGCCCGGCGCAATGCCGGGCCGGTCGGCAATGGAATAGGCGATATAGCCGGCCAGTGCCGGCACCATCAGCGCAAAGCCGCCCTTGGCGCCGATCTGGAACAGCGTCCATCCCAGCGTGCCCTGGTGGGCATCGTCATGGACATAGATGCCGCCCAGCGCAAAGGCCATGGCGATCAGAATGCCGCCGGCCGTGACGAAGGGCAGCATGAAGGACACGCCGGTCATCAGGTGGCGATAGGCACCGCCCTGGGTCCGGGCCGGCATGGGCGCGGCGCCGCCTGCAGCAGCGCCCACGGCGGCACCATGCACGGTGGCTTCGGCCAGCGCCCGGGTGATCAGCCCCGAGCCGTCGCGTATGGCCGGCTTGGTGCCGCTGCGCAGCAGCGGCTTGCCCGCGAAGCGCGAAAGATCGACCTCGCGGTCGGCGGCGATGATGACCAGGTCGGCCTCGGCAATCTCCTGCGGCGTCAGCGCATCGAGCGCGCCCACCGAGCCTTGTGTCTCCACGCGCATGGCGTGGCCCAGCGCCGCCGCGCCGCGCTGCAGTCCCTCGGCCGCCATGAAGGTATGGGCGATGCCTGTGGGGCAGGAGGTGACGGCCACGATCCGCTTGCCCGTGCGCTGTGCTGCGGGACTGGCGGCAGCGCAGCGTGCAAGCACGCCGGCCGGATCGTCGAGCGCCTCGCGCAGGCTGCAGCGCTCGACGGCGGCCTGCACGAAGCGGGAGGCATCGGCGGCGGTGTCTGCATCGTCATCGGTGCCGGCATCCCCCACGATCAGCAATTGCCCGGCCTGCGCGGCGGCATCGGCCGCATGCAGCCCGATCACACCGCCGCTGGCGCGCACTTCCACGGCCAAGGGACGCTGTCCGGCCGCATGGCGCAGGGCTTCGGCGGCCAGCAGCGCTTCGGCGTCGTGCCCGGCGGCTGCGATCACCACAAAAAGAGGGTTCATGAAAGCTCCTGAAGAATGGGGGATCACGGCCACTGGCATGGCTCCAGCAGCACGCTGGCGGCCAGGGCCTGGACGCGGTTGGCATCGACTTCGCGCGCGGGCGCGGCCTGCAGCCAGGCCAGCGCACTGGCCGTGGACAGGCGTGCGGTGTCCGCCAGATCCAGTCCGCGCAGCCGCGCGGCCACCATGCCCGCGACCATGGCATCGCCCGCGCCCACGGAGCTGCCGCGTGCCCGCTGCGGCGGCCGCGCAATCACCGCGCCTTGCGCGCTGGCGAACAGCGCGCCCTCCTCGCCCATGGACACCACGGCCAGCCCCAGCCCCCTGTCCAGCAGACTGCGCGCGGCGGCCAGAAGCGCATCGCGGCCGTCCAGGCGCTGGCCGGTGGCGGCCTGCAACTCCTCCCGGTTGGGCTTGATGGCCCAGGGCATGGCCGCATAGGGGGCCGTCGCCAGGGCGGCGGCCAGGGGGGCCTCGCTGGTGTCCAGCAGCACGTCGGCACCGGCGGCCACGGCCTGGGCCTGGAGCCGGGCCCAGCTGTCCGCAGGCAGGCCGGCGGGCAGGCTGCCCGACAGCACCACGGCCAGGCCGGGCCGCAGATACCGGGCCAGCGCGGACATGACGGCGTGCAGATGCGCTTCGGCCAAGGCCAGGCCCGGCAGGTTGATGTCCGTGGTCTGGCGTCCGCCGTCGGCCACCAGCTTGATGTTGGTGCGCGTCTGGCCCGGCACGCGCAGGCAGGCGTCGGCAATGCCGCGCTGGGCGAACAAGGCCTCGAACATGCCGGCGTTGTCACTGCCCAGCACGCCCAGCGCGGCCGTGGAAATGCCCAGGCCCGCCAAGGCGGCGGCAACATTGATGCCCTTGCCGCCCGGCGCCTGCACGCTGCCCAGCGCGCGCTGCACCTGGCCGGGCAGCAGCGCGTCCAGGGTCACAAGCTGGTCTATGGCCGGGTTCAGGGTCACGGTAATGGCTTGCGGGGCGTTCATGCCGTCACCTCCTTGGCCAGTGCCCGCACCTGCGCGGCATCCTCGCAGCCGAGCGCCCTGTCTGCGAGCGCCTGCAGCTGCCGCAGGCTGGCCGCGCGCAGGCCGGCCTTGACACCGGCGATGTCGTTGGGCGTCATCGACAGCTCGCCCACCCCCAGCCCGGCCAGCAGCAGCGCACCGAACGGGTCGCCGGCCAGTCCGCCGCAGACGCCCACGGGGCGCGCGCAGGTGGCAGCGCCCTGCACGGTGGCACGCACCATCCGCAGCACGGCCGGATGCAGGCTGTCGGCCTCGGCCGCCAGTTGCGGGTTCTGGCGGTCCATGGCCAGCACGTACTGGGTCAGGTCGTTGGTTCCTATGGAGAAGAAATCGGCATGGCGGGCCAGTGCGTCGGCCTGCACGGCGGCGGCGGGCACCTCGATCATGATGCCCAGCGGCAGGACCGGAGCGTCCAGTTCGGCGCGCAGCCGTTCGCAGGCCGCGCGCAGCGCCAGCAGTTCCTGCACGCTGGTGACCATGGGAAACATCACCGACAGCCTTGCGCCATCGCGGGCCGCCCGGTACAGGGCGCGCATCTGGGGCTCCAACAGGTCGGGGCGGCGCAGCAGCAGCCGCGCACCGCGCACGCCCAGGAAGGGGTTGTCCTCGCGCGGCAGCTCCAGGTGGGCGACCTGCTTGTCGCCGCCGATGTCCAGCGCGCGAACGATCAGCGGCCGCCCCTCCAGCGCCTGCGCCATGGCGCGGTAGGTTTCGTACTGCTCGTCCTCGCCGGGCGTGCTGCCGCGCTCCAGGAACAGGAATTCCGTGCGCATCAGGCCCACGCCCTCGGCGCCCTGGGACAGGGCCAGCGGCACCTGCTCGGGCAGGTTGACGTTGGCGCAGACTTCGATGCGCACGCCATCGGTGGTGATGGCAGGCAGGCTGCGCTGCGCGGACACGCGTTCCTGCAGCGCCCGCTGCTCGGCCATGTGGGCACGCGCCGAAACCAGGTCCTGCTCCGAGGGATCAAGGTAGATGCGGCCATTGGCGCCATCGACGATGGCCAGGGCCCCATCGGCCATGCCCAGCACGCCGCCGCCCGCCGCCACGGCGGCCGGCAGCCCCAGCGTGCGCGCGAGTATGGCCGTGTGCGAGGTGGGACTGCCCTGCGCCGTGACCAGCGCGGCCACGCGCGCCGTGTCCAGCTGGGCGGTTTCCGAGGGTGAAAGATCGGCCGCGACCAGGATGCAGCCGCCTTCCGGCAGGCCATCCGGTCCCGCCGCTGCCAGCGAGGGCTGCAGTTGCACCAGCACGCGCCGGCCCACGTCGCGCAGATCGGCGGCACGCGCGGCCAACGCGGGGTTGTTCAGCGCCTGGAGACGGGCAGCCCCCTCCTCCACGGCCTGGTCCCAGGCCCAGGCCACGCCGTGGCCCTGGACCATGAACTGGCAGGCGCGCGTGATGAGTCCGGTGTCGCCCAGCCACTCGGCCTGCGCGCTGAAGATGGCCGCATCGCCTTCGCCCAGGCGGCGGCGGGTGTCGTCATGCAGGGCGCGCAGCTGGCCCTGTGTCTCGGCCAGCGCCGCATGCAGCCGCGCACCGCCCACGCTGAGCGGCTCGGGCAGGTCGGGGATCTCGGCTGCCTCCACACGCCACTGGTGGATGCGGGCCACGGCCAGCCCCGGGCTGGCGCCCAGGCCCACAAAGGCAGGCCGCGCCAGCGGCGGCAGCCAGCCCGTGGCGGGCGATTCGGCCGCCTTGCGCGCAGCGGCGTCGGCATCGGCACGTTCCTGGACCACCAGGGCCTGGGCCACGGCACACAGGCGCTGGACCGCGGCACTGGCGTCGGGACCCCCTGCCGAGACAGTGACCTTGTCGCCTTCGCGCAGTCCCAGCTGCAGCAGGCTGGCCATCTGCCGCGCATCGGCCACCTCGTCGCCATGGCGCACCTGGATGCGCGAGGCAAAGCCGCGCGCCGCCTCCGCCCAGCGCGTGGCAGGCCGCGCATGCAGGCCGTTGGGATAGGCAATGGTCCATTCGCGCGCCTCGGCCAGGTCCACTGCCGCCGGGCGGGCGGCAGGCGGCGCCGGGTCCGCTTGCCCCTGGAGTGCATCGATGACCTGCTGCGCATCGCCGGTGGTGAACAGCGCCTGCAGCCGGGGTGTCTGCAGCAGGCCGGCCAGACGGCGCAGCAAGGTGATGTGGGCATCGGAGCGTGCCGCCACCGCCACCACCAGATGCACGTTCTGGCCGGCATTCCAATCCAGGCCCTCGCGCACCTGGAGCACGGCCACCGCGTCGCGCAGCACCAGGGCCCGGTCTTCGGCGCGGCCATGGGGAATGGCCACGCCGTGGCCCAGAAAGGTTTCGGCCTGGGCCTCGCGCGCCTGCATGCCGGTGGCATAGCCAGGGGCCACGCAGCCACGGTCCTGGAGCAGCCGGGCCGCCTGGGCGATGGCGTCGGCCTTGTCGCGCACCCTGGCGTCGAGGCGCACGGCGATCTGCAGGCCCGCAGAAGCGGTGGGTGCAACCGCCGGGAGGGATGAATGGGCATTGATCATGGCGCGGATTGTGGGAACGTTCCCAACCATCAGTCAATCTGCACTGCAACATAACCTGGCCACAATCCGGCCATACCTCGGCATTTCTTTGGAGTTATCCTCTGCGGCACACCACAACCAACGGGAACGATTGCATTGAGCATCAGCATCAACGATGTGGCCCGTGCGGCCGGGGTTTCCAAATCAACGGTATCGCGCGCGCTGGCGGGCGGCTCGGTCAGCGAAGAAGTCCGGGCGCGGGTCGCGGCCGCCGTGCAGGCCACGGGCTACCGGCCCAATCTGATGGCGCGCCGGCTGCGCGCGCGCGACGCAGGGCCCATGGGCGTGCTGGTGGCCGACATACGCAACCCGTTTTTCACGGCCCTGATCCGCGCGGTCGAGGCCGAGGCCTATCGCCAGGGCCGGCGCGTGCTGTTGTGCAATACCGACGAAGACCCGCAGCGCGAAGCCATGTACCTGCAGCTCATGCAGGAAGAGCGCATCGCGGGGCTGATCTTTGCGCCCACCCAGGCCAGCCTGCACAAGCTCGAGCGCATGCAGCTGGAGTTTCCCGTTGTCCTGGTGGACCGGGCGGGCGCCCCGGCCTTCCATGACAGCGTGGTGCTGGACAACGCCCAGGCCTGCGCCACCCTGGTCAGGCATCTGGTGGAACAGGGCCGCCGCCGCATTGCAGGCGTCTTCGGCAGCACCAGCAGCACGGCGCGCGAGCGCTGCGACGGCTATCTGGCCGCCATGCGCGATGCAGGCCTGGAGCCCGACTTGCGCCAATTGCCCCCGACCAGCGATGCCGCCGAGGCCGAAGTCACGCAATGGCTGCGCCAGCCGCAGCGGCCCGACGCCTTCGTGGCCAGCAACGGCCTGCTGCTGGAAGGCTGCCTGCGCGCGATACGCGCAGCCGGCCTGCGCATACCTGCCGATGTGGCGCTCGCCGGTTTCGACAACGAGCGCTGGACAGAACTGGTGGCCCCCGCCATCACCGTCATCGAGCAGCCGATCGACGCCATGGGCCGAACGGCCTTCAGCCTGCTGATGGAGCGGCTGCATGCGCCCGAGCTGCCCGTGCGCAAGGTGGTCATGCAGGGGCGCTGCATAGTGCGCGAGTCCACGCAGGCGATTCGCTGAGCGCGGCTTTCGGGGCCGCCTGCCAAGCCCCGCCTCAGGAGGGGGCACATGGACTTTCAATGTTACAAACAGTCGCAAACAACGGACTTGCACCCATAATCGCTCACAATTTTGTCCCGTTGACCTCATGAACCAGCCCCAACATCCCATCGTCCATGGCACGGAAGACGTGCTGATCAGCCTCTGCAACTCCGTCTCGCGCGTGCTCCAGGTGGCCACGCAGTGCCAGATCCAGTATTCGGGCATGGTGCAGCGCATCACCAAGACCAGCCTCAAGCCCGACATCGGCTGCTTTGTCCTGGTGGACGGCGGCTTTTCGGGCCTGGTGATCATCAACTTCTCGGCCGCCGCCGCCATGGAGCTGTACCGCAGCTACATGCTGAGCATGGGCATGGGTGAGGAGGACCTTGCCAGCTCCTACACCTCCGACGATGTCAGCAACGTCATGGGCGAGCTGATGAACCAGGTGGTGGGCGACTTCACCAGCAAGGTCCAGCGCGAGCTTCAGACCTACATCACGCAAAGCCAGCCCAAGATGATCCGCCTGAACAAGCAGGTCAACCTCAGCGTGGATGCCAACCTCGACTCTCCCGAGGCGCGCCGCGTGACCTTCTACACGGGCAACAACAACATCTTCTATCTCGAGCTGGCCATGGACCGCACGGAGTTCATCAAGGTGGTGGATTTCGAACCGCAGGAGCGCCCCGACCCGGACGCCCTCATGGCGCAGGCCAACGCCAGCGCCCCCGCCGCAGCGCCTGAACCGGCCGGCAGCACGGACACCGACGAACTGCTCAAGTCGCTGGGCATGTAGGCCCCGCCTCCCCTGCGGGGGCCAAAACCCTGACGCCTGCGGATGTATCAGGCGGCTCCGGGAAACGATATCGTTGACATGCAGATAATTGGAATACCAACTATTTGAATGCCACGATGTCTTCCCTTCCCGACCAGTCCCCGCCCGCGCAAGCCGATGCCGCTAGCGTGCAGCGGCATTTCATGTTCACGCTGGGCCAGGTCAACAAGCAATGGCGCCGCACGCTGGACAGGCTGCTGGCGCCCATGGGCCTGACCCAGGCGCTATGGATGCCGCTGATGCATCTGGCGCGTTCGCCTGAAGCCATGCGCCAGAAGGATCTGGCCCATTCCCTGGCGCTGGACAGCTCCTCAGTCGTGCGCCTGGTGGACGGCCTGGCCGCCCAGGGCTGGATAGAGCGCGTGGACGACAGCGACCGCCGCGTCAGGAAAATCCAGCTCACGCCAGCCGGCCATGCCCAGGTCGAAGCCGTGCAGGGCCTGCTGCAGCAGGCCCGCGCCCAGGTGCTGGGCGCCGTGCCGCCCGAGGAACTGGGTGCGGCCTATGCCACGCTGCAGCGCCTGCTGGAGGCCATGGCCGCCGAGCCCGCCTGCGACACGGACCTGCCCGACGAGCAGGCTGCCTGAGATGGCGGCCGAGCACTCTTCGCTGCCACCCGCCCAGGACCATGCAGCGGCCAGCCGCAAGGCGCCGCTGTGGCTGCTGGTGGTCGTGACCATCGTCGGCACGCTGGCCATGCACATGTTCCTGCCCGCCCTGCCCGATGCGGCACGCCAGCTCCAGGCCGGTGCCAGCCAGATGCAGCTGACCATCACGGTCTACATCCTGGGCCTGGGCGTGGGCCAGTTGATCTATGGCCCGCTGTCGGACAGCCTGGGGCGCCGCCCCATGCTGCTGGCCGGACTCATCCTCTATGCGCTGGCCAGCCTGGCGGCCTTTCTCGCCCCGTCCGCCCCCTGGCTGATCGGCGCGCGGCTGCTCCAGGCGCTGGGCGGCTGCGCGGGCCTGGCCCTGGGCCGCGCCATTGCGCGCGATTCGAGCACGCCCGAGAACGCCGTGGGCAGCCTGGCGCTGCTCAACCTGATGATGATGATCGGCCCCGGCATCGCGCCGGCCATCGGCTCGGCCATCGACGACGCCCTGGGCTGGCGTGCCATCTTCGGCACGCTGGCCGTGGTCGGCAGCGTGACGGCCTTCGCCATCTGGAAGCTGCTGCCCGAAACCGGCCAGCCCACGGGCCGCCTGCACCTGGGCACCATCCGCGACGACTACCGCAGCCTGCTGCGCTCGCCGGCCTTCGTGGGCTTTGCCGTGGGCGGCGGCTGCGCCACCACGTCCATCTATGCCTTCCTGGCGGCGGCGCCCTTCGTGTTCATCGAGCAGCTGCATTCCACCAAGCATGAGGTGGCCATCTACCTGGGCCTGCTCATGGGCGGCATGGCCGTGGGCAATGCGCTGGCCCGCCAGCTGATACGCCACTGGCCCCTGGAGCGGCTGATGCTCAACGGCAATCTGCTGAGCCTGGCCAGCGCGGCCATGCTGCTGTTGCTGGCCCTGTTCAACCAGCTCACGCCGGCCATCGTGGTGGGGCTGATGGTGCTGTTCGCGCTGGGTTCGGGCCTGACCAGCCCTGCGGCGCTGGCCAGCGCGCTGAGCGTGCATCCGCGCCTCACGGGCTCGGCCGCCGGTGTCTACGGCAGCACGCAAATGGCCGTGGGCGGCCTGTGCACCTTGGGCGCCAGCCTGGGCAGCAACCCGGCGCTGTCGGCCGCGCTGGCCCTGGTCGTGGCGTGCGTGGTGGGGCAGTTGGGCTTTCGCAGCGCTCTGCGCCACGCGCAGCGTGCGCCCGGCTGAGGGCCGCCCCGGCTGAGGGCCACAGTCCCCCAGGCGACGGTCCGGCCACACGCGGGCGCGAGGCGCACAGGCCCTCGATTACATTGGCGCAGCCGTGGCCAGCCGCCACGGCCCACAGGAGACAAAAAACCATGCGCCAACTTTCCTTTTCCATCGTCCTGCGCCAGGCCGCCTTCGGCACGCTGGCGGCCGCCGCGCTGCTGGCCGGCCCGGCCGCCCAGGCCGGCTCCATCGAGGCCGCCGAGTTCAAGAGCGCCACGCTGCAGCGCAGCTGGACCTACAACGTCTACCTGCCCACGGGCTACGACGCCCAGTCCAGGCTGCGCTATCCCGTCATGTACCTGCTGCACGGCAACGACGGCCAGCGCAACGACTGGCCCGTCAAGGGCAATCTGCTGCGCACGGTGGACCAGCTGATCCAGAACGGGGAGATCCCGCCCGCCATCATCGTCATGCCCGACGCGGGAACGACCTGGTACGTGGACCTCAAGGAGCCCATGGAGACGGCCTTCTTCCAGGACCTCGTCCCCCATGTCGAGAAGAAGTACCGCACCCTCACCAGCCGCGATGGCCGCGTCATCGGCGGCCTGTCCATGGGCGGCTACGGCGCGCTGCGCTACGTGCTCAAGTACCCCGAGAAATTCCAGGCCGCCGCCCTGCTCAGCCCCGCCATCTACAACCCCGAGCCGCCCGCCGATTCCTCGGCACGCTCGGTCAAGGTCTTTGCCGAACCCAACACGGGCGGCCAGTACAGCACCACGGTCTGGAAGAGCTACAACTACCCTGTGCTGTGGGACAGCTTTCTGGCCCGCAAGATCAGCGTGCCCATGTACATCAATTCGGGCGACGACGATGAATTCATGATCGAGTCCGACGCCGCCCAGCTCTACGCCCAGCTGCGCAGGAACAAGCAGCCTGCCGAGCTGCGCATCGTCAACGGCAAGCATGAATGGCCGGTCTGGGAAAGCACCATCGGCGACGCGCTCAAGTACGTGTTCCGCACCGTGCGCCGCCCGCAGGCGGACAACTGAGCCAGGCCATGAAGCAAAAAAAGGGGAGCCGGCCGGCTCCCCTTTTTGATGGCATCAGCAGGTCCTACAGATTGCCGACCATCTTGGCAGGGATCACCCAGGCGTCGAACTGTTCGCCGGTCAGGTGGCCGGAAGCCACGGCCGCTTCGCGCAGGCTGGAGCCTTCCTTGTGCGCCTTCTTGGCGATGTAGGCCGCCTTGTCGTAGCCGATGTGCGGGTTCAGCGCCGTCACCAGCATCAGCGAGCGCTGCACCAGCTCGGTGATGCGCTCGCGGTTGGGCTCGATGCCCACGGCGCAGTGGTCGTTGAAGCTCTTCATGCCATCGGCCAGCAGGCGCACGCTCTGCAGGAAGTTGTGCGAAACCATGGGGCGGAACACGTTCAGCTCGAAGTTGCCCGAGGCGCCGCCGAAGTTGATCGCCACGTCGTTGCCGAAGACCTGGGCCGCCAGCATGGTCACGGCTTCGCTCTGCGTGGGGTTGACCTTGCCGGGCATGATGGACGAGCCGGGCTCGTTCTCGGGGATGGAGATCTCGCCCAGGCCGCTGCGCGGGCCGGAGGCCAGCCAGCGCACGTCGTTGGCGATCTTCATCATGCTGGCGGCCAGCGTCTTGAGCGCGCCGTGGGCGTGGACCAGCCCGTCGCACGAGGCCAGGGCCTCGAACTTGCTGGGCGCCGTCACGAACGGGTAGCCGGTGAGCTGGGACAGCTCGGCCGCCACGCCCTCGGCATAGCCCTTGGGTGCATTCAGGCCCGTGCCCACGGCCGTGCCGCCCAGCGCCAGCTCGTACAGGTGCGGTAGCGCGGCGCGCACATGCTTTTCGCCATGGGCCAGCTGGGCCACCCAGCCCGAGATTTCCTGGCCCAGCGTCAGCGGCGTGGCGTCCTGCAGATGGGTGCGGCCGATCTTGACGATGTCGGCATAGGCCTCGCTCTTGGCCTGCAGCGTATTGCGCAGCAGGGCAATGGCGGGCAGCAGCTTTTGCTCGATGGCCGTGACGGCAGCCACGTGCATGGCGGTCGGGAATACGTCGTTGCTCGACTGGCTCTTGTTCACGTCGTCATTGGGGTGGACCAGGCGCGATTCGCCCCGCTCGCCACCGAGGATTTCGCTGGCGCGGTTGGCCAGCACCTCGTTGACGTTCATGTTGGTCTGCGTGCCCGAGCCCGTCTGCCAGACCACCAGCGGGAACTCGTCCGGGTGCTTGCCGGCGATCACCTCGTCGGCGGCAGCCAGGATGGCCCGGGTCTTCTTCTCGTCGAGCAGGCCCAGCTTGTGGTTGACGGTGGCCGAGGCCTTCTTGACCTGGGCCAGCGCGTGGATGATCTCGCGCGGCTGCTGCTCGCCGCTGATGTCGAAGTTCTGCAGCGAACGCTGCGTCTGCGCGCCCCAAAGCTTGTCTGCGGGGACGGCTATGGGTCCGAAAGTGTCTTTTTCCTGGCGGGTCGCGGTCATTGGTGTGGACTCCTTGGTGAAAACAACGCGGCGCAGTTGGCTGGAGGCAGGTCGGCGGGCCGCGCGCTGCGTGGCTCGGGGATGTCTGGCTGGCGGGGCCGCAATGGCAAAAACCCGCCCATGGTAACTCCGCAAATGGGAACCTCTCGCATCCATCCCCCACTGAGGTGTCGCCGAGGCGGGCTTGTCCAGGCAAACCCCTCGACTCTTGTACAAGACTGCACCCCTTGCGTGCACTTTCCGCCGCGCAGCGCCGATAATCGCCCCCGGGATTCCCCTCCCCTGTTCCCCCGATCAAAAAGACACCCCACCGATGACCACCACGATCCGCCAGCAGGACCTGATCGATTCGATCGCAGGCGCCCTGCAGTACATCAGCTACTACCACCCCGCCGACTACATCGCCCACCTGGCCCGCGCCTACGAGCGCGAGCAGAGCCCGGCGGCCAAGGACGCGATGGCCCAGATCCTGACCAACTCCAAGATGTCGGCCACCGGCCACCGCCCGATCTGCCAGGACACCGGCATCGTCAACGTGTTCCTGAAGGTGGGCATGGACGTGCGCTGGGAAGGCTTCACGGGCGGTCTGGAAGACGCCATCAACGAAGGCGTGCGCCGCGGCTACAACCACCCCGACAACACGCTGCGCGCCTCCGTCGTGGCCGATCCGCTGTTCGCGCGCAAGAACACCAAGGACAACACGCCTGCCGTCATCAACGTGCAGATCGTGCCCGGCGACAAGCTGGACGTGACCGTGGCGGCCAAGGGCGGCGGCTCGGAGAACAAGTCCAAGATGATCATGATGAACCCCAGCGACAACCTGGTGGACTGGGTTCTCAAGACCGTTCCGACCATGGGCGCGGGCTGGTGCCCGCCGGGCATGCTGGGCATCGGCATCGGCGGCACCGCCGAGAAGGCCGTGCTGCTGGCCAAGGAAAGCCTGATGGAAGACCTGGACATGTACGAGCTGCAGGCCAAGGCCGCGCGCGGCGAAAAGCTCGACCAGGTCGAGGAACTGCGCCTGGAGCTGTACGAGAAGGTCAACGCCCTGGGCATTGGCGCGCAAGGCCTGGGCGGCCTGGCCACCGTGCTGGACATCAAGATCAAGATGTACCCCACGCATGCGGCCTCCAAGCCCGTGGCCATGATCCCCAACTGCGCGGCCACGCGCCACGCGCACTTCGTGATGGACGGCTCCGGCGCGGTCTACATGGACGCGCCCTCGCTGGACCTGTGGCCCAAGATCGACTGGGAGCCCGACTACAACAAGTCGCGCCGCGTGGACCTCAACGCCCTGACCAAGGAAGAAGTGGCCAGCTGGAAGCCCGGCGACACACTGCTGCTCAACGGCAAGATGCTCACGGGCCGCGATGCCGCCCACAAGCGCATCCAGGACATGCTGGCCAAGGGCGAGAAGCTGCCCGTGGACTTCACCAACCGCGTGATCTACTACGTCGGCCCGGTGGACCCGGTCAAGGACGAAGCCGTGGGCCCCGCAGGCCCGACCACGGCCACCCGCATGGACAAGTTCACCGACATGATGCTGGAGCAGACCGGCCTGATCGCCATGATCGGCAAGGCCGAGCGCGGCCCGGTGGCCATCGAGTCCATCAAGAACCACAAGTCGGCCTACCTGATGGCCGTGGGCGGCGCCGCCTACCTGGTGTCCAAGGCCATCAAGAACGCCAAGGTCGTGGGCTTCGAGGACCTGGGCATGGAAGCCATCTACGAATTCGACGTGGTGGACATGCCCGTGACCGTGGCCGTGGATGCCGGCGGCACCAGCGCCCACATCACCGGCCCTGCCGAATGGCAAAAGCGCATCGCATCCGGCGAGTTCAAGACCATTGAGATTGCCTCGGCCTGACGCCGGCACCAAGCGCAAAGAGGCCGCCTTCGGGCGGTCTTTTCATTGGCGCGGGCATTTGTGACAGACTGCCCGCTGCCTGCAACACTGCCCATTCAACATGACCATCGCGCTCGTCCTCATCGCCCTGCTGGCCGTGACCAGCCTAGCGTGGCGCCTGTCCTCCCGCCGCCATGTCCTGCCCTGCCCGTCCTGGCTGCGCTGGATGGTCGAGCTTGACAACCCCTTCGCGGCCAGCAACAAGGCCGCCTTCATCGTCGGGCAACTGCAGATCCAGCCGGGCATGAAGGTGCTGGACGCGGGCTGCGGCCCGGGCCGCGTCACCCTGCCACTGGCGCGTGCCGTTGGCGCGCCGGGACAGGTGCTGGCCGTGGACCTGCAGCCGGCCATGCTCGAACAGGTGGCGGCCAAGGCGCGCGCGCAGGGGCTGGAGAATGTGCGCACCCAGGCGGCGGCGCTGGGCCAGGGGCAGCTGGCAGCCGAGCAGCACGACCGCGCCGTGATGGCCGCCGTGCTGGGAGAGATCCCGGACCGCCAGGCCGCGCTGGCCGACGTGTTCCAGAGCCTGCGCCCCGGCGGCCTGCTGGCCGTGGCCGAGCTGGTCTTCGACCCGCATTTCCAGCGCCGCACCAGCGTGGAAAAGCTGGCAGGCAAGGCAGGCTTCATCCCCCACTCCTTCCACGGCCATGCGGCCGCCTATCTGCTGGTGCTGCAGCGCCCTCTCCAACTATGACCACCACACATTCTCCTGTAGCGACCCTGCGGACACCGCGCCTGATACTGCGCCAGTGGCAGGCCGGCGACCGGCAGCCCTTTGCCGCGCTGAATGCCGACCCACAGGTCATGGAGCACTTTCCGGCACTGCTCAGCCGTGAACAAAGCGATGCCATGGCAGACAGGATCCAGGCACTGATCGAGGAACGCGGCTGGGGCTTCTGGGCGGCAGAGCACCTTGCCAGTGGCGAGTTCATGGGCTTCATCGGGCTGCACACTCCCGCCGCGTCTTTGCCGTTCTCGCCCTGCGTGGAAATCGGCTGGCGGCTCGCCCGGCCTTTCTGGGGCCAGGGCCTGGCCAGCGAAGGCGCGCGGGCGGCGCTGGCGCACGGCTTCGGCGCGTTGCATCTGGAGTCCATCGTCTCGTTCACCGCGCTATCCAACCTGCGTTCGCAGGCCGTGATGCAGCGCCTGGGCATGGAGCGCGAAGCCCATGACTTCGACCATCCGGAGGTGCCGGCAGGCCATGCGCTGCGCAGGCATTGCCTGTACCGCCTGACACATGCCCAATGGCTGCAGCAGCAAGCCATGGCCCGAGCATGAACGCGCCCGAGCGGGCATACTGGGCGCCGCCTCCAAAAGCCTTAATCCGCATCTCCACATGACCTCCCCGGCCTCTCCCATCGGCGTCTTCGACAGCGGCATCGGCGGCCTCAGCGTGCTGCAGGCGCTGCGCCATGAGCTGCCGCATGAGCGCTTCATCTACCTGGCCGACAGCGGCTATGCACCGTATGGCGATGCACGCGGCGACGCCTTCGTGCAGCAGCGCACGCGCACCATTGCGCGCCACCTGTGCGAGCAGCACCAGATCAAGGTACTGGTGATCGCCTGCAATACGGCCACGGCCGCTGCCGTGGACATGCTGCGCGCTGAAATGCCCGAACTGCCCCTGATCGGTGTGGAGCCCGCCATCAAGCCCGCTTCGCTATCGAGCCAGACCGGCCACGTGGGCGTTATGGCCACGCGCGGCACGGTGAGCAGTGCGCGCTTTGCCCGGTTGGTGGCCGACCATGGCCAGCGCTTGCAATTCCATGTCCAGCCCTGCGACGGTCTGGCCAAGGCCATCGAGGAAAGCACGGAGCAGCCCGTTCCCGCCGACCCCATGGCCACCGAGGTCGCGCGCCTGTGCGCCAGGTATGTGAATGCCCTGGGCAGCTTCGGACAGAAGACGGGCGAGATGGATTCCCTGGTGCTGGGCTGCACCCACTACATATTCGCCCGCGAGCAGTTGCGCACGCTGCTGGGGCCGGACATCCAGTTCATCGACACCGGTGCCCCAGTGGCCCGCCAGACGCGGCGCGTGCTGGACCGCCTGGGCACCCTGGCCAGCGAAACAGGACCCTTGCCCGCGGCGGAGGGCCAGGTCCGGTTGATGACCACGGGATCGCTGCAGGCCCTGCAGTCCGCCGCATCGCGCTGGCTGGATCTGCCCGCGCAATGCTGCTCGTCCGTTCAGGTCGGCGAATCCAGCGCCATCCCCACGGCCGCTTGAATCACGGCTGCGCCTGCCACAGGCGCCGGCCCGAGTGGTCCATCCAGCTCAGGTACAGCCGCAACTCGAACTCCAGCTGGTGGTATTCGGGCTCCATGTGGGTGCACAACTGGTAGAAGGCCTTGTCGTGATCGGGCTCGCGCAGGTGGGCCAGCTCGTGGACGACGATCATGCGCAAAAAAGCCTCGGGCGCTTGCTTGAACAGTGCACCGATGCGGATCTCATGCCGGGCATTGAGGCGGCTTCCCTGCACCACGGTGCGGCGCGTGTGCAGGCCCAGGGCGTTGTGGACCACATGGATGCGGCCGTCGTAGGCCACCTTGTTCAGCGTGCCGGCATTGCGCATGTGCCGGCCCTTGAGGGCATCCACGTAGTCATAGAGGCTCTTGTCCGTGCGCACGGCATGGGCCTCGGGATGCTTGCGCAGCAGCCAGGCCTCGGCCTTGTCATCGGCCAGCCAGCCACGCACCTGTGACTGCAGCGCGGCCGGGTAGGCGGACAGGTAGGGAAGCGGCAGCGCGCCACCGGCCACCTCGCGCCGCTGCTCGCGCTGGCGGCGCACGGTCTCGGTGACTGCTCCGGAATACTTGGGCGTGCTGGCCTGTGCCGCCATGGCTGTACGCTGCGCGGGGCAGCGCCTTGCGCTCAATGCAGGTGGCGGGGGCGGCGGTTGCCGCCGTGGCCCGAACCCGATCCACCCATGCCGCGCGGCGGCTTGCCGATCTCCAGCGAGCTGACCAGGGCGTCGAAGCGCTGGGAGAACAGCTTGTCGATCTCCTGCACCACGCCACCCAGCTCGGAGCCGTCGAAATGGCGCTCCATCAGGTTGACCACGTCCTGCACCAGCAGGTCGCGCTGCACTTGCATGATGGCCGCGGGCGTCGGGCCCACGAAGAGCATGACGAAGTCGTCGCGCGACTCGGCCTCTTCGGACTCCTCTTCCTCGTCGAACTCGGTGTCGTAGAAGGTCACCTCGATGGCAGCGCCCTGCTCGGCCAGCTCGTTGATGCCCATGCACATGTCGTCCAGCGACTGGCGGAAGTCCTCATCGCCGCGCACCGTCCAGCACACCTGGAGCAGGCGCTCCTTGGTATCGAACTGGATGCCGGGCTCTTCTTCGTAGACGCTGCCAGCGCCATCGGCCAGGGAGCGGGCACCCGCATACTTCCACAGCGGGCCCAGCGCTTCCTGCAACTGCTCGTAGGTCGTGTCGGGGCGCAGCAGCACCTGGCCGTGCACGTGGATTTCAAATGGAGCGTTGTAATTCGACATGTTCTCGTCTGGGATGAGTTTGGCCACACCTGTCACGCCGCACCATGTGCCACGATCAATGTCAACGGAACGCATGCAGGCATCGCCATCACTGTCTGCCCGAGCCGCGCCATCCAGGCAAGCAGCCCGGGGCCTGATTAAGGGATTCTCGCACGTAATGCAGCCGGCAAGGACTTGGCGGCGCATGGCCACAATGCGGTGCTGCAAGAGCACGAAGCCAGCAACATGCACTGCGCAGCGCCGCGAAACATTGCGCAACCGCAGCATTCGCCTTAACGCAAAATTGCTACAAAGATTGCAGCATCAGAACGTTGCTGCACATAGCTCATGGTGCCCCGAGCCGGGATCGAACCGGCACGCCCCTGTTCGGAAGCGGCGGATTTTAAGTCCGCAGTGTCTACCAATTTCACCATCGGGGCCCTGCGCCGCAACGTCACAGGCCAACGCAAGCTGCTCATGCCTGCGAACTGCAGCACCAACGAAAAAGGGAAGCGTTACCGCTTCCCTTTTTTCTGAATTGGAGCGGGAAAACGGGTTCGAACCGTCGACCTCAACCTTGGCAAGGTTGCGCTCTACCAACTGAGCTATTCCCGCATATCTGTCAAGCTGTGCGCCTCACAGAGCAGACTTGAATTCTAGCGCAGATTTCCGGCACTCCGGACCAAGTCCGGAAAAAATCCACGTCGAAGCGGATCGATGCCCACCCGCACAGCAGCCCGCTCCATGCCTTCGCTTACTTGCCGTCGATGCGGTCCTGCATGCGCTTGGCGCGCTGTTCAGACGGGGGGTGAGAGCTCAGGATGGAGCTGCCGCCACTGCCACCGCTGAGCTTGGCCAGCTTCTGGAACGATGTGACCAGGCCCTGGCGACTCATCTTCTTTTCCGTGAGCAGGTCAAAGGAATAGTCATCAGCCGCCGACTCCTGGGACTGGGAGAACTGGGCGTTGATGAACTTCTCACCCAGATCTCCGGCCTGCGAGCGCGACAGCGAGGCCAGCGCCGAATTGCCGCTATTGGCTGCAATCGAGCGCGCAGCCGATGCCGCATAGGCCGTTTGCATGCGCTTCTTGCTATGACCCAGCGCCACATGCCCGATCTCATGGCCAATCACGCCACGCAATTCATCGTCGTTCATCAGATCCATCAGGCCGCTGTAGACGCGAATGCAGCCATTGGCCATGGCCCAGGCATTCACGTCCTGCGTCATATAGACCTTGTAGACGGCTTTTTTCCCATTGACGGCCTGCGGCATGCTGGCAATGACCTTGTTCAGCCGCACCGTATACTTGCTCTTGGCATCGGCCACCTTGTTCTGCGCATCCATGGCAGCGCAGGAGTCGTTGGACAGCGTGACCACATCGTCATCCGTGAGCGTCATGGCCTTCATGGCCGTGGAGCCTGAATCCAGCAGCCCGCCCACATCAGCGGACTCCATGGTTTTACAACCCGCCAGCACCACGCCGCTGGCAACAATCGCCGTCAATAGCTTGATCTTCATAATCCCTCCCGATGAATGAAGCGCGCATCATATCCACGACCGGCCAATTGAATCCACTGCCAATGGCAAGCCATTTGCACTTTTTTGCAATTTTCCAATCAACTTCCAATAAGCATGCTCGCGGCGAGGATCCAGGCAGAACAATTGGAAACAAAATAATTCACCGAACTGGCAATGAATTACAGAATGGAATTCTCTTCATGTCACAGAAGAACAAGCCCTGAACCACTCGCAGAGTGCCGAAGCTTTAGAGAGAGGGAGAGATGGAGCTTGACCGGGCACGGGGCTGGCTCGAACCAGACAGCAAGGACAAGCAATGATCCTGACGCAGAAAAAGAAAAAGGCCCCGAAGGGCCTTTTGAACTGTTTTCTCAATGAATTTTTGGAGGCGCGAACCAGAGTCGAACTGGTCTAACCGGATTTGCAATCCAAGCAACATCTTAAAAATCAACAGGTTACAACGCAACCAGCCGAAACCCGCCTCAGATGGGCCTTACGCCTTGCCGACGCTGGGCGAGGTAGGCACGCAGGCGCTCATCGAAGGACTGCACCAGGGCAGTCGCCCAGGCACCCTGCCCTTCATGCGGAGGCTCGGACACCAGCAGCACCCGGTCGGCGCGAGCCTGAGGGCCGTCGCCGATGCGCATGACTTTCACCCGCAGGCGCTGGCCGACCTGGGCGGCAGCGGCGATCACGCTGGCGGTGAAGACTTCGCGCCGGGCCGTTTCCGGCTCCCGGCTCAGGGAGCACCAGTGGGCATAGGCCTGGTATGCCTGAGCAGCAAGGCACGTCTGATATGGCAAGCCGTCGATACCGCCCGCCATCCACTCCTGCCAGAAGCGGGCCGCGCTCGCATGCTGGCGCGCTGGTGCGACGCTGGTGTGCGCCTCCAGCGCGCGCAGATGGTCGTCGGCGTTAAGCATGGCGAGCACGTCCATGCCCGTCTGGGCCTGGGTGACGGCATTGGCCCGCCGCAGCGCCTGTGACAGCGGCAGGCCCGCGCTGCGGGCACTTCGCAGCACGGCGCGGAAGACGCGGTCCGCCGCCACATGGAAGTCGGCCATGTGACTGAGGTACGGCAGCGGCTGCACACAAGCGCCCAGCGCGCCAGGCGCCTGCGGATCGACGTAGCTGCCGGTTTTGCGGATGCTGGGCAGGACTTCCTCGAACACCCAGCGCTCGAACCGCTCAGCCGCAGGCAACTTGCTGCCCACGATCAGGCGCAGCATGTCGGGCTCGCTGATGATGCGCACGTCCTGCATGCCGCCTGCCGTTTGAAGGGGGCGCCGTTTTGGCGCCCCCTTGCAGTGATCGCGCACGGCTTTGTTCGCGTCAGCGTATCCCAGAACTTCGGCAACATCCTTGCCGACGAACCAAGGCTCGCCGGACTCCATCACCACGCGCACCGCCTGGCTGTCGAAAGCGAAGACATTCATATCAGCCATCGCGTGCCTCCGCCTTGCGCAGGGTGACCAAGCCAACCATGGTCGCCTCGATTCCCATGCGGTCACCATCGTTGAGATGGTTGAAGTCCTGGCGACTGACCTTCAAGAAAGGCCACGCACCACGGCCAGTGGGCCAGGGGTGAGATACGGGGATGGGTTTGTTGAGCCTTGCAGCCTCTCGAGCCTCATGCTCGCGCTGCTTGCGAAGAAAGCGCCCCTTCCAGATGCTGATGACATTCTTGGGCGGGCGGCCAGGGCCACGCTTGGGGTTGACCACGGGCGCAGCGGCAGCGCCGGGCAAGGGAATGATCTGCGCAGAAGTGCGCACAGATGCGGGTTGGGCCATAGCGGGCCTCCAAAGGTTCCGGTTTTGCAACAACCGTCGCCCTTGTCGCCAAACAAGGGCGGTGGCTCGATGGGTTGGCGAACCGGGGAACCTCGCGGAAACCGGCAGGCCCTTGCGGACCTCCCACCGAGCCACCAAAACTGTGGAGGCGTAAATAGAGAGAGCCACAGAACTGTGCGGGTTCATGCGGCTCTTGCCGCGACATTCCAGATGGGTCGCCAAACCCAGCCGCGCTTACGGGCGCGACGTACGCAGTGTACCTGCTATCTTTCGTATCGTGCACAAAACGGAGGGAAGGCTATGGGAACGTTCTGGTTTCTACTGCTTGCGGCAGGCGTCGCGGTTGCTGTGCTGGTGGTCTCACTCGCACTTGCGCAAGCGCGCGAGCGGCATAAGCAGGAAATGAGGGATCTGGTTCGGGGTCGCAAGCCCTCGCATCCGCTGGCTCCATTAGAAGACAACGGGAAGGCAGAAGCGGCAGCTACTCCAGCACGACGTGCATACCCTCCCCTTTCAAATGCGAGCCCACTAGCGCCTGTCGATGAGTCCATGGCAACCAGGGCAGAACAACTGCATCTGGAACTTCTCGCCGATGTGGATGCAGCCAATCGAGTCCCAGGGACAAGGTCACGAAAACCTGGGCCATGTACGCTACGGATTGACTATGTGGATGCTGATGGTGTGATGACGAAGCGCAACGTGAGCCCGTACAAGTCAGGCCATACCAACGAGAAGATGGAGGCGTGGTGCGAACTGCGGCAGGAGCGGCGTACGTTCTTTTTTAGCCGGATTCGCCATGCCTCATCCATCACTACGGGTCAACACATGGACCGTGCCGATGTATTCCATCTCATACACCCCTCCAAACGGCTTCCGCAAAACTTCCGGATAACCTAGCTTATCGGCCGTCGACATTCTAATAAAAAATCTTTATGCTCCAGCTTTTTAACTCCCAACCAAATAGAAATTTACCAAAATAAAATCAGTATCGATATTTAACTATCTGCCGAAGCGAGCACAAGATCATGAAAATCATTTGAACCCGAGAATATTGAATTCAGCCTAGACCCCAAAAACTCAGCTTGATCACTTTCGATCGGCCGCCGATTAAATCGACCGATATAACCAGAAAGAACATCTCGCGCCAGCACCAAAGGAGTAGCCAAACAACAATGATCCCTCAAGAAACAATGAACAAGAGTTGGATCACGTAAATATTTATTAACCCAATAAGCCAAACCTTCACTTGAGAAAAGCGCTTTATCAAAGTGCCCAAGCAGAGGCTCAACAAAATCCGGACTCCGGTAATTTATCTCCTCTCGCGCGCTCATCATCCATTCAAAAACACTGATCTGCTCAATAGTATTAGAAAGCAAAATATCATTGGGAGCGAAGTTATTCACATAAGTTGCTATGATAGTTTTATGATCCCCCCTAATATCACTGCCTCTAAATTTACCTTTACTGCGTAGCACGGGAGTTGAGTTTTTCACCAACTCAACCGAGTAAATATTTCCAGCGCACTTGAAAAATACGTGATTAAATCCAGCCATTCGGCAACGCAGAAGATAAAAAGCCGAATAATATAGCTTCACTATCGCCCACGAATGTCCTCCACGCGCAATACTATCAAGCGCTTCAACAATACTTAATAATGCTTTAAAAAAAGTATCGGCTGCATCTGATGCAGTTGCTTCTTCCAACCTCACTATCAAGGCATCACTGACTTGCAAAGATTCAATCTTCTTCTTAAACAGGACCTTATCTACTGCAAGTTGCGCTGGATCTGAACAACCAATTTCCTGCTCTATAAGAATCTGCGCCTTAAATCTTTTAGAACTCATACTCAGAATGATCGGGGAGTGAATTTAAAAGATTGCTTTCCAAGAGGTCTTTAATTGACTTCCTGGCGGTTTTACCATCTTTACCTTTCAGATCCTCCCAAGTTATAAGACCTTCTTTTTCAAGACCAATGAAATTCTTCATCGTAGAAACGGAGAATGAACCGTGCTCCGCGCATCTCTTTATCAACGAGTCCACAAAGAAATCCAACGCCCCATTAAATCCTGCGGCTCGAATAAATGGGTTCTTCGCAGTACTTTCCCATATTCCAGCACTTGAATAGTACTCACGTATTGCAAGGAAGAAGTTTGCTATAGCGGCCCGCTGTTTATCAAAGTCTCTGAGCTTATAAGTATGAAATGTTCCAGTTTTCGGCTTCAAATGATCTTTAAGAGCCGAGACAAAAGTAGACAATTCAATATTCCCTTGACCTCTTGGCGCTCCAGGGAATTTTATTAAACGATATAGTGGAGAATCAGTCTCATCATTGAGCGAGCGAGCAAGATCTGTAGCCCGATTTATAGAGTGATCTTCATCGTTTTCAACCTCTCCAAACAGATCAAAAACAAGGCTTTTCGGCACTGGGCGCTGCTCTGTATTTATGTTAAGAAAAATCCGCGCTGCTTCTTGCGTCGTCAATCCGACGCACAAGGTCGCCAGCAAGTCAGTCTCTCCGATCTCAGGCCTTTGCTCTATTGCTTCAGCCAAGCCTGTAAGCCTGTGCTGGCCATCCAAGACCTGGGCAGCGGACGGAACCAAGGGTATAGAAATCTTCTGCTTCCCAAAATCTGGAGTGTACGTCTCTTCAGTCCAATTTAAAATAAATGAATTGAAAAAAGTATTTCCTTCAAGGACATAATTTTTAATGTCATTGATTCTACGAGTACTCAGTGGTCTTTGAACGGCACCCTCTTCTTTATCTCGCCCTCTAACCGCAACGTAATGTATTGCAAGCAAGTCCTTTGCTTTAATAGCAAAAGTGTAGGCAGGAATAACCCCAAACTTAGTTTCAAGGTGAGTTACACTTATTTTTTTATATTCTATTTTCTTCTTAGTCGCCATATTAACCTCACTAGAAATTACGCAACAAACTGGCCACACCGATTATGACTCTCGTTGAGCCGATAGGCAAGCCCCAAGAGTTCATCATCAACAACAACTTCACGGACAGAAAAATCTTCAACTTAGCCTTGTGCTCTACAGAGAGACCAACGCGATAGGTTTAGGAAACGTATGAAGATGGTCAACGCCCCCGATTTCAACAACTAATACGTGCCGCATTCGAGTTCCTACGCATAGCGTCAGAGTTCTGATAATACATGTCACAGCCTATAAATGGACGAGCCGCTGTGCTAGCCAACCTGATGCTAAAGCATCCACCTAGCTTCCTCATAGTTTTGTCAATGAGCAAGAAGGCGCCGGTCAACATCAATCTGCGTGCGCAGCAGCACTACCTCGTCGTCTCGCCTTGCAAGATTCTCTCGGAGTCCTGCAACCACTGCTGCCCCGCTTGCAACGTGCTGAGCGAGGGCGCCGTATCGATCTGCAAGATCGCGGCCGGCAGTGGCGTGGGCCTGGGCTTGCGCCCGGGCAGTGGCTGCGCTGCGTTCGGCTGCGAGGCGCAGCCGCTCAACGCGATCAAGATCAGCGCGCACAACAGCGTCGCGCGCAGGGCGGGCCTGGGTGAATGCATCGGATGCCTCCTGGGTTTGTGTTGCGTGGGTGGATTCGGCGGTGGCGAGCTTTCGCTCCAGGGTCAGGCCCGCGACGGCCTGGCCGGCCACTTGCTGGGCCTGGGCCGCGATCAGTCGCTGATGGGCGAGCTGCTCGGTGTGCAGACGCCACGTCTGCAGGGCCAGCAGCACGGCCAGCACCAGGGCGCCCGCCTGCCAGGCCTTGGACTTGATGGCTTCGAGCATGGCTACACCCCCAGCCACGGCAAGTACTTCAGACGCCTGGACTGCAGCGGCACGGTGTTGCGTACGTGCTCGCGGTTGATGTCGTAGGCGCTTTGGCCGTAGCCCTGCCACTTCTCTCGGCTCTTGACGCTGTGCAGCTCGACGTGGCCGAACCACTGGTCGGCGTCGCAGCCTGCCCGCAACGTGCACAGCTGGCGGTCCTGCTGGAGGTGGCTCCAGCCGCCGTTGTAGGCTGCGTCGCAGAAGGCCACGCGCACCAGTGCATCAAGGTCTGGCGACAGCGCCTGCAGGCGCGCATCGCAGCCGCGCAGCTTGATGATCGCCGCGCGCACACTCAGTTCGGGCCGCTCATAGACCGACTGCCAATCCAGATCCTCGAGGGCGGATGGGGCCATGCGCCGCACTTCGTCCAGGCTGTCAAAGCGCAGGGCGCCGCTCTTGGTCCATGCGCGCGTGAGCTGGGCCAGGCCGCCACCCTCTTCCCGCGAGGTCTTGAGGCGCGCGGTCGAGGACCAGCACATGGAGTGCGAAAGCGATCGGCAGGACTCCTGCTCGAACAGCGCGCCCAGGTAGCTGCGGCGAGGGATCTTGGGCCAATGGGCGTTGATCTCGTCGACGATCATTGGCGCCATGGCCTCGGCGCGGGCCAGGCCGGCGAGCTGGCGCGCCTGCACCTCACCCGCCTGGGCAAACTGCGTCATCGATGCCCAGACGATGGCCACGACCATGGCGCCACGCAGCACACATAGCGCCAGGAAGGCCAGGCCGGCGCCGATGGGGTGCTCGAGGGCCTTGATCCATGCATCGCGGCCGTGGGCATAGTCGGCCATGGCCTTGGACGCGCTGAGCGCCACGGCCACAGCCACTGCCGTCCACGACAGCCACAGCAGCCGCACCACGGGCTCGCGCCAGCCGTTGGGACCAAGGGAGTTGATGACGATCACAGCCAGAGGCAAGGCCAGCACGGCCCACCACCGCCAACGCTTGAGGGGATTCACAGGGGACTCCATTTCTTCAGGACACAAAAAAGCCCGCCGGTGTTGCCACGCGGCGGGCGCTGAAAAGCGGGTGCGAATCTAGACGTCGATCCGGGTGTAGACGAGGTCCGGGGCCGGCCCCGTCACGGCGCCGTTGCGCACGAATACAGGCGTGCCAGCCTCTATCTCGAGGGGGTTGTTGACGATGGATGTGCCACCGCCCGGGTACTCGACGCGGGCCGTGGCGCCGAGGCGAGCAACCAGGGTGGCATAGAGCACTGGTGGCTCGGTTTGCAGCCGCTGCAGGCGGCGGAACAGATTGATGATCATGCGATGGACCTTTCGACTTCGAGGGCCTGACGAATGGATGGCGCGTCGACCGAGACTGTGATGCCGCGCACCAGGCCCCGCCAGGTCTCATCAGGCTCCTGCACTTCGATCAGGTAGCCAGGCAGGATCAGCCCAGGCCTGGTGCCGCCTGTGAGCAGGGGCACAGTGATGGGCTGCTGGTGCGTGATAGCCGACGCGGCCAGCACGGATTGCCCGCGCATCCGGGCCGCGGCGACCTCGGTGATCAGCGCATCCGTGATCTGCGGGGCGAGTCGGTCGCCTGCAGAGCCTGCACGCGTGACATGGCCCAACGGGCGACCCGGCCCCGTGCCAGCGATGTAGACGGCATTGAAGTGGGCCGCCTGGACCGGCTCCAGGCTGTCGGCGGTGATGATCTGCCCAGCCATGACAACGTCTGCAGGCGCGCCGGCCCAGGCCCATGGAAGATGGGGGAAACGGGGTGCGATCTGCAGCCGGGGCTCCGACCTGTGGCTGCGAACCACCGCACCGGCCGCCTCGGCGACGCGCTGGGCCACTGACAACGGCGTGCCGCTGTGGCTCCACACGTTCTCGGGCACCAGCCAGTCGTCGATCTGCCAATCCAGGCCGATGCCTGTGAGATCGAGCGCATCGAGCACCAGCTGCTGGGCAGTGCGCGGCACGGCGCTGGTCCAGTCCGTATCCGCAAACGCAGGCGCGGACAGCAGCGAGGTGATGCTGCGGCCGGTGAGCTGCACAGCGTGCTCGCCGAACTTGCGCGTGCGCGATGGCGGGTCAACCAGAAACACCCATTGGATGCCATCTATGGTGACGCGGATCTGCTGCGGAACGCCCTGCCGGGGCGCCAGTTGGTCCAGCAGCGAAAGCTTGCCCGAGGCCGTCATGGTCCAGCCGTATTCGTCGTCGTTCGTGGTGATGTTGATGGTCTGCAGCGGCACGCGCTCCAAGCTGGGCAGCAGCACCGCATCAATGGTGTGGACAGTCATGTAGACCCTCAATAGCGGAATGACATAGCGCGGCGGCTCGGGGTTGACGCCGCCCTTGCAGCAGAAAAAGACCAGCTCGGTGCTGCCCGTCCAGGCCTGCGAAAACACCAGCTCCACGGCGCCCCCGGGCGGCGGCACGTAGCACGGCGGCGGCTTGGGCGGATCGACCGGCCGGCCCGGCGTGATGCCCGGCGGCGGCACCATGGCGTCCTGATACCGCGCACCGCCCATGACCACGGCCATCTGCAGGGCGTCGCCCATGCTGCTGGTGTGCCAGGCACCCCGCTGCATGCCGTCGCCGAAGGCCTGCGCGGTGGCGCGGCGCACGCGGATGGCTTCCTGGAATCGCTGCAGCACAGCCGCCTGGGCGGCCAGGGCGTTGTCCATGCCCTGGCGCGTGGCCAGGTGGACGCAGATGGCTTCCTGCCAGGCCTGGGCGGTGATGCCAGCCACGGCCAAGGCGTTGCCCATTCCCTGGCGTGTGTCCAGTCGCAGGCGCTGCGAGTCCTGCCAGCGGTGCACGGTGGCCGCGCCGGCAGCCATGGCCTGCCCCCCACCGATGCGCGTGGTGCTGCTGGCCGCGGCCGACTGCTGGTAGACCGACACAAGGACGCCACGCGCAGCTGCGGCCTCTTGGAAGGCAGACAGCGTGCCGCCCACAGCCGGCCGGTCGGTGCGCGTCTGGTAGGCCGCGCCGAGCACAACCCGTGCGCCCGGCAGCCGGATGACAGTGGCCGCTGTCTTGCGCCGCAGGGCACGAATACCCACGCGGGCACCAGGCAGGCGAATGGCTGCCCGCGCGACCGCGTCCTGCCCCGAGCCCGAATCGTCCTCATTGCCGAACACCAGCTCGTTGGGCGAACCACCGGCCAGCGGACGACGGAAGATCAGCTCGATGATCGCCATGGGCTACTCGATGTAGCTGGTCGGGGCCAGCGTGAGGTAGCCGCCGGCATAAAGCTGCGTGCTGTCGGGGATCTGGATCTGGCCGTCGCCGCCTTCGGCCGACACATCCACGTCCATCACCAGCGCGCCCGCCGCAGACACGATGCGGCCCCAGGTCGCAATGCCGGATTCGAGGATCATGGCGCCTGCTGCATCGCGGGCCAGCAGCCGCAGCCGGCCGGCCACGATCTCGCCGCAGGGCCTGGCCAGCGGCAGCTCTACAAGCATGGGCAGGCCCGAGGCCTCTCCGAAGGCGGGCCGCTCGGCGTCTGCGAAGAACCGAACGCAGGCCGTGCCCGAGCCCACGTCCAGCAGCAGGTCGCGCAGGCCCTGCAGGCGGGCCTCGTTCGCGGCCATGGTGATTTCAACGCCGCGCTGTGTCATGGCATGGCCTCCGGCGTGACGCGGTCGGCGACCACGGCGCGGAAGTCGCCCTCATGGTCGTAGCTGAGTACGGTGTACGCGGTGGTGCTGTCGATGCGCGCGAATTCGTAGTCGCCCTGGGCGTTGCTCCAGGCTTCGCGGATCAGCAGGCCGTCGCGGTCGCGGTACAGCCGCACGCGGCGAGAGACAGGCACCTTGGGACTGTTCTTGTCCTCTTGCTCGACGGTACGGCCGCGCACTCGGCCAAGGCCGTTGCCGCCCAGCACATAATCCAGTTGCCCGGCCGTTCGGACCCGCAGCGGCCTGGCGATGTTGGAAGAGATCTCCCGGCCGCCAACGCCGACCACGGCGTTCAGCCCCAACACACTGACGGGGTAAGTGACTTGCGCCATGGTCATCAACGCCAGGGGCCTGTGATGTCGACGAATCCGTAGCCGGAGGGCGCGCCAGTAGACGTCGAGTGGGGCAATGCCAGCAGGCGTTTGTCAGTGCCATCTTCCAACAAATAGGTGTCTCGTTCAAAGTACGGTGCGGTATTTGCCTGGGGCACATATCGGAAGCCAGGTATGAGCGCCCGAGGAACAGCCACCGAGACCGGACTGTTATCCACGTAGGTGCGTGTGAACTTGAGTTCGCCATCCACATCGCTGGGGAAGTTCCCCAAAAAGCTGTCTGCCCCAGACGAGGCCGGCCCAATAAAACTGATGTAACGCGGAGCCACAGCGCTACCCAACCCCGTTATTGCCCTCGGCAGATAGAGTCTGGAATTCGTTGTGTTCTGCTCAAGCGAACCAGAGGATGGGGTTGCGTATCCATCGGTAAGGTTTGTCGACCCCATGAGCACCGTGGCGAATGCATCGCCTGCACGACGCAACGCCAGCAAGTCACCGAATGCGCGACTCCCGCCGGCAGTCGCCGTCGTTGAACTTGATGAACCCGGCGCCACGTTTTCGAGAAAGAACCTCGTGTCTCCGACCAGGCACCAGCGAACCGCTGTCGAGCTTGCGACTGTGCTTTTGCCCCAATACAGCCCCACAGGCTGCTGGATGGCTGTCGGAAACGGGCCCTGCCCCACATCGATGGCCGACATGCTCTCGTAGCCGCGCATGGCGGTCGTGCGGGTGTCTCGGTCATCCACATAGAGGTACATGCCGTAGCTTTGCGGATCGGTGGACCGATACACAGCCTGGTTGGTCCCAGAGAACGGCTTGGCCCAGCCCAGCGGCGCGTACTTGAAAGTGATGCCCGCGCCGGTGTCCACGCTGTCAGGCGCGGCAGTGCGAAACCGGAACAAGCCGCTGGCAGACTCGGACACCCGCTGCTCGCCGTTGAGCATGGCCTGCGCGGCGCCATCAATCAGCAGCACGCTGTCCGGCGGCGGCGGCAGTGCCGCGCCCGCTGTGAATTCCACTGTGGCCACGCCGGCTGCCACGGTGATGCGGGTGGCCGCGCGCAGGCCGAAGCCTGTGACCAGACAGGCATCGAGCACAGCAATTTTGCTGCCCACCTGGCCGGCCTGCACGGGCGCCCCATACATGGTTGAGAGAAAGTGCTTGACGCTGGTATCGACAAGGGATGCCATGGGTGATCTCCAAAAAATCAGGGCCGGTCGACGCTGCCGCGCACCAGGTGCTCGAACTGGTAGTCATCGACCACAGCCTCGCTGGGCTGCACGGTGCGGATGAGGGCATGGGGGGCAATGCCGCCCTCGGTGTTGATGCGCAGCACGTTGCCCGCGCTCCAACCCTGGCCCCAGCCGAGGGCGCGGATCGTGATGTAGGGCACGCCGCTGATCGGGTTGATGGGCGCGAAATCCACGTTGGTGGAGCCCGTGCCCAGGTTGCCGACGTGCTCGCCGATGAACTCGAAGGTTGTCGCGCTGGTGAAGCGGCACATCCAGCGCTCGGGCAGCGCGCCGGCATTGGTGACGAGCAGGGGCGCGATGGTGTCGTTGTAGCTGGCGAGGGCCTCGGGACCATCGACCGTGTCCTGCCAGATGTTGGTCCAGGTGGCCTGGTCAAACATCTGGCTGACACGGGCGCGCAGCGTACCTGCCATCAGCGCGCTGGAGACCACGCTGCCAACAGGAAACTCATGACTGAGCTGCTTGGTGATCGCCAGCATGCCGTTGATCTGCACATCGCTGACCCGCGCCATCTCTTCGATGCGGTGCTGGAAGGTCACGGGCTGGGACCAGCCCGTGATGTCGCTGACGGTGATCTTGCCGGCCTCCAGATCCACGCTCCAGCCCTGCTGGATACGCTGGCCATCGGCGCCGATGACATAGGCCCGCGAGAGCCGCACGCGGCCGCAGTTGATGACCTGGCCGTTGGCCACGGTGACGGGGCCGACCGTGCCTGTGTGGCCGATCACGATGTAGCTGCCCACGCGGTAGATGGGCACGCGGCCATCGGGCGGCAGGCGCACGGGGTCCAGGCCGATGACGTCCGCGTCCAGCGGCAAGTAGAAATAGCTGACGCTGTTGTAGCGCAGCGTGGTCGGGTCCACGGGCCAGGGGCGCCAGATACGGTTGGGCTGCACGGCGCCAATGTCATCGGCCGAGTACCACCACTCGGTCTTCTGGGCAGCGGTCAGCGCGGTGTCCAGCACATAGTCACCGAACTGCAGCTCGACCACACCGCTCTGGTAGTCGATCTTGCCGCGCAGGTGCGTGCCCGAGATGACGCCATCGATGCCGGCCGATGCCGTGATCTGCTCGCCGGTGGCGTCAGACAGGTTCATCACGAAGCCGCTGGGCTTGATGGGCGCGGCGGCCGTGCGCATGAATATGCTGGCCGTGGTCCAGTTCTGGCGCACTGTCCACAGGCTCTCGACCGCCAGGTCCGTCGCCGGGCCATCGACCAGATAGTCGAAGATCCGCGCCACGCCGCTGGAATAGTCCAGCGCGCCAGCCACGATGCCCAGGGCCGTGGACGTACGGTCGCGCACCAGCACGCCGTCGTAGTCCTCGTAGACGTGGCCCATCCAGCGGAAGCGCACGCTGCCCGGCACGATGTAGTCGGTGGTGTAGGGGCACAGGTCCAGCACCACCGGCTCGGGCGTGAAGTTCATGACGTGGTGCTGGGCACTGGCGAAGTCCTCGGCATAGGTCACCGTCACCGTGCTGGCCGCCAGCAGCTCCTCACTGACCGTGGTGTCGCTGCGGTCGCCGCCCTTGGACACCGTGGAGAGGCTGGGGTCGCTGCCGCCGCCACCCATGGTGGTTTCTTCGAAGCTCTGGGCGTTCTCGTAATCGCTGTTGTAGCCCTCGGTCTTGCTATCCAACTGGACGAACTTGATGTTCAGGAATTTGCCCGGGTAGTTGATGGTGCCGTCCGGGCCGAACGTGCCCTGGCCGTCATCGGTCAACAGGTGGCGCACTGTGTCCTGCGTCTTGCTGGTCTGGTAGCTGGACCGGCTGTGCGTGGACGACGAGCTGGCCGAGGTCTTGGTGGTCTGCAAGACGATGCCAGAGGAAACTCCTGCCATGGTTTTTCTCCCTTGATTGATCAGGCGCCCCAGCGCCGGTATTCCACGCCGCCGATGGACTTGACGCCCGCCGTGTACTCGGCATCCGTCCAGACCACGCCATCGACATCGGGCGGCACGTACTGATTGCCCGTGGGCGAGCTGGTGGCGCCGACCTCGATGTAGACGGACCCGCCGCTGGCGCGCGCCCCGCCCTGGGCCATGTACTTGCCCGTGGTCGAGCCATCGGACAGGGGCACGCGCGAGGTGATGACGGGCGCAGGCGCCGGGGGCACCTGAGGCAGGTAGCTGAATTTGCCGCTGCCGCCGTTTTTGGAGGCCGAGGTGCCACCGGATGAGGCGCCGGAGCTGGCCGAGAGATTGCGCACTGTGATCCATCCCACGGACACGGTGCCGGGCGCAGGGATGGTGTCCAAGGTGATCGCACCGTAGCCGCCTGCGTCGAGGACGACCGTGACGTTCTTGCTCACTGTCACGGCATAGTCGTACTCAATGGCGAACTGCCCACCTGCGTCGATCATGAATTGCGGGCGCAGCAGCAGCGCGGCCGAGGCGTAGTTGATCTCGCCCGTGGCGGCGCCCTGCAGGTCGCCCTGGCCGTTGTCCGTGGCCGTGCGCAGCACGCCGCCCGAGGTCCACTTGATGACCAGAGAGCCCGGTTTGATGCCCTGGTGCGGCAGGCGCATGGCGTGCTCGGGCAGCCGCCAGCCCGTGGCGCTGGAGCGGTTGACGAAGGCCGAGGCCTCGCCCCACTGGAAAATAATGGAACTGCCCACATCAGGCAGCGCAGGCAGCGTCACGGACACCGAGCCGTTCGCATAGTTGACAGTGCCCACGGCCGAGCCGGTCAGTTCGCCCTGACCGTTGTCGGATGCGGTGTACCAGACGCCCATCACCTGAAACGACACGACGAGTGTGTTCGGGGCCGGGAACGGCTTGAGGATGGCCACCCAGCTGAAACTGCGGTTTTCCTGGCCGACCTTGATTCGCCTGGTGTGCGGCGCGTTGGGCACACGGATCTCGCGCGGCGAGGTGGCGAGCACTAATTCCCGCACGCCGGCCGGGCGCTGGTCCAGCGCCGCAGTCTCTGTGCGCGAGTTGGGCACCAGCTGTGTGTAGATGCTGGCCACCCGCAGCATGCTCTCGCCCAGTTGCACAGCCGCTGTCACCGGCTGGGCGCCGTAGAAGCTGGCCGCATCCGCGACGGTGGTGTCCCGAATGCGAGTCTTGCTGGCGTCCATCGCGTAGCCCCGGTTCGGCGGTGATCCGGGGAAGGCGCTGCGCAGCCTGGGGGTGATTTCGCACGTAGTGACACTGGCCGTGTAGTCGGTGTAGCCACCGCTGGACGAATAGCTGAACTGCAGGGTCTCGGTCTCGGCGCGCAGCACGCGCACGTACTGCAGCACTTGGCTGGCCAGCCCCTCGTTGTAGACGAGGATCAGGGTGCGGCCGATGGTCGGCGCGGGCGTGCCGGGGCGGTGGAAGATCTTGATCGAGGCCTGGCCCTGGACGTGGTTCTCCAGCAGGTAGCCGCCCCACTCCGTGCCAGGGATCAGGTAGGCCGCAATGGCCGCCGCGATTTCCGAGCGGCGCGCAAACACGCTGCAAGGGGCGATGGTGATGGACACATTGGGGTCGTTCGGCACCGCCGAGACGATGATATTGGTGTCCATCAGCGGCTCGGTGGTGGGCGTCTGCACAGCCGCGTGCACCTGGCGGATGGACACGTCGCCGCCGGCGCGGTCGACCTCGGTGATGTCCTCGAAGACGCCATTGCTCTTGCCCCAGGGGATGACGTTGCCAGTGGGGCCGCCGCCGCCGTTGGCGTCATCGGTCATCACCTTGGATTCGAGCAGGCGGATGTCGCCGTCTTTGATGGTCATAGGGTTTCGCTCGCTTCGATAAAGCGCAGCACAAGGCTGCAGTAGTAGTCCTCGTCTTCGGGATCGCTGTATTCGATGACCGACTGCATCGCCATGGCGCGGGTCTGCTCGGCATCACCGTGGTCGAAGACGACCTCAAATTCATCGGCCAGGATGCGCAGCGTCATGCGCAGCCCGGGAATGCCGGACCAGGCCTTTAGCGTGCGCAACGTGGCGCGCGAGATCCACGCGCTATTGCCGTCGCCCTGCAGCGTGATCGGCTGGCCCCCGTTGCGGGCCATGGCATCGATGACCAGCGTGCCGAAGATGCCGCGCTCGGTCTTCTGGGTGACCTTCGACCAGGTCAGTTCGTCCACCCAGATCAGGTCACGCGGCAGCTCCAGCACCTGGGCGCCGTTGGACAAAAAAATGCTCATGAGGTCAGGCTCCCAGCTGAATCTTTTGCTGCTCGATCACGCGCAGCACCTCGCGGGCCAGCGCCTCGATTGACTGTTGGCCCGTCAGGTTTGTGGGAACGGGGTAGGCCATGCTGTTGCCGATATAGATGTTCACGATGCGGTCGATGCGCCCACCGCCGCCGCCACCAGTACCGCCACCGCCTTCGCCACCACCACCACCACCGCCCTCGGCCTTCTTCTTGGCGGTCTCCATGGCTTCGCGGATCTTCAGCGCGTCAAGTTCCCGGTCGAACTCGAACATGGTGAGATCGCGCATGTAGTTGCCCAACTGCCCGGCCGTTGTACGGAACGGGTTGTCACGCTCGTACTGCTCCAGCCATGCCTGTTTCCAGGCTTCGGCCTCCTCCCGGCTGTTGAACGTGGGCACAAGATCCTGGGCAGCGGTCGTGCCCCTGTTCATGTACTTGGAGTCGTCGACCTCGCGGTTGCGGTTGTCCTGACGCTGCTGGAAGGCTGCGCTCAGCATCTGCCCCTGCTTGACCAGTTGCTGGACCTTGTCGGAGACCTTGTCTGCCTCGATGCCCATGCTGCGCAGCACCTCGGCCGCCGTGCGGCCCAGCTTCTTGAAGGAGTCGCCCGCGTCATCCGTGGAGCGGCGCAAGTCCCCCATGGCCCTGAGCGTGGCCCGTCCTGTCTCGTCAACCTCGATCTTGAAGCCGCGCACCGCAGCCATGGACTTGACCCATTCAGGCGCAATGCCCTTGTTGGCGGCGATCGCGTCTTCGGCCGCCTTCTTGAAGCCTTCGCTCAATTCCCGGGCACTGGCCTTGCCGGAGGCCACCATGAATTCATAGGCAGAGCGCGAGCTGCTCGCCACTTGCTTGAGCGCCTCATCTGAGGTGATGCCCAGCGCCTTCATGGCTTCGCGCAGGCTGTTGATGCCTGGCTTGGCCTTGTCCAGGGCATCGGACAATTCCAGCGCCTTGGTCTTCGCCTGGTCGAGGAGTCCGTCCGCCACCTTGTCGCCCAGGACCTTGCGCAGCTGCTCGACGCGCACGCGCACCTCGTCGAGGGCCTTCTGGCTGTCGGCGGTGTTGATGGCCTTGACCAGGCTGGCCTCGAGCACGCGGCCGGTGTCAATGCCCTGCTGCTTGAGACGATCGAGGCCCCGGATCACGACATCAAGATCATTCAGCGCGCTGCGCGACGCCTTGCCAATGCCGCCCTCCAGGGCGGTGAACTCCAGCCCCGTGCGCTGCACGGCGGCGCGCAGGACGTTGTCCATCATCTCGGCCACGCGCTCACCCTCGCGCGTGGCCGCCGCCAGGGCGCCCTGCAGGCGTTGGCGCAGGGCATTGACCACTTCCTCGGAGGCACCGGCCTGAATGGCCTCCTCGATCTGCTTGCCCAGCTTCCTGGCATCGCTCCCCGCACTGGCGAAGGCCTGGCGCGCCAGGATCTCGAACTTCATGAGATCCTGGCCTTCGAGTGCCTTGGCCCAGGCGCCCTGGAACTCGCTCGCACTGAGCTTGCCGTCCGCGACCAGCTTGTCGAGCACGGCCGAAGCATTGCGGATGCCCGGCGCCGACCCCAGATCGAAATCCTTGCCGATCTTGGAGATGGCCTCGGCCGCCGTATCGCCCTCCTTGCGCAGCTTGTCGAACTGGCCAATCAGGCCCGTCGACTCCTTGTTCAGATCGAAGCTGCGATTGCGCACCTCCTCCAGGGCCACGGCTTGGCGGCGCAGGGCCTCGGCATGCTGTCTGGCAGCCTCTTCGGCCAGGCGGGTCTGCGCTTCGTTTTCCTTGAGCGCATCGCTGTGCCCCATTACCTTGGCGGCCGTTTCGCCCATCCATGTGCCGAGCTTCTTCAGCTCAGGCAAGAAAGCGACGACGGAAACGGCCAATCCCACAGGACCGCCCAGAAACCCCGTGACAGCCCCTATGCCTCGTCCGAGCAGACCGACCTTGCCAGTGGCGGCCGTTGCGGCGGCCCCCAGGGCACCCTTCGCGGCCGTGGCCGTGGTCAATGCGGCAGTGCTGCGGACGGTCTGGCGCTGCAGCTCGCCCTGCGACACGGTGACACCCTTGAGGGCATCGCCGAACCCTGCCCAGGACTTGGCATTCGCAGCCTGTGCCGCCGTACTGGCAGCCGAGGCCGTGGCGTTTGCCGCCTGGGCCGCCGCACTGGCGTTCACCGCAATGGCATTGGCACGGTGCGCAGCCGTGTTCGCGGTTGTGGCCACGCTGTTGGCCTCAACCGCCTGCGTGGCTGCCAGCGTCTTGGTCGCCCAGCCCGCGAACCATTCGGCGATCTTGGCGATCTGCATGGCGCCCCAGACCTTGCCAGCCGCCGTCAGCGTGTTGACCAGGATGTCAAGATTGCCGGCCAGGGCGTCGATGACCTTGGCCGCGTTCGCGCTGCTGATCAGGCCCTTGTCGGCCGCGCCGACATACAGGGTCCACTGCGTGGAGAGGTTCTGCAGGGCACGGCCCACGGTGGGCGGAAGCTTGCCGTACTCGCGCGCCACCACATCTGCCTGGCCCTCCAGGGCCTTCATGACGGTTTCCGCCGTCAGGGCGCCCTGCCCGGCCATCTCCCGCAGCTCGGCCGTGGTGACATTCAGGCCCTTTGCCAGCGCCTCGGCCAGGCGGGGGGCCTGCTCCATCACGCTGTTGAATTCTTCGCCGCGCAGTACACCCGACTGCAGGCCCTGGATCAGCTGCGTCAGCGCGGCCCTGGCGGACTCGGCCGCGCCGCCCGACAGTTGCGTGGCCTGGTTGATGGTGGTGGTCAGCCGCAGCGCCCGCTCCTGCGCGGCGGCTGCAGCCATGCCGCCCTCCTGCGAGGCTTTGGTCAGGCGCGCGAACAGGTTGCCGGTTTCCTCCAGCGAGCTGTTGGTCGCCAGGGCAACGCGCTGCACACCGCCGAATGACTTCTCGAACAGTGGGCCTTCGCCCGTGGCGAGCTTGACACGGGCCTCGAGGTTCTTGAATTCGTCGGCCGTCGCGCCCACGTCCTTGATCAGACCACCGAAGTAGCCCCCGCCAATCGCCAGCGTGGCAATCTGCTGGATGCGCTGCAGCTGCGCGCTGATCGATGACATGCCCTCGCGCAGCGTGCGCTGGTTCGCTGCCTGCACCTGGGTGGACTGCGAGGATGCTGCAGCGGCCTGCTGGTAAGCCGGCGCCATGGCCGCCACGGCCTCTCGGACTTGCTGCACGGCGCCCTGCAGGTTGCGCTCCTGCGCCGTCAGGTTCGTGGTGCTCAGGCCCACGGCCTGCATCTGGTCGCGAACGGCGGCCAGTGTGCCGTTCTTGACGCGCAGCTCGCTCGACAGCTTCGCGGCGCTGCCGATGGCCAAGTCATATTCCTTGCGCAGGGCAGCCTCGGCGTTCTGCGCCGTAGTCGCCGCCTGGGCCGCTTCGCGCTGGCCGGCCTGCTGAGACTTCAGCTCGGCGGTCGCAGCCTTGATGCCCTCCTTCAGGCCCGCAACAGTATTGCGGTAGTCGTCCGTGCGCCTGGCTGTTCCCGTGGTCTCATCGCGCACGGCCTTGAGGGCGTCTTTCTTGCGCTGCAGTTCGGCCTGGGCCTGCTGGGTGGCAGTCGTCGCTGTCTTCTCGGCGGTGGCGAGTGTCTGCGTTTTGCCGCCCGCTTCCTGCAGCTCGTTGCCCAGGCGATCGACGGTGGAGACGGCTTTTTCAAACTCCTGCGACAGAGACTGCGTCTGCAGCTTCAGTGCCCCGAATTCGTTGAGCGCCCGCTGCTTGGCGCCCAGCGCCTCGAGGGCCTGGGCTGCGTCCTGGGCGCTTTTCTGCAGATCGCCCTCGAGCACATCCCCGACATCCCGCAGCGTCTTCGCCAGTTGCTCGGCATCGGCCTCGCCCTTGACGGCGGCTTCGATGTCGTATTTGATCTTTGGGTCTGCCATGTTGGGCGCTCAGAGGTCAGGTAATGAAGGGATTGATCTGGTGCATCGCACTGGTGTGCGCGGGTTTGCCGCTGGCCCTGCTGGGCCTGTGGCTGGATTCCGAGCGCCTGATGGCGATCGGCGCCGGGGCCATCGCCACCGTGGTGGTGGGATGGCCGGTGCTGCTGCTGATGGGCGCGGTACAGACGTCTGCACCGCGCCGCTGATCAGTCGCCTGCAGTCGGGAGACGGACCTCGTAGCCCTCGGTCTTTCCGGGCGGCGTGACGATCTTTCCGGTCAGCGTGATGGCCGAGTAGTCCGAGCCCAGGAAGTCGAAACCGTTGTTGGCGCCCAGCACGCATTCGTGGACGTCCGCTTCGATAGGCGACCCGTCGACCATGTTCTTTCCATCGAAGCGCGCCTGGCAACGCACCTGGGTGACACGCCCGCCCAGGATCTTCTTGCCGTCGACAGCCTGGTACGTCGCGGACAGCTTCACCACATCGTTCTTGGCAGGCGCGCCGGCGGCCGCAAGTACACGGATCTCCCCGCGCAGCCAGTTGACCTCGTAGTGGGTGCCAAGGACAAAAGGATCGCCTGCGCCATCAGGAGCGAGAGAGAAGCCCTGCTCCACCAGGTTGCGCTTACCCACTGCCAACCAGACGCCCACGGCGCTGATCGTCATTTCCTGAGCGGTGATCGTGCCGGCGCCCTGGGTGAGCTTCGCGACCAAGCCCTGGAACTGCATCGCCATGGCGGTCGTGCTGGCGGCCGACAGCTCGATGGTGATCTCGGTGGGCTTGGGCAGCACCACCGAGGCCCGGGCCTGGCCATAGTCGAGGTGCGACCGGGATTCCGAGACCTTCTCCTCGAAATTGGGCTTGATCTCGAACTTGTCGGCATCCAGTGGTGGCCCGAAACCGTCATAGGCCAGTGTGGCCGTGTTCCAGGGGTTCAGCGAGACAAGGCCGCCGGCCAGGATGGCACGTGCTGTGGTGGACATGGTGATTTCCTTCCAAAAAAACAAAACCCGCGCGAGGCGGGCAATCTGCTGAGTCGATCCGACGCCTATGTCGGATCGCGGTAGGCGAGCGTGAACAGGCCCAGAACCAGGGCGCCGCCCACGTCGATGTTTTCGAGCTGGTAGCGCACCTCGCCCTCGGCCATGCCGCCGCCCTCGATCTCGATGCCCATCTGCGTGAGCAGCGGCATGCACTCGAGCACGGCACGCTTGGCGACGCGGTAGTCGGCATGGGCCTGCTCGCGTGCGGCTTCCACCCGGCTGATGACACCGAGGGAGAATCCGTAGGAGCGTCGGGGACGCTGGCCGGGCTGGTCGCCCCTGGGCTTGTCCGCCTGGTCCTCCACGAACAGCACCCGCCCGCCTGTCTTCAGGTCGGCAGCGGCCAAGGGGTTGTCGCGCAACACAGCACCCTGCAGACCTGGTGCAGCCTGCAGCGCCTGGTAGACGGTGCGCCCGATCACGAAAGGCGCGCCGTAGCGCAGCACGTCAGGATGGGGCTGGCTCATGGCTGCACGCTGCCCAGCAGCGCCTCCATCTCAGATCCATCGTTAACGCGCTTCGGCTCGGCCAGAACACGAAAACGGTCGCCGACCCGCACGCCGATGGTGGGCTCATCGGCCAGCATGATCAGCACATCGCGCTCATGCAGGTCGTGGATGGAGGGCAGCCGCAGCGTGCGCTCTGCAGCGAAGACCCGGCCATCCAGAGCCTCGTCATCCATGACGCCGAGAATCCCTGCGGCCGAGCCCACGACAGCGCCCTGGCGCTCGATGGAGAACGCAAGGGCGAAGTCGTCGCCGTAGAACACTTCGCGCAGGTCGCGGTCGAGGTCCAGCATGGTCAGGCCTTCTCGCCCTTGGCCTTGTCGTCAGCCAGGCGCTCGGCTTCGGCCTTCTCCGCAGCAGCCTTCTCGGCAGCCAGGCGCTCGGCTTCGGCCCTCTCCGTAGCAGCCTTCTCGGCTGCCAGGCGCTCGGCTTCGGCCTTCTCCGTAGCAGCCTTCTCGGCCACCAGGCGCGCGGCTTCGGCCTTCTCCGTAGCAGCCTTCTCGGCCACCAGGCGCGCGGCTTCGGCCTTCTCGGCTGCAGCACGGGCTGCGTCGATCGCTGGGTCCTCCAGCACGCCCAGCGCGACCAGAGCCGCGCCCTCGTCGGCCTTGAGCGTGATGGGGCTGCCCACGCTGTGGCGCTTCCCGTCATGCTTGACGGGCGACAGTACGGTGTACTTCGGCATGGCCGTTACGCTGCCGCGCCCTGGAACAGGAAGCCCGCCGTGGCGCCGACCAGCTCGGGGCTGTAGGCGTCGCAGACAGGGTAGTACCAGGTCTGCTCGTTCTTGCCGAAGTACGGCTCTTCGACCTGGGGGCGGTCCTTGAGCTGGTAGGTGTAGCCGTAGTTGGGAGATCCGCGCTGTTGCATGGAGGCCGGCGTGGTGTAAGCCAGGATGGCGTCCAGGCCCCACATGTCCTTGAAGCCACCGTCCTCGTAGTAGGTGGCTTCGCCTTCGACGATGCGATCGATCTCCAGCAGACGCTGCAGCTGCTCGATGGTCGCCGGCACACGGTCCACCGTCACGCTGATGCGGTCCAGGATCTTGGGGTGGTTGCGCAGCGCCGACAACACCCGGGGGCCAACGGTCATGACATTCGGCTTTTTGCCGATCTTTTTGCGTATCACTTCCTTGGCCTCGTTGACATCCTCGGCCGGGTTGCTGTTGGGATCGGTCCACTTGCTGGAGCCGGACAAGGCCGTCTTGTTTTCCGTGGGGTAGTTGGCAGGGTTGCGAGCCAAATCGGCGGCGAGCTTCTCGCGCTCATTGGCCATCACGTCCTGCACCGTGTTGACCGCCATGGCGCCCATGTCGATGCCGGGAACGGCCTGTGCTTCCTCTTCATTCTCGATGGGGACCTGGCCTTCCAGGCGGTGATCCACCAGCGAGTACTTGCCCTTGGCATAGCCCAGCTGGATGCGCTTGGTGTTCGCACCGGGCGCACGGGCCGTGTTCACCAGGCGAAAGCTCTCAGGGCCGAAAACCAGGATAGTGCCGGCGCGCTGCCCGACCTGCACGATGGGGAACAGGATGCTGGCGATCTTGGCATTCGGCGAGCCGTAGCCCCGCGCCACCTCGGTGAGGATGGGATCGACGACGCGGAGATCGGAAAGGTTGGGTTGCGGCATGAGTTTCTCCAGAGAGGGATTCAGGGATGGGATGGATCAGGCGGCAGCGCTGACCAGGCCGGCGGACGGAACCAGCAGCACCTCGATGCGCTCGCCCGCTGCGGCAGCTGCGCCGAGCGCTCGGGCCACGGGGCTCTTGCTGCCCACGGTCAATGGCACGACGCGGCCCTGCGCGTCCACCATCAGTGCTGCGTCCAGGGTGACGGCAGCGCCCGCCTCGACGATGGAAGTGCCCTGCACATCGACGGGCAGCAGATCGCCGGCCTGGGCCGCGCTGGTGCGCGTGACGCCGAAGGCAACGCCGCCGGCGGTGGGATAGCCGCCGGACTGCGTGATGAAGCGTTCGGCCGAGACGGCGGCGCTCGCCACCACGGTGAGGGTCAGAGTGGAAATGTTCCCGGAGGGCATGTTGTGCTCCTAGTAAGGGGGTTGACGATCCGGGCGCTCAGCTGGCGTAGCCCAGTTCCTTGAGCGCGGCGACGAGGCTGATGCCCTGCTCCTTCGCCACGGCCTTGGCCTCTTCGACCTGCTGCGCCTTGGTCTTTTCGCCCTTGTCGGCCGGGGCGGCGCTGCCCTTGGCGGCGGGCGGCGCATCCTGCTTGTGGGCCTCGATGGCAGCAGCGCGCAGCGCCTTCTCAGCGCCCAGCACCGCCAGGCTGGCGTCGGCGGCCGAGGTCTTGCCGTCGAAGGCCAAGCCCTGCAGCAGTTCCTCGTGGCCTGGCAGGCCCTCGCCCACGGCGAGGACCGCCTTGATGCGGTCGCGCTCCTGGGTGGCACCCAGGACGGTGAACTCGGCCTGGATGGCCGCGAAGAGAGAGGCGTGGTCCTGCTCGAAAGACGCACGCGTGATGGAATCGGACATTGCTGTTTCCTTTGGATCACGGGTTGAGGATTTGTCTTTGGGCGCAGCACCGGCGCTTGCTGACGGGGCCACCGGCTTGATCACGGCCTTGCGGCGCGATGCGAACTCGGTGGGATCTGCGGCCATGCGGTCCAGCAATGCGTCGAGGGTGGAGACACCGTCCACCAACCCCGCATCGACGGCCTGCTGGCCACGGAACACGCGGCCATCGGCCATGTGCTCCAGAACTTGCTCGGCGCTGACGCCCCGGTAACGCGCAACGTCGTCCACGAACAGCGTGTAGACGTAGTCGACGTCCGCCTGGACAACGGCCCGGGCCTCATCGGACAGGGGCTCGTTCGGCTTGGACAAGCGCTTGTATTTGCCGGCGGTGATGCTTTCCTGCTGCACGCGAGACGAGGGGTCGAACTCCCGGTCCACCACCACGCCGATGCTGCCCACGCTGACGACAGAGCCGCTGACAAAGATCGCGTTGGCGCCGCTGCCGGACCACATGCCCGCGCTCAGCAGCATCTCGCTGGCGTGCAAGACCAGCGGCTTGATGGCACCGGCGTCGTGGATGGCCTGGGCAAACTCCGGTACGCCGATCACGTTGCCGCCAGGCGTGTCCATCGCCACCACGATGCTGCGCACCCGCGCGTCTGCCAGGGCGCTTTCGATCTGCAGCGTGGCCTGCCGGGTGCTGATACCGCCCGAGACGCGCATGAACAGGTTGGCCTTGGGGGCCATCACACCGGACAGCTTCAACAGCGCCACACCGCCGGGCAAGACCTCGTACTCCTGCTGTTCGTGCGCCAGCGGCCGGCCCAGCCGGGCCTCGATGGCGTCAAGGTCCAGCTTCTCGCCGCGCAAGTGCATGGCGTAGATGCCCTGGATCTCCCGCAGCATGCCCGGCTCGATGGCCCAGGCGCCAAGAATCATGTCGTGCAGCGTCATGGTGTCAGCCTCCCCTGCTCGGCCCGCTGCTCAGGTAGCGGTTCACGTCGTTCATGGACTTCTGCAGATCCTTGACGTCGCGCCGGATGTCCGTCAGCGTTTCTTTCATGCGCGAGTCCTGCTCGCGCATGCGCTCGATGGCGACGGTGGCCTGGATCTCGGTGACGCTGACGCGCTTGTCCAGCGTGCTGTACGCGGAAAAGCCGGCCACCAGAAAGCCGACGAAAGTCAGCATGTGACCGAGGTTGATCGTCGGGTCGAACACCATGCGGCGGCGGTGGTGGTGGGACTCGGTCAAGGGGGCGAGATCAGTGCTCATGCCTGCTCCTGGGGGGCTTGTTTCGGAGGGGTTGCTTTGGGTTGCTGGGGCGCCGCTGCGCCGGCCTTGGGGATGGGCAGCATTCCGTCCTTGACCAGGCGCTCGTACTCGGCCAGCTTCTGGTCGTAGGTCTCGTCCCAGCCGCTGCCGAACAGCTCCCACTCCGCGCGCTCGCGCGTCATCAGCCGCGCGTCGATGGCCTCGACGTAGGCCTCCACTTCAGCCTTGGGATCGATGCTGCCCATGCTGTCGCCTGGCCAGGCGGCACGCGTGTAGGCCCAGCGCAGCAGCGGGTCGGCAAAGAAACCCGGCGCGGGCACGCGGCCGCGCGCAACCGCCTCGGTCAGCCAGGTCTCGAACACCGGCTGGCAAAAGCTCAGCGACAGCCAATAGCGCACGCTGCGGAAATACACCCAGGCATCCAGCAGCGCAGCCTTGCTGGCGGAATAGCTGGAGTTGAACTGCTTGACCAGCAGCTCGAAGGGGATACCCAAAGCGACGCCCATCTGCTTGATGACCGCCTGGATGAAGGGCTCGAAATTCGGGTTGGGCCGCACCGGGTTGACGAAGCTGGCTTTTTCACCCGGCGCCAGGCCCACCACGGCGCCCATGCCCAGGGCGATATCCGCGGGCGCCTCGCTCTGAGTCGCGCTGGAGCCATCGAACACCGGCGCCACGCTGCCACCAGGCGCCTCGATGAACACGGTGAGGTAGGCCGTCAGCACTGCGGCCATGATCTCGGCCTCGGTGTAGCGCGAGATCTGCTTGATGCAATCGATAATCGGCGCCAGGTAAGGCACGCCCCGGGGCATGCCCGGGCGAAGGCAGCGGAAGTGGTGCAGCATGCGGCGGCGACCGCTGCGGCCCAAGCGTTCGATCCATTCGCCCTTGTACGCACCGCCCTGCGTCGGCAAGCCGCTGCCAGGGTGCTTGTCGTACAGGTGGTAGGCCTCTGGGGCACCGTGGGCGTTTAGGCGCACGCCGCCGGAAACGGTGTCACTGTCGGCCTTGCCGCCGGGGTTGCCGACGCGGTCGGCTTCCAGCACCTGGATGCGCAGCTCGTAGGGCTGGGTGGCCGTGCGCTCGCCATCAGGCAGCAGCGAGAAGCAGTCGCCACTTTCGAGCGCCGACCGCAGCACCAGAGCCTGCAGCTGGTAGAAATTCTGCTTGCCCTCGATATCGCACTCGGTGCTGTCGGCCCACAGGCTGAATTCCTGCTGTACCTTGGCTTTCCAGGCAAGGGCGCGATCGCGGGACCAACCCAGCACGGCGAGGTTCGGCTGCGCGCTGAGCGCCAGGCCCGTGCCCACGACACGGTCGATGTTGGTGTTGATGGCACCCACCGCGATGGGGCTGGTGCGCGCCAGCTCGCGCGAGGCGCCGCGCTGGAAAGGCAGTTGGCGCATCGTGTCCGACCGGGCATCCCGGGGACGCGGATTCCAGAAGCGGCGCGGTGAGGCAGAGCCGGCGGTGGGCATCTCGCCGCCCATGGCCTGCATTGCTCCCAGCGCCTGGACCTTGGCGCGGGACAGCGCCCTATCGGCCGCCCAGCCGGGAGCCACCGCTGCAATCGCGCGGTCAAGCAGATTGAGTTCCATGGCGGTTTACCGGGGGGACAGGTAAGCGACGCGGCGCACGCGGCCGGCCAGGCCCTGCAGGCGCTCGATGTTGGCGCGGCACTGCTGGATGCCTGCGCGGACCTGCTCGAGATCGGCGCGGCGATTGCGCCTGGCGGTCTGTCCGTTGCCGATCATGTACTCCTGCGAGTTCAGGATGCGTTGCTCGGCGTCGAGATAGGACTGCAGGCGCTCCCGCTCCTGCGTCAGCTCGGTGGCGGCATCGGTCATTACCAAGATCCTTTTGATTGGAGGTCAGCGATCGCACGCTCGAACTCGGGGCGGAAGCGCTCCAGCGCCACACGCTGCACGGTGCCACTGAAGTCGAGCCGGACCGAATAGTCCGGCGCGTCGCTGGTGAAGACGAACAGGGCGCGCAGGCGCTTGCCCTCGCGCCGCCAGATGCCGTCAGGCCGACCACCGCCCTGCGGCTGGCCTACGAACATGTCGTTGGCCAGGCGCCGGCCCTTGCGCAGCTTGGCCCCCGTGGCACGGTCGCGCGTGGAGCTGGGGGCGCGGATGCCCTTGAGGGCGTTGAGGATGGTGCGAACCTGGGCGCCGCTGACGTTCCCGTACGCATCCAGCTTGGCCGCCGCGCCCGGCATGGCGTACTGCGTGGGCGACAGCACGCCCTGGTAGCGCAGTGCCATCTCCAGACCCTTGTGCTTGCGCACGCCGCCCTCGACCTCGGGGAACAGGAAGTTTTCCGGGGCGACGCCCGGGGCATGCGCGCCCGTCTTGACCATGACGCGCGCCATCAGGTTGTCCTTGGTGGCCGGCTCGATGCGCAGCGCGTTCAGCGTGTAGGGCACCGGGTTGGAGAACACCTTGCGCATCTCGGCCGGCAGATCCTCGGTCTGCGCCTGTTTGGCGCAGCGGGTCAGCGCCGTGGCCGCCGCATAGGGGATCATGCGCGACGGCACGCCGCGCACGGACGCGATCACGTCGGCGATCGAGGCGCCCGTGCGGTGGATGGAAAGCATGGATGGAGGCTCCAAAACAAAGCCCCCGACTCCTTTCGGAGACCGGGGGCTGATACCGACTTTCGCTGCTGCGGTGGGATGTCGGGAGGGTGTTTTCTACGTCAGGCGGATTTTTTAGACCTACCTGAATTACTGCGAATTTTGGGGTGTTTTGTCACCTGCCGTCCACGGAAAAAGTGTCACCTCTGGAGGTGACAAAACAGGCTTTGACACTTCGGTCGACTGCAGCTAAAGGAACGAGGAATTGCCAGCACTCACTGCGGCGATTGAATGGACGTGACCACGCCATTCTCGAGATAGACGTACTGGGATACACCGCCGCCACGGCGATAGACCCACTGCTCATTCACACCATTGCTGCCAATGGTCTTGTTGATCTTGGTCGGACTGCCCCAAGAATTCTTGACCTGCGATTCAGACATCCCGCGCATGACCTTGCCGGAGATCATGGCGTCGAACTTCTCGTTGTCATCCCGCATCTTTGCCAAACGCGCTTGCGCACTGGCCTGATCAGCCCCCGTGTCCATGGCAGGGGCTGCATTGATGACTTCCGCTGACTTGGAGTCGTTGGTACAGGCGTGCTCCTGGTAGGTGACCTTGCCATTGGCATCCTTGCACTTGTTGATGGCCAAAGCTTGACCGCCAATGGCCAAAAGACAAGCCGCCAACGCAACGGCATGACGAGTACTGCGCATTACCTCTCTCCTGAATAGATTCCTATGGGCCCATTCGTTCCGCAAGAATGGACTGCGCTGCGCAATATAAGCGCTTTCTGAAATCCCCCAGCACTGAATAGAAGTGTTTTCGACTGATTTTCAAGGCTGAGGCCGCCACCTTCACAGGTGCAACCCGGTGCACGTAGTACAGGTCGAAGACCTGCTTGTCGAGTGCGTCCGGCTGGCAGGTATAGGCCAGATGAAAGGCCGCCAGCTCGGCGCTGCAGGCCGCGTTCGGCCCGTCGGTGCGCAGTGGCCTGGTGCGCGTGCCGCTGAGCTGCCCCAGGATCGAGCCCATGTTTGGCGATGGTCCGTAGAAGCGCCGCGTGGCCTTCCACGCTACCCAGCGTTCGCACAGCTGGTCCAGATCACGCTGCTCGTCGCTGGCTTCCGGGTCGACGTCATCGTCCGGGGTCGGTGCAGTGGCGGCCAGGCGCAGAGCCTCGGGGTCATACAGTTCGGGGCGGATCATCGGATTCCCTTTGAATAGATGCGGCGGCCGGCCGGCGCAGAGGGCGCAATCGGCGGCAGGAGGATGGACGGTGCGGCCGGTGGCGGCGCCAGCGGCTGGGCTGCGGGTGCGGCGTTTGCCCTCTCGGCAGGTACAGACGTCTGTACGGGCAGATCGGTTGGTGCAGCGGGCGGCTGGGTTGCGGTATCCATGGCAGGCACAGGCGCGAACAGATCGCCGATGGGCGGGATCAGTTTGTCGCGCAGCCGCTGCCAGTCCAGCGGGGTCCATTTGTGCAGGCCCAGCTGGTGGGCGATGGCCAAGTTGTAGACGCTGACGTCCCAGGCCTCATTGCGCTTGCCGTTGGGCTTGATCCATTCGCGGATGGCGCGGCCCTTGTGCCAGCGCACCCGGGGCTGCTCGACCACCATCTGGTCAAACCACTCGATCGGCAGCGCCTGGTTGAAGTGCATGGCGCCCGCGCCTTCGGCGAGATGCATGCGGTTGGACAGCCAATCCTTGGCAACGTCGGTACCTACGGTCCACAACTCCACGCCGCCCGGCGTCTTGCTGCCGCCCCAATCGATGTCCACGCGGCTGGGCGAACTGCCCATGATGGGCTTGTTGGGGCGCGACGAGCCGTGCAACACGGTGCAGTTCAAGGGCCTTCGGGCCGAGCCGTAGTTGTATACGTCCTGCGTGTTGGCGCCACCGGCGTCGATGCCGTAGGCGCTGATCATGATGGGCCGGCCCGAGGCGTGCAGCAGCGGTGTGCGCCGGATCTCGTCCAGCCGCTGCCAGACACTGCCCGGCGCCTCGGGGGGCTCCGAGGGTGAGCCTTGCAGCACGATGTAGTCGATCACCCAATGCTCCAGGCCCGGACCCCAGGCCTCGATCTGCACTTCCAGACGGTCGGGCTGGGTGTCGGCCGTCATGGTCGCAACCAGCGCCGGATCGGGCAGCACGCGCAGCGGGTACTTCTCGGCGCGGTCGCGCAGCTGCGTGGCCGTGGTGATGGTCTCGGCATTCTTGTACGACAGGCCCAGCCGCGTGTTGTAGAACACCTGCATGGCGTTGTGATCGCCCCGCTGCAGCTGCGCCTTGGCGTGCGAGTAGTCCCGCGCCAGCGTCAGCCAGGTGATGGCGCCGACCGGCATGTAGAACGCCGACAGTGTGAAGCTGACGGTCTCGCCATCGCCCTTGGATGTGGCAACCCAGCGCGCCTGCCCACCGGCGGCCACGTCGCGCAGCATGGCGGTCTTGTGGCGTTCGTCGATCTCGCAGCCGCAGGCTGGGCACACGAACCAGGCGCGGTCCATGAAGCCGGTCTGCTCATCGCGGGCGAACCTGAAGTTCTCCAGCGCCAGCACATGCAGGTGCTCGCAGTGCGGGCAAGGCACGTGGTAGTACTCCTGCGTGCCCCGGGCAAACAGCTCGTCGATCTTCGAGAAGCCCTCGATGGCCGGGCTGGATGTGTAGAAGAACTTGCAGTCGTTCTCGTACTGCGAGGCCCGTGCCTCGGCCAGGCGCACCGGATCGCCCTCGCCATCGATATTCAGCAGCAGCCGGTCTATCTCGTCGACATAGATGTAGGGCGCCGAGACTTCGGCCAGGTTGGCGGCAGAGCCAGCCGTGTTCATGAACAGCGTGGCATCGCCCAGGAAATCCTTGGCCTGCACCGTGTTGCGGGAGTCGCGGCTCTTCGAGGCGGCCACGCGCTCGGCCAGCACCGGCACGTTGCGGATCATCGTCGTGACGCGCGCCGAGAAGCGCTTGACCAGGGTGTCCGTGGGCTGCAGGGCCAGGATGTTGCGCGGGCGGCAGTGGATCAGCGAGGCGATCCAGTTGAGCGCTGTCTGCGTCTTGAACATCTGGGACGCCACCTTCGCCACCACGCGCTTGCAAGGGTGGCCGGGCGAAAGCACCTGGTGCACGCGCCGCGCCGGATAGCTGCGGTCGAAACGGAAAGGCCCAGGCTTGGGACCGCTCTGCGGCAACTGCATGAACTTCTCTGCCCAGACATCGCACTGCAGTTCGGGATCAGGGCGCATGCCCTCGATCGCTGCGGCCACCATCAGGCCGTATCCATCTGCCAGGTTCATGATGCCGCTCCCTCGGGCAAGGCCCGCTGCAGGCGCTGCTCTGCAATGGCAAAAGCCTTGCGCAGCTCCTCGTTGATCAAGCGCTCGATCTCGCGCGAATCGGCCAGGCCCACCAGCAGGGGCGCCGCCCGCTGGCCCACGCCCATGGCTTCGTCACGCAGCGCGCGGAAGGCATCGAACACGCCGCGCCAGGCGGCCTCGCGCTCCACCAGGCGACCGGCCTCGCGGGCGTTCTCGCGCTCCTCCCGCTCCACGGACGCGCGCTCCCGGCGCACGCGCAGGGCCTGGTAGTCGTCGCTGGCCGCAGGCTGGGCCGAATCCGGGGCCTGTGGCGGGTTTTTCGCATCGCCATCGCTTGCCCCTTGCTCGATGGGCAACAACGCGCCAGCGCGCCCGCTGTCGGCCCTGGCGCGCGTGTTCTGGGCCCACTGCAGGTCCGCGAGCGCGGCATGGATCTTTCCGTCGATCAGCGCGATCCGGCCTTCCTTCACGGCCTTGGCCACGGCGGACTTCGCCACGCCACGGCGCCGCGCGTACTCGGCCTGCGTGATCAGGTCCATTCGCCCGTTCACTTCGACCCCCGGCGTTCACCGCTTTGTTCACTTTTCCCCAAACCAGCCACTGGCGCCTCCGCGGGGGCCGAATTACCCCCGTGATTCCATGCGCCGGGAGTACCTATGCCGGGGGTGGTGGTGCCGCCGGCCGTCAACAGATCCAGCCCTTCCATTTCTTCTTTCCTCTCTCTATACAAACAAAGAAGTGATTACGTGGTTACGAGCGCGCGTAACAGCGAAACCCGCGCCAGGCTTGGCGCGTTACACGATTACGCCGTTACACGCCTCACGCATGTGCATGCACGCGCCCACACACACCCGCCCACCCGCCTGCATGCACACACACATACGCGAGGCTGCTGTAACGCTGTAATCGTGTAACGACCCGCGCCAGTGCTGGATTCCAGCGTTACGCGTCGGTGTAATGGCGTAACGGCGCTGCACTACTGACCTCCCTGTGGTTCTTGCTCGTTGGGGGCCGGGGCACCGCTGCCATAGCCCGAGTACTTGCGCAGCGCATCCGCGAAGTCGCGCACGGCCGAGGTGGCCCAATCGCCCTCGGTCATGCGCTGCGCGCCCTCGCCCAGGATCGGCTCGGTCACCAGGAACATGCGCTCGGTCTTCTTGGCCTGCCCGGGCCGGGTCACGTTCATGGGCTTGGTGCGCACCGGGCAGCCCTGCCCTTCGGCAAAGCGCACCACCGTGGGCGTGAAGCGGGTCTGGGGGAAGGGGTAGCGGTCGCCCGTGCGCTGGCACCATTTCAGGTAGGCGGCATAGGCCTGGGTGATGGCGCAGGAGTGGTAGGGCAGATCCAGCTCGCCCGCCTGCCACTCGGACCAGAACAGCTCGGGGCTCTTGCGGTTGATCGCAATCAGCGCCGACTTGGCTTCCGTCATCGGGGCCGGGGCAAAGGGGTGGAAATCGCCCAGGGGGTAGTTGAGCAGGTAGTGGTAGAACGCCTCCACCCCGCCGCTGTCGCGCCAGTCGCCAAGTGCCTTGTAGTACTCGAAGCCCTTGGCCCGGGGCGTGTAGACCACCAGGTAGCGCCGGTCGGAGTTGTCCAGCGCCAGCGGCTGCAGCTCGTTGGAGAGGAACACGATGTTCATGTGGTTCTTCTCCTCGCGCCGCGTGAGGTGCTTGGGGTTGATCTGCACCGTGGGCGAGGTGATCAGCGCCTTCAGCCGGTTCTTGTTGTGGACCAGCTCGGCCCGGCTGGACACCTCGTCGCCCACCACGAACAGCTTGCAGCTGCGCCAATCGTTGTGCTTGTCCTCCAGCTCGTCCTGCCCCACCAGGGCGCCGTACTTGCCGTAGATCGCCACCATGATGTCGAACAGGAAGTTCTTGCCCGCGCCCTCGTCGCCATGCATCACCACCGCCGTGCGCAGCTTGGTGCCGGGGTGCTGCAGCGGGTAGGCCAGCCAGCACAGCAGCCAATGCATGATGTCGCCGGTATCGCCCTCATCGGGCGTGGCTCGGCTGGTCAGGAACGAAACCAGTTCCAGCATGGGCTGCACATCGCCCTCTTTCGGCACCATGGCCATGCCGTCGAACAGGTTCACGGTGGTAGCCGGGTCAGCCTGCAAGGTGGGATCGAACACCACGTCTTCCAGCCGCACCGTGCGCCGCTTCTCGCTGGCCTTCCACATGCGCACCATGTCGGCGCCGTGGGCGTGACCCATGTTGGCGATCTTCATGATCAGCCGCTCCGAGCCGTCCCACACCGTGTCCGTGCCGTAGATCAGCGCGAAGTTCTCGATCAGGTGGTTGAACCGGCCCCAATCGATGGTCTTCTCCTTCTTTCGCCCCTGCACCGGCTGGCTAGCCGCAGGGCTCTTGCCGCCCCCATCCCCACAGTCGCGCGCAGCTGCGCTTTTTTTGGGGGACGGGGGGCGTTGGGCGAGATCCGGCGCTGGCCGCGCCTCGCCCGCGATGCGCACACCCGACTGAAAGTCGACATGCACAACAGCCCCGTCCAGCGGCGCTGGCGCGCCGTGAGTGGACGAAGCATGCGACTCTCCGGTCGCATGCGGTGGCGCCGTTAACGGCAATGGCGCCGCGCTGGCGTTCAGGTTGTCGGTGTTCTCAGCCATACCGCCTCGCCATCGCATCGACCACCGCCACCAGCTGCCGGCGGACCACGTCCAGGCCCTCGAGGACGTGCAGATCGTTGAAGTCCGTATCCTTCGGCCCCCGTGTCGAGGCCTTGAAGATGGGCCAGACCAGATCGCAGCCGTCCGTGGCCTTGGCGGCGCGGGCAGCGGCCGTGCGGCCCGGGTTGATCAGCGCGCCCGTGCGCTTGTCCCGGGTCATGTAGTCGTCATCTGCAAGGATCAGGATGCGCGTGGCCGGGTACAGCGCCCGCAGCACTCGCACCACCTCGGCCAGGTTGCCGGCGTCCAGGGCCACAAACACAGGGTGCTGGTGGTCCACCGCCATGCGGGCTGTCAGGCCTGTGGCATAGCCCTCGACCACCATCAGCAGCGCGGTGCTGCCGGCGTCGATCTCGCCCAGGCGGATGCAGCAGACCGGCTTGTCGAAGGCCCGCAGGTAGATCTTCATGCCGTCCGGCTTGATGAACTGCAGGCCGCGCAGCGCCTGGTGGCGCGGCAGATCAGGCCGCACCAGGGGCAGCAGCGTGGTGCCGGCCGGCAGGCGCACCACCACGTCTTCATCACCACGCTTGCGGGCAGGCCAGCGCAGCGACAGCTGGCGGTCCAGCGCGCGGAAGGCCTCGCCCTGTACCTGCTTGCGGTCCAGATAGGGTGTGGTGGCCGCGCGCACACCCTTGCGCCAGATATCGATGGCTTCGGCCGCAGCGTTGGCAATCTCCTGTGCGCGCTCAAGTGCTGCAGCCTCGGCCAACGCCTTACGGTGGGCGGCCTGGCGGGCGCGCTCGGCCTCGGACAGCGGCGCCAGGTCAATCTCAACCTTCTGCCAATCGCCGCCGTGCCGATAGGTGCCGAACGAGCCGACCACATACGTGCCGCCGGCGTCCGGCTGCCACAGGTGCAGCTTGTACCAATCCTTGCCGCCGGCACCACAGGTCGTCTTGCGCCCTGCCCTGATCCTGTCGGGCAGATCACGCCGATCCCGGTCGCGCAGCGCGATGCCGAAATGCTCCATCTGGTGCAGCACGTTCTGGTAGTTGTCCATCACGCCCTGCCCTCTTTCAGCCGCTCCAGGCGTGCCACCAGCAGCGACGCATGGCCCACCGTGCGCTCAAGCTCGCGCGTCAGCTTCGTGGCCTCGGTCACGGGGTCCAGCGGCATGGGCGGCGCGTAGCCTGCCTCATGCAGCAGATAGGCGGTCAGGCCGTGAAAGCCGATCTCGCAGCACTTGCGCATCAGCAGCAGCAACTGGCCCGGGCTCAGCCGCTCGGCCCGGGCCGGGTTCAGCGCATCCAGCAGATAGCGCGCCGCCGCGTCGGGCTGCTTTTCGGGGAACAGCAGTTCGCCCACCTTCTTCGGGCCACCGAGGTACTTCACAGCATCCTTGGCAGCCTCCAGCTCATCGTCGTAATTGAGTGCTGGGTCCATATTCAGACCTCCAAAATCAGGGAAAACCCTTTCCGACGCGTTCCGAATTTGTCGGAACGCGTCGGAATGCCTGTATGGACAGGCTCTACAGAGGAGAAAGTGGCTTGCGCCGGCCCAAAGCCACGCAGCGGCCTGACGGACATCAAGGCCCTGTCCCCTCTTCTCCATAGGCAAACCGTTCCGACGCGTTCCGAAAAATTCGGAACGCGTCGGAATGACTCAGCCAGGCAATACCGGGAGACTTCGATGCATGAACCAACGCACCGAACCCTCGCAAGAAAAAGCCGCCACGGTCCGCATGGAACGTGTGGCGGAAAATGAGACCGGCGCACCGCATGCACCGATCACACAACCAACCGGAGATACCGATGAGCGAACAGAACACCATCCCGCTGAATGCAGACTCGCTGAATGCCATCGTCAATGCACTCGGCTCGCTTGTCTTCGCCACCGTGCGACAACTGCCTGCAGACAAGCAAGAAGCCTTTGCCACAGACTTGGCACGCTTGGCCCGCAACGAAGAGAGGCACGGAAACCTGATCGCCGAGACGCTGCTTCTCGACATGCACCGAGCCGCCCGCGCTGCAGCGGGCTGACTGCTGGCATGGGCAAGCGAAAGTGCGGGCCCACCTATCAACCCCGTCACCTATTCGCCCTCGGCCAACACCGCGCTGGCTCGCTGACCGCCAGCAGCGGCGCTGATGTAGTCGTTCAGGCTGTCGCGCAGAAACTGCGCGTGTTCCAGCGTGATCGCCACGCGCACCGTCGGCTGGCCCGGGATATCCAGTCCCAGGCCCAGGCGCTTGCGCCCTGGACAGACGGGGGTAACGTTGCGCACGTCCGCATCGAGGTAGATGGCGGGCAGCAGATTGACGGACGGGGTCATCGCTTTGCACCTCCTGCAGGGTGGAACTGCCGCGTGGCGCACCATTCGCGCCAACGTGTCTCCAAGCCATCCAGGGAGACTTGCTCGTCGCTTTGCGCAAACCGCAGCCGCTGCAGCTCGCTTGACAGAAAAACCTGGGGTTGGATTGACGCCTGCGGCGCGGCCTTGCTGCCCCCAAGCCACGGAAAGACCAACACGCCCATCAACAGGCGGCGGCGGGTGGGGCTGTTACGCATGAGCCCTCCTCACATCGCATCCCTTGGGATTTGCAAGCTCCCGCAGCCCGACCTCTCCATGCGTGAGCGACTCAATCTGCAGAGCCTCCTCAAGACTCACACGTCGCGTTCCACGCAACCAATGATTGACTTTTCCAGGGCTCACGGGTGGGTCAAGGCGCTGCCCGAAGGAGGCCATGGTGATCCCGTGCTTCTGAAGATAGTGTTTGAGTTCCATTAATCCATTATGGATCAATCCACTATGGATCAACAAGTGATCGCGTCCATTTTGTGTATTCCGCAAGCGCACCATGCTTGGGACACTTCCTTCATGGAAACATGGAGAGACAGGGCTAAGACCCGCATGCGCGAACTCGGCATCTCACAGGAGCGCTTGGCCGAGCACTTCAGCATGACCCCCGCAGGTATGCAGAAGTGGCTGGCAGGTGCCCGCCAGCCGACATTCGAGGAAATAAATCAGATTGCCGATCACCTAGAGGTGGCGCAAACATGGCTTACCTACGGCGTAGATCCGAACGACTCGACCGATGGCCTCCCCCCGTCATCCAAGGCCGTGATTCGCAGGTTGATAAAGCTCGAGAGATCTGGCGCGATGACACAGAAACTCTGGGATGCCATCGAATCAATCGCAAATTTGACACCTCAGCTACCCGAAGAAACAGCGCAGGTCAAAAGTTCTGCCGAAACGAAGAACGGCACGACAGACTAGAGCGCCGCCCAATTCGACCGGAGCCAGGATCTACCAGTTCACTCGCCCGAGCGGGGCAAGAGGCCCGACAGACCCACCGTGAACACACAGCCAGAGATGCAGTCGAGGTGACATAAACACCTCTCGTAGAGCGGTACGCACTCACCTAGCACAGACCACCAACCCATGCCAAACCCGACTTTCACCCATCGAGCGGTTGCAAATTTGCTACCTTGGGTTGGCCTTCTCTCGGCCGCGCTGATCCTGGTTGGAGGCCTGTGGCTTGCCCAAAGCGTAGGATTCATCGCAGTAATCGGCGGCGTGTTCGGTGCGGTTCTCATCATTGCCCTCGCCCGGCTGGCACAAGAAATGACGTTGACTCACACCAAACGCAACAACGCACGCAGAAAGTCATAGCCGCAACACAGCATCGAAACATAAGTTAAAAATCCAAAATGGATTGACACAAATGATCCATTTTGGATAATTACCTCCACACCCATCCCGGGTGTTGGAGGTTCCATGTCCCTTGCCCCTCTTCTGGCGCTTCATGAAGCGCTGCAGGAAGCCGAGCAGTTCATCGCCGGCTTCGAGAACGATCCCCATCAAGAAACCGACGTCGGCCGCCTGCTGAATAAGCTGCGCGGCCAGCTCGACGTCACCCGCCTGGTCGTCGATGTCACGCGCGCCCAGGCTGCGGCCGATGCTGCCGGCGCCACGCTGGCGAGCGCGGAAATGCGGGGTGCGGCATGAGCGCGCAGCCCATCCTCGATCTGGTGGCCCACCTCACGGGCGGCGCTCGCAGCCCCGACCACGACCTGTTGCTGTCATGGCTGGCCTACCCGCTGCAGCATCCCACTGGCAGATTGACCAAGGCTCTGGTGCTGCATGGGCCGCAAGGCAACGGCCAAGGCACCCTGCTGGAAACCATGGCCCGCATCCATGGAAGCGCCTACCTCTCGCTGGGCAGTGCGCAAAGGCTGCTGGACAGCGGCAACGCAGTGCTGGCCGGCAAGCGCCTGGTGGTGTTCGACAAGGCTCCGCAGGGTGAGGTCACCCATGACGCCATGGCGCAGCTGCTTGATTCACTCACCCTGCACATCACACGCAAGGGCCACGCCCCTCGCACCGAGCCCAATCGCCTGAACCTGCTGTTCGCGTGCCGCGACAAGTCCACTCAGGGCTGGTCACCGGCCCGATTTCTCACCATAGAAACCGCGCCGCCGCGCGAGCCTGAGTTCTACCGCGCCCTGATCAACTGGCGGGCGACCGACGGCCATTTGGAGTTCGCTCAATACCTGCGCGAGTACCCCATCAGTGCAGCCTTCCTGGCCAGCTGCACGCTGGCAGAAGGCGCTGCCGCAGCGATGACCGAGCCAGCACCCATCCGCACAGCCACGCTGGCCGAAGTGCTGGACCGCGCCAGCGCCACGATCTGGGACGCCGAGCGCACTCTGGACAGGCTCTCCGAAGGTTCTCCGCTGTGGAACCATTGGTATGGCCGCATGTGCGGTCTGTACACGCTGCTGCAGTGCTGTGGCGCCCTGCCCGTCGGGCCGTTCGGCCGGTCGGCCCATGAGCTGCAGGGCCTGCTCAAGGCTGCCCGCCCCCAGCTTCCCGGTGGCTTTGAACGCTTCCCGGTCGTTGAGGCGCAGCAGTGGCTTGGCGAGCATGGAATCCAGGCGACCGTCGACGAGATCCCGCACCTGCAGCGCCACCTCGTCGCGGGGTTGGCCAAGCGAGCACCGACCGAAACCACAGCCCATGGAGACCAGCCATGGAACTGAAAACCTTCCGCGTGCGCGTGGCCGGCCGCAGCTTCACCGGCGCCTACCTGAGCGGTGCCCTGGCCGTGGCCCTGGCGCAGTGCTTCTACCGCGTGCACAACGCATCGGCCATCCGGGTGCAGCCATGAACACGCGCCGCATTGAACTGGACGGCCCGCACCGCAGCCGCCTGCACCAGCGCCGCGTGCGCCGGCAACTGCTGGCCCTGGGCATCCTGGCCGCAGCGCTGATCTGCAGCCCCTGCATCGCCCTGCTGATCCACAGCCTGACCGGAGGCGCGCCATGACCATGGAGCTGCGCATCCACGGTCAGATCACCGCCTGCATCTGCCGCACCACCACCGATGGCCGGCCGCTGCTGGAGGTGGAGTTGAAGACGCCAGACGGCCAGACCGTGCATGCGCGGCACATCTACCCCGACAGCACCGCCGCCAGCAGCCATGCGGCCATGACGCTGGCGCGCCAGCTCAAGGGTCAACAGGCCGAGCTGTACACCACCAACCCGCGTTTCACCTGGCAGCGCATGGACTGCCTGGCGCAGCACATCCGCGCCACGTCCACGCCCTGCCCTCGCAAGGATCTCGCATGAAACCCGCCCTGACCTCCATCGCTCACGGCAACGGCTTTGGCACACTCAGCAGCCGTGGCTCGGACCTGCAGCAGCCCGCCCCCACGCCCAAGGCGCTGCGCCAACGCAGCATGCGCGAGCGCGTGGTCACGCCCGCCAACGACCTGCCCATCCGCAACAGCACGGTCACCACTGCGGCCTACAAATTTCCCGAGCTGAATGCATCAGTCCGCCCCGGCGCCATGGACGCCTTTGCCCTGCCCAGCGTTGTCATGGGCGAGCGCATCTACCGCAAGGCACGGCCATGACCAGCGCCGCCGCATGCAAGGCTTGTACGCACTGGCTGCCCGACACCAGTGATCCACGCATGGTGCGCCTGGGCTTCGCCCAATGCGCCAGGCACCTGATGCCAGGTCGCACCTTCAACGCCGATTCGCGCTGCGACCAGTTCAGCGCCATGCCCGCCGACCAGCTCGCCGCGCGCCGTGAGGTTGCCGTTCAGCGTGTGCGCCAGCTCAAGCACAAGGAGGTGCGCTGATGGCACCCAAGACCAAAGACCCATTGATCCAGCGCGAGGTGGTGATCAGCGCCGAGGCCACAAGCAAGGGCGGCAAGCCGCATCCCCAGGCCGGCCAGCGCGGCAAGGTGATCGGCAAGACGCCCGGCGGGCGCCAGTACCAGGTCGCCGTGGGCGACAGCCTGGTCAACCTGCCCATGGATGCCTTCGAGGTCGTGCAGGCCGAGCGCCAGGACAGCGCTGACGCCGGCGCGATCGTGCACCCCACGCTGCCCCTCGCCCAGATCGCGCCCAGCCGCACGAACCGCAGGGTAATCGAGGACGACGCGCTGCACGACATGGCCGCCACCATGAAGCTGTACGGCGTGCTGCAGCCCCTGCTGCTGCGCCGCCTGCCGGCCGAGCGCCTGCAGGACACCTTCGAGGACGAAGCCACGCGCCGCGCCACGCACGAAATCATTGCGGGCGAGCGCCGGTACCGCGCTGCCCAGATCGCGGGCCTGCGCGCCGTGCCGTACATCGAGCGCGACGCGGACAACATGCACGCGCTGCTGATGCAGCTGATCGAGAACCTGCACCGCAGCGACCTCACGCCGCTGCAGGAAGCCCTCGGCGTGCAGCGCCTGACCCTGGACCATGGCCTCTCGATCGACGGCGCTGCCGAAGCCCTGCACAAGAGCCGCACCCACGTGTTTGAATCGCTGCGCCTGCTCACGCTGTGCCCCGAAGCCACAGCCGCCCTGGCCGCGCGCACGTTGACACGCAGCGTGGCCCTGCTGGTGGCCCAGCGCCCTACCGAGGCCATCCAGACCGAATACACCAAGCGCGTGCTCACGGGCGGCCCTGACGGCGGCCCCATGAGCTATCGCAGTGCCCTGGACCTGGCCCGGCGCAGCTACATGCTCAAGCTGGACCAAGCCCCCTTTGCGCTGGACGATGCCACGCTGTGCCCGGCCGCCGGCGCCTGCTCGGTCTGCCCCAAACACACCGGCGCGTCGCCCGAGCTGTGGGACAAGAACGATGCAGACGTCTGTACCGATACCGCCTGCTTCGCAGAAAAGAAGGACGCCCACTTCGAGCGCATGAAGGCCCAGGCCCAGCAGCGCGGCCAGCAGATCATCACCGGCCGCCAGGCCCGCGACATCATGCCCAGCGAGAACGGCGCGCCCCGTGGCTACCTGCTGCTGGACAAGCCCAGCCAAGGCAGCAGCGCGCCCGTTCGCCAGGTTCTGGGCCAAGACGTGCCGGCGGCCAGCGTGGTGCTGATCGAGGCGCCCAGCGGCAACATGGTGGAGGCCGTGCCCACGCACACCGCCAGCGCGGCGGTGAAGGTCAAGGGCGAGCGCCAGGCGGCTGCCAAAGCCCAGGCCGAGAAGCCTGCTGAGCCCACGCGAGAAGCGCTGCAGCGCGAGTACGAGATCCGCTGGCGTGAGCGCGCGGCCGAGGCAACGATCGATGGGCTCCTGCGCTGCCCACCCGAAGGGCTGGATCACATCCCCAACCGCATTGCCCTGCAGATCCTGAAACTGCTGGCCGTCCAGACGCCCCCTCGCCTCCTGCACCGCATGTTCCAGATCGACGGCAAAGATGACAGGCCAGGAATGGACCTGGAGAACGCCCTGGAGAATCTGGCCGAGCAAGATCTGCCCGCGCAGATCCAGTACATGCTCATGATGGGCTGCACCATCGGCCTGGACCACGGCCAGGCACACCTCGAGGACTTGGTGGACCTGGCGAATGTGGATCTCGAGTCGATCCAAAGCCAAGTGCAAGACGAGATGAAAGCCGAGGCCGCTACGCGCTCCGGCAAGGCAGCCCCCACAGACAAGGCAACGCCCAAGTTCAAGAAGGGTAAGGCCACGGCCGCAGAGGCCAGCCGCGCGATCGCCGACGCGATGGCCGCCGCCGAGGTCACCACGCCCAACTCCATCGAACCGCTGCAGCAGGTCCGCATCCGCGTCGACCTGCGCGGCCCGGGCAAGAAGCTCCTGCCCACCAAAGGCCGCCTGGCCATGGTCACCGAGCGCCTCGGCGATCGCGCGTGGCTGATCGAGCTGCCCATCGACCCCGAGGTCGACCTGCTCGACGAGGACGCCCTGGACGCAGCCGAGCGCTGGAACCTGAGCGCCGACTACACCGAGCTGGAATTGATCAACTCAGCCGTACAAAAGACTGCTACATGATCCGCGTTTTCCGCACTCGACCTTTCCCGGCGATCTTCACTTCCTACCAAGCAATAACGTCGGGAGGCCGCGCACGTTCTCGAGGCTGGTGTTGGCCAACTCTTCTCTGGTACAGCACGATCGGTCGCTTGAGTGGGGTAGCTGGCCCCCCCCGAGTTAACACTACGCGGAGACAAGACGTCCCAGCTGCTCCAACGTACGCGCAGTAGAAAGACTTTCATGCAGTGCAATGAATCGGAAATACTAACTGTCGCTGACCTTGCTGCGCTCTTTTCGTGCGATACGGAAACAGTGGCGACACGCCTGATAGCTGGCGACCTCCCTGGGGTAAAAGTTGGGCGCGGGTGGATCATCCCCAAGCAAGCACTCTTCGAGAGGCTAAACCAAAAAGCTCACGAAGAGGCCGCCGCTCGCAGAGAGGCCTTGAAGACAGCTCAAACACCCTCTAGCTCTTCTAGAGCATCTTCAATAGCAACTATTTATCAGTCTTCAGCAGCGAGCGCAATGCTCCCATCTTCAATGCCCTTGAGGAGTGGACGAAAGAGGAGACAGCCACCGGCATTACCCAACCTATCAAGCCAAGAATCATGCTAGCATGTTACATAGCGAAACAAAGCAGGAGATTCTCATATAAATCGATATCCAAATCCAATTAAAAATACACAAACAAGCGCATCTAAAGATTAAACCTTAAATTATAAAATTGAATCGCAATGGACAGAATCACAACATCTCTACTATCCGAATTTATTGCAGAAGAAGGTTTGAAAAAACTACCTGAAGACAAACAGTTTGAGCATTTCTCAGCATTTCTCACTATCGGAAGATCACTACCAGAGGCATTTAAGACTACGGATGTTGTAATAGGCTCTGGCGGAGACACGGGGATAGATGCAATAGCCATAATTGTAAACGGCTCTCTAATTGAAGACGAAGCTGCTGTAGATGATCTTCTTGAACGGAATGGATACCTTGATGTTACATTTATTTTTGTTCAAGCAGAAAGATCTTCTTCCTTTGAAACCACCAAAATAGGCCAATTCCACTACGGAGTGCAAGATTTCTTTAAGGAAAAACCCACCTTACCCCGTGGAGATGAAGTAAAAAAATTCGCTAAAATTATGTCGGCGATTTACAAACACAGTAGCAAGTTCAAACGCGGCAATCCAATATGTCGCTTGTACTACGTCACTACTGGTGTCTGGAAGAACGACAAAGCACTTGAAGCACGCCGTTCAGCAGCAATAGATGACCTAAAGACACTCCACATATTTCGAAGTGTGGAGTTCTTGCCAATAGGGGCGGAAGGAATCCAACGACTTCATAGAGAAAGTAGAAATTCTGTTTCTCGAGAATTCGAATTCTCTCTCAAAGCAGTCGTGCCAAGTATCGAAGGAGTGACCGAAGCATATGTGGGACTTTTGCCTGCTCCAGAGTTCTTAAGAATTGTAGAAGATGAAAATCATGAAATACTAAAAGGAATATTTTACGACAACGTACGCGACTGGCAAGACTTTAATGTTGTCAACACCGAAATGCGAGACACCATTGCCTCCAATGAAACAAAGTCTAGGTTTGCACTAATGAACAATGGCGTTACTCTAATAACCAAAACAATTCGTACCACAGCAAATAAATTTTATATAGAAGATTATCAAATTGTGAATGGCTGTCAAACAAGCCACGTACTTCACCATCAAAGAGAACAACTAGACGATAGTGTAATGGTACCTCTCAGATTGATTGCCACCAGAGATGATGAGGTAATCGCATCAATTGTCAAGGCGACAAATAGGCAAACAGAAGTTCGCGAAGAGCAGTTACTCGCACTTTCTGATTTCCAGAAAAAATTGGAAACTTACTTTGCCGCCTTTGAAGAAGAGCAACGACTTTATTACGAACGACGCTCGCGCCAATACAATAGCGTGGGAGGTATGGAAAAAACCAGAATCATTACGCCAGGCAATCTAATCAAGGCTTTTGCTTCAATGTTTTTAGAGGAACCGCATCGAGCAACTAGAAGTTATCGACGGATTTTGAGCCGTGTCGGAGTTGACCTATTCGAACCCGACGACAAGCTTGAACCATACTACGTCGCAGCACTTGCCTCGTATCGGCTAGAGTATCTTTTTAGAAATCAGATTCTCCCGGGTGCCTTCAGATCTGCTAGGTACGAAGTTCTTTTTGCATTGCGACTCCAACAAATACCAGCCCCTCTTCCCAAAATGAACTCAAATGCAATTGAGCGACTGTGTAAGCCTTTAATAGAAAAACTATGGAGCGCAAGCGAATCAGAGGCAATTTTTAAAGATGCAGCAGATTTAGTTCTCAAGACTGCCAAGGACGATCTTGACTCCTCGGCTCTTAGAACAGAACCATTCACCGACGCGCTGAAGTCTGCATCTAACAAAAAGAGATAGCCAACGGTTAGCAGTTCAATTAACT